>CAZVYJ010000028.1:0-1414 GCA_964631565.1 uncultured Planctomycetaceae bacterium
GAGAGCCTCCCGCAGCTTCCGCCCAGTCCGAAGGCCGGCCTGCCGATGGAGTGGCTGCGCCGCAGGCCCGACGTTATCGCCGCGGAGCTTCGCGTGCAGGCGGCGGACAAGCGAGTCGCCGCAGCCATCGCCGACCAGTTCCCGAAACTCGGCCTGACCATGACGGCCGAAACCTCCGGCGAGCAGATACGGAACATTTTCGACAACTGGCTGGCGAGTCTCGCCGCCAACCTCGCCGCCCCGCTGCTCGACGCCGGCCTGCGAAAAGCCGAAGTCGAGCGCACGCAGGCGGTCGTCTCGGAAAAGCTCAACTCCTACGGCGACGTGCTGCTCGGCTCGCTGAAAGAGGTCGAGGACGCGCTTTCCGAGGAGGCCAAGCAGACGGAGTACGTCGCCAGCCTCACCAGGCAGCTTGAGCTGTCCGACAAGTCCACAAAGCAGATACTCGAAAACTACACCAAGGGCACGGTGGATTTCACCCGCTACCTGACCACGCTGCTGAGCCACCAGAAGCTGCAGCGCACGCACCTGCAGGCGCAGCTGGAGCTGATTCATCTGAGGATAGATTTGTACCGTGCCCTGGCCGGCAGCTGGACTCTGCCCCGCCCGGCCCGCGCCGTCGTCGAGATGAAAAACAAACCGGCCGCCCAGCCGGACAGCGAAGGATAAGTAAAAATGCAACCAACCGATACGGAACCTAAAAAGGCCGCCCCCCGCAATATCCGGACTTTCCTCGCCAGCCGGGGAGGAATGACGCTGATTATCTTCGCCATACTCGGCATAACGGCAGGCATAGTTATATTCCTGATGCTTACTCCGCCCGAAACGAAACGAGGCGCACCGAAGAAACAGTCAATACTTGTGGAAGTCACGCCTGTCCAGCGGCAGAGCCATGACGTAACCGTCCGTGCGATGGGCACCGTGATACCGGCCGTCAGCATCCAGCTGGCATCGCGTGTCAGCGGCGAGATTATCGACGTCAGCAGCCACTTCGTGCCCGGCGGGCTTTTCAAGGCAGGCCAGCAGATACTCCAGATAGACCCGAAGGATTACGAGCTTATCGTCCGCCAGCGGGCAAGCGACCTGACGAAGGTCGAGTCCGACCTGCAGGTCGAGCTCGGCCAGCAGTCTGTCGCACGCAAGGAATATGAACTTCTGGAAAAGGAAATCGGCGAAGAAGACAAAAGCCTCGTTCTCCGCGAGCCTCAGCTGGCAACGGCCAAGGCCAACGTCGAAGCGGCCCAGGCTGCACTGGACAAGGCGAAACTCGACCTCCAGCGGACTAACGTCGTCGCGCCGTTCAACCTCATCGTCCAGTCGCGAAACGTGAACCTCGGCTCGCAGGTCGCAGTCGGCACGACGCTGGCGTCGCTTGTCGGCACGGACAAGTACTGGGTGCAGGTCACCGTACCGG
>CAZVYJ010000028.1:1514-15086 GCA_964631565.1 uncultured Planctomycetaceae bacterium
ACGCTGGCGTCGCTTGTCGGCACGGACAAGTACTGGGTGCAGGTCACCGTACCGGTGGACGAATTGAAATGGATTCGCATACCCGGGCACAACGGCAGCGGCGAAGGCTCGCCCGTTCGCATATATTATGAATCCGCATGGGGAGCGGGCGTCTACCGTACAGGTAAGGTCGAGCGGCTTATGACGGGACTTGAACCGGAAGGCCGCATGGCCCAGATACTCGTGGCGGTCGAAGACCCCATCTGCCTGGAGTGCCCCGCCGGCAAGGAACTCCTGCTCGATTCGTATGTCCGTGTCGAGATAGACGGCAGCAGAATCGACAACGTCGCAAAAGTGCCCCGCACGGTGCTGCATGACGGCGATTTCGTCTGGATGATGAAAATCGAAGAAGTCATAAACAAAGATACCGGCAAAAAGGAAGAACAGAAAACATTGGACATCCGTCGGATCAAAGCCGTCCTGAGCGACAATGATTACGTGTATGTTTCCGAGGGCATCGAAAACGGCGACCTGCTGGTGACAAGTAACATCGGAGCGCCTGTGCAGGGCATGGCCCTTCGCACGGCGAACCGTGACAAATCGTCCGAAAAGGACGCTCAAAACGACACACAGACCACCCAGCCGGAGAACAGGCAATGACGGATGAAATCGACAAGCTGCCCGACGCTCCGCCGAAAGGCCCGATAAGCTGGATGGCCGGCAATTCGGTCGCATCCAACCTGGTGATGCTTACATGCCTGGTGGGCGGCTTTTTCGCGCTGAAGCACATCAAGCAGGAAGTATTCCCCGACGTCACCGACGACATTGTGGAGGTATCGGTTGAATATCCGGAAGCCAACCCGGAAGAAGTCGAGAAAGGCATCATTCTCGTCGTTGAGGAGGCGGTTCGAGGCTTGGACGGCGTGGATGAGGTGAACTCCGTCGCCAATGAAGGCTTGGGCACAATCAGCATCGAGATGATGGAAGGCTACGACATTCAAAAGCTGGCCGACGACGTTAAAAGCGAGGTTGACCGCGTCACCACGTTCCCGGAAGACGCGGAAAGGCCCATCGTGCAGATTATTTCGCACAAGCACGAGGTGCTGACGGTCGTCATTTACGGGGATGCCGGCGAGACGACGCTTCACGAACTGGGCGAACAGGCAAGGGACATACTTCTGCAGAACCCGGACATAACGCAGGTAGAGCTTACCGGTCTGCCTGACCTGGAAATCGGCATCGAAATTTCGCAGGAGAACCAGCGGCGGTACGGAATTACGCTGGATGACATCGCCACAAAACTCCGCAACACGTCGGTCGACATTCCCAGCGGCGGGCTGAAAACCAGCAGCGGCGAAATTCTCGTCCGCATAAAGGAACGCCGCGATTACGGCGACCAGTTCGCGCGCCTGCCCATCGTGACCAGCGCAAACGGCAGCGAGATACTTCTGGGCGATATCGCGAAGATAGACGACAGCTTCGCCGACACGGACCGCTACACCCGCTACAACGGCAAGCCGGCCGTCATGCTCGAGGTCTACCGCGTCGGCGACCAGACGCCCATATCGGTGGCCGACGCCGTCCGCAAGCAGCTCAAGGAAATCGAGCCGATACTTCCGCCGGGCATAAGCACGGCCATCGAAGACGACAGCTCCGACGTCTATCGTCAGCGCGTCGAGCTGCTTGTCTCAAACGGAATGATGGGACTCGTCCTCGTGCTGATCGCGCTCGGTCTGTTCCTCGAGGCGAGGCTCGCTTTCTGGGTGATGATGGGCATTCCGGTTTCATTCCTAGGCTCATTTCTCTTCCTGCCGGCTGCGGACATATCAATAAACATGATGTCCCTTTTCGCGTACATTATCGCGATCGGCATCGTCGTTGACGACGCCATTGTCGTCGGCGAGAACGTCTATCACTATCACCAGAACGGCATGTCGTTCTACAAGGCGGCTATCCGCGGCGCGCGTGAAGTCGCCGTCCCGGTGACATTCAGCGTGCTGACTAACATAGTGACGTTTCTGCCACTCTGTTTCATTCCCGGCACGATGGGAAAATTTTTCAGGATGATTCCAATCGTGGTCAGCACCGTTTTTCTCATTTCGCTCGGCGAGTGCCTTTTTGTGCTGCCCAGCCATCTGGCGCACCAGCGGGAACGGCATCGCCGCGGCATTTCGGCATGGCTGCACACAAAGCAGCAGGCGTTCAGCCACAGCTTCATGCGATGGGTCAAGCACCGCTACGGCCCGTTCCTGAAATTCACGATGAAGCACCGTTATTTGACCGTCGCGACGGCGATATCGCTGCTTGCGATAACTCTGGCTTACGCCTTCAGCGGGCGCATGGGATTTGAAATCTTCCCGAAGGTGGAATCCGATTTTTCGCAGGCTGAACTGGTTCTGCCCTACGGCTCGCCGGTGGAGAAAACCGAGGCCATCATGAACCGCCTGCTTGACGGCGCCAACAAGGTAATCGCCGAAAGCGGACATCCCGAACTAGTGACGTCCATCACCGCCGATATCGGCAGAGACGGCAGCCATACCGGGCGAATGAGAGTATCGCTGGCGGACCCGGACATCCGCAAAAACATAATGAGCACCGAGGAATTCACGGATCGCTGGCGTAAAGAGGTCGGCGAAGTGCCCGGCGTTGAGTATCTCAAATTCGCATCCGACGCCGGCGGGCCGGGCAGTCACGGCAGGCCGGTCTCGGTCGAACTCAGCCATCGCGACATAGACGTGCTGGACCGTGCGTGCGTCGAGCTGGCCGGCGTGCTCGAAACATATCCGAACACCGCAGATATCGACGACGGCTACCAGCCGGGCAAGCAGCAGCTTGACTTCAAAATCAAACCGGAAGGCGAAAGCCTCGGCCTGACCCGGCGAGAAGTGGCCCGCCAGATTCGACAGGCGCTTTATGGCGCTGAAGTGGTCCGCCAGCAGCGAGGCCGGAACGAAATCAAGATAATGGTCCGCCTCCCCGAATCGCAGCGATCGACCGAGCAGACTATTCACGACATGCTCATAAAAACGCCGTCCGGCAGCTACGTGCCTCTGCGAGAAATCGCGACATACGAGCGAGGGCGGGCGTACACGGCCATCAACCGCCGCAACGGACGGCGGGTCGTCTCAGTCTCTGCAGACGTCACGCCGCAGAGCAAGGCCGGCGAAGTACTCAGCGACCTGAAGAAAAACGTTCTGCCCGACCTGATAAAAAAATACCCCGGCCTGCAGTACAGTTTCGAAGGCCACCAGGCGGACATGCGCGAAAGCCTCGGTAGCCTGGCGATAACCTTCCCCATCGCCCTGCTCGGTTTGTACGCCATGCTCGCCATTCCGTTCCGCAGCTACAGCCAGCCGCTGATAATAATGATGAGCATACCGTACGGCGTAGTCGGAGCGATACTCGGCCACCTGGTTATGGGCTACAACCTGTGCCTGCCGAGCCTGTTCGGCATCGTCGCGCTGGCCGGCATCGTCGTCAACGATTCGCTGATTATGATAGACTTCGCCAACACGCACAGGAGGAAATCCGACCTGACGTACCGGGTCGCGATACACGCCGCGGCCATTCAGCGGTTCCGTCCCATCATCCTCACGACGCTGACAACGTTCGGCGGGCTTGCCCCGATGATATTCGAAACGTCGCGTCAGGCCAGGTTCATGATTCCGATGGCACTGTCGCTGGGTTTCGGCCTGCTGTTCTCCACGCTGATAACGCTGGTCATCGTGCCGTCGATGTATCTTGTCGTCGAAGACGCAAAACGCGTCGGACTGAAGGTGTGGCAGAAACTCGGCAGGAAAGTTCAGCCGAAGAGCGACTGTGTAAACAATACGAACATGTGATATAGTCTTCTGCCGATAGTTTAGAGCTTTATATTGGCAGGAGACGCACCAATATGCGAATCTCCATCCGGATTCGAACAATCATAGTCATGAACCTGCTGGTCGCAGGAGTAGCCGTGCTTCTGGGCTGGATGGCCGGTGAAATCGCAGGCCAGGTCGTGGAAGAGCGACTGGTGAAAGACACCGCCTCAAAGACCGCCGAGTTCCTCAAAAAGCATAAGTGGTCGTTCGACGACCCGCTGATGAAATACCTGGAGGAGATTTTCGGGGTGGATTTCGTAACCGTCGACAGCCGCAAGGGGAAGATTATCGGCTCAAGCCTTTCGACGGAGCAGAAGCAGGAATTCCAGCGGATAATCGAAAAAACAAGCTTGCCCGACAAAGCTGTTATCGGAGGCAGGGAGTATCGGCTGGCCTCGCACGCAATGATAAGGAAAGACCCCGTCACAAGCGCCTCTCGCGAGCTGAGGCTGTACGCAATTATACCGCAGGAGCAGTTCATCGACGTCCGCGACCGTACCCGCACCAGGATCGGCGAAGTGGTCTGGCCGGCAGTCGTGGTCGCCACGCTGCTGGCGATTCTGCTCTCGCTGACCATCACCAGACCGATTCACAAACTGGCTGCCGAAATGAATATTCTCGTCCCCGGAAGCACATCGCCTGACAGCAAGGACAAGCCTCGCAAGGGGCGATCCGGGCCGAGCGAAGTGGCCCGGCTGGCCGACTCGTTCGACCACCTGCTGGACAGGCTCGCGAAGGTGCAGTCGAAGCTCGCCCAGTCGGAGCGGCTGGCTGCGCTGGGCAGGGTTTCTGCCGGCGTCGCGCACGAACTGCGGAACCCGCTCAGCGGCATCAAGATGAACATCCGCCTGCTTCAGGATGAACTTGGCGGCGAAAAAGCCTGCGCCGAAAGCATCGGCGTCATATCCCGCGAGATAGAGCGGATGGACCTGTACCTGCAGGAACTGATGGACATCGCATCCGGCAGCGACTCGTCAGGTAAAGACATTACCGCTCGCAGAGGGAAACTATCCCCTGTCAGCATCCCGGAGGCGGTTGATTCGGTTATGGGGCTTCTTTCAGGCCGATGCCGGCATATGGGCATAACCGTCAGCACCGACTATCAGCCCGCCCTGCCGGCGGTGCTGGCCGATTCCACGCGAATCCGACAGGTGCTCATGAACCTGATAATCAACGCCGCAGAAGCAATGCCCGACGGCGGCACTATAAAGCTATCAGCGTATACCACGGGCAAAAACTTCGTCCGCACATCGATTTCCGACTCCGGCGGCGGCGTAAAGGCGGATGCCGATATTTTTGAGCCTTTTGTCAGCACCAAAGACAACGGCGCCGGTTTAGGTTTATATATATGCAAACAGATAATTGTTGCATGCGGAGGCGATATCGGATACGAGAACGCTGGCAGTGGGGCCACCTTCTGGTTCGAGCTTCCGATAGACAATGGAAGCCCTTAATATGCTCCGGCGCAATCCGGAGGAGGGAGTAGTTTCACAAGCATGACTGCCAAAAGATCCGTATTGGTGATAGACGACGAAGCGTCCATCTGCGACGCATTCCGCCGCTTCTTCGGACACAGGAACTGGGACGTTTTTGTCGCCGCTTCAGGCCGGGAAGGCGTAGCGGCATATAACGAGCATCGCCCCGATGTCGTTTTTCTGGATGTGCGTCTGCCGGACGGCAACGGCCTGGACATACTCGACGAACTGCGAACCGCCGACCCCGACGCGAAGGTGATAATCATCACCGCGTACGGCGGGCTGAACACCGTCATGCGTTCCATGGAGGGCAAGGCGTTCGATTACCTTCCCAAGCCGATAGACCTCGACCGCGCGTCGGACCTCGCCGCCAGGGCCGTCGAGTCGCGACATGCCGTCCCGCCGGACGCCCCGCCTTCAAACACCGAAGAAACCTTCATGGTCGGCACATCACCGGCGATGCAGCAGGTCTACAAGAAAATAGCCGTCCTCGCCCACGCCGATTCCAACGTGCTCATTCTCGGCCAGACCGGAACGGGCAAGGAAATGGTGGCGACGGCGATTCACAGGCACAGCAGCCGCAAGGACAAGCCCTTCGTCGCAGTCAACTGCGGAGCAATTCCGGACAACCTTGTCGAAAGCGAACTGTTCGGCCATGTCCGGGGCGCATTCACCGGCGCCGACAGCGACCGTGCCGGAAGATTCGAATCCGCCGACGGCGGCACGCTGTTCCTCGATGAAATCGGTGAGCTTCCGCCGGCCGCCCAGGTGAAACTCCTGCGAGTGCTTGATTCGCACACCATCGAGCGCGTCGGCTCGGTAAAACCGATACACCTCGACGTGCGCGTCATCTCCGCGACAAACAGGGACCTGACAGCCGACGTCGAGAGCGGCAAGTTCCGCGCCGACCTCTACTACAGGCTGGCCGTCGTCCGCGTCGAACTGCCAACGCTCGCCGAACGGCACGAAGACATACTGCCGCTGGCCCGGCATTTCCTGGCCATGTGCGCCAGGTCTCCGCGGGAAATTCCGCAGCTCGACAAATCCGCCATCGAGGCGATGCTTCGCTACCACTGGCCGGGAAACGTCCGGGAACTCAAAAACTCCGTCGAATACGCCACAGTCGTGGCGCCGGGAGGCAGAATAAGGGCCGAAGACCTGCCGCAGCAGGTTCTGGCCGGACAGTCGGCGTCGTTCGACCGCAGCCGCATCGACAGCCTCATACACGACTACATCGCATCACTGCCGCAGGAACCGGGCAAACTTTACCGCTCGGCAATCGAGCCGCTGGAAGAGGCAATCATACGTCATGCGATGGAGCAATGCGGGTGGAATCAGTCCGAGGCAGCCGCCCTGCTCGGCGTGCACAGAAACACGCTCAGAACGAAACTGCGTGAGTTGAAAATTAACGCAACTGAAGGCCCCATGGCACATTAACTGTGCATCCCTGCACGTGTTATGTGCAATTTGCCCATCTGAAACCGCCTGGCGACCAAAGCTCTTTAAGACTGAACACTCCACCGGCTGGCGACTTCGGGAAATGCTTCACATTTGGCATGGCCGTTGCTTAACAGACCATGGGCGTGGGTCTCTGCAAAGGCGACTGTGTGCGGTCGTCAGTCCCTTCGACGTCGGGTAAGTACCGTAGCCTATTCGAGTTCAAACGAACACGAAAGCCAATGGCTGCGTGTTCATGCCGAGGTTGGAGATGCCTGCGGCATTGGCCGTATCGGTGTGTAAATGCATGGCGAGTCCATGCAGGGAACTTCTGGTTCTTCGGGTCGCTCACCGATACGGTCAATACGCAGACAGAGACTGACGCATCTGCGCACAAATGACGCCCAGGGTCCGGGAGAGCACTTCGGTTAGTCTGCAGTAACCGAAGCCTCCCGGATCCGGTTTTTTATCCTCCCCCCTGAACGTTCAGCGATTCCCTTTGCCTGAATCCCCGCTCTGCTGTAGCGTATCGCAACAATGAGCGGTGCTACGGAAAACCTGCAGCTTATGGCGACGACGACGTCCGGCCTGGAGGCGTGCGTAAAGCATGAGCTTGAAGCGCTCGGCTTCGCCGGTGCGAAGGTCTATTCGCCCGGGCGAATCATATTCAGGGCGGATGCAGCCGGCCTGGCCAAGGCGAACCTCTGGCTGCGGACGGCTGACAGGGTTCTCCTGCTCGTCGGGGCGTTCGAGGCCCGCGACTTCGGAGAGCTGTTCGACCGCACGCGCGACCTGCCGTGGGAACAGTGGAT
Source organism: uncultured Planctomycetaceae bacterium (assembly GCA_964631565.1). Taxonomy (GTDB): domain Bacteria; phylum Planctomycetota; class Phycisphaerae; order SM23-33; family SM23-33; genus CAZVYJ01. The sequence goes on from CAZVYJ010000028.1 coordinate 9,081, forward strand.
ACCGGCCGACGGCAAATTCCCCGTCTCAGGACGAAGCCACAAAAGCCAGTTATCATCCGTGCCCGCCTGCCAGAAAATCGTAAAGAAAGCCATCGTCGAGAAACTCTGCGACGCACACCGCACCGCCACCCTGCCGGAAACGGGCGCGGTTTACAGCGTCGAGGTCGCACTCCGCGACGATATTGCCGCGCTGACAATCGACACGACAGGCCCCGGCCTGAACAAGCGAGGCTATCGCGCGGCGGCCGGCCCGGCGCCGATAAAGGAAACGCTGGCGGCCGCAATGGTGCAGATGAGCTTCTGGAAGCCCGACCGCCAGCTCGTGGACCCGTTCTGCGGCAGCGGGACGATTCCCATCGAAGCGGCCCTCATCGGCAGAAACATCGCGCCGGGCCTGAACCGCACGTTCGCGGCGGAGCAGTGGCGCGCAATTTCCGCCGACTGCTGGGCCGGACAGCGCCAGGCGGCGAAGGAAGCTATTCTGCCGACAATGCCGCTGAGAATCATCGGCACCGACATCGAGCCGAAGGCTATCAGCCTCGCCAGTTATCATGCGCAGCTGGCCGGTGTAAGCGACAACATACATTTCCAGCAGAAGCCGTTCCGCGAATTGACGTCCAGTCGCGAGTACGGCTGTGTAATCTGCAACCCGCCTTACGGCCGGCGATTCGAGAACGGCCCGGAGACGATGGCCGTCTACCGCGAGATGCCGGAAGTGTTCCGCAGGCTCAAAACGTGGTCGTTCTACGTAATCACCAGCGTGGACCTGGAGCAGATACTCGGCCAGCCGGCAGACCGCCGACGCAAGCTGTACAACGGGCAGATAGAATGCACGTACTACCAGTTCCACGGCCCGCGCCCGCCAAAGAAGGATTTTTCGCAGACGCAGCAGATGCCGCGGCCGCTCGACGACAGTAATGAAGAAACCGCACCGTCGCCCGCTTTCGGCGGACTGAAGGAAAACGCCGCAGCACAGGCGAAAATGTTCTGCGACCGGCTCCGCAAAACGGCACGCCACCTGCGAAAGTGGCCGGGAAAAGGCATCACCTGCTACCGACTCTACGACCGCGACATACCTGAGATTCCGCTGGCGGTTGACATTTACGAAGGCAGGCTGCACATCGCCGAGTACGACCGTCCGCACGACCGCACCGCAGCCGAGCACGCCGACTGGCTTGATATGCTGGCGGCAGCCGCGGGCGAAACGCTCGGCGTGCCGCGGGAACACATCTATCTCAAACGCCGCCAGAGGCAGCGAGGAACCGACCAATACAACAAGTTCGCCGAAAGCAGGAACGTCTTCACTGTTCAGGAAGGCGGGCTGAAGTTCGAGGTGAACCTGTCCGACTACATCGACACGGGGCTGTTCCTCGACCACCGCAAGACGCGCGACATGGTCCGCGGCGAGTCGGCCGGCAAACGCGTGCTCAACCTTTTCGCCTACACCGGCGCGTTCACGGTTTACGCGGCAGCCGGCGGGGCAAAATCGACGACCACGGTGGATTTGTCCAACACGTACATCGAATGGGCGCGGCGAAATATGGCTGCCAACGGCTTGGCAGGCCCGCGGCATAAATTCATCCGCAGCGACGCGATGGAATTTCTCCGCGGCCATCCGGCCGGAAAACATTACGACCTTGCCGTCATCGACCCGCCGACATTTTCGAACAGCAAGATGACCGACGACATCTTCGACGTGCAGCGCGATTACGCCGCCCTGCTGACGGCTGCAGCAAAGCTCATGCCTGCCGGCGGCGTGATATATTTCTCCACCAACTTCCGAAGATTCAAACTGGACCCCGCCAATCTGCCCGGCATGGAGCTGCGCGAAATCTCGAAACAGACCGTCCCCGATGACTTCCGCAACAAGCGCATCCACCGCTGCTGGAGAATTGTTGTCAAGTAAAACGCATTACATGTGAACCGCTTCAAGGAAGAAGATGTCTTCGCAGTCGATAAGTACGGTTCGTTTGAGGCCCGCCGCAGCCAGCAGCGGCTGCCACTGATCGCTCTCCGGCAGCATGTCGCCTTTGACCGGCCCATCGACGCCCGAGTGAAACTCGTTGATGCGCCTGCTGCCGGCCAGATGCATCACAATAAGCCGACCTCTCGGCTTCATCGCCGCTGCGAAATTCTTCAGCGCCACCGTCTGATCGCGAAAATGCGGAAAACTGTGGAAGCAAAGTATCACATCGTAAAGCCCGCTGCCAAGGTCGCCGCTGCAGACGTCGACACACCGAAAATCCGCGTCGATGCCCTTGGCCCACGCGCGATCGACCATTTCTTGTGAGAAATCCACGGCAGTCACCCGGCCGGGAAAAACCTGCTCCGCGAGCCAGCCTGTCGTCTTGCCCGTGCCGCAGCCGACCTCCAGCAGGCTGCTGCCGGGCTTAAGCTCAAGCAGGTCTTCATGCCGCTCAAGCTCGGCAGCCATGGCCTGAGACGACGGTTCCTCGTCGTCCCAACCCTCGGCCAGTGCGTCAAAAAAGGCTATTCGCGGATCAATTTCAGCCATAATAATTTTTTTCTGTTGCGTAATAACGCGGTTCGTAATAATATTTGCAACATCGTAATATTGTCCGGCAGTGCGGTCAAGTGCGGCCGGGCATGCTCGCTCAACTTGACCTGTGTGCAAAGAGAGGAGAAAAGCTCATGCTCAAGAAAACTGCGCAAATTATGTTTGTTCTGTCTGCATTTGTCCTGCTCGCCGCCGCCCCCGCCTCCGCAGAAACCAACTGGAACCTCCAGGCTGTGGACGCCAGTGGCGTTTCGACATGGAGCGGCTCGTATCCGATTACTTTGATCGGCGTAATCCTGAACAACCCGGAGGACATGCTCGACTCCACTTATGATGCCGACGCCTTCGCCAACGGCACGATGGGCGCGCAGTGGCAGATGTTCATACAGGGCATCAGCGGCGATCATGCCGGCACGGCGATGTGGATGGGGCAGAACTACAACAGCCTCGGGGCGTGGATACCGGCCGGCAATTCCTATGACGAAACAGCGTGGGCATCGGAAATGCTCCGCGTCAATTACGACTCGGCCACCGGCCGCCAGTTCCGCCAGGGCGACCTGGTGATGATAACCGCCAACAAGTCCCTGTTCTACGGCGGCAAGAGAAACATCAACGAATCGCACCGCACCATGTCCGCCAATGACTTCACCATCACGCTGATAACTGCCGACTACGGCCTGCCGGCGGCGGATGTCATCACCATAAGCGACCTGCTGGTTTCCTCCAGCGTAGAGGGATACGACCCGGCTTACCCGATGTTCGACCAGAGCCGCCTCACCGGCGCCGAGTACTATCAGGGCACGTATGTTCTGCTGACCGGACTGACGCTGACCGACGACAGCGGCTGGGGCAAAGAGGCGTGGGCCGACAGGCTCTGCACGGTCGAGGACAAGTTCGGCAACGAGTTCACCCTGCGGATGCCGCTGAGCGATCTCGGCGAAATTCCGTCCGGTGAGTTCTCCGCTTACGGAATCATCAACCAGGAGTCCGGATCGGGCAGCGACGGGCGGTACGGTTATGAACTGTTCGTGACCGGCATCGTCGTGCCTGAGCCTGCGAGCATGACGATTATCGCCATTGGATCCATTGCATGCATTCTGCGTCGCAAAAAATAACCGGGAGACCCGCCGCTCCGCGAGGCAGCGGCGGGTTCACCCTTATCGAGCTGCTGGTAGTCATGGCGATCCTGTCGCTGTTGATTACGATACTGCTGCCTTCGCTGACTATCGCAAAGGAGATTGCCCGGGCGACGAAGGTCCACGCCGAGCTTTACGGGCTTGGCACTGCCCTGGAAATGTACGCGACGGACCAGAACGCCGCGTATCCGCCCGTGCGCGTCAGCTGCAACACCGACATGCTGGAGCACTGGTGTCAGCTGCCGGTTGAACTCGCCGCAGGCGGGTACGTTCCACAGGGCGACGGTGACACCGGGCTGGCCGCCGCAGTCGAAGACGAGTTCAACCCCGGACACACCTATAAGTACGCCGCACCCGGCCCATGCCTGCTTAACGGCAGCTGGGGCGACAACTACGAAATGTGGATACCGGACGACTTCCCATACTGCCGGTCCGCAACCGGCGAGTACAACGGCGACGAAAAAAATGCCGCCGTCAAATGGGCGGTGTGGAGCCTCGGGCCGACGCCGAAAAGCACAAAGTCGCAAAGTCCCTACTCACCTCTCAGCATGGCTACGTGGTATACAAAAGCCAGAGACACAGGCGTTCTTGTCCGCTATGCCGGGAGAAAAGGTTCGCAATATACAAGCCAATGAGAACGATGACGAAAATCCGGCCGATCAGAATATTTCTCGTCGCGGCCGCCCTGACAACCGCGATTGCGGGCTGCAGCGACAATTCGTGCGACAGCGTCCCGCCGGCAGCAGCCACCAACTCGTTTCTGGAAAGCTGCGTTCGCGACCTGCTCGGCTGCGATACGGCCGTCCTGCGCCTCGCCGAGCCGGGCATGTGCCCGGGGCACTTCGATATCCGCCCCAGTCAGGTTCAAAAACTTTCCCGCTGCCGGATTCTGCTGCGAATGGATTTCCAGGACTCGCTCGATTCAAAGCTCGGCATCGCGACCGACCGCGGGCTGAAAATCGCCGGGATAAACATTCCCGGCGGCCTGTGCGAGCCGGACAGCTACATATCCGCGTGCCGGCAGACATCGGCGGCGCTTATCGAAGCCGGCCTGCTTGATTCGGCGACCGCTGAAAACAGGCTCGCGGAAATCGAGCGGCGCGTGAAAGAGACGGCATCGCGGTATCGGAAGCTGGCCGAGCCGCTCAAAGGCACGCCCGTCCTGGCGAGCGTTCACCAGGCGGCCTTCTGCAGGTGGCTGGGACTGGACGTGGTCGATACGTTCACCGGCGCGGATACGGCACAGACCAGCCGGTTCGAAGATGCTTACAAGGCGGGCAAGGCGGAAGGCGCGAAGATAATCGTCGCGAACCTGCCCGAGGGCCGGCAGGCAGCCGACGCGCTGGCGGAAAAGCTGAAGGCGAAGGTCGTGGTCTTCGGAAATTTCCCGGCGCTGAACGGCGGGCAGGAAGGCTTCGACGACATGCTGGCGGATAATGTTAACAGCCTTCTGGAGGCTGCGGGCAAATGAACGCTGAGGCAGCCGCAATCGAAAATCTCTCCGTAAGGGCCTCGCGGGCGACCATACTTTCCGTGGCGAAGCTGCGGTTCGACCGCGGCGAGATGCTGGCGCTTCTTGGGCCCAACGGCGCGGGCAAAAGCACGCTGCTCCGCTGCCTGCTCGGCATTCAGCCTCACGCCCGCGGGCGGGTAGAAGTGCTCGGGCAGGACATAACTTCTCTGGGGCCGGGCCGGCTGGCGAAGCTCCGCCGCAGCATCGGCTACGTTCCGCAGCTTCTGCCGGCCGCGGCGGAAATCCCGCTGACGCTTCGCGAAGTCGTCGCCATCGGCCGAACCGGTATCGCCGGGCTGCTGCGACCGCTCCGCCGCGATGACTGGCGGATAATCGACGAGTGGCTGGATCGGCTGGGACTGGCTGATATCGCGCATCGCGGCTTCGGCGAGATAAGCGGCGGCGAGCAGCGGAAAACGCTCATCGCACGCGCGATGGTCCAGCAGCCGCAGATGCTCCTGCTGGACGAGCCGACGGCCAACCTCGATATGGGCTGGCGGGAGGCAATCGTCGGAACAATCGAGAACCTCTACCGCCTGACGGCCTTGACCGTCGTCCTGGTCTGCCACGAGCTGGAGGCCCTGCCGCCGTCGTGCAGACGGGTCGTCGTGCTTGAATCCGGCAAGGTTCTCGACGACGGCATGCCGGAAGAGGTGCTCTCGACGCAAACCATAGCCTCTCTTTACGGCCGCGGGCTGAAGGTGCTGAAGACCGGCGGGCGATGGGCGGTCGTGGCCGCCCCACCGGCGGGGATCAACGGGGGGGCGGACCAAGAATTATTTTTACTAATGGTCGCCGGTTTTTGGCGGCGGGCGGGTTTACGGCGGGGCCGTCGGGGG
>CAZVYJ010000028.1:15096-34367 GCA_964631565.1 uncultured Planctomycetaceae bacterium
AACGGGCGGGCATATCCGGGGAGGCCGACCATGATTGATTTTTCCTTCTGGGCTCCGGTGATGGCCGGCGGGCTGATAGCGGGCGGCTCGAGCGGGATGCTCAGCGTCTACATCGTGGGAATGCGGATCCCGTTCCTGGGCATTTGCGTCGCGCACGCGGCGCTTGCGGGCGCGGTGTTCGGGGCGCTGGCGGGAATGCATGGAGCGGCCCTGCTGCCGGCGCTGGGCGGCGCGGTCGTGACGTCGCTGCTGCTCGGGCTGGCCGACCCGCGAAAAATCAAGATGGACACCAACGTCGTCATGGGCCTGCTGCTGTCGATAACGATGGGGCTGGCGTTCATCGGCTTTGGGCTGTTCAGCGTGATCGGAAAAAGCGACAACGACGTGCGGACGCTGCTCTGGGGCAGCTTGCTGTACTGCCGCTGGGCCGACGTAAAACTGATGGCCGCCGCCGCAGTCGCGATGTGGCTGTTCGTGCTGGCGTTCGGAAAGGAAATGCGGGCCATCATGTTCTCGCGAACCGACGCGCAGGCCGCCGGCGTCCGCGCGACAGGCGTGTGGACGGGTTTTCTCGTGATGACGGCAGTGCTGATGACCGTGAACTTCCAGACAGTCGGCGGACTGATGATATACAGCCTGATAACAAACCCCGCCGCCGCGGCGTTCCAGCTTGTCAGGGGCACGCGAAAGGCGATGGCGCTGGCCGTCGTGCTCGGCTGCGTCAGCGGGCTGGGCGGGTTCCTCATCTCGGCCGCCACCGACTTGCCCGCCGGTGCTGTAATCGTGCTGCTCTCGTCGCTGCTGGTTGCTGCGGCTGCGGTGCTGAGGCACATCCGTCGGAAATAACTGGGCTTGCCCGTCAGTTTTTGATGTCAATCACGATCCGCCCGTGCGCCTTGCCGCTGCGAAGCAGGCCCATCGCGTCGTTTATTCGCTCGAGCGGAAAATGCTCGGCTATCGGCGGCGTGATTATGCCGTCCGACATCATCTTCAGCGAGTCGGCCGCGTCTTGAAAACCGCCGTTCCGCGAGCCGATGATTTCCAGCTCGCGCTGCGCGATGTGTATCGTGTCGATGGGCGGAAAGTCGGTCTCCTCGCCGATTACGATAATCTGCCCGCATCGCATGACGAAGTCGGCCGACGCCTTCATCGTCGAGGCCAGGCCCACCATGTCTATCACGCAGTGCGCGCCGTCCGTCTGGGGCCCGGCGAATGCGCGGACTTGCTCGGCCGCCGTCGGTGAATCAAGCTGGACGCACAGGGTCGCCCCATTTTTCCTCGCAAGCTCAAGGCTTTCTTTGGATCGGCTGGCCGCCACGACGCGAATGCCGGCGTGGCGGAGAATCTGAATCATTATCTGGCCGATTCCGCCCGCGCCGACCACGACGGCTACATCGCCGGCCTGCAGCTTCATCTTCCGATAGGCGTGCACCGCGGTTATGACCGCACAGCTCGTCAGTCCGCCTACGTCAAAGGGAACGCTGTCCGGCATGTGCAGCAGGTTCCTCGCCGGGGCCTTGAAGTATTCCGCAAACGCACCCGGCATGGTCACGCCGATTATGCCCTGCAGGTTCATTGTCTGCGCATGGCGGCCTGTTCGGCTGTAGCAGCATTCGCCGCCAGACACGAAAAGGTGCGGCACGACGCGCTGGCCGACGCTGAAATCCTTCACGTTGGCCCCAACCGCTGCGACCACGCCGGCAGGCTCGTGGCCGGGGATGTGCGGCAGGTGCGGAATATACGCAAGCCCGCTTTGAATGTGCAGGTCAGTACGGCAGATTCCGCAGGTGCGCGTTTCCACCAATACCTCATCCGGCATGATTGTTGGTACCGGAACATCCTCGACCACGAGTGGACTGCCGATCTTTTTTAACAGTGCCGCTCTCATGAATCCGCTCTTCTATAAATGCGTTCAGGCGAGGCCGATTATCTTCCGCGCCTCGTCCGGCGAGGCGATTTCCCGGCCAAGTTCGCGAGAAATGCGCACTATCTTGTCCACCAGTTCGGCGTTGCTCTTTGCATACACGCCGGGCGTCACGAAGGGGTTGTCCTCCATGCCGACGCGAACGTGCCCGCCGAGCATGATGGCCATCGTCAGCACCCGCCAGTGCTCCTGCGGGTCCATCACCGACGTGTTATAGTTGAAACCTTCCGGCAGATGGTCATGCATGTACTGCATCGAACGCAGCGTCGGCGGCGACCAGCACCCGCCGCGCCAGCCGAGGAAATACGTTATCCATACGGGCTTTTTCGCATAGCCGCCCTCTATCATGCGAAGCGTGTTCCACACGCCGCCAAGGTGGAAGCATTCGCACTCAACCTTCACGCCCAGCGACTCGCATAGCCTGTGGTACTCGATAAGCTCGTCCCTGTTGTGCAGGCCGTAAAGCTCCATCGGCACCCGACCCGGCTCGTAGTCGAAGCATTCGTCGTGGGCATTGTGGCAGACGGAAACCATGTCAGGCTTCTGCTCCGTCAGCAGCTGCTTGCGCTGCTTGAATTTCCCGTTGGCTATGCCGTACTGGATTATCGTGTCGCGCTGACTGACGATGCCCTGCCGCAACTCGGCCCAGCCGGGAATGTCCAGGTCCGACAGCCGTGTGCCGTCGGGCTGGATTTCCTTGTCCTGCGTGTAAGGCCCGTGAAGATGGCAGATGGCCGCGCCAGAGTCGATGCTGCGGACGTATTCCTTGGCAACCGTGGCCAGTCCTTTTGGCGTCGGGTTGTGGGGGTTGCCGGGAAACGACATCGTCGAGTCGGCCGTTATGGTTATTATCAGCTTGTCCACTCTTGAAGTCCCTTCAGTCTTATTGCGGGCCAACAACGCGGTTGACCAGCTTTCCGATTTTCTCGATTTCAATTATCACTTCGTCGCCGGCCTTCAGCCACACCGGGGGCTTGCGCGCGAAGCCCACGCCCTGCGGCGTTCCGGTGAGAATCACCGTGCCGGCCGGCAGCGTGGTGTCCTGGCTGAGAAAGCTGATGAGCTGCGCGATGTTGAAAATCATGTCGCCGGTATTGTGCTCCTGCATCACCTTCCCGTTGAGTATGGTCCGGATGACGAGGTTCTGCGGGTCTGGAATTTCGTCTTTCGTCACGAGCGCCGGGCCAAGCGGGCAGAACGTGTCGAAGCCCTTGCCCCTGTGCCACTGGCCGCCGCCTCGCTTCAGCTGCCAGTTGCGGGCGGACACGTCGTTGGCACATGTGTAGCCGAGGACATAATCGAGCGCATCTTTTTCCGGAACGTTCAGGGCTTTTCTGCCGATTACGACAGCAAGCTCGCACTCGTAGTCGACTTCCGGCTCGGGGCAGACGGCGGGAATGCGTATGTTCTGGCCGGGGCCGATTACCGTGCTGTTCGGCTTGGCGAACACGACCGGATATTCGGGGAATTTCATGCCAGACTCGGTAGCGTGCTCGCGGTAATTCAGGCCGATGCAATAGATGCAGGCCGGCTCCAGCGGTGAAAGCAGCTTTTGGGCATCGACCTTGACGGCCGGGCCGGACGGAGCCAGCTTGCCGAACAATTCTCCATCGAGCGGACGGACCTTGCCGCCGCCGATATCTTCGCCGAAATGAATTTTCCGTTTGTCATCAACAAATCTGACGATTCGCATTAAATGTCTCCGCAGGTCTTTCGAGTTCTAAAAATATCATGCCGGTCGGGCCGGTTACCTGCCGTAGATATTCATCAATACAGCTCCGAATATCAATCTTCCCATACACCGCAATCTTCCATGACGGCCCTCATGAAATCGACGCACTCCTCCTGCCATGCGTCGGGATCGATAGGTCCGCCGGAATAAAGCTGGGCGGTCAGGTAGCCTTTGTAGCCGTTATCCCGCAGCTCCGAGATGAACCGTCCCCAGTTCACGGTGCCGTGGCCGGGAATATTGTGTGTCAGGCCGACTCCAAGACCGTCGTTGTCGGAAATGTGCACGTAGTCAAGATACTTCGCCACCTTCCGCACGCCTTCTGAAATATTCGGGTCGGTGATGTTCTGGTCGGCGGTGTCTATCTGGAGCTTAAGGTTGGGTTTGTTTATTTCCTTGAGCATTCTCAGCGCGTCGTCGAGTGTGACGATGACTCTCGATTCCGACGGCGTCAGCGTGTGCAGACACGGCGTAACCTTTACCTTGGCGGCGTAATCGGCGACGGCGGCTATGCCTTCGCGGTTCCACTCCCACGCCTGCTCATAATCGGTGTCGGACATCATGTGTCCGCTGATTACGTTTATCCTTGGTATGCCCATCTCGGCGGAGACGTCGAGGCACTTCTTATAATAGTCCAGCGTCTGCTCGCGGACCCACTTGCGGCTGTAGGAAAAGTTGTACTGTCTGGCCAGCGCGCCGCCGTTCACGCTGAGCGACGCCCACGCAAGACCAAGGTCATCGACGAGTTTGCACAGACTTTTGCGGTCGCCGCGATTGACAAGCACGTCCAGGTGTGGAGAATCTCCCCAAATGTCGACCGCCTTGAAACCGGCTTTCGCAATCCGCTTCAGGGCCTCGTCGCAGGTAACGTAATCCAGGTAAATCATTGTGCATGATGCGAGTTTCATTTTGTCGCCCTTTCCGTTATGGAGACCCGGCCCGGCCAAGCCGGGCCGACCGAAAGACCGTTTTTGTCTGTTGCAGTATATGAGATTGTATTTCACAATATAACACAGGAACGCAGATGTCCAAGAAAAAAAATACAGCCCCGGTGCAGAGTCTCGAACGAGGTCTGACCATACTGGAGGCCGTCGCACAGGAACACGGATATATTTCGCTCAACGAGCTCGTGGCGAAGGTAGGCCTGGAAAAGTCCTGCGTATTCCGCATGGCCAACACGCTGCTGCAGCGAGGTTATCTCGTCCAGTCTCGCCGCAGCAGGGAATATTCGCTGGGATCGGCCGTCTTCGAACTGATGGGCCACATGCAGCAGTCCAAGCCGCTTCTGGTCATTGCGCGAAGATACCTGGCCGACCTGGCAAGGCTGACCGGCGAAACCTCGCACCTTTCGGTGCTGAAGAACGACATGGCCGTCTCGCTCGATTACCAGCTTACCGGCCAACTCGTGGGTGTCGGAGCTTCGATGGGCCGAGCCGAACCGCTGCACTGTTCTGCCGTCGGCAAGGCGCTCATCGCCGACATGGAAATAGACGACCTCAGGGATCTGCTCGGCGGAGGAAGCCTGCCCGCCCGCACCCAAAATACAATCCGCACTGTCGAAAAACTGTTCGAGGAATGCCGCTCCGTTCTGACAAAAGGCTACGCCGTGGACGACCAGGAATACGCCATCGGCGTCAGGTGCGTAGCCGCACCGGTCCGGGATTTCCGCAGGGATATAGTCGCCGCGATAGGCGTATCCGCGCCGGCCGACCGCCTGCCCCCGAAAAAAATCCCCTCCGTCGGGAAAATTGTCCGCGACAAGGCCGAACTGATCAGCAAAGAGCTTGGCGATATCCAATTGCGAGATAAAGCATAACGGTGCGGCAACCCCTCCCGTAACCCCCGCGGTTGTTTCCCAGCCTTAATCGCAAAATTTCCAGACATTTTGTTTGCATTCTGTTAGGGTAACAGTAAGAATATTTGATGCGCTTGGATATGAAAAATGAGTCGGGTTTAATCCGACGGCTGGGTTTTGCTGTCAATTCGCGACTCGCGAATCGCGAGTTAACAGCATCTTCGCTGCCGGCCATGTGCAACGGGGCAGCGAAGCAGCAGCGGATGAATGGAATGCGAATAAAGGCAGGAGGCCCGGACAATGGACGCTCGTGACAGACTCGCCGCACTCTCGCAGGATGCCCAGTATGACCTCTCGTGCGCCTGCGGCACGAAAGACCAGGACCGCCGCGTGCGGGGCCCCGACGGAATGTGGATTTACCCCGCCTCGCTGCCGCGAGGAGGAAAATCGATTATCCTCAAGTCGCTGCTGACCAACGCCTGCCAGAACGACTGCCGCTACTGCCCGCTGCGGCAGGGTTACGACACGCCGCGATATTCCCTCGCCCCCGATGAGATGGCCGGCATGTTCATGGACTACGTGCGCGCACGCGGAATACACGGCCTGTTCCTGACGTCCGGCGTGGTGAAAAACCCGGACTACACGATGGACCGCATCATCGCCACCGCGAGCATACTGCGGCATCGCTACGCTTATCGCGGCTTCCTGCACCTGAAGATTATCCCCGGCGCGTCCGAGGCGGCCATTGAGACGGCCCTCAGCCTGGCCAGCGAAGTGTCGCTGAACGTCGAGGCCCCCCACCGCAGGGCCTTCGAGACGCTGTCGCACACGAAGAACTTCGAGCGGGACATCGTCGCGCCGATGAAGCACATCAGCAAACTCACCGCCAGGGGCGCAAAATACGCCGGCGTGAAGCAGACCACGCAGTTCATCGTTGGGGCGGCCAAGGAGTGTGACAGCGACATCATCTCGGCGACGTTCGGCCTGTACCACCGGCTGGGGTTGTGCAGGGTTTACTTCAGCGCTTACCAGAGGCCGGCCGGTGAGGCGGTGAAAAATCCACGCACCGCGAGGCAGGCCGAGCATGAAAACTTCGTGCCGGACGACCTGCTGACGCGCGAACACCGGCTGTACCAGGCCGACTACCTGTTGCGGAAGTACAAGTGGGACATGAAGGACTTCGTCTTCGAGCCGGGCGGGAACTTGTCGCTGGAGGTCGACCCGAAGGTCCGCTGGGCGCAGATGCATCCTGAGTTTTTCCCCGTCCGCCTGAAGACGGCAAACAGGGACGCGCTGCTGCGCGTGCCGGGCCTCGGCCCGCTGACGGTCGGCCGGATACTCGCCGCGCGGCGCGAATACGGCTTCCGCAGCCTGCGCGACGTCGGCGTGAAGGGCAAACGGCTAGAAAAAGCCGCACCGTACGTGGTGAAGGAGTGATTTTTGGATAACCCCGAAAGCGGCTTATAAAAACTTACTTCCCGTATGGCGGCCTTCCCATGCCGCCATAGATTAGGAATACGACATTTTTCGTGGCCCGTACGGGCCGCGATGTTATGTAATATTTATTTTTGAGGGTGCCACGTACTGGTTGATTTTGAACGAACCCGTATGGGCCACACGTTTATTCGCCCGCTATTTCATTGCCTGCCCGTCGGGACAGCTCGTTAAACTCGTCCTCTGTTATGGCATATAAATCGCCATCATCCAAACGCATCATCGCGGTGTTAAAGTCATTATCGCTGTGCGACCATGCACGCACTCTCACCTTTTCGCTCTGTCTTGGCGTTACAGCAAGTTCGACCGTCGGATTGGTGACCGCTATTTTCACATCGACGGTCTTCCATTGTCGGCGTTTATCAAGGTTATTAACAAGCCCGATATAAAAAGACAGGTTGCTTTGTTCTTCGAACCGGACATTCCGCTCGTCGGCCAGCGGCAGCAGAAGCCAATTGAGCTGGTACTCAAGAATTGGTCCGCGATAAACTCCAAAACGCTTCGGATGTTCCTTATCGTCGGAAAACCTATTAAGTGAAGTCAGGCTATATCCCAATCCCTGGTAAAGCACAGTACCGCCATCTTTAAAAGTGTTATATTTGATTGAAAACGTCGGCTTTTCGCCGTCCAGCACCTGCTGGTAATCGTACCGGCTGAAAAAATATCGAAGCGTCACAGCCACTGCCCAGACAATCAGCAGCGATAGCAATGCAATTAGAATTCGCTTCTTACCCTTTTTATTCATGACATGTCTCGAAGTTTTATTCGTCTATGGACCACCCCTTAATAACCACAGCATTTTACAGCAGCGGCAACGTCGAGGCAAAGGCTTTGTCGCTCCTTGAAATGAGTCCAATCGTCATATAGATAGAAAGGCAGCGTGTCCAATGGTGCAGGCGCCACCGGCTGAGGAGTCTTACGCGCTGGTTTTCAGCGCATCTGTCAGGCCGAGCCATGCGAAGGCTTCGTCCTTGTCCTTAAAGACGGCGAATTCATCGGGTGTGTGGCTGGTGAGTATCTGGTACATTCTGGCCAGGCCGTAGCCTATCGATGCACTTACCACACATGCCCTGCGCGAGCCGTGGCCGAATTCGTTGCGCATGGCGAGCTTGCGGATGCAGTCGGAGGTTACTCTGAATTTTTCGACCTTCGTCGCGTCGATCAGCTGCGACAGTTCAGGGCGAAAATCCGGATCGCATCGCAACTTTGAAGAAAGTCCGAGCAGATCCTCATCCGTCAGTGTTCCTTCCGCATTCGCAAATACAATCCCTTGGGATTCATCAACGCGGTAGTGAATGGGCATTTGTGTTACCCCTTCCAAGACGACACCAAAAACACTTTTAAGGACCCCCGGGTCCGATGAGGCACTTATTATAACACTATAATCGTCGGACTGATATGAAAGCTTTAGGGCTTAAATCGCTGGGAAAATGGCCCCAACAAGCCCCCTGAAAACACCTCGGCGGAAAGACTCTGACGACCTGACTTTGTGCAAACGCAACACCGGATACGTCCGGAAAATAAAAGTACGAAATTTTTACACATTTCGGGCTGCGGTGCTGTTTTGCCCTCCGCGCATTCACTGCCTGACAATAACTTTGCCCAGCCCGGCCTCACGCGATAGAATCCGTGGTTTATATTTTGGAGAAGTTGGTATGACCATACGCAAGCTCAGGATCGCCCTCCTGCGGGTCGCGTTCCTCCCGATAATTTTCGTGATACTTTTCACGCGGCAGTCATGGAGCATCGGAGAACTCGGCGTATTTTTCGTCGAATTCGCGGGCTTCGTACTGCTGCTGGCGGGCCTTGCACTGCGGATATGGTCCATCCTGTACATAGGCGGCAAGAAGTCCGGCCGGCTCGTGACGGACGGGCCTTATTCAATCTGCCGCAATCCGCTTTACATGGGAACGTTCCTGCTGGCAGTCGGCGTCGGGCTGGCCTTCGAAAACATGCTGGTGCTGGCCCTCGTGCTGATTGTGCTCGTGCCTATTCACATCCTCGTGGCACTTGAGGAGGAAAAGCACCTGGTGGGCTTATTCCCGGAAGACTTCCCCGGATACAAAAAACGCGTGCCCCGCTTCTGGCCGAAATTCTCCATCTATCACAGCCCGACGGAAATAACCATTCCCGTGCGTGCGATCCGGCGGGTAATGATAGACACCCTCGGCGTTCTGATGCTGCCGGAAGTGGAAGACATTATCGAAGCACTGCACGACAGCGGCCTGCTGCCGGTTCTCTGGCACTTCCACCTGGGCTGAAAACATTTTTTGTGCGGCGGCCTTCCCATGTCGCTGCATAAAAAATTATTTTCATGCCATCCAGTGGCAGCCTGGGAAGGCTGCCACCCTGGATCAATACGCGGCGTTTTCGCGGTAGACTTCCATCGCGTACTTGTACGCGTCGTATTTCACGTTCGTGCTCAGCGAATGGTCCGAGCCGAACAGCCATCGCCCGCCGCGAGCCTTCATGCCGTCGGTAAGGCGGGTCACTTCGGCGCGGATTTCATTTTTGTCGGCCCGCTCGATTATCCTGGCGTCCATGCCGCCGACGAAGCAGAGCTTGTCGGCGTAACCGTCGACGATGCGGAAGATGTCGTTGCCGGCCTTGACTTCCATCGGGTTCAGTCCGTCGAAGCCGGCCTCCACAATCATGTCCAGCGCCGACTCGACAAATCCGCACGTGTGCAGCACAACCGGCAAATCGTAGCCGTGAAGGAACTCCACCAGCTCCCTGAAATACGGGAAAATAAGCTCTGCGTAGCACTGCGGGCTGACGAACAGGCGGTCCTTGTAGCCGAGGTCCTCGAACAGCCAGAAGCCGTCCGGCACTCCGGACCGCTCGAAGATGGTCTTCAGGCATCGCTTGTACATGTCGGTGTAGACGCGGGCGTAGTCGTGTATCCAGTCCGGGTCCTCGACCATGCTGATGTACAGCGTATAATCGCCCAGACTGCCTCGCATGTTCTCCCAGATGAACTGAGCGCCGGTGCATGCCCATTTTTTCGCCGCCCTTATGTCGGCCAGCGCCTTGCGGATATTGTCCTGGTTCTGGATTCTTTCCTCGTCGTGGTCGGCCATCAGCAGCGGACGATAGTCCCGCTCCCACACCTGTCGGCTGGTCATGGTGAAATCGATATGCTCCGGCGTGCCGGCTTTTGTTTTCCACCATTTCAGCAGCGCGCCGGCGCCGTTTTTGACTACTTTCCACTCATCGGACTCTTCGACGACTTCCTCCGCACCGACAAGCGGCTGCCATTCCAGCCCGCAGAACACGTAGGCCATGTCGAGGTCCAGGCCCTGCCACGGCTCGACGCGCTTGCCATTGTCGTCGGTCGGGTAGCCGTCGGCTACCCAGTTGCCCAGCGTCTGCTCCCAGACGAATTCACTGCATCCCATGCGCTCGGCCGGCTTGCCCCGGAGAAGAGCGTCCACTACTTCAAATGATGTCTGCATGACTGAAACTCACTGATATTTATTTGATTTCCATGTAATCGACGTCAGGCAGCTGCGGGAACGGCGCTGTCGGCAGCGTCTGGTACCAGAACGCCACCGATGCAATATCGTCCTGCAGCGGCAGGTACCGCCCGCCTCTTCGCCAGCCGATAGCCTGTATCGTGACGGCCAGGTCTTCGTCGAAGCGGATCGGGTCGGTGATGTGCCAGCGGTACAGGCTGAACCGCATCTGCGAATTGTACATGCCGTCCGGGCGGACGATGTGCGGCACGCCGGCGTAGGCGGTGGTGTATTCCTGGTACTGCTTGGTCTGCTTGTTCTCGAAATTGAACGAGCCGCAGAAATAATCTTCCGTGCCCGTGCCGCAGATCGTCGGGAAGCAGTTCCCGCCGTGCTCCGCGACGGATTCATCGACTGTCTTGCCGGCCGGTATGTCGCCGTCGATGTAGAACTTTATCTCACCCTCGCCCCACCAGCCGCAGTTGTTCAGGCCCCAGGCCATGTACGTGCCGACGTAGTGCCCCTTGCCGCGGACACCTTCGAGAATCGTGTAAACCTTGCCGTACGGAAGCGGGTTTGTCCGCCGGAACTGTGCGTGGAAATAGGCGGCGTTTTCGGGAACTTCGGTCAACTCGTAATCTATCTGGTAGAAGACGCCAAGCGTATCGGTCTGGTCGCGGTTTTCGATAGTGATGCGGCAGCTTTTGCGGAAAGGCATCTGCCAGTAGCAGTTGAACGCGTTGCCCGGATTCACGCAGACCGCCAGCGACGTTATCGGCGCGAAAACCTCGAAGCTCGTGTAGGCCGACGCGAAAAAATCGCCCAGCGGGCATTCGACGCTCGGCTGCTTCTGGCCGTCCCAGTAGAAACGGATGATGCCGTTGCGGTACGGAGCGCCGGCCGGCGTCATCCATATATGATTGATTCGGCCCGGACCCTTGATATTGGCAAGTTCGAGCGTTTCGCCCGGCTTGATCGAATCAAAGGGGTTGACCTTCCAGCCGCGACCGAGGTCGCGAGCACAACTGGCGTTGCAGCCGCCTGAATATGTTCCGTCGGCATTCTTTACAGGCGTGCCCATTGCGCCCTTGCCCTTGCCGCCCGTCTTGTTTTCGCTGGATATCGAACGCGTCTTGCCGTTTGTAAGCCGCTCAAGTTCGTGCATCATTGCTTTATACTCCAGTTGATGGTGTTTGGCCGGCTGTTGCCGGAAACCGGTAAATTTACAATAAGTGCAACACCCTACCGTCTGCAACAGGCCGTGTGAATAGAAGACCTGCGGATAAATTTGTATTTTTTTAAGGTATCGAACGGCGTTTATTATCTTAACAATTCGTCCTGTAAACTTTTACATATTCCTTTGACTTATCCGGCGGTCTGAGTTTACAATACATGGCGATTTAGGGCTGACTGTGTTAAGGGGAGTCCCTCGACCCGTCAGTGAATCCGAGTGGCATTCGGGTTCTTTTGCAGCTTGCACCCAGGTCTGCCGCACAATGTGAATGTACCCACTTCACCGCCGCGGATAAGTCAGCTTGGATGATGCTCGCGAATCCAGTGTTGCTTATTTTTTAAAGGAGCCATGGTTATGGCAACAGGTAAAGTGAAGTGGTTCAACGATTCAAAAGGTTTTGGTTTCATCACCGCTGATGACGGCACAGATGCGTTCGTTCATCACGGCGACATTCTGGGCGAAGGCTTCAAGAGCCTCGCTGAAGGCGAAACCGTTACGTTCGAACTGACCCAGGGTCCGAAAGGCCCCAAGGCCATCAACGTAAAGAAGGGCTAAGCCTTTCACGAATCACTGAAAGAACGCCGCCCCTTAGGGGTGGCGTTCTTTTTTGCGCACAATTGCTTTCGGCTCCAGCGGCGGATATTCTGACTGCGCAATTGCCGCATATTTGCATCATCCGTTGGCGCGCGTTTTTTTAGGGGAAAGGCGGTGTCTCAAATGAACTATCGTTCCGGAATAATCTTCGCGATTGTGTTTCTTGTCGCTGCGGCCGGCTGCCACCCTGCCGACAGCACATCTGTTCGCTGGATGGAATCCGAGTCAACCGCACCGCCCGATGCAATCTGCAAAGCCCTGATGAAACACTACATGGACATTAATACAGATCTCGAGCTGGTCTATGTAGAATACGAAAAGATTATCGGCGCCGATGACTGGTACGTCGCCCGTGTTGATTGGGAGTATTCGTGGTGGGGAAGTTTTGATGTTTTCCGCTGGGATGGCAACCGCATCGTATCCTACGCTTATTTCACTCACGAAACAGATGTGGATTTCAATCAGTCTATAGACACTGTAGAGTCGTTCCGCATGCCTCAGTTCGACAGCCCGATCATTCAGATTATCGACACGACCCATCGCGGCAATCGCAGCATGTGCCTTGCGGAGCTTGATACCGAGGCCGGGAAACTCCGCCTGCTTTGCGAGGCACGCATCACTCTTCAATGGGACGACCGTGGGCGATATGATCTCAGCCAGTCCCTGAAAGACATGAATGGCGACGGCTTTCAGGACATCGTCCTTGAGGGAACCCTTACAGTCGTGGAAGAAGATGGTCAAAAAACCATCGAATCGCCTGTTCGCAAGGTGTTCCTCTACAAATCGGATGAAAAGACATTTCGAATGAGCCTTGCGGACTCTACAGGCGTAAACCCTCATTGGGACGATCACGACAGCGGCTACGGCGAGGCAATCGCAGAAAACAGCCAAGACTGAAACGCCAAGCGGGTGGCACGGGATGCTTGCATCCCGTGTTGCCTCCCAGTGAACACGGCTTGCGAGCAAGCCGTGGCACCCAAGAATTTAAAAGGTACTCGCTAGAGTAAAATACGCTAAGCGGTCTTAAGTAAATTTCTACGGGCTTACGCCCGTAGCATTTAATTGGACAGGCTACGCCTGCCCGCTTACGCGGGTGCTTCCATCCACAGGCTTACGCCTGTGGTATTACGAAGGAAGAATAAATTTCATGGCGAATTCTTCAGTCGGTGGCGAGGCGGCCTTCCCAGGCCGCCTCGATGAAGTGTGCTTTTTATTCCTCTGGCGGCCCGGGAAGGCCGCCAGACGGAAAACAAACTTAGGTAAGACCGCTTAGCCGGCAGCTTCCGCCTTGCGTGCGGCCCGCTTGCGTTCGATTTCGTTGAGGTACTGCTTGCGAATGCGGATGCTTTTCGGTGTGATTTCCACGTATTCGTCCATTTCGATATATTCCAGGGCGCTTTCCAGGCTTATCTGCCGCGGCGCCTTGAGAACGACGGTCGCGTCCTTGGAGGCCGCACGCATGTTAGTGAGATTCTTGCGGCGGACGACGTTCACCGGAATATCCTTGTCCTTGCAGTGCTCTCCGACGACCTGGCCGGCGTAGACCTCGTCGCCCGGCTTGATGAACATCACGCCTCGGTCAGCAAGCTGCCCCAGTGCGTAGGCGGTGACCTGGCCGGCCTCCGTCGCTATCATGACGCCGTTCGCTCGCCCGCCGATGTCGCCGCGATACGGGCCGTAAGACTCGTACCGGTGGTGCATAATCGCTTCGCCCGCCGATGCGGTGAGCACGCGGCTGCGAAGCCCGATAAGCCCGCGGGCGGGAATCGTAAACTCAAGCTGGGTCCGCAGGCTGCCGGTTTCCATGTGGGTCATCTCGGCCTTGCGGTCGCCCACGAGCTGCATGATCGGACCGACATATTCTGTCGGAACGTCGATAATCAGCCGCTCTATCGGTTCGGTCCGGCCGCCGTGTTCGTCCTTGTGGAATACGACTTCCGGCTTGCCGACGGAAAGCTCGTAGCCTTCTCGCCGCATGTTTTCCAGCAGTATGCCCAGGTGCAGCAGGCCGCGGCCTGATACGACAAACTCGTCGCCTTTGTCTTCCACGCGAAGCGCGACGTTGGACTGCAGCTCCTTTTCAAGCCTTTCGCGAAGCTGGCGACTGGTGACGTAAACTCCTTCGCGCCCTGCGAAGGGCGAATCGTTGATGCGGAACCGCATGCGCAGCGTCGGCTCGTCGATGGTCAGCGTCGGCAGAGCGTTCGGATTGTCCGGGTCGGCAAGCGTGTTGCCGATGTCCACGTTTTCCAGCCCCACCACCGCGCACAGGTCGCCGACGTCGACGCGTTTGGTCTCGACCCGGCCCAGCCCGCTGAAGCGGAAAAGCTGCCCGATGCGCTGCAGGCTGTGCTTGCCGCTGCGGTCAATGACGGTAACGTCCTTGCCCGCCTCCAGCGTGCCGGCGAAGACCCGGCCGATGCCGATTCGCCCGACATAGTCGCTGTAGTCCAGCGTGGTGATGAGCACCTGCAGCGGCGCGTCGCCGTCAAGATTGGGAACGGGAACGTACTTGATGATCGCGTCGAAAAGTTCATGAATGTCGGTAGCCTTGCCGGCGATTGCTGCGTCATAGTCAGCCGTCGCCCAGCCTTCGCGGCCGGATGCGTAAATAACCGGGAAGCTCAGCGCATGCTCCTCGGCGCCGAGTTCGACCAGCAGGTCGAAGACTTCCTCGTGCACCTTGTCGGCGCGGGCGTCGGGGCGGTCCATCTTGTTGATGACGACCAGCGGCTCGAGGCCGGCCGCCAGGGCCTTGCTCAGCACGTAGCGGGTCTGCGGCATGACGCCGTCGAACGCGTCCACAAGCAACAGCACGCCGTCGGCCATCTTCAGCACCCGCTCCACCTCGCCGGAAAAATCGGCGTGGCCGGGCGTGTCGACGATGTTGATGTGATAATCGTCGCCGTTGCGGTCGCGGTAATCTATCGCGCAGTTCTTGGACAGGATGGTTATGCCGCGCTCGCGCTCGAGCGGGTTGCTGTCGAGTATGCACTCGCCGTGAAGCTCGCCTTGGCGGAACTGCCCGCTCTGGCGGAGCAACTGGTCCACCAGCGTCGTCTTGCCGTGGTCCACGTGTGCGATGATGGCTACGTTGCGTATGTTCTTGCGCTGCATTTCTGGTCGGATGCTCCGGTAGTGGTATTGTAAGCGTTAAGTTAAAGGGATTTTGAAGAACTCTCGGCCCGTGCGGCGGCCCGGAGTTTATTGGAATGACGGCCTAGCTCGGCCAGTTGACGGCGCGCAGCGTCCGCAGCCAGCCTGAAAACAGCCAGCCGTAAACGTTGCTCAAATTTGCGCCTTTTGCCCTGCTGCGATTCATATCGAGGAGGAAGTATAACACCTTTCGCAGAAAACGCAAGCGGGCTTCGCGATGACAAACGGTCAAATAACAGCCGGTGCGGCGGGGTGATTAGGCTCTGTTTGAAAACTCCAAAAAACTTGCATTAAGGGTGCCACGGGATGCTTGCATCCCGTGTTGACTCCCAGCGAACACGGCTTGCGAGCAAGCCGTGGCACCCCTTTTCCAGAGTTTTCAAACAGAGCACTAGTCGTCGATGAAAAAACTTTCCTTGTCATCATGCCCGGCGTCGCCGCCGTTTCCGTCTTCCTGCGGTTCGCCGGCAGCCGGCGTGAGCAGCTCATCGTTGCCGACCCACCTCGCGAAGTACGGCAGCTTGGCGTCCTTGCGGATAAGCATCACGAGGAACGGTCGATCGAATATGAAATCCCTTGCCATCGGTTCGCCGAAGAAACCGCCCAGCGACTCGGATTTCAGCACCGCACCGGTGCGGTCGAGCCTGAAGCGTATCTGCTGCTCCGCCAAAACGCACGGCATGTCGTTGAGCTTCGGATTCTTCGAGAACACCGGAAAACCGTAGAACTCCTTGTATTCCTTGAGAACGTCGAAGCTGACAACGGGAACGTAAAGGCAGTCGTCTTCAACCAGGCATTCATAGGACGGCATGTTCTTGTAAAAATCCATTAACCGTTTTTACGCAGCCTCTTCGGATTCAAACTCTTTCGGGATTTCCGGGACAGCGGTGTTCGGTTTGGCCAGATGTCCCATGATAATTGCAACGGTATCCAAAAGCGTCTTGCCGGGCGGCAGGCAGGCAAGTATGAGCCTGTCTTCCTTTGATTCCGTCAGTAGTTCAATGATAAAATCCTGCCTGTAAACCGCCGCATCAGCCTCGTCATAGTCATCATAGTCATAGCTATCATGGCCATCCTTTGTGGTTGCATCTTTCAATACCACGATGTCGTACCAGATGACACGAACCTGGTCTCTGATCCTGTTGCGGCTGCGGTCATATATCTCGGAAGTTTTTTTCAGGCCGAAGGCGCCGTAGGATTTGGCATGCTCCTTTTCCGCATCGTCGCCATCTCCAACGGGCGGGTTGAACTCGCTGGAAAAACCGGTCGTTACATCGTCAAACTGATACTTAAACGGCATATCCCGGTAGAGGTATGCATACATGATGACGGAATCGGGCGGGAAAGCGTCGGCCTCCTGCAGCAGTTCAGGCTGGGCTGCTTCGCCGAAAACTTCGTCCAGCCTGGCCTTGATACGCTCGATTACGCCCTCGCCGACTACACCGGCATCGGCAACCACGCCGCCGGGCGGAACGAAACTTTTATCGATCAGGCGTTTGTTCAACTCGTCAGCTATCGGCAGCTGGGGATTCATTTCTATCGGGCCACCGGAAAAATCCATCAGCTCGTTCCATGCGAGTTGGAAGCTCGCGCACCAGACAACGTTCTGCCCCTCGACAATCGGCTGATTGAGGTCCAGAGTAACGACCGTGTTTTTCAGGTCGTCGGCATTGACGGTTTTGAGTGGAACGCTGTCAGTTTGAGTTTGCGTGCATCCCCAGAGATGGAATAACGCCGCACATAATATCGCCAGAGCCAGTCGTTTCATGATTTCCCCTTTCACTAATGCAGGCTGTTAAGGCTTACCGGCTGTTGCAGATTATACAATCACCCGGCGGCCGCTTTCCCCTAAAAACAGACCGGGCGGCCGCGAGAGACCGCCCGTAGGGCACTTCTTGTTCTTGAGACTGCTCAGGCCGCGTGACGCCGGCGTACAAGAGCCAAACCGCCCAAGGCCAGCAGGCCTAATGTGGCCGGTTCAGGAACGATCTGGAATTGCACATCGGAACTGCTGCTGAGCAGATACCTAGCCGTGCTGGCAAAGTCCGCCTTGGCGTAGGTGGCACTGTCGTCCCAGCCCAAGGCGCTGCCGGAAGAGCTGTTGGCGCTGGTAGCCAAGTCGAAGTAGAGCCAGTACCGCCCCCCCACAACTGCCGTAAAGGTGATTTGGTCCTCGTAGTCCAACAAGTAGATCGGCCGGCCGAGACCGTCGGTCCCCTGGACCAGCAAGCCAGCCCAGTTTCCGGTCGCCTCCGATATGAAGTCCCATTCCCCATCCAGCAGCTCGCACTCGACCTCAGCCTGGCCGCTGCGAACGCCCAGCACGAAGCCGTCGTCGGCATAGAGCGTCACCGCCCCACTGGCTCGGCAGTAGGAGTACTCGTCCTCGACGGCCTCCAAGGCCTGGAGCGTGCCCTCGTAGCCCACCGCCAGCGTCACGGTAACCTGTGTTCCGGTGGACAGAGACCCGGATGTCACGAGGAAGGGTTTCCACGTCTCCACGTCGCCGCCAATCGACAGGCTCGCGGTGCCGTAGGGATCGTGGTAGTTGATCTGGCTAGAGGCCTTAGCCGTGCCGGCTTGGCCCTCGCGGATGTCGCCCAGGCAGTAGGCTGAACCGATAACGGGCGACGCCCCCCATGTCCAGTCACTCGATGCCTCGTCGAACAGTACCGTCTCCTCAGTTTCGTAACTGCCGGCGCGAATCCAAGCGTAAGGATCGTTGCCATATCCGCCCGGCCCATCGCCCAAGGTCGGACTGGCATCCGCCAGCAAAGCCGCTGCCAAACTCAACATTGCCGCTATTGTCTTTGGCCCCTGCTGATATCCTCTCTTCCTCGCACCCGCTCGATGCAGAACTCACCGTGCCGGGCGGGCCTTGTCTTCTCCGCTGTTTTCCTCGGCGGAGGTCGGAGCATGTAAACACTAAAAATAATTACTGCACGCCCCGCATTGTGTCAATGCAGATTCTGAAAATTGCCGGAGTGGCAGACATTCTATGGGGCGGCAGCCTTTGCTCATTCAACGCAAACGTCCCAGATAGAACCAGTTCCTACTGGTTCGCCCAGTTAACAGACCCGTTCGCACCGGACCCTACCACGATTTCGAACTCAACGGCCGAGTTCATCTCGATGCCTGCCGCTCCGGGATTTTTTCTTTGACAGGGATCGGCGGACGGCTATACTGCATACCTTGATGGTCAATGTATACGGAGACACGCCGTGGCTGTTTCGTTCACAAGAAAGACCTACTGGAGCGGCATGCTCAATGCCAGCCTGTGCAAGTTCTTCATCCTCAAGGCGATTTGCGACGGACCCGCTCACGGTTACGAGATCATTCGGCGTGTCGCCCGGATGACGGATGATTTCTGTGTGCCGACCGAGGGCACGATCTATCCGGTTCTGCGAGAGTTTCAGCAGTGTGGTTGCGTGACCTGCAGCAAGGAGATCGTCAAAGGCCGGGTCCGCAAAGTCTACACCATCACGCCCAAAGGTGAAGAGGCGTTCAAGGCTGGTGCGGAAGTCTGGCGGCAGGGCCTCTGCTGCGTGGAACGGGTCATCGAGAGGAAGTAGTTTTTTTGGAGTCCATGCCTTGATGGTCAAGGCATTGCAAAGACAATGATAAGGATGGCCATGCGATGAATTCGTTGTGGGTGTCGTTTCAGTTTTTCGCGATCATATTTGCCGAACTGACGGCGCTTTTCCTGGGGATCAGCACTGTCGTCGGGCTGATCTTTGAATATGTGTCGAATGACACGCTTCGCAGATGGCTTCACAGGAAAGGCTGGTTGGGCAACTTTCTCGGCGCGGGCTTAGGAGCGCTGACGCCCTTCTGCTCCTGACTCATCCCCAGTTTTCATGGCTGAGTTCCTTTCGGAGTTCCCGCATGAG
>CAZVYJ010000029.1:0-33295 GCA_964631565.1 uncultured Planctomycetaceae bacterium
AAGACTCGCAAGAGATACGTACTTGGGGAGGCTTAGTGCATAATGTCCGTAAGGGCGGGGAAAGGCTTTCGCAATAAAACCCATGTCGCCCCTTTCGGAGCTTCTCCATATTAAAAGTACCTCTTTTACCCACGGCTCACCCATACGGGCCGGCTGCCGTGGGCTAAAACCTGATTTCAGTTAAATGCAATCACAAATCACCGCTACTTTTTTCCGAGCACCGCTACATAGCCGCCGTCGTACCACCCGGCCGGGTTCCGAACTCCGGTCGGCAGCGTCAGTTTATCATGCAGCAACCTGAGGCTGCACTGTTTTTCGAGCCAGCCCGCCACTTGTCCGCACTCTTCCGGCTCGATGCTGCATGTGCTGTAGACGACCCTGCCGCCGCGGCGAGCGAAGCCGGCTGCCAGATTCGCTATTATCCGCTGGTCGGAGACGAGCTTGCAGAGTTTTCCGTCGTCGAACCGCCAGCGGGCTTCGGGCCTGCGGGCGAGAACGCCGGTGTTGCTGCACGGCACGTCCGCCAGCACCAGGTCGAAGCTCTCCGGCTCGAGCGAGCCGACAGTATCGGCTGGGCGGGTGGTGACGATGTTCACGCCGAGCCGCCGACAGTTTTCGTCGATTCGCGCCAGTTTTTCGGCAGAAACATCGACGGCGACAATCTCGCCCCTGTTGTCCATCAACTCGGCCATGTGCGTCGTCTTTGTGCCGGGCGAGGCGCAGAAATCGAGCACCCTCATGCCGCTCTTCGGTTCGGCGGCCACGGACACGGCCGTCGCGGTAGCGTCCTGCGGCTGAACGAGGCCGTCGCGGAAGACGCCCAGCTTCGTAACGTCGGCGCCGCGGGCTAAAACCACGCTCAGGCCGTTTTCGTGCGGGACGGACTCGACGCCGTCGGCGGCGAGCTTCGCAATCACGCCGGGTACGTCGGCCCGCAGGCGGTTCACTCGCATAACAAGCGGGGCCCGCGTGTCGGCGTGCATGGCCAGACGGGCGGTTTTGTCCTCGCCGAACCGCTGAAGCCATCGGCCGGCCAGCGACTCTGGCAGCGAATATGCGGCCGCGAAATAACCGGCCGGGTTGCTTTTGGGGTCCGGGAAAACCGCCCTGGCGAACTTCCGGAAGCTGTCCGGCGAAATCGCCAGCGTGTCATGCGAAGGGGCCGGCCTTCCCGACTCGACAGGCGAAACCTCCCGCAGAATCGAGCGGAGCAGGCCGTTAACCAGGCCGCTCTGCCGGCGATGACGGAACTCCACCGCCTGCCGGACCGCCTCGTTGACCGCGGCGAAATCCGGCACGCGATCCATGAACAGTATCTGGTACAGGGCGACCTGCAGAATTTCGTGCAGCGAGCCGGGCAGTTTTTTGTTGGGACGTTCGAGAAAAGCGTTAAGCAGCGCGTCGAGCGTGCCTCGCCTGCGCAGCACGCCAAGGGCAAGCTCCTTCGCCAGCGCCCTGTCGGCATCGCCGAACCGGCTGTTGTCCAGGAGCCGCTCCAGATGCGCGGACACATTTCCGTCGCGGTCGCGAAGCGCCAGAACAGCGATGTCACGTGAACTGTAATGCATCAATCCGTTTTACTCCGTTTTAACGGGCTGCACAAACACATCGCCTTCGTTGGCGCGATATCCGTTGACAAAATCCAGCCACGCCATGAGCTTTTTGCCGGCCGGCTTTATCTGCTCTATGCACAGCCGCCCTTTTCCCGTCGAGACGAACAATTCGCCGTCCAGGCAGCCGGGATAACCTATCGCCTCGCCCGGCGCTATCGAGGCGGCCGCGATGGTCACATCGTAGCATCGCCCGTCGCTGCGGCGGAACACCGCGTGCGCGCCAGGCCAGGGCCACGTGCCTCGAATGAGATTGTGCAGGCTTTTCGCATCGGCGGCGAAGTCCAGCAGGCCGTCGGATTTCCGCAGGCGCGGGGCCAGCGTAACCTCGGATTCATTCTGCTCGCAGCACGGTGCGTTTCCGGCGGCCAGCAGGTCGAGCGTGTCGCAGACAACCTTCGCGCCAATGTCCGCCAGCCTGTCCCGCAGCTCGTCGGCGGTTTCGTTCGGGCCTATTTCCACGGCATGCCTGAGGTATATCGGCCCGGCGTCCATTTTCCTGATGACGCGGAACGTCGTCACGCCGGTGGTTTTGAAGCCGCGAATAATCGCCCAGTTAATCGGGGCGGCGCCTCGCAGCTGCGGCAGCAGCGATGCGTGAAGGTTGAACGTCCCGCACGGAGGAAAATCCAGCACTCGCAGGCCTATCACCTGCCCGAAGTCGGCCACGCAGATAACGTCCGGCCGTGCGGCCTGGAGCTGCGACATGGCCTCGTCGGAGTTGACGTCTTCGCACTCGATGACAGGCAGGCCGAGTTCGGCCGCGGCGTCGGCTATCGGCGTAGGCCGCACCTTGCCGCCTCGCCCCGCCGGGCGGGCCGGCTGTGTGAATATGCCGACGATGTCATGCCTCGAAGCGGCTATCGCACGCAACGAGGGCGCAGAAAATGCACCGCTGCCGAAATAGAAAACGCGCATCCGTATCACCTCTTTGGCTAGATTTTGCCAGCCCGGACGCGCCTTACAAGAGAAAAACCTTAAACATGCGAATAAGTGACGGATGCCCCCTACAACCCGTACTCGGCAAGGATGCCGTCGAGAACCCTGTAAAAAGCCGCGCAGACCTTCGGATCGAACTGCTTTCCCTGCTCCGTCGCGATTATCTTCATCGCCACATCCAGCGGAAAGGCGTCCTTGTAGCACCGCTTCGTCACGAGTGCGTCGAAGACGTCCACCAGGCCGACAATTCTCGCCGCCAGCGGAATGTCTTCTCCCCGAAGTCCGTCGGGATACCCCTTGCCGTCCCACCGTTCATGGTGCCATCTGGCGACCTGCTGGGCTGTGATCATAAGCTCGCTCTGCGGGTTGGCCAGAATCTTCGCCCCGCAGATCGTGTGCTGCTTCATTATTTCCCGTTCCTGCGGAGTCAGCTTGCCGCATTTGCCGAGGATGGCATCCGGCACGCCTATCTTGCCTATGTCGTGCATCGGGCTTGCATACTTTATGCGGTCGACTTCCTCTTCGCTAAGTCCCATGGCCCCGGCGACCAGCGCGGACGTATTGCTTATGCGGCGAATATGCTCGGCGGTGTCGTCGTCACGATATTCCGCAGCCACCGACAGACGCATTATGGTTTCGATGTTTGCGTCTTTGAGCTGATCCTGCAGCAGCATGTTGTGGATAGTGACAGCCGCCATCTGCGCCAGAGACTTGATGCCGCTGCACTCGAGGTCAGGGAACGGAACGATCCTGCCGCTCCTGCCGATGCGATTGACCAGCTGCATAACCCCCACGCACTGCCCGCCCGGCCTCGTGAGCGGCAAGGCAAGAATGCTCTGGCTCCGATAACCGGAAGCAAGGTCGAAGTCGCGGTTAAAACGGAACGGTGCAGACTCGGTCAGCCGATACGCATCGGGGATATTCAGAGTCCTGCCTGTCATCGCAACGAAGCCGGCCAGCGAACCGGCCGATATGGGCATTTCCCGGCCTATGAATTTGTCCACAACGTCCGTGACGGACATGCGATCGTTCTGGGCGGCGGCGAACTGAAGCTTGCTGCCGCGAACAATGTACAGGCAGCCGGCCTCGGCTAAGGCAAGGTTACGAACTTCGTGAAGTATCAGATGCAGCGTTTCGCGGCGGTCGGTTCCCGCCGAGAGATTCACTCCCACCTGCAGCAGGCTTCGAAGTATCTCCGACTGGTCCGCCGGAACCTGAACTTCAATACAGGATTCCATCGCTGGTCCTCCTAGCATGACGTTCCCAACCATACATGATTTCGGCATTAAAACTGGGTGTGTTAATTAACTTAACTTCAGTAAATACCAGCTTTTTACGGTCGATTGACGGCTGGTTGACATAAGGTCTCTGCCGGTAATACATTCCTCCAGTCGGAATACTTGACGCCAAACTGGCGGCAAATTACATTATTTTTGTATTTTTCCGGGGCCAAACCCCGGAATTCCTCAAAACCAGCGAAGGATGCCATGGATGGCCAAGAAAAAGACGTCTAAAAAGGCCGCCGAAAAGCCCGCTGTCAGAGCCGGCGGCAAGACCAAAAAGGCGGCAAAAAAGGCAGACCGAAAGACCTCTGAAAAGAAGGTCGCCAAAAAAGCCGCCATACCCCCCGTCGAGGCCGCCCCCATCGAGACCATTCCGGACGAATCGCAGCCCCTGAGGGGCGAGCCGAAAGGCAGGGAAGGCAAGGCCGGTTACGCGACGGCCGAAACCATGGCCAAGGCGCAGCGCGACATATCCGTCAGCGAATTCTTCGCGAAGAACCGCCACCTTCTGGGATTCGACAATCCGCGCAAGGCGCTGCTTACGACAGTCAAGGAGGCCGTCGACAACTCGCTGGACGCCTGCGAGGAAGCCGGCATACTGCCAGTCGTCGAGGTGGGGATAAAGCAGCTCGGCGAAACGCATTTCAACGTAGTCGTCCAGGACAACGGGCCGGGCATCGTCCGCAACCAGATACCGAGCATATTCGGGCGGCTGCTCTACGGCAGCAAGTTCCACCGCCTTCGGATGAGCCGCGGGCAGCAGGGAATCGGCATATCGGCGGCCGGCATGTACGGCCTGCTGACCACGGGCCGGCCTGTGAAGATAACGTCGCGAATCGGCAAGCGGTCGAAGGCACATTACTACGAGCTGCAGATAGACACGCAGAAGAACCGCCCTGACATCATCCGCGACGACGTTCTCGACGACTGGGAAGTGGAGCACGGCACGCGGGTCGAAATAGAGCTTGAGGCCAAATACCAGCGAGGCCGCCAGAGCATCGACGATTACCTGCTCCAGACAGCCATCGCCAATCCGCACGTGACGTTCATCTACCACGCCCCCGACGGGCGCGAAGAAAAATATGAAGCATCCGTCAAGGAGCTGCCGGCCATCGCGAAGGCCATCAGGCCGCACCCACACGGCGTGGAGCTTGGCGTGCTGCTGAAAATGATCCAGCAGAGCAAGGCCCGCACGGCGCAGCAGTTCCTGACCGGCGAGTTTTCGCGAATCTCGCCCCGCGTGGCGAACGAAATTCTGGAGAAAGCGGGCATATCGCCGAGGCAGAGGCCTTCTTCAATGAACGGCGACGCCGCCAAGGCCATTTACAACGCCATCCAGACAACGAAAATCATGGCCCCAGCCACCGACTGCGTGGTTCCCATCGGCGAGGAGCAACTTCTCAAGGGCCTCAGGCAGGTCGTCAATGCGGCATTCTACGTCTCGACAACGCGAAGCCCGTCCGTCTACCGCGGCAACCCGTTCGTCATCGAAGCGGCCATCGCGTTCGGCCGCCCGGAAGAAGCGAACAACGACAAGCCAGCCGCCCAGACGCAGGACGAATCGGATAATGGAGAAAGCGAAGAAAATTCAGAAAAAGGCCCGGACGACGAAAACCAGCTGGCCCGCGTTATGCGGTTCGCAAACCGCGTGCCGCTTCTCTACCAGCAGGGAGCGTGCGCGATCACCAAGTCGGTAATCGGCACGAACTGGCGGCAGTACGGACTGACGCAGTCGCGCGGCGCACTGCCCGGCGGCCCGCTGACGATCGTAATACACATGGGGTCGGTATGGGTGCCGTTCACCAGCGAATCCAAGGAGGCAATCGCGTCCTATCCGGAAATCATGAAGGAAATCCGCCTGGCCCTTCAGACATGCGGGCGAAAGCTCGCGACGCATATCCGCAAGGAAGTCCGCTTCCAGCATGAAATGAAAAAACGCAGCTATATCGAAAAGTACATCCCGATTATCGGCGAGGCGCTGAAGGATATTCTCGACCTCGACGACAAGCAGGTAACCCGCGTGTGCAGGAATCTTACCGAAGTGCTGCACAAGAGCCGCAAACTGTAGCCTAAGTAGTGACTGAAAAGTGCTTTTGCGCAGCCCTTAGAGGCCATCCTGTTCATTGACGCGCCAATCACTGGTATCGACATGGCCAGCGGCCTGCGCCGGCGTATACGCTTGTAACGATTTTCTATATTGCATTACATACTATGGCGCAGGTCTTTGCCTCGAAGGGCGAACCAGACGGTTCCAGCCGCTCCAAAGGCAAACGCGGTCATCAGGTTCAAGGCCGGACTGTGCCGCCATAGGAAGGCCCCGCCAAACGCTGCGATCGAGACAATCACGTCGCGGATAAGGTAGTACAGGCCGAACATGCCCGCCTTGCGATCATCGGGGGCCAGGTCCATGATAAGGGCCTTCCGCGTCGGCTCGCCGAACTCCTTCAGCCCCCGCAGCACGAACGCCGCCGCCAGCATCCAGAACGAATTGGAGAAGTACAGCATCAGCGGAAACAGCGTGAAGAAGACGAACGTCATTACCACGAAGGGCTTTTTGTGGCCGCGGTCCGCCAGGTAGGCCACGGGAACGTAGATCAGGATGGCGGTGGCCATCTCGATGCTCCGCAGCAGGCCGAACTGGACGGCCGTGACGGGGCCGGGATTCTGCTCCGTTCCAACCGCCCAGACGACCACGAAGGCGTAGGGAATCTGTTCGCAGAAGCGAACCATGATATCGGCAACCAGCAGACGACGCAGATCGCCGCTCATGAACCTCCACAGCCGAAGCGGATTGTGCTCGGCGACAGGCTTTGAGCCGTCGTTGGGCGGGTCATCCTCGATAAGCAGTTGCTGGATGATCGCCGCCACGACAGCCATCGCCAGCGCGCCGACAAACGCCAGTCGCACGCCCAGTTCCACGCCCCAGACCGCGATGAACGCGCCGCCGGCCACCGGCCCAAGGGCCATCGGAACCCGCCGCACCAGCGAGTGAACCGAGACGCCCATCGTCCGCTTGTTCCTGGGCAGCGCGCGGGCGACCAGGCTCATCGTCGCCGGCAGCGAGATGGCCGTCCAACTCAGGAACATCGCCGCCGCCAGAATCACCGCCACCCAGTGCTGGACGAAGATGACGATGACAAAGCCCGCCATCGAGACAAGGTTGAAGATCAGCAGCGCCCGCTTGGTCCCCAGCCTGTCGGAGAGGTAGCCGCCGGGGAAGGAGTACAACGCCCCCAGCAGGTTGTCCATCCCGTTGAGGAAGCCCACGGAGATAAACCCGCCGCCCAGGGCCAGCAGGTACAGCGGCAGGAACTGCTCGGCCATGTGCTCGCCCATGCCGACCAGGATGCACATGCTCAGCAGGCCGACGATGCTGCGGCGCAGGCCCAGGAACTCCGTCAGGCGCCCCAGGCGCGAGGCCGCCTGCGGCGATGTCGGCGGCGATTGAAGGTTCGTCACGTAATCACGTCCTCAAACAATGCTATCGTTCCTCGCTATCGCGGTACGATACTATTCGCCCGCTTCTTTGTCAATTCGACGCTTCATGCAATGGTCAGACGCGATGGGAAGCGATATAATTCCGGATGAACTGCCGCCGCACGAACAAGAAGAACCATCATTTATGCGTATCGGAAACGGATGCTTCAAAAGGACAGGCCCCGGTCCGTTACGAACCGGGGCCTTCTATAACCACGCCTCTCGGAAACTGGTTCTTGATTAATCAGGTTGCGCAACTTTCTGTCAGGCGACTCCGGCGAAGTTTTCCGCCGGCAGCGTGCTGATATCTTTTCTGCTGGCGAAACCTTCATGCGTCTCGTGCCAGAATCCCACTTTTTTCTCGCCGTACCGCCAGCAGAGGCAGACTTCCCTGCCGTTCGCGAAGCACGGGAAATCGACCAGGCCCATTGACCAGTCCTTCAGTTCGACTCCGACCTGGTCAAGCTCTTCCAGGCATCGCTGCAGCCTGTCAACCGTCTGCACAAGCCTGTCATGCGCGCCGGCGAGTTCCTGCGAAGGCCCGAACTCTTCGGCTGCCTCCACCATTTCCTGAAGGTCCACCAACTCGGCATATTCAACGATAACGTCCGAAACAATCCGCTTCACCAGCACAAGAGCGCGATTCGCCTCATCGACGGTGAAATACCGCCGATTAGCCGGACAGGCCTCCACAGTCTCAATGCTCCGCGTAAAACTCTTCATACTGCCGTCTCCTGAACTTCTAACGACTGGGACGGAAAATTAAGGTGTATCACCTATTCAATTATTCGTTTGCCCCGCCCCTTAGGGGCGGCTCGTGTCTTATCGGCCAGTCAATCCCCGAAACATGAATCAATAACATCACGCGACCATAAAAAGCTTTGCGATGACCCGATAAGCCCGGACGCCCCAAGTAACCCCGTATCCGGCAGATGCAAATGCTGCTTTATCAGCCTCTTAGGACATCCCGCCCGAAATGTGACATGAATAATCCCTAAAAATTAAATTTTTTTCCGGGGCGGCGAAACGACAATCGCGGCGGCTTACTGTGGAAAACAATCTTTACCTTCGCGGCAAATCCGGACGGGACACTGCTTTGTCTACAAATCACAATTGTGGAAAAATCCCGGGCGGCTCGGCGTTGCTCGAAACGGGCAGGCAGTCTATGCTGGGCGGCATGTTCGGATTTTTCAATATCAACAAGCCGGCCGGGCTGACCAGCCACGACATCGTCGCGGCCGTACGGCGGAGGCTGGGCCGCAATGCGAAAATCGGCCACGCCGGCACGCTGGACCCGTTCGCCGACGGCGTGCTGGTTGTCTGCGTCGGGCCGGCCACGCGGCTGGCGGATTACGTCCAGAATCGCCCGAAACGTTACACCGCCGAAATCACGCTCGGCGCAACAAGCAGCACCGACGACACCGAAGGGAAGATAACACCACGCTCCGCCGCCGCCCCCGAGGCAGACGCGATTGAAAAAACGCTCAGGAGCTTCGTAGGTGAAATTCAGCAGCGGCCCCCCATTCACTCTGCCGTGCATGTGAACGGCCGGCGGGCGTACAAGCTCGCGCGGGCCGGCGAAGAAATAGAACTTCCCGCAAGGGCCGTCAGCGTTTACTCGATAGACATCGTGAAATATGATTACCCGTCTCTGACAATCGACGTATCGTGCGGCAGCGGAACGTACATCCGCTCGCTTGCGAGGGATATCGGCGAGGCGCTGGGCGTGGGCGGCTACTGCTCGAAACTTACGCGAACCGCAGTCGGCGGTTTTCTGCTGGCCGATGCCGTCGATGTCGAAAAGGTTTCGCCGCAATCGGAACACCTCATCTCGCCGCTTGCCGTGCTTGAAAATATGCCGAAGGTGCAGATTGACGCTTCAGAGATTACGGCGATATGCCTCGGAAGATTTCTGCGTTCGCCGCAGCCCCTATCGCCCGGCGAGGCGGCCGCCGTCGACTGCGACGGCAACCTGGCGGCAATCATGACGGTTCAACAAGACGGCATGACGCTCAAGCCGGACAAGGTTTTCTGCGTAAAGCAATAACTTCCTCAGCGTCCTACAGCCTGATTTCCCACGGCGGCGTTTCGCCAAGGGGATCGCCGTTGCTTTTCTGTGCCTCCGGAACAAAACCCAGCCGAATGTAAGTCGGATGCACCAGTCTGCCAAGCAGAGGCAGCTGCCTTGCGAAGAGGCTTCCTGCGATTATGCAGCCCGCCCCGCCGATAGCCACTGCGACCTGCACCCCGAACAGCCCAGCCAGCCAGCCGACCAGCAGGTTGCCGAACGGTCCCATGCCCATGAATGCCATCACGTAGAGGCTCATGACGCGTCCGCGCTTATCGTCGTCCACAATGGTCTGGAGCAGTGCGTTGCTGGATGACAGCTGTATCATCATGCCGAAACCGGCGACGATCAGCAGGAAAAATGAAACGTACAGGTTCCATGAGCAGCTGAAAGCAATCAGCGATGCGCCGAAGATTATGCTGGCTATCACGAGCACGCGCCCCAGGCCGCGGACATTTTTCCGCAGCGCGAGAACAATCGCGCCGCCGATTGCGCCGACGCCGGTGGCGGCCAGCAGCAGGCCGTACGTCATAGGCCCGCCGTGCAGTATTTCGCCGGCGAATACCGGGAGAAGAATGTTGTAGGACACACCCAGCAGGCTCACTGCGGCAAGCAGGAGGAGGATGGCCCGTATCGGCAGAAAACCGAAGGCGTAGACTATTCCCTCCTTCAGGTTGTGGAGAACGTGCGATTTGACGGCATGACGTGCGACCGGCTTGATTCGCATCGCCAGCAGCGCAGCGATGACCGCCATGAACGTCACGCCGTTGAGAAGAAAACACATGCCCTCGCTGACGAAGTCAATCAGTATGCCGGCCAATGAAGGCCCGACAAGCTTGGCGCCATTGACCAGGAACGAATTCATCGCGATGGCGTTCGGCAGGTCCTCACGCGATTCGAGCATCTCGACGACGAACGACTGGCGGATCGGCATGTCGAAGGCGTTGATCAGGCCGAGAACAAGGCTGAGAACGACGATATGCCAGACCTCGATGAAGCCGGTCATCGTCAAGGCGGCCAGCACGAACGCCTGGAACATCGCAAGGGCCTGCGTAATCACGAGCAGGCGACGGCGTTCGGTGCGGTCGGCGATCACGCCGGCGAACGGAGCGAAGATGAACGTCAATATCTGGCTGGCGAAGCCGACGACACCCAGCAGCAGAGCCGAGCCGGTCAACCGGTAAACCAGCCAGTACAAGGCCGAACGCTGCATCCACGTGCCGATAAGGCTCATCCCCTGCCCGAAGAAGAACAGTTTGTAGTTGCGATGACGCAGCGCCCGCACGATCCCGAGGAATCCTTCCTTCTTCAGATCGGGGCATTGCCGGAGGGAACCGTTGTTGCTCATTGAGGATGTCATCTTGTCTGCCAAAACGTAAAAATATCATTTTATCCATTCCGGCCCGCAACAACCAGACACCGCTGAAATATTTCGCGCAAAGCGTAAAAAGAGGCCCCGAAGAAATCGCTTCGGAGCCTCTGCAAACCAAACGTTAAAGGTTTTTCATTCTTACTTCGTGTACTCGCCCTTGTGCCGCGGCGCGGTGATATCGATCCATTTTTGGTCGGGCTTCGCGACCGCGTACCAGCCGCGGGCCATGTAGAGGGCATCGAGAACGGCTATCGCCACCATGCTCTCTGCTACCGGGTACCATCGCGGCAGCAGGCTGATGTCGCGGCGCGTGATGGCCTCGAGCTTTTTCTCGGTCATTTTCATCATATCGACGGTGTCCTGCCGCTTCGAGATGGTCGGCGTCGGCTTTATTGTCACGCGGAGCAGCAGGTCTTCGCCGTTGCTCATGCCTCCGAGGAAGCCGCCGGAGTTGTTCGTCCGCCAGCGGACCTTGCCGTCCTCGATGAACGGCTGATCGTTCCACTCGCTGCCGAGCATGCCCGCAGCCTTGAAGCCGCCGCCGAACTCCAGCGCGGTCATCGCAGCGATGCTGCATATCGCGTGCGCGATGGTAGCCTTGAGCTTGTCGAACACAGGCTCGCCCAGGCCGGCCGGCACGCCGCGGGCGACGAGTTCTATCATTCCGCCTGCGGTATCGCCCGCCTTTGCCACATCGGCAAGGTCGGCGATCATGGTTTTGGCGGCATCGAGGTCGCAGCAGTTCAGATCGTTCTTGCGGTAGTTGGCCTTCATCTCCTCGAATGTCATCGTGCCTTCGGAGATGCTGCGTCCCTTTATGCCGTGCGATTCGATAACGTGGGCGAGAATCTCGATGCCCTCGCGTGCGAGAATCTGTTTCGCGACAGCGCCGCCTGCGACCCGGCCGACGGTTTCTCGTCCGCTGGCCCGGCCGGCGCCGCACCAGTCGCCGTGCTCGCCGTACTTGTAGAAGAAATTCACTTCGGCATGGCCGGGACGGATAACATCCTTCACTTGGCGGTACTGGTCTATGTGGATATCCTGAGTGTCCACGTTGCGGATAATCATTCCGACCGGCGCGCCGGTGGTTACGCCTTCGAACAGGCCGCTCACGACCTCGACGCGGTCGGTTTCCATACGCGGCGAATCGATTTTGCTCTGTCCCGGCCTGCGCTTGTCAAGTTCGTCCTGGATTTTCCTGATGTCCAGCTTCATGCCGGCCGGCACGCCGTTGACTATCGTAAGCAGCGCGCCGCCGTAACCTTCCTTTTCCGCCGTGGCGTGCCAGCCGTAAGACTCGCCGCACGTGGTCACCTGAAATACCCTGCCGAATGTGTTGCCTAACATTGTCTTGCTCCTAAGCTGTAATACATGACGATGTCGAATCAATAAGGCGGACAGTCTAGCATATTCCGCCGGAATTGACCAACTGATAGATGCGCGATATCACAGGATGTTCATGTCGCATCCGATGGACTGCATCTCAGGAACGAAATGGGGGAACGTCTTTTTCACGCAATCGATATCCGAAATGCTTATTTGCCCCGCCACCACAAGGCCGGCCACCGCCAGCGTCATGACCATGCGATGGTCACCCTTGCTGCCCAGCGCTGCCGGGCGAAGCTGACTGCGCCTGATGACCAGGCCGTCGCGACGCTCTTCCACGTCGGCGCCCATAGCATTAAGCGCGTTGTACATCTCACTGATGCGGTCGCACTCCTTGTAGCGGCACATCTCGGCGTTCGTCAGAACTGTTTCGCCGCTGGCGCACGCGCCGACCACTGCGAGCAGCATGAACTGATCGATGAAATCGTTGCAGTCAATCTGCCGGCCGGTGAGCCGGCTGGAACGGGCGATGACGCCCCTGGGGGTTACCTCGATGTCGGCTCCCATCTCGCGCAGAACGTCGACGACCTTCTTGTCGCCCTGCGTATCGGAGAAATCCAGGCCGGGCAGGTGCACTTCACTGTTTGGGGTGATGACGGCCGCCACTATCGGATACAGCGCCGCCGACCAGTCCAGCGGTATATGCGCCTCGAAGCCGCCCCATTTCTGCATTGGCTCGATGCGGTATCGCTCGTAATTTTCATTCGTGTATTTCACGCCGCAGCGGTCCAGCCAGCCGAGCGTCACGTTGATCCACGGTCTTTCGCCCGGGTTGTGCACGATTATTTCGGTGGGCTGCTCCGCCAGCGTCGAGGCCATCAGCAGCGCCGATACCGGCTGGGAGTCGCGCCCGTCGATTTCCGCCTGTCCGCCCCGCATTTTTCCTCGCACGACGACCGGCGCGTGGCCGTCGCCCTTCGTGCAGACGCCCCACGCGCCAAGCTTGTTAAGGGCGTCGATGAGCGCCTGGCACAATCGTATGTGACGCAGGGAATGGTCGCCCGTGAACACCGTGTACCCGTCGCAGCAGGCGGCCAGCGCCGCAAAGAACCGCAGTATGATGCCGCTGTTGCCGCAGTCGATGATGTCTTCCGGCGTGGTAAGCTTGCCGCCCGTGCCGGTTATCTCCCACGTTTCTCCGGCGTGGGGTTCTATCTTCGCGCCGAACATCTCCAGGGCCTCGATGCCCCGCATCCAGTCGTTAGAGACGGCCGGGCCTGTTATACGGCTTTCGCCCTCGGCAAGGGCGGCCATGATAAGCGCGCGGAACGAGTGGCTCTTGTTGGGCGGTATCTTTATATTGCCCCGTAAATTCGGTGACGGGCCTACAAGCATATCCATTGCCGTTCCTTCATGTGAATGCGATACATGCTATTGCAATACGTGCCTGCCTTCAAGTGCTCAGCAAGAATACATTTATCGGGCAGCAAATAAAAAAGCCCGTCCTTGTAAGGGGCGGGCTTTTCCATTTTCGTCATGAAATCAGGTATTTCATTTTTTGCCGGTTTCGGCGGCGGCCTTGTGAGTCATTTTCTCGATGACGGCGGCCTTTATTTCCGCGGCAAGGTCGGGGTTTTCCTTGAGGAACGTTATGGAATTTGTCCTGCCCTGTCCGATTCTCGTGTCGCCGTAGCTGAACCACGCGCCCTGTTTCTGGATAATGTCGTCCGCCGAGGCCAGGTCCACGAGATCGCCGATTTCGTTTATGCCGGAATCGAACATGATGTCGAACTCGGCAGTCTTGAACGGCGGCGCGACCTTGTTCTTGACCACCTTCACGCGAACGCGGTTGCCGACGGCCTGCTCGCCTTCCTTCAGCGTACTGATGCGGCGGACGTCGATGCGGACTGAACTGTAGAACTTCAGCGCGTTGCCGCCCGGGGTGGTCTCGGGGTTGCCGAACATCACGCCTATCTTCATGCGGATCTGGTTGATGAAGATCACGCATGTCCGCGACTTAGAGATGGCGCCGACGAGCTTCCGCATCGCCTGACTCATCAGCCGGGCCTGCAGACCGACGTGCGTGTCGCCCATCTCGCCTTCGATCTCCGCCCGCGGGATAAGAGCAGCCACCGAGTCCACCACGATGACATCCACGGCATTCGAGCGAACCAGCAGTTCGCAAATCTCCAGGGCCTGCTCCCCCGTATCAGGCTGGGAGATGAGAAGTTCTTCCACGTTCACGCCGAGCCTGCGGGCCCATGTCGGGTCGAGGGCGTGCTCGGCGTCGATGAAGGCGGCCACGCCGCCTTCCTTCTGCGCGCTCGCGATGACGTGCAGCGCCAGCGTCGTTTTGCCGGAGCCTTCCGGACCGAACAGCTCGCATATCCTTCCGCGCGGCATGCCGGCCCCGCCGAGCGCCATGTCCAGGCTCAGCGCGCCGGTCGGTATTCCCTTGACGGCGACAATCTGCTCGTCGGCCAGTTTCATTATGCTGCCGACGCCGAAGTTTTTTTCTATCTGCTTGAGGGCCGCATCCAGGGCCTGTTCCCGCTTCTGCTCCATCGCCGGAGCCGGGTTGGTCTTTTTCGTAGTCGCACTCGATGCCTTAGCCATTGAATATCTCCTGTAAAATCAAGGGCATAACTTCCATGTCCGGCGTACTGTAAGGTATATGTTAGGGTATGGCAATAGCCTTTATAAAATTTTTTTCAGACTCAAATTACACCTAAAAATCCCATTTTCAAGGTGTTTCCGGCGCGGGAGCCATGGGATCGGCATTTTCGTCCAGCCATCTGACGAACTCCTCCTTCGAATAGGTTCCCACGCGGTGCACCGGCTTGCGGCCCGGCGGGTAGATGACTGTAAGCGGCGGGCCGGAGTTGAAATTACTCTTCACCCATTTTGCGGCGGCGCTGTCGCTGTCGGAAATATCGGCCCGCAGCGCGACGATTTTTCGGGCATCGACGGCGTCGGCGGCCTGCTGAGTTTTGAATACCGTGTAATCGAGCACCTTGCAGCTGGTGCACCACCGCGCGGTGACCTCCACAAGCACCATGCTTCCCTGCTGCCGCGCCTCGGCGAGACGGGCCTCGCTGAACTCCTCGAACTTTATTCCGCTATGCTGTGGCGGAGCGAGCATCGCAATGCCGGCCAGAACCACCAGCGCTGTAACGACGCCGCGGACAGCGATCTTCTTTTGCAGAGGCGCGTCGTAGCGTACCCACGTGCCCCACACCCACAGGCCGAACACCAGCACCACGCCAAACCCGGCCACCCAGAACGGGTACGAATCTTCGGTGAGCGTGCTCAGCAGGTACAACACCGCCGGCAGCAGGAGGAAGCCCATGGTCTGGCGGAACAGTTCCATCCAGCGGCCGGGCTTCGGCAGTCGGCCGGCCAGCGAGGGGAACGCCGCCAGCAGAATATGCGGCGCCGCCATGCCGACGCCGATGAGCATGATGGCGGCCGTGCCAAGCCAGAGCGGCTGTAGCTGCGCCCAGCCGAGCGCAAGGGCCATCAGCCAGAAGCTGCACGGCGTGGCGAGGACGGCCATCATGAAGCCCATGCCGACGGCCGGCAGGTGGCCTTGGGTTTTCTGCTGCTGCCCCACCGCCGCCAGCCGCGACGGCACGACAACGTTGAACAGTCCGAAAAGATTCGCCGCCAGCGCCAGCAGCACCATCGCTATGGCGATCCGCACTGAGGGATATTTGAAATGCTCGTTGATGTCGAGCGAGCTGCTGGCGGTCTGCTTGAGTATGACGTTCACCGCGCCGACGGCCGCGAAGAACAGCACGATGCCCGCTGCGAACGCCAGCCCGAGCGTGACGTAGCGGCGGCGTGACTGGCCGGCCGCGCTCACGAGGCTCAGTATCCGCAGCGGGATAATCGGCAGCACGCACGGCATGATGTTCAGCGTAAGCCCGGCCAGCAGCGCCAGCGCCACTCCCGCCCAAAGCCCGTACTTGGCGGCTTCCTCGGCCATCGCACCGTCCGCCGCCGCGTGCAGCCGCCTGAGCTGCTCGACGGTGACGGCTGACTTCAGGCCGCCTGAGATATCGGCGTCGGCGTCCCACGCCGGATTAGCGACGCTTTCGGAATCTACTTTAATCGTCGCGCCGGCTGTGACGGCGTTGTCGCCGTCCAGCGAGACGCACTTGCCCTCGCCGCAGACCTGTCCCTCGACCTGGAGAGCTACGAAATAATCTCCGGCCGGCGTATCGGCGGGAATCAAAACCGGCACGTAAACAATCGCTCTGCCATCGTATGCGTTGTTCACTAAAGTCTCGCCGCCGATTTTGTATTCGTGCGGCCTGTCCATCGGCCAGAGCGGTTCGCCCGCCTTCAGCGGATCCGCGGCGGTTTTTATCCCGGCCGGCAGCGCATCGCCGCCCGGGTCGGGACTGTAATACGCCCAGCCGTCCTTGATACGCATGTCAATCGCGATGTACACGGTCGAGCCGGCCTCGGCCTGCTTCTGCGACGTAATCGCCGACGCCTTCACATACGCCGGCTGTGTCGCGGCGACAATGCCGGAATCAAACGGCGGCGCCTGTGCACAGGCCGCCTGCGTAACCACCAGAACAGCAAGCCATGCAAGCTGTCGTTTCATGCACATTCTCCCCATGTAAGGTTATGTCTGTGCTCCATTGTAGACGCCCGACATGATACCGCCATCCGCCATCTAACCTTTACATGTTTTTATTTGTCAAAAACAGCGGGCAATTGCGTTAAACT
Source organism: uncultured Planctomycetaceae bacterium (assembly GCA_964631565.1). Classification (GTDB taxonomy): domain Bacteria; phylum Planctomycetota; class Phycisphaerae; order SM23-33; family SM23-33; genus CAZVYJ01. The sequence goes on from CAZVYJ010000029.1 coordinate 16,816, forward strand.
TAAAAAACCTGACAGAAAGAAACAGCCAGAACCACAAAGGACACAGAGAGCACAGGATTTGAAGTTTTTATTTGTTCACTCAGTGTCCTCTGTGAACTTCCCGAATGGACCAGTATGGGCTGTGGTTCATTTTGTTATGTGTTATGTGTTTTTAGTCGAAAGGAGTCGCATATGAAGGTCACGGCCAAACTGTGTTTCACCGCGGCGGCGATGCTGGCTGCGGCGGCCGCAGCGCCGGGCCAGACGACAAAGAGCGTCGAGCGTCCAAAAATCCTGACGGAAAATGCGCAGCGGCCTGAAACCTACGCCTTCGTAGTCATGCGAAACCTCGAGGGGACCAAGGCCGGCACGGCCAGCTTCCAGCTTCGCGAGCAGATAAAGCGATGGCAGGCCATGTCGAAGGACAAGCAGCGCAAGCTCGGTTCACAGTGGCTCACGCAGGACGACATCGCCAAGAAACGCGAGACGTTCATAAAAAGGGTTCGCGAAGCTGACGAGAGCTTTCTTGAAGCGGCCCGCATCCGCGGCAAGGAGGAAAAAGACGACCGCAAGCGCAAGCAGTTCCGCAACGAAGGGTTCTTCGCGCTGCAGCAGGCCGCCAACCAGTGGGCCGACCCTACGACGCGCAATTTCCTGCTGGGGCTGGCATATTACGAGGCGGGAACTTTCGATAAGGCCGAGGCGTATTTTAGAAAAGCGAAGGAGGCCGGCCCGCTCGTCGCCGCGTTCAGCCAGGGTCACGGCCTGGCGCTGCTGGAACTCAAGCGGGAAATCGACGCGCTGGATGACTTCATAAAAGTCTGCCGGCTCAGGCCGGATTCGAAGGACGCCTACGAACTGCTAAAAAAAGGCGTCGAAGCGACGCCCGGCAGCAGACTGCGGCACCCGACCTACGTGAAGGCGCAGGAACTGATGAAAACAATGCAGGGACGTGTGAGCAGCCGCTACTCCAGCAGTCATGGCATGAACTGGATGATGCCGGGCAAGGACATAACCGTGCGAGGCGACGGCCTGCCCACGCTTCCGTACGACAGGCTGGAGTTCATGCAGGCGGTGGCTGTTCCGGTGAGCGAGTACGCCCTGCTGGTCGATTCAAAAATAGTCAGCGGCGCAGCCGAGCTGTTCATACAGATAGACAAGGACACGGTCGTCCCGTGCAAATTCACCAAGCTGCCGTTGAATGCGTCGCCCCCGCCGGTTGCGATTCTGACGGTGGACGGCTATACCTTCAAACCCGTTTCGACCGACGGCAAATTCAGCGAAAATCATGCGGTGACTGCCTACGGGCTTTCAATGCTGACAGAGATGGGCGGAAACATAACCGCCCTGCCCGGCCGGCTCACAACCAAAAACGACGGGACGATGGACGCCGGCGTGAAACTCGCCCCCGGCGAGGCAGCAGGCCCGGTGATAACCGACGACAACAAACTGGCCGGCTTCCTTGCCAACAAGGCCGACGTGATGATTGAAGGCGGCGGCCCGGACAAGCTGATAACGCTGGCTGAGATAGCGGAAACGCTGAAGAAGGCCGACAAAACCAAGCCTCGCGCCGCACGCGGCATAACGCAGGCACAACCGACAGCCGTCGAAGGCTCGTACTTCGTCATCTATGCGACATTCGTCGAACTGTCGGAACAGGCAAGTCCCAAGTAACAGATGCAGGGTGGGTGCGTTTGCTCGGGCATACGCCCACGTATGGGTATGGTCGAGGCGCCCACGTTTTTCCGAACCATTTACAAATATCGCGTGTGGCTTAGCCACATCTTACCCGCTTCATCCGTACCTACGGGATTCACATGTGTATTGAACGTTAATTTCCCCCGGCGATGAATCGCCGGACTATTCTCGTACGGCCCTCCGTGCCCGAAAATATAGGCATCCCCATAACGTGGCCAAATGTCTAATGACGAATGACTAATCGATGTATATCGGGATTAGTAGTCATTGGAAATCGGACATTTACACGCACTATATGCGCGCCTATGTTTCGGCGGAAAAGCCGGCTGGTCCCCTTAGTTATCGTTCAGCCTTGTTTTCGTTACTCGCCACAAAGGTTGCCCGTGGGGCTGGGCTTACTGGCGCCTCCGTTTACGGCGGAGCAGAGCCGTACTGCAAATGGCGAACAATCCCAATGTCGCCGGCTCGGGCACTATCGTAAAGTCAACCCATCCGTATTCGGTGGCGTAGTTGGAAGTAAGGTTGTGCGTATATTCGATCTGGATAACCTGCCCTGCCAGCACCGCGATTTCGGCCGAGAGATTGTCGGCATCCAGCGTTATGTCGAACGGATTGTCGGGATCGGTGGACACCAGCCTGCAGCTGAAGACAAGCGACCAGTACCAGTCGGCTTCGTCCCTGCCGGCTGAGGCCAGCAGCGTCAGGCCGCCTGCGCCGGCCGGAAAGGCATCAGACGTTCCGACCGTAAGCTCGCCCACAAGGCTGGTCTTCGCCTCTCCGTAACCGTCGCCCGGCCCTGAGGCCGCATTACTTATGGAGAAATAGGATTCCACCGACGGCATGCCGTCGTATACCTCCCCGCCTATCTGGGCTGAAGTATAGGTAGATACCTCATACATCATGGGCTCCGGCGCTCCCGGATATTCACTATCGCCATTGACAAAAGCATAGGTCTCCGCCATGGCTATATCCGGGTCCGTGGCATAGGCCTGCTGGCTGTTCTCGCTTTCCACGGGAATACCTATCTGATAGGCCTGAGCATAGGCATAGGCGTCGGCGGCGGCCGTGTAGGTCAGTGTCAGACTGACAGGAGGCGAAGGGTTCCAGTTATAAGGCTGGAAAAGAATCGCCTCGCCGTCGCTGAGGGCGGCAGTGTTGTATGACCACTTTGTCGCAGCCGATGTCTGGCTTCGCCGGCCCATTGTCTGGAGGCCGACGGTCGCGCTGGCGCCGCCGCTTAAGGATGGCGTGTTTTCAAAAGTCGCATCCTGATACTGGAATTTGATGGTGTTGTCCGCCTCGTTGAGTATGGCCTGGAAGGTTATGGCGCCGTTGCCGCCGTGATAGTGATCCGCATCCTGCCACTGCACGATAAACTGACGGTTTCCCTCCGTTCCCAGCGTCTGATAATAAACGGCGTTGGACGGGACGGTTGAGGCGGGCCCGTAGTAAAGGTCGTCCCAGTAGACCGAAACCAGGTCACGGTTGCCTGTGGGCAGGTCCATGTTGTAGTCGGAGGTGAGATGATCGTCGAAGCGAAGCGCGCCGACGGATGAAACATAGACCTGGCTGTATGTTCTGCCGCCGTACATGAAGTCAAAACCCAGCGAGACCGGCATGGACTCGGCGCCCGTCTGGTTCTGGGCCATCGCCGTGCCTGTGGCGGCAATGTCTATCCAGTCATAGGCGACTTCATTGCTGGCCGTGTACATGCCGCTGGTAATGGTCTCCGCCTCGGCCGAAACGGAACAAACCCCTATCAAAACAGATACCGCTGCTGCAAGCATAAACCGCGAACGTAAAGCACCCGCCCGCCGCTTCATGATGGACATCCTCCTTTGTGCTCTTTATTCAGATATATGAGCATCCATATAAACGAAAAAGCAACCACAAAAAAGTGAACACCAATCAACGAATTAAGAAGTGGTATTATATTTCCGACAGGTGATTATGTCCAGTGAATACCCATTGAAACGCATGTAAGAACATCTCTGCAAGACCTCAAAAAACGGAAAAATCCGAATGTCCAAAAAACGACAAAGGTATTCCGCCCCGGCCTGCTTCCGCCTTCCCCGTACGGGTACGGCGGACAAGCCCTGCTCCCGCCTTCGCCGATGCTTCGGCGGGCAAGCCCTGTGCCCTGCTTTCATCCGTTGTACAGCGCGGCGTATTTTCCCATTGCGTCCATCATTGCGCGGACGTTTTCGAGCGGAACGCCCGGGTACAGGCCGTATATCATGCACAGGCCGCCATGCGCCATGTGCAAAAATACGGTGGTCCATATTCCTAAACGGGCCTGCTCAGAACATCATACAATTGTGCCGGAGTTTTCGCGTCGAGGACGCGTCTGCGTCCCTCTTCGTTGAGAATCTGGCTGACTGCGGCCATCAGTTGAACGTGCGGGGCCGGCTTGTCCGTAGGCGAAAGCGTAAGGACGAAAATCCGAGACGGCTCGCCGTCCAGCGCCTTGAAGTCCACGCCGCTGGCCTTCACGCCGACCGCGCAGACCAGGCGATCCACGGCGTTTGTCCGCCCGTGCGGAATGGCCACACCGTACTGCAGGCCGGTTGACATGCTCTCCTCGCGCGACAGGACGGCTTTCCTCGCCTCCTGAATGTCGCGCACAAGGTGATTCCGCTGCAGAATGTCCAGAAGCTCGTCGATGATTTCGTTCTTGGTTTCGCCTTTGAGGGCAGGCTCGACCAGCGACGGCGTGAGATACGCCCTCAGCTGGAAATTGGGAGCGGCGCCCGTCTTGTCCTGCTGAATGCTGTTCCGCAGGACGGCCAGATCAACGGGCTCCTTCAGGCCGCGAAGGGTCTGTTCAAGGGCGGCGGCGGCTTCGGACACCGCGGTATGGACCAGCGGTATGTCGCGATCGTCGCAGATAATGGTCAGCCGGCTGTCGCTGTGCTCCAGGTCGATAATCACCGTGTCCTTGCGGGCCTGGTAGTGCTGCTGGGTTCCAAGACTGCTCACGTAAAAGCCTTCAAGATCGAGGACGTTGCGGAGCTTGTCGGCGAGAAATTCCGTGGTTTCCATGGAAGGAAAATCGAACGTAATGGTCGTGCTCGTCTTCCTGGTCTCGATTTCTCTGCGGACGCCGCCGGCGCTTCCGTGGAACATAAGCACGATGGCCTGCGGCGACAATATCGTCGTAACGAACGTCATGATGATGGCGGCAGCAAACACATCCTGCGTAAGGAAGCCCCGGGACAGCGCGAAGCCGGCCACGATAAGGGCGACTTCGCCTCGCGGCACCATGCCGATGCCTATGCGGGCAGCTCCGCGCAAATTGAAGTTCAGCAGCAGCGACGGCATTCCGCAGCCGAAGAACTTGGACGCTATCGCGATGGCCGAGTAGACCAGGCCGAACATGACCATGTTCATGGAGGTCATCACGCGGAAATCTATAAGCATGCCCATGACGCAGAAGAACACCGGCACGAAGAACTCGTAAACGTGGTGAACCTTCTCACGTATGACGTGGCTGATGTCGGTTTTCGAGAACGTCAGGCCCATGACATACGCGCCGATGATCATGGCCAGGCCAGCTTCCTCGAACAGGCCGGCGAGTATCATCGTCATGCCGAGCGCGATGACGGCGATGCTGCTCCGCTCGCCGAGACGCTTGAGAAGGAAGCTGATTTTCCTCGACGCAAGCAGGCCGATGAATGTAGCCGTCAGCCATATTCCCGTGGCCTTGGCCGCAATTGCGCCAATGTGCCCCCAGTCAACGCCGCCTTCCTCGCCGCCGCGGGCGGAGACAACGCCGGTGACTATCGCCAGCATGATGATGCCCAGAACGTCGTCAACCACGGCGCCGGACAGGATAGTCACGCCTTCCGGGGTGTCGATTTTATGTTTGGACGAGAGTATGCGGGCCGTAATGCCCACTGAAGTCGCCGTGGAAATCACGCCCAGGAACAGACACGGCGGCGAGAAGAAACCTTTCTGTGCGCCGAACAGCAGGTCGGAAAATATGACGGCCGTCAGGTCGCCGAGCACGAACGACGATATGACGCCGCACAGGCCGACGACCGCACCTGCCACCGAGTACCGCATGAGCATGCGTATGTCGGTCTCCAGGCCGACAGTGAACAGCAGCACAATCGCCGCAATCGACGCCAGTCCGTAAAGCTCCGGCGAAACCGGAAACACCCCGCCCTCGCTCATGCCGAATATGCCGTGCTCAAAACCCCAGACCGGAATCTGCCCGAGTGCATACGGGCCTATGACCATGCCGGCTGCCAGCTCACCGAGCACGCCGGGAAGATGAAGCTTTTCAAACAGGATACTGCCAAGCCTGGCCATTACCAGCAGCAGGCCCACCTGAACCGCCAGCACCATCATACGGTCCGACAACAAAGCAGCCTTTCCGTCGGAGGCCATCGCAACCGCCGGCAGAATCGCCAGCAGGACAAACACGGAAATCATCAAAGCTTTCAAATTTCTTGTTCTGCCCATCGGGGAACATCCTTTACTGCAGCCGTCTCGAAAAAAACGTAAGCGTCTATTCTACCCATTGCATAAAAGAATCAATCGAAAATTGTCCACAGATGAAAAAAGCATTCGATATGGCCGTGGCTGAGGTTGCCGCCCGGTGGGATTGGAGACGAAATAATTGCAGCAGCGGCGGCCGAAAAAGACGTCTATAGGCGTGATTAAACGGAGCGACCCGACTTATGATGGACTATACGCCGGGGGGAGCTTAACAAACCTCACAGAAATGGATATGGCCTTCGTCCAGGTCGGTCGGTACGAAGTTATTCACCAAGGCGAAATACCCCTTTGCAGCCTTGACGAAATCGGCCATTGCCTCCTGCGAGGTGCTGCCCATGCCTCGGCATCCGGGCAGGATGGGACAGCGGGCCTCGTATGTCCCGGGTATGCATTCACGAACTTTAACATTGAGCTTCATAATATGACAATTTTCCATATTCACGAACAGATGAACCACAGAGTTCACGAAGGGCACGAAGTAAAACACAAAAACCTTTCAAACACTGCATTTTTCGTACTTTCTGTGTTCTCTGTGCCCTTTGTGGTTCAGGTTGTTTCTTTTTGTCAGCTGCTCTAAACGATGGAAACGGCGGCCCGCAGCAGCAGCATGCAGGCGCCAAGCAGTATCATGATTTCCATCGCCGCGGCGAAGGCTTCATAAATTTTCCGGTTGCATGTTATGGCTTTCATCATTTCAGTCGCTCCCTGTCAAGTTATCCGGTGGACCCGGCCGCCCGCTCCCTAAGGGACGGCCGGGAAATCCACCAGCCCTCCTCGAAACTTAAAACTTACTGCAACTTCACACTCTAAAATTTCCAGACCAGATCGGCCTGAATGGTGGTGGTCGTTCTGCCTTCGCTGGAGCCTACAATCGGCTCGGTGTAGAAGAGCGTAAGGCCGGCCGTCAGGAAATCGTCAATGTTGTACTCGGCGCCCCAGACGTGCCCCTTGCGATTGGCGTGCCCGAAGTCGCTGTCGTTGAACTGGCCGACCACGGCGTTCGCCTCGATGTACTTGTAGGCATAGCTGAACGACCAGTCGCCTTTCTTCTTGTTCTTGCCGACGGCGATGCCGACGGCGTAAGCATCTGACTGGTCTTCATAGGGACTGATCGAGTCTTCGTCGCCACAGTTGTGGGCGTAATCGAAGTACGCCGACATCGGCAGGTTGAAGGCGGTCCAGCTGACCTTGTTCAGCAGGTCCAGTATCTGGAATTCCCTGGCGGCCAGCTCGTTGTTGACGACATGGTTGCCGTTTGCGGCGCGATAGTTGTCGGCGAAGTGGTCGTAGTCGTAGTATGCAGCCGCGAACATCCACTTCACGTCCTTCACGATGGTCCACGTGGCGCCTGCCTGGTAGCCGACGAGGGTCACATCGTTGTTCGTGCTGTTCTCCTCGACTACGAAGTAGCCGACGCTGGCGAACGGCTCAATGCATTCCAGTCCGGGAATCTTGTGTTTGTACTGCGCCCAGAAACCTTCGGGGTTGACGTCGCTGTCCCATATCATGCTGGTGTTTTCATACGGCACGGCAAATTTGCCGCCCATGATGGTGAACCCTTCGAGCCACTTCGGCGAGTACTTCGCGTACGCCTGGTCCAGCCATATGGCCTTGTCGGCAAAGCCGATGTCCATGGTCTGGTTGGTCGATGTCGGGTTGGGCAGGTCGTCGTAGGCCGACGAGCTTTCGCCGCTGGCGATGCGGAAGCCGACTTCCATCTGATCTTCCCACCACGTCTTGGTCACGCCGAAGCGGAGCCTGTATCTCGCGCGGTTGCGGGAGCGGTCGGTGTAGTTGAAGCACTCGCCCTGGTAACGCAGCCGCAAATCGCCCTTGAACTTGAGGTTCTCCAGCCAGCTCGGCAGCACCTCGTGCTTGCCGGCGTCCTTCTGCATCTCATTGACCGATTTGAGATATTTCTCCGTTTCCGCGTAGTTCGCCTCCAGTTCGTCGAGACGATTCTGCGTATCCTTCAGACGAGTCTTGAGGGCCTCCACAGTAGTCCCAAGCTCCTCCTTGTCCGGGTCATCGGCGAAGACCGAGCCGGCCGCGGCCAGAAGCGTCAGGGCCGTAAACAGCAGTAGACATTTCCGCATCTTGCACTCCTTTCGTTTCGCTGTCAGGCGGATCAGCTTCCACAGAGGCCGGGCTCCCGGCCTGGACTGTGACTGCTACCTGGCCGAAGTATCCGTGCGGAGCGCAAAGACCTTATGAAGGGTGTGTGAAATGTCGGTGAAAGAGGTCTTGCGGCGAGCAGATGTGATGTTTGGTAAAGCCCCCAAAAAGCCCTGCCGATGCATCGGCAGGGCTTTGAAAGCAACGGGTTTTGAAAATAACGGTTCTGAAATCAACAGGTTCTGAAAAACATCAACCTTATGTGTGCGACGTGCCGCCGTGGCGGACGATATCGCCGGTCCGCAGGAAGATGATGTCCTCGGCGATGTTCGTGCACAGGTCGCCTATCCGCTCAAGGGCCTTGGCGATGTTGATGAGCGTCATGACCGCCTCGGCGTCGCGAGGAAGGGAACTGCCGGGGTCCAGCACGGAGCGGACGAAATTGCGGTGTGCCATGTCCGTCTCGTCGTCGTCGGAGATTACCGACTGGGCCGTGTCGGTATCGGTGACGCTGAGCATGCGGACCGTCTTGCCGAGCGCATTGGTCACGCAGTCGGCCAGGCGAAGGAACATCGCATTGCCGCTGAGGTCAATGTTCGACGCGCGAAGATGCTTGACCCGCTTGCCCATGCCGGCGGCGAAATCGGCTATCCGCTCCAGGTCGCTGTTGGCCTTGATAATCGTGCAGATTTTCCGCAGGTCGATGGCGGCCGGCTGATAAAGCGCCAGCAGGCGGATGCATTCCTGCTCGATCTCGACCTCCTCGATGTCTATCGCCGAGTCGTTTTCGTGAACCCGCATGCCGGCCTCGACGTCGGTTTTCCTGATGGCGTTCAGCGCGTCCATGTAGGCCTGCTCGACGCGCATGCCCATGTAGTCGAGGCGAAGCATGAGTTTTTCGAGGCGTCGCTGTAAATCAGACATTGTCGTTTCCTTTTTTCAGGCTTATCCGAACCTGCCTGTGATGTAATCTTCGGTCCGGCTCCTGGCCGGTTTCGTGAATATATCCTTCGTCGGGCCGTACTCTATAAGCTCGCCCATGCAGAAGAACGCCGTCATGTCGCTTACGCGGGCGGCCTGCTGCATGTTGTGCGTCACGATCACTATGGTGTACTCGTCCTTCAGCCGGGCTATCAGGTCCTCTATGCGACCGGTGGCTATCGGGTCGAGCGCCGAGCACGGCTCGTCCATGAGCAGCACCTTCGGACCGGTCGCCAGCGCCCTGGCGATGCAAATCCGCTGCTGCTGCCCGCCCGACAGCGCCAGGGCCGATTTTTTCAGTTCGTCCTTCACTTCCTCCCACAGGGCTGCGTCGCGCAGGCACTTCTCGACGATTTCGTCCAGGTCGGCCCGCCTGCGGACGCCCTGCAGCCTCGGCCCGAACGCGATGTTGTCATATATGCTCTTGGGAAACGGATTGGGCTTCTGAAAAACCATGCCGACCTGCTGGCGGAGATTAACGAGGTTCACCCGCCTGTCGTAGACATTGACGCCGTTGACTTCGAGCCGGCCGGTCGCACGCGTGTGCGGCACGAGGTCGTTCATGCGGTTTATGCTCCGCAGGAACGTGCTCTTGCCGCAGCCGCTCGGGCCGATGATAGCCGTCACCGAGCATGGATAGATGTCCATCGAGATATCACGCACGCCGACTTTGCTGCCGTAATAGAGGCTGAAATCCTTCGACTGAATAATCGCACACGGGCATTCGGCCTTCGCATCAACCGGCTTGGCAGCGCGGCCGACCTGCAGACCGGCGCCGACGGAAATTCTTATGCCGTCGCGTGCCGATGCCGGTGCGTCGGCGATTCCGCCTGCTTTTGCTATGTCTGAAGCAACTGGCATTTTCTCGGTTTCCTTTCGGTTGTCACTGTTCATTACAGGCTGCCTCACGCGCTGCGAAGTTTTCTGGAAAGTCGCGATCTGATGATGATGGCCGCGATGTTCAGGATAAGGACCAGCAGGATCAGCGTCATAATCATGCCGTACTGGTTGTGCGGCACGCGTGCGGCTATCGTGTCGCCGCAGGCCATGTCGTAGCTGCTCGTGGAAAGCGCCCTTGTCGGGCCTTCGAATATCGATTTCGGCGAAGGCCCGGACGCCATCGCCGCGACGAAGATAATCGGCGCCGTTTCGCCGGCTGCTCGCGAGAGACTCAGTATTATTCCGGTCATTATGCCCGGCATGGCCGCCGGCAGCGTGACCAGCAGGAACGTCCGCAGGCCGCCTGCGCCAAGCGACAGCGACGCCTCTTTATATGTTCTGGGAACGGACTTGATGGCCTCTTCGCTGGCCCGGATCATTACCGGCAGAACGAGGATCGCCAGCGTCATGCCTCCGGCCAGCGTGTTTGGCATGGTGCTCAGGCCGAGAAAGCTCACGTGCTCCGGCATCCATTCCAGGAACAGCACGAAGCCGAACAGGCCGAACACGATGCTCGGCACGCCGGCCAGCGTATTGATGCACATGCGTATGAACCGCACGAACAGCGTGTCCCGCGTGCACTCGACAAGGTGCGCCGCCGTCATTATGCCTATAGGCACGGCAAAGGCCATCGACAGCAGCGCCAGCATCAGCGTGCCGTAAATCTCCGGCCCTATCCCGCCGAACTCGTGCCCCTGTGTGCAGTCGTCGACGAAATACTGCCAGTAAAACGTCCATCGCGGGTTGAGCATGGCATTGAACTCGCCGTCGTCGCGAAGCATGGCGAACACTTCATCCAGGCCCCCGTCGAAGAAACTCGACCTGTCAACCAGACGAGGTTCGCTTTTCTGGACGTTTTTGTCCCACACTTCCTTGTAGAGGAGCTGCCGGCGGTATTTCTCGGCTACGTCGAGCCGCGTCGCGCCGTAGTTCTCCTGCACGAGGTCGGCCCTGGCTTTCCGGCCCGGGGCCGGACCGAGCAGCTTGTACAGCAAGTCGTTGACCGCCTTGAGTTCCTCGGCGTACTTCTGCCGCCGCTGCTGGATGTCCACACCGCTGTCCAGGACCGCCAGGTAATCCTCCGCCAGCGGGAAAAAACTTTCGCCGGCTGTGCCCTTGAACACATCATCATCTTTCTGCGAAAGCACTTCCTGCAGCAGTCGCCTCGCTTCGTCGGGATCAACCGACTCGAAGGCTGAAATCAGCCCGTCGCGAACATCGCTCGCCCGCTTCCTGGCTTTTCTGAACGCCGACTGCGATATTTCCTTGGCGTCGTGGCGAACTTCGAGCTGCTTTTTCATGTCGCGGTAAATCTGCCGGGCGTTGTCTATTTCATACGAAACGTCGATTCCTATCGAGAACTGCCTCAGCTTCCTGTACAGCCCTGCGCGGGCCTTGTCGGTCTGCTTTATTTCGCTTTCGAGGCTGACCCAGTCGCCGCGGCGCCAAAGCGGCTCGAAGAACTGCATCTTCCGGAACTCCACGGTTCCCCTGAAGACGACAGCCGTAGCCCCGCGATAAAACATCGGCCCAAGTATGATAAGCAGCGCGCCGGCCATCAGAACCACCGACATGCCGGCAGAGCCGGTGAAAAGCTTATCCATCAGACTGCGGAAAAATCGCCTCATCCGGCTTTCCCCCTTGCCGGGCGTCTTGCCCGCGAAAGGAAAAACTCGCTGGCGAGGTTGAGCATGAACGTTATCACCAGCAGCATCAGGCCCAGCGAAAACAGCGCCTGTCGGTGCAGGCCGCCAGCTTCCGCTTCGCTCATTTCCTGCGCGATGGTGGCCGTAAGAGTCCGTACCGATGCGGTCATATCCCACCACGGCGTCGGAATCTGCTTGGCCATGCCGCTCGCCATCCACACCAGCATCGTTTCGCCGACGGCCCGCATGAATCCGAGTATCACCGCCGCGATAATGCCGCTGTGGGCGGCCGGGATGACGACCTTCAGCATCACCTCCGCCCGGGTTGAACCCAGCGCGTAGCCGCCCTCCCGCAGTTCCCTGCCGACCGAGCTTATGGCGTCCTCCGAGATGCTGACTATCGTTGGGACGGCCATCACGGCGAGCATGACGGCCGCGTTCAGCGCGTTCGTGCCGCTGGGAATGCCGAAGGTCTTCTGAAGCCACGGCGCGACCACCAGCACGGCGAAAAAGCCGTAAGCCACCGAAGGGATGGCCGCGAGAATCTCGATTATCGGCTTGATGAACTGCCTGGCCTTGAAGGCGCAGATGTCGCTTAAAAACACCGCGGCCGCCAGCCCGACCGGCACGGCGATAATCATCGCGCCGACAGTCACGATGCCCGAGCCGAAAAGCATGGCCGTTGCGCCAAATTCCGGGGCGGCGGCGTGCTCGGGGTACCAGTCGATATGCGGATTCAGAAGCTCGGTGAAGCCCCGCTTCATGAAGAAGGGCCACGCCTTGACGATTATGAAAACGAAAATCAGCAGGACCGAAACAATCATCAGCGACGCGACCGTCGTGAGGAAAGCCTTCCCGACGATGCTCCTGGCGAAGCCGACGATGTCCTGCTTTGGGGTAAGCAGCAGCGGCCGGTCGAAAACGCCGGCCGCCGCCTGCCTGCCGTCACCTGAATCCAGGTCAAGTTGTGCGGATTTCGATGCTTCCATGCGCACCTGCTTCTGTTAGTAATCAGTCACGGGAACGAAACCCTTGGCCTCGATGATTTCCTGACCCTTCTCAGTCAGGTGGAAAGTTACGAACCTGTGGGCCAGCGAGCCAAGTTCCGGATACCTGTTGGTGAACAGGTACAGCGGACGGGCTATCGGGTATGTTCCGCCGGCAATCGTCTTGCGGGTCGGCATTACGCCTTCGACCTTCAGTGCCTTGACGTCCTTGTCGACGAAGCCCAGGCCGACGTAGCCGATGGCGCCCTTGGTGTCCTTGACGCGGGCGTGCATCTGCGGGTTCGAGCCGACGGTTTCGGCGCCGGTGGTGACCTTTTCCTTCTTCATGGCGATTTCTTCGAACACTTCGAATGTGCCGGAAGAGCTGTCGCGTCCTATCACCACGATTTCGCAGTCCGGGCCGCCGACTTCCTTCCAGTTGGTTATCTTGCCGGTGTAAATGTCGCGTATCCGGGCAAGCGTGAGTTCCTTGACCGTGTTCGACGGATGCACGACTACGCATACGCCGTCCATCGCAATGGCGTGAGCGACTGGCAAAACGCCCTTCTCAACCGCTTTCTTGAATTCATCGTCCTTCATGAAACGGCTGAGCGTCGCGACGTCGCACTTGCCGTCGATGAGGGCTGCGGCGCCGTCGCCGCTGCCTGTCTTGCGGACCGTGATGCTTATGTCGGAATCCGCTTTCTGCAACGCCTCGGCGAACGCCTCGGCAATCGGGCCGACCGTTGTCGAACCCTGAATCGTGAGTGTTTCGCCGGCCAGCGCTTCCTGCGCTGATACTCCGGCGATTAACGCCAGTACTGACACCATCGTGGCTTGCCATCTGCCTGTCATTGGACTTTCTCCTTAATGCTGTCGGTTACAAAAACCTGCCTGGGACCATCCCATTCGCGACGCCGTCCTGAATACATCTCCGCAGGCAAGGTTGCATGAAGCACAGGCGAAGAATGCGCTAATCTGTGATTCTTTCCGCCGGTGCTTACCGGCCTGGCGTGTATATTCTCCGGGCGCCGTGTTAAGCGTGCGTTTGCCGCACGTTAAGATTGTGTTAGAGTTGCAAGACGGGTATTGACGCGGGCTGATACATGTTAGAATGGGGTCAAATGTCCAGAAAACGCATAATACTCGTCGAGGACGAGAAGGACATGGCCGAGCTTGTGGCCATGCGTCTCCGCAAGGAGCATTACGACGTTGAAGTGGCCCATAACGGCCTGGATGGGCTGGAGAAAATACGCTCCAGCCCGCCTGACCTGGCACTGCTGGATATCATGCTGCCCGGCATGAGCGGCACGGAAATAGCCGCGGAAATGCGGAAAGACCCGCAAACCGCAGCCGTGCCGATAATCATGCTCACAGCCAAAAGTGAGGAAAGCGATATCGTCGTCGGCCTGCATGTCGGGGCGGACGACTACGTCACGAAACCCTTCAGCATGTCGGTGCTGGTGGCCCGCATCTCGGCCGTCCTCCGCCGCAGCGACGGAGTCTCAGGCCCGCAGAACGGCGTGCTGTCGGCAGGTTCGGTTCGCGTAAATCTCGACACGCACACCGTCGAAGTCAACAGCAGCCCCGTCGCACTGACGCTCACCGAGTTTCGCATACTCGCGGCGGTCATCGCCGCCAGGGGCAGAGTGCTGACACGCAACCAGCTCATAGACAAAGCCCTCGGCCAGGACGCCGTCGTGACCGACCGGACAATCGACGTGCATGTAACCGCGCTTCGCCGCAAACTCGGCTCAGCACGCAATTGCATCGAGACGGTCAGAGGCATAGGATATCGCCTGGCGACCGACGACGATTGAACGCTTCAGTTTTCAACGGGCTTTCCCATGAAAACATTTTTCAGGCACATGATGCCGTCCGGCGAACGATGACGATGAAACGCATCAGTTTTTTCAACCGGCTGTTCTTCGGCAACATCCTGCTGGTCGGGGCCATCATTGCTGTCAGCGGGATTGTTTCATACAGGTATCTCAACGACGACTACAGCGAATCCAACGAACGGCACCAGAAACAGTTCGCCATGATGTCGCAGCAGTTTTTCGAAAGCCTCTGGCCGGACGAACCGCAGGGCGAATATCCGCAGAGGCTCAAGAAACTCAGGAACATCTTCGACAGGGAATGCAAGCGGTGGCTTGCTTCGGACGAGTCGCTGCGACTGACGGTGGTTGACAGGGACGGCAACGTGCTTGGCGACAGCCAGGCCGACCCCGCCAGAATGGAACCCCACGTTCCAGACGCAAAAGACCGGCCGGAACTGGCGGCCGTTATCAAAGACAAAAAAGAAATTGGCTGGGACGTGCGGCGGAGCGAAACGCTCGGACTTGAGTTCCGCTATCTGGCGATGCCCATCCGGCACAACGGCAGCGTCGTGGCGGCCGTGCGCGTGGCGATGCCCGTCATCGCAATCGCACAGGGCAGCATGCTCATCCGCAACGCCCTGCTATGGGCGGCGCTGGCAGGCGCGGTCATCGCAATAACGCTGGGACTGCTGATGAGCTGGGTGTGGTACTCGCCGCTGCGGCAGATTTCGACGGCCGCCGGCCAGATAGCTTCCGGCGACCTGTCGAAACGCGTCCGCATCTACGGCTCGAAGGAGCTGTCGCAGCTCGGGACGGCCCTCAACGACATGCGAAAAAGCCTCGCCGAAAAAATCGATCTCATCGCGGCGCAGCACCGCAACCTGCAGGCCGTCGTGACGAACCTCCGCGAAGGCGTAATAGCGCTCGACGCCGGCGGGCACATCGTCCTTATGAACGCCGCGGCACGCGAAATGTTCCTGGCTGACACCCTCGACGCCTCAGGCCGGCGGCTGCAGGATGTCATCCGCGTCCCTGAGGTCATCGACGCGTTCAACAGCGTCGTCGCCTCGGACCAGCCGACTTCCAGACAGTTCGATATAGGGCAGCAGACCGTTTATCTCCATGCCGCAAAACTCGTCTCGCCGAACGGCGGCGGAATAAGCGTGCTCCTCGTGGCAAGGGATATCACCGACCAGGCCCGGACCAGCCGCATCAAAACCGAGTTCGTCGCCAACGCCTCGCACGAACTGCGAACGCCGCTGGCCACGATACGGGCTGCGGTCGATTCGCTCGGCTCGCTGGA
Organism: uncultured Planctomycetaceae bacterium; assembly: GCA_964631565.1. Lineage (GTDB taxonomy): Bacteria > Planctomycetota > Phycisphaerae > SM23-33 > SM23-33 > CAZVYJ01. Next base: position 32,786 of record CAZVYJ010000029.1, read on the forward strand.
CGCAGACGACTATGAAGGCTTCAGAAAAATCGCCGGCATGCTCGACAACCACACTCGCCGCCTAGAAAACATGGTAAACGACCTGCTCGACCTGCACCTGGCCGAGTCGGCGAGGCAGAAGCTGAAACTCGAATCAATAACGCTTGCCGCCGTCGGAAAATGGGCCGGCGACCACTTCGCGGACGCCGCCGCCGAAAAAGGCGTGCATTTCAACGTCGCGGTCGCCTCGCCGGACTGTACAGTCACAACCGACCGGACGATGCTGCAGCTCATACTGCACAACCTGCTCGATAACGCGATAAAGTTCACGCCGGCCGCCGGAAACGTCGACTTCAGCATCAAGTCAGCCGGCGACATGGTGATTTTCACAGTCGCCGACACCGGCTGCGGCATACCTCAAGAACTGCAGCAGCGGGTGTTCGAGCGGTTCTTCCAGGTGGAGTCCTCGCGCACAGGCAGCCCGGACACGCGCGGGACCGGCCTGGGCCTTGCCATCGTCAAACACGCCGC
>CAZVYJ010000030.1:0-32271 GCA_964631565.1 uncultured Planctomycetaceae bacterium
TCGGTGACTGGGACTAAGTCGTAACAAGGTAGCCGTAGGGGAACCTGCGGCTGGATCACCTCCTTTCTAGAGGATAATCTAGGCCCCGGCAGGCGGGAGCAATTTTTGACAAAAAAAATAACCCCCCGCCCTTACAGAGAGATCTGACCGGCGCATAAAACGTAAGTCAGCACAACCTCGTCCCTATGGGACAGCCGGGCGGCGACGCCCGGTCAAGACGGCACACTGTTTTCAATATCACGAAAACTCCGGTTTAAACGCCGGAGTTTTTTTGTGAAGAACATAATTATTACATATATATTTGTAAATTCAATATCACAAGATGGCAAGCCGCAAAAGTCCAGCCGCAGCATCTTCCGTTCGTCAATCTGGAAACGGGCCTGTTTCGGCACTTTTAACCTGCAAGCCATATCGCCTATAATAATTGCAGCCAAGGTTCTTCATAACATCTGACCAAGGGGCATCAAATGGACAACTCGGAAATGGCGAAGCGTGTTCGGGCAGCCGCGGTCGCGGGCTGGTGGACGGTCATCATCGCAGTCATCTTCATGGCGGCGAGCTGGGTCGCGTTTCTGGCCATCCTGCACTACAAGCCGTACTGGATACTTTGGCTCTGGGGCGGCGGCGACATGGACTGGTCACGCATCCAGTACGTTATGCTGGATTTCTACGCCACGGCCAAGCTTATGCTGCTGGCAGTCGTGGTCGTCGTAATCTGGCTGTCGCTGTGGGCAGGCAAGCTGAAACGCCTTGGATAACCAGCAAACCAAAATTGAACTGACGGATTGGTTTTTAACGTCGGCCGGCAGCGAGCTTCTCGTCGCCCACGCGGGCGAACCATGCGCGTGTCCACTCAACGGCTTCCAGGCCAAGGTCGCAGACAGGCGTGCCGAGGAAAATAATTCCCTCGATCCGCCCCGCTTTCAGCCACTTCAGCGCCAGTTCAGACTGTATTTTCATAAGCTCAACGGGCATTGGCTCGAGTATGCTGTAATCGAACATGTAGCAGCCGACGATTATTTTCTTGCCGAGGTTGAGTTTCTCCAGGCGGGACAGATTTTCTTCCATCTCTTCTATTTTTTTCGCCGACCAGGTCCACATCTGTATCCAGTCCACGTGTTTGAGATGGTGAACCGCCCTCGGCGATATCTGGCGGGTGTACAGCACGGCGGACAGGTCGAGCTTTCGGCCGCCAATCACGGTGCTTTCGTGTATCTCGGCAAGCTGAGACGGCGTAAGAGCGGCCGGAATCGGAACGTCATCGTCATCAGGCGGAACATCGAACGCCCCGCCGCAGAAGAAGTCATCCAGCACGAAGCCCACGATGTTCGGTTCGTTTGCGGCGAGTTTGAAAACTTCGCGGCGTTCTTCCTCGCTGGTGACGCCGCCGATGCCGGACAGCGACCAGATGACTTTTTTCTTCTTCCTGAACGGCCCGAAGTGCTTTTCGAACGGCGGCTCGGGCCGGCCTTCGTAGCGGACCATTATGATGTTGTCGATGCCCATGTAGTCGGCTGCGTCCACGGGTTCGATGGAGGACTTCCGCGTTATTTTTCGCAGCCAGTAATCGTTATGTGCGCCGGCATGGTGTGCCCATATCCAGACCCTGTCCCGCACAAGTTCTTCACGTCCGACGGCATCCGATGCAGCCTTGATTGTCTTTTTCCGCATTTTCTAAAGCTCCAAAGGTTCCTTCAAAAGTAACAATTGGAACTTTTCCCTTTCTCTTTCTTTTATCCCGGAAATCCTAATCGCGGACTGCGGAAAATATTTTTTATCGTTGAATGAAAACTAAGCCTTTTTACCGCCACGCATCGCCTCCAGGCGATCGATAGCCTTCGTGTGATACCGCCCCAGTACCAACTGGGCAACGATCGCTCCGATAAGGGCCATCAGCATGTCTTTCTGTGCGTCCCACACGTCGCCCTGCGTGCCGAGGAAGTCCAACGAGCCGCCGCCGAAAATGGCGGTCGAGCCCCACTCGACGAGTTCATACATCGCCGATATCGCCAGGCACATGAAGGTCACGATAACGAACAGCCACTTGCCCGGCCGCAGCGGGCTGGTACGCAGCAGCAGTTCGCGGGCGATAATAGCCGGCGTAAAACCCTGGAAGAAATGTCCCAGCCGGTCGTAGTGATTGCGGGACAGGTCAAAGGTGTCTTTAACCCAGTCGCCCAGCGGTACGTGGGCGTAGGTATAGTGCCCGCCGACAATAAGTATTAGCGAGAAAAACCATGCCAGCACGTAGCTCAGCGTGGTGAAGCGAAATTTGGGGTAGACGGCTGCGAATATCACGCCGCCGATGACAGCCGGCGCGACTTCCCCCGCCCACGTGGGCCAGTCGTACGGATCGACGGCAGACCACGCCAAAGCCGCAGCCCCACTGACCAGCAATGCCAGATGAATATGTTTGACAGTCATCGGCCGCCCTTTCGAATATGCGATTGTTCAAAATAATAAGCCCGGGCGGCATATTTGCAAGTAATGTAAAACACGAAAACACATCGGCGGGGTTCATGTTATACTTTCTTCAGTCAGTCGCGTCCCGGCCCGGCCGGGCGCAGAAAACGAAAGCGAGCCGTCCCGTCATGCAACGTTTTAAAAATCCGTTCGAGCTGCCCGGCAAATGGTACAAAGCCAACCTGCACACTCACACCACCACTTCAGACGGCGTCCTGTCGCCGCAGGATCGCATAGAACAGTACCGCAAAGCCGGCTACGACGTGCTGGCACTGACCGACCATGTGAAAACCAACGACGTTAGGTCGTCATCCGGCGGGCGAATGCTGGTGATAAGCGGCATGGAATATCATCCGCCGTGTCACAGCGAAGAATTCAGCTATCACATGGTCGCCATCGGCCTGCCCAGGGGGTTCGCGTTCGGCCGCATAAAAGAAGCCAACGCCTGCATCGCCAAGGTCCGCAAGGCTGGCGGCGTAACAATCATGGCCCATCCGTATTGGCTGGGGCACGAATTCAGCTCGTACAAAAAGCTCCGCGGCATCGACGCAGTCGAAATATTCAACGCGACGTGCGACGTAATCGGCCGCGGCCACAATGAAAACGAGTGGTCATACATGCTCGATCACGGCCGGATGCTGCCGATGGTCGGCGCCGACGACTGCCACGGAACAACCCATGACGTGATGGAATGCTGGACCTGGCTAAAGATGAAGTCGCTGTCCGTCGCCGGCGTTCTGGAGGCAATCCGCACCGGCGCGTGCTACGCATCCCGCGGCCCGAAGATTCACGATCTCCGCATATCGGGCGGCCAGGTGCACGTGCGATGCTCGCCGGTCAGGACCATCTACGTCATGAGCGGCCCTGCCCGCGGCTGCCGAAGACAGGCGAGCGAGGGCAAGACAGTGACCGGCTTCAAGACGCCGGTAGGCGGTACATGGAAATACGTCCGCGTAAAAATCGTGGACACCGCCGGGCGCGAAGCCTGGAGCAACCCGATTACGCTGTAGCCTATCAGGTGTTGAAAGCGGCAACGATATCTTCTATCCTGTTCCGTAAATCGTACTTATCAAGTTTGCAATTCGGGGAGAACAGTCATGACAGAAGCTAAACACATCGCTGGCAGCGACGAGTCAAACCGTTACACATCCTGGCCGAAACGGGTCATGTCACACGTTCCATACTGGGTGCTGGCGTTGATATTGATGGCGCCGATAACCGTCATCGATTCTCTGGATATGCTTTTCAAGTACGAAAACTTCCACTGGCTGGGGCATTATTGGTCGCTTTCAGGAATCCTTTTCATTGTTGCATTATTTCTTGTCGGGCCCATAAAGCGGCTCAACTGGCGGCATGCCATGGTTATGCTCGCATTTGCAGCGGCGGCATTGGTCATCGGTTACGGATACGGTAAAATAAGCAAAACAGGCGTACCCTATCCGTACATGTACCTCATCGCGGCAATAGTTTTTCTTTTACCGCTTGGTATCGGTGAAGGACTGCTCAGCGGAAAAAAACTTGCAGGAACGACCGCCAGCATCGCCGCGGTTATAGTCACCGCATGCCTCTTTGTCGCCATTATCCAATTCATTTACCTGACGGACTGGCGCATTTCAACAGGATCAAAATCAGCCATTTTTTCAAGCTTCTGTGGCATCAAATATCGCTGGCCGATGGAGTTGGACATGTCATCGGTGCTATCCCGTCCGGTGCTCGGCGTAATAATATGGATAATGATACTGTTGGCCATGCGTATCGTCGCAGCCCCCAGCCGGCGGTTGATAACTATCGGCATCACAACCGGGGCCGTCTGCGTGTCGGCGTTCCTGCTATTCGCGTGCAGCCTGTATCGTCTGGCCGACCGCTCACTAAGCGGCCTGGGGCCGTACTCCCGCTGGCATGCCGTAAGCATTCTCGCTGAAAAAGGCGATCAATATCGTGACCGCCTGCTGGGAGAAATCGAGAAAAACTGGAACCAACCCGGGAATGATTTCATTTACGACTGGCGCAGAGGGGCTTTTGAAATATTAAATCAGCATGCCACCGAGGACACGGCCAAGCGATTGTCTGCGCTGCTTCTCAAGAATCCGAACGCATTTCTTGCAGAACACTCCGCCCCGATACTGGCTAGATATAAACGATACGAAACAGTTCCGATACTCATGAGATACGCACTTGAGCCGTCATTGAGCGATTGCAATAAAGTGTGCACAAACGCCCTGTGGGAGACGAATCTGCCGCGGGCCGCTATCCCGATATGGAAAGCCCTGGTTACCGGATGTTCATTGACTGACATGGAGCATTCTTACGAATCCGAAACTGTGGCCAGGGAGAGACTCGTCCAACTGCTGGGCGAAGATGCCGGCGATAATAAGGATGCATGGCTTGATATATACAACAAGAAAATAAGCCGGTTATCCACTCCTCTGCCGAAAGAATATGCCGCCGAAACGGACCGGGTCATTGCATGTTATTTCCGGTATGGCAAAACAGTCGACCTGCTCGTTCAAGGCCGCAGACAATATTTGATTCAACGGGTCAAAAATGACGGCAAGGAAGAATATCTCGAATCGGTAGAGAAATATGTAAAAAACAAAAACGCGTCAGATATGCCTGATGATGTCAAAAACGCATTGGTGCCTTATCTGAAAGAGGCAGATCGCCTGTTTACCATCGAGCCGCCAAATTGGGATTCACCAACGACCGAATCACTGGAAAAGGAAATAAGCGACTACGAAGCGAGGGTTAAAACAGCCGTGGACAAGGCACAAACAAAACTCTCGGAGACCGAGCTTCAAGGCCCGTAGCCTTATTTGTTGTAATAATGCGAAAACCCCCGCCGCAGCTGTGGCAACGGGGGTTTCAATACTAAAGCCTCAATTATGGAGGCTGATTTGTTCTGTTTAATTATAGGCCTCTACTGCCTTGAATTTTCCTGATGCAGCTGCGATTTGTTGACGTAGTAAACCTTGCCGTCTACCTCGACCGCGACATCTTCACCGCCGCCAACGGTTTCCAGAACGTTGCCCGGCTCGCCTTTTATCACCGCCGAAAGCTTGTTTCCGGCGTTGGTGGCATGGTTGTAAGTGTCCTGTGCCCATGCAAAAATATCCGGACTGCCGGGCTGGTGGCCGAGGTAGTAGCCGCCCAGAAAAGCACCGCCCAGGAAGATTAATGTGAATAGCATTCTGAACACGCCAATGCCTCCTGAAGATTTCCCACGCCGGGCAACCACTGCCCGCCTCGCGAAATCCTCCATCCGAAAGAAACATAGGATACAAATTCAAAGCAGGCAAAATTTTTCTGATAGGTAAGCTGGTCCGAAAAGTCCGAATTTATCGAATTTACTGGTCAAGTGGTCTATGCCGAATGCCGAATAAGCTTTTTGAAGCCTTTATGCAGGCGTACTTTGCGCCCGAAAATTGAGGTAACTGCAATGTACACAGACTATTACAGATTGCGAGAGGAACCGTTCAAAATAACGCCTGATCCGCGTTTTCTGTACCTGACGGCCCAGCATCGCGAGGCTTTGAACCACCTTATGTACGGTATTCGCCAGCGAAAAGGGTTCATGTGCCTGACCGGCGAGGTAGGAGCGGGCAAAACCACACTCTGCCGCAAGCTGCTGGACGAACTGGGCGACAATGTGCACACGGCATTGATCCTTAATCCGATGCTGAGTGAAACGCAGTTGCTGCGGGCCATTGTCGAGGAGTTCGGCCTTGAGGCCAGGCACAGCGACCGGCTGGGCTACATGCGGCAGCTGAATGAATTCCTGCTGAAGATCAACTCGGCCGGGCAGGACGCGGTAATCATCATCGACGAAGCCCAGGACATGCCCATCCAGACGCTTGAGATGACGCGGCTGCTCAGCAACCTGGAAACCAACACGCAGAAGCTGCTGCAGATTGTGCTGGTCGGCCAGCCCGAACTGCGCGAGCTGCTCGCCCAGCCCTGCATGCGTCAGCTGGCGCAGCGGATAACCGTTCGCTACCACATCGGCAAGATGGATCGAAACGAAGTGGAAGGCTACATCCATCACCGCCTGGCCGTCGCCGGCAACGACAATGTGCTGCGTTTCGACAAGCACGCCATGAACGAGATATACCGCTACTCGCAGGGCACGCCGCGCCTTATCAACGCGATAAGCGACAAGGTGCTGCTGGCCGGCTACGTATACCGCACCGGCAACATAAACAAGCAGATAGTCAAAATCGCCGCCAAGGAACTGAAGGAGGCCTGCTGATGAGCCTTATCAATGAAGCCCTGAAGCGGGCGGAGCAGGACAAGCTCCGCAATATCGCCCGGATGTGCTACATGCCCACCCTGCCGCCGATTCACGAGACCAGGCGCATCAGGTTTTCCGTGCCTGTCGGCGGCGCGCTGATAGTCGCGATTCTTGCGGTCGGTTCGTTTGCGGCATGGCGGCTTACCGGCCTTCTGCCGGACAGCGGCACGCCGGGCGTGGCAAAAGCATCAACAGCACCGAAACACCGGGCAAATCCGGTTACAGAGACAATTCTGGCCGAGCCTGTTACGGCAGCATCCCCTGCCCCTACTAAGGAACAAACATCTGTTGAACCGCTGCCGGAAACGCCGGCTCCTGAGCTTCCAGCCGTCGCAAGCGAGCCGGAGACAATCGCCGTAGCGGAAGCGGCAGTGAAAGAGGCCTTCGACAAGCTCGTTGAAAACGCCGCGGTTCCCGCTGCCGCACCGCCGGCCTCACCGGATAAGCCGCAGGAAACTCCGACACAGGTCGCTGCAGAACCGGCGGCGCCGGCCGCTTCCGAGCCTGAGCCGAAACCAGAGCCGGAGCCTAAGAAGCCCGAGCCGAAGGCCATTGATTACTCGAAGTACAAGGTAACCGGCATCATGCGGAACTCGGACGGCGGGACGGCCATCATCAACGGGTTCTTCGTCAAGGTCGGCCAGACAGTGGAAGACGCCACGGTCATCAGCATCCGTGAAAATTCCGTCGTGATGGAAATCGACGGTCAGAAATTCACCGTCCGCATGTAATTTTCAGGCGGGCCTGCTGGCGACCTGCACGTATCTCGGGCCGGTCCGCATGTTCTGCGTAACGTCTCTCGGCAAGGCGTTGCTGAAGGCCATCGCCGCAATCCCCATGGCAATCGCCAGCGTGTAAACGTTCGGCCTGTCGAGATACACCCACGTCCACACCACAGCAGCAACGAAGCATGCCGCCATCAGCACCCCATTGGGCCAGTGCATCAATGAGAACATGCCCGCTGAAATCAGGATGATCGTAGCCCGCGATTCTGTGACGCGCCGCAGCCTGGTTACGAGAAACACCTGGAACACCAGCAGCTGCACCAGTGCATAGACGGGATAAAGCAGCGTGGCTGCCAGCCGCTGCGGCGTAAAGTCGCTGCCGATGAAGCATGCGGCGATTATCGGCGCGGCGGCCATTATCAGCGTCGGAATCGCCAGCCGTCCGGCCGCCGGAATGAAATTTTTGCCTGTAACGCCCCACTGCTGGAAATTTTTGCGGTCAGCCAGGAACATCGCCGCCACGACGACCGCGAAGCCGGCTATCACAATCCAGTCCACAGCCCGCCAGTGCTCCGGCGGCAGCATGCCCCATTCGAAAACGAACATAGCCGGAAACACGAGAAGTTCCGCCAGCGGCCGGCGCGACGTGACAAACATCTTCCGCCCCATCAATGCAGCAGCAGCAGCAGCAGCGGCAGCCGAGGCGGCAATTGCAGTCCACCACAGCCAGTCGGCCATCGCGACCGGCGAGGCGTTGGCAAGCTCGACGCCGGCATATCGCAGCTTCGCCGCTAGCAGAATCGCCAGCAGATTAATAAACAAGAATGTCCAGGCCATATCTTGTATCTGAAATTCCAAACCTGCCCGCATGCAGGCGGGTCTCAAATTTCAAATCTCAATTCCGACACCAAAGGAGCTGCGAATCAAAATCCGCAATCCGAAATCTGAAATCCGAAATTTGTTTTACCTGTACACGCCGTATTCGAGAATCGTGTCGAACATCGTGATAATGTTTTCGACCGGCGTTTCGACCAGTATCGAATCGTGGCTGGCTCCGCCGATGTACCCGCCGCCGGGCATCATCACATCCAGCACCTTTTTCGTACTTTCGCGGACGCAATCCGCATCGCCTTCGATAAGCACGTGATGCGAGTCTATGCCGCCGTTGAAAACAATCCTGTCGCCGAATTCTTTCTTGAGCCGCGACAGTTCCATTCCCCGGCAGGTCGTCTGGACGGCGTGAATCGAGTCCAGGCCGGCCTCGATCATCGCGGGCAGCAGCTCGTATATTCCGCCGCAGCAGTGCAGCTGGGTCTTGAGGCCGAATTCATGCCCCATGTCTATCAGCCGCTTCTGGTGCGGCATGAGAAACCTGCGGAACATCGCCTCGCTGACCATCGGCCCGTTCTGCGTGCCGTAGTCGTTGCCCATGAAGTAAATGTCCATCAGGTCGGCGGCTTCCTCGAATATCCGCAGGTTGATTTCAGCGTAGTAATCAACGATATGCTGCAGGACGGCATCGACGATTTCCGGCGCCTCGTACATCTTGATAAACATGTTTTCCATGCCGAGCATTTCCATCGCGTCGTGCCAGAACGGTGCCCAGTCGCCGCCGAGAATCGCGTACTTGCCGCGATGTTTCTCGGCCTCGGCGCGAACATGCGAAACGTCTACCAGTTTCGGGTCGGGCCAGGGATAGTTGTTGATATCGTCAAGCGTGGCATTTGCCAGCGGCTCGTTGAGAGCCTGCCCGTAACCCACGCCGCCGCGGTCGATTCCCCATACATTCCGGCTCGTCGCGCCGGGAATTTGAGGCGTGAGTTTCGGCCCGGCGTACCAGGCCATCACCCGGCGGAAATCATCGTGAAATCTGACAGACAGGGCCTCGTCGTCAAGCCCAAGTTCGTTTTTCGCCTTCGCCCAGAACTCAATCGACGCTCCACACCACATAGGAACCCGGTCCGGCTGGCGGTGTTCGAATGCGGTCATCACTCTCTCTCGCGGTGTCATTACTGCTCACTGCCTCCTCTGTTCCGCGTTAAGCGGACTTTCCTGGATATAAAAACGGCCGCATTAAAATGCCGGACTGTAAACGCGGCCCGCCGCAATTACCCGTTCCTGCGAACGGCGGCGTCCTTTTCCATCACTTTGTCCGCCTGCTCTTTTTTGAACGCCACGAGCTTGGCAGCCAGTGCGGCGTCCGAAACGGCGAGAATTTCCGCGGCGTAGATTGCCGCGTTGGTCGCGCCGGCCTTGTCGATGCTCATGCACGCCACCGGAATGCCGGGCGGCATCTGCATGGTGCTCAGCGCCGCGTCGACACCATTGAGCGGCCCGGATGCTATCGGCACGCCGACCACCGGCAGCGTCGTGTTCGCCGCCAGCACGCCGCCGAGGGCTGCGCTCATACCGGCCGCTGCGATGATTACCTTCAGCCCGCGGTCCCTTGCGGATGAGGCGTACTCGTGTGCAACGCTGGGTGTTCTGTGGGCGGAAATGACCCGAACCTCGTACGGGATGCCGAACGCCTTAAGCTGCTTGAGGCATCGTTCCATCGTTTCAAGATCGTTGTCGCTGCCCATCACCACGCCGACTATCGGTTTCTCTGCCATGGTTTCACCTTTCAATCAGGCCGCAGCCGGAAAGTTATCTGAAATCAAACGCCACCTTAATTGCCTCATGGCGACCTTTGTTCATGGCCGTCTCAAAGGCCCTGCGGTAATTCTTCAGGCCGAAAGTATGCGTCAAGAAGCCCCGCACGTCCAGCTTTCCGTTGACCATAAGTTCATGCACAAGCTGGTATGTCCCGAGCCGGCGGCCGGCGAATGTTTCGATGCTCCTGCCGTACGAGCCTGAAAATGTAAGCTCGGAGAACCACAGCGGCGTTATGTCCAGCTTGCCGCCGTGGCCGGTAGCGACCATAACCACCTGCCCGCGATTACATGACCACTTGAGGCATTCGTTAATCGCCTGCGGCGAGCCGACGCAGTCGAAAACCACATCGTACCCGCCTGACAGCATGTAATTGCCGAATCTCACGGCGTGAACTTTGCCGCCGGTCAGTTCCGCGACGGTCTCGAACCGCTGCTTTGCGTCATCAGGCAGACGGACGAATTCATCCGCGCCGAGCCGGCGTGCTACCGGCTCGAGGTAGCCGGCGCGTTCTATCACGTGAATCTCACCGGCAAAACCTACCGCACGCAGCGACGTGATTATCCCGAGTCCGAGCACCCCGCCGCCATACACGAGTATCCGCTTCGCCGATGCATAATCGGTTTTCAGCACCGCGTGCAGGCTGCACGCCAGCGGGTCCGTCAGAACCGCCTGCTCGTCGCTCAGTTGATCGGGTACTTCGACAAGCTGGCTTTTGTGGGCGACGAAATACTCGCCGAACGACCCGCCTGTCCTGCTGTTATAGCCGATGCTCGTTCCGGGCGGGAGCTTCGCGCTGCCCTCGTCGGAAGCGAAGTTGTCACACGCGCCGAACTGCCCCGCCCGGCATCGCGGGCAGAGCGGCTCGATGCCGCGAGGCTCGCAGCAGAGCGTAGGCTCGACGCAGACCCGTTTGCCGACCCACGATGAATCGACGGCCGGGCCGGTCTCCTCCACGATTGCGACGTTCTCGTGCCCGAGCACCAGCGGGAACGACGTGAACGCCTGGAGTATCGAGTTTGGCGGCTGCTTCTGGGCGAGGATGGCCACGTCGCTGCCGCATATCCCGCCCATGACCGTCCGGACCAGAACCCAGTCCTCGCCCGGCAGTTGCGGTTTGGGGGCGTCGGTCTTAAGCGACAGCCCGTTCAGGCGTGACCGCAGGCAGCCGGGCCAAAAAAACCTGAGCCACTTGCAGGTGACCCAGCCGATAGGATTTATATTGCAATAAACTGCAAGCATAGGAAATCCGGATACAGGCGGCCGCTCAAACGCGTAAAATGGTAAGCTGTAATTTGTAACGAGCGATTCCGCGATATTGGAGAAGATGATATGAGAACGACCTTGCTGCTGGCAAGTGCAAGCTTGATGTTGGCCGCCTGCGGATGCCAGAAGCCGGTGAATTTCCCGGCCGACTCGGACGCCCAGGCGGCGGCTGCCCTTAACGCGGCAGGCGCTTACGACGCAAACCACGACGGCAAACCGGACTTTTTCACGTTCGCCGACGAAAGCGGCAGAATCGACCGCATCGGCTACGACACCAACGGCGACGGAAAACCGGACAGCATCATTTCGCTCGATACTGCGAGGCTCGGCCGCTGCCGGCATCTCGTAATCATCCTCGACGGGTTCGGCTATGACACAATCCAGGAGTACCGCCGCAGCGGCGGGCTGAGGCTTTTCCATGAACCATCCCGCATCATCGCGCCGTATCCGACGCTGACTGACGTCTGCATGGAAGACATTTTCGATTACGTGCCGACTCCGGGTTTCGAGGCGGTTTACTACGACCACAGAAAAAATTGCAGGAAAGGCGGCAAGGACGATTACCTCGAAGCCGACAACCAGCCGTATAACAGGCTGTTTCAATACCGGGCCGATCTTATCCTGGACGCAATCGGCTACGTCTGGCCGTGGTCGGTGTTCGGCAAGGAAATAAATGACGCCAAGCGGCAATGGGACAGTTCGAAAAAACAGGAATTCATCGCGTATTTCGTCAGTTCCGCCGGCATGGGCACCAGAGAGGGCAAAGAAGGACAATTCAGGGCCTTGAAGCGGACCGAGCAGTTCATCAATCAGGTCATCTATGAAACCAACGGCCTGACGCAGGTCACGATGCTTTCCGACCACGGACACAGCTATACGCCGGCGACGCGGATAGATTTCGTCAAGGAACTCAAGGATCGCAAGTGGCGGCCCGTCAAGTCACTCAAAGACGAACGCGACTTCGTTGATCTCGGTTTCGGGCTGGTGACTTACGCCAATTTCGCCACGCACAGCCCGGCCGCACTCGCCGCGGACCTGGTGCAGATTGAAGGCGTGGAACTGGCCAGCTACGCTGAAGACGACAGCGTCGTCCTGCTCGGCCGCAACGGGCAGAAGGCGATTATCCGTCAGAAGGAAAACAGGTACAAATACGAAACGGTCAGCGGCGATCCGCTCAGGCTGGCGCAAATTCTCGCAAAAATACCCGCCGATGCAGACGGCTATCGTGACGCCCAGCAGCTTTTCGACGCAACGGTCGAGCATGAATACCCCGCCCCCCTGCAGCGGATATGGCGGGCGCACTTCGGACTGGTTATCAATCCGCCGGACGTCATCGCATCGCTTCAGAACAATTATTTCGCGGGGTCCGACTCGCTGGCGAAGATGGTGAAAATAGCATCGACGCACGGCGGGCTGAATCGCAGCAACAGCACGGCGTTCATCATGACAACCGCCGGTCCGCTGCCTAAGGCGATGCAGTCCAAGGATATCCCAGCGGCAATGAAAAAACTCACCGGAAACGCCTGGCCGATGGGAAAATAACGACCTACTTGCTCAGCACGAAAATCGCAAGGTCGGCGTTGAGGTTCGGGTCTTCCGTGACTTCTCGGCCTTCTTCGGTATCCAGGGCGATGCGCAGGTTCACCTTGATGCCCTTCTCGCGGCAGAAATCCTCGAAGTCCGCAATCGAGAGGAACCGGATATTCGGCGTGTTGTACCACTTGTAGTGCAGTATGCCCGGGGCCTCGGGAGCCTTGCCCTGCTCAGCAAGCATTTTTCGCAGTTTGTGATATGCGAAGTTCGGGAACGTCACTATGCAGCGATGCCCAACCCGCAGCATGTCGGCCATCACGCCTTCGACGTCGCGGACAGCCTGCAGTGTCTGCGAAAGTATTACAACGTCGAACTGCTTGTCATAGAACTGCGGCAAGCCTTCGTCGAGATTTGCGTGAATGATATCCAGTCCGCGATGCACGCCGGCGAGCACAGCATGCTCGCTGAGTTCGACACCGACCAGCCGCTTGTGTCCGCGGCGCTTGAGCCTTTCCAGAAGCACGCCCGTTCCGCAGCCGAGGTCAAGCACGCTTGCGCCGTGCGGGATAAGTTCGACAATTCGGTCGTAATCAAGCCGCCGACCGTGAAAAATACTCGTGTGACTGTGCCAGTGATAAGCATCTTTTTCCTGCTGAGCCTGGGCTGCCGTCGCACCTGCTGTATTGGCGAGAAACGCCCGCACCAGTCCGCCGTAAGTTTCCAGCGAATCTTCCAGCAGGAAAGCGTCATGCCCGCTGCTGCTGGTCACGTTGCAGTAGCTGACCGGCTTGTCGTTCGCTATCAGCGCGTTGACAATCTGCTGCGACTGTTCCGGCGGAAACAGCCAGTCGCTTGTATAGCTGACGACGAGCCAGCGGCAGGTTGTTTTTGCGAACGCGGCAACGAGCTGCTCTGGCGTGTCGCCCATATCGAACAGGTCCATCGCCAGCGAAAGCGTAACGTAGCTGTTTGCGTCGAATCGCTCGACGAATTTGTCGCCCTGGTAGCCCAGATACGAGCCGACGGAAAACTGCTTCTCAAAATCGGTATCCACGTTCCGCGGAGCGTGGCGGTCGCGGCCGAACTTCTCTCGCATCGCTTCCGGCGAGAGATAGGTTATGTGGCCTATCATTCTCGCGATGGCCAGACCGACGTTTGGCTTGGCGGCCGCATCGTAATACTGGCCGTCACGGAAATTCGGATCGCGAAGAATCGCGTTGCGCCCGACAACGTCGAACGCAAGGGCCTGGCTGGTAAGCCTCGGTGACGTCGCAATCGCGGCGACGGCACGCACCTTTTCCGGGAACATCGTCGCCCATGCGAGCACCTGGTGGCCGCCGACCGAGCCGCCGATGACAGCCAGCAACTTGCTGATGCCAAGGTGCTCCACCAGCCGGCGCTGAACCTCAACCATGTCCTGGATGGTAATCGCCGGAAAATCCCGACCATAACGCTTTTTGGTAGCAGGATTTATGCTGTTAGGTCCGGTCGTTCCCCGACATCCGCCAAGGATGTTCGGACAGATGACGAAATACTTGTCGGTATCGACCGCCTTGCCCGGACCGACAAGAATGTCCCACCAGCCCGGGTCGTCGGAAGCGTCGTGGCGGGCAACATGCGAGTCGCCGCTGAGCGCATGACAGATAAGCACCGCGTTGGATGCGTCGGTATTAAGTTCGCCGTAGGTTTCGTATGCGACTGTAACCTCCGGCAGACTGCCGCCGCGATGAAGTCTGAGCGGCTCGCTGAAGGTCACGGTCTTTGCGTACTTCAGAGGCCCGCCGCTTCTTACACTGTCGCTGCTGTTCAGAAAATCTTCGCCCATTTGGCCTATCCCTGCGACTTCCTCAATGCCTGGTCCAGATCGTTCTTTATATCCTCAACATCTTCTATGCCGACGCACAGGCGGATGTATTCCGGTGTAACGCCGGCGGCCGCCTGCTCGGCGTCGGTAAGCTGCTGGTGCGTGGTGGAGGCCGGGTGTATCACCAGCGTCTTGGCGTCGCCGATGTTGGCGAGATGGCTGGCGAGCTTCACGTTGTTGATGAACTTCACGCCGGCGTCGCGCCCGCCCTTTATGCCGAATCCGATTATGGCGCCCTGCCCGTCCGGCATGTACTTCATGGCGTTGGCGTGGTGCGGGTGGTCTTTCCTCGACGGATGGTTCACCCACGCAACGGCCGGATGGGTCGAAAGCCACTTCGCGATGGCGGAGGCATTTTCGCAGTGGCGCGGCATGCGGACGTGCAGCGTCTCAAGCCCGAGCAGAAACAGGAACGCAGCGAACGGACTCATGCAGCCGCCCGTGTCGCGCAGCCAGTGCTTCCGCATGTAGATGATATAGGCGATGTTGCCGATGTTCTTGAGCGCCTCGGTGAACACGACGCCGTGATACGCATCGTCCGGCTTGCAGAACTCCGGCCATTTGTCCGGGTTTGCGGCCCAGTCGAATTTGCCGCTGTCCACGACCGCCCCGCCGACGTGCACGCCGTGGCCGCCGATGTACTTGGTGGTCGAATAAACCACTATATCCGCGCCATGCTCCATCGGCCGCAGCAGCGCAGGCGTCGTAACCGTGTTGTCCACGATGAGAGGCAGCTGCTGCGCGTGGGCGGCGTCGGCGACAGCCCGGAAGTCGGGCACGTTGTTTTTTGGATTGCCCATCGATTCGATATAAACGCAGCGAGTGTTCGCGTCGGCAAGTTTCGCGATTTTTTCCGGCTGGTCCGGGTCAAAGAACCGCACCTCGATGCCGAGTTTCCTGAACGTCTGGGTGAACAGCGTGACCGTGCCGCCGTAAAGGCTGTTCGCGGCGATGATGTTCTGCCCGGTCTTGGTAATTGTCGCGACCGAAGCCGTTATCGCAGCCATCCCGCTGGAGAACGCCAGCGACGCCGCCCCGCCGTCCAGTGCAGCCAGCCGCTTTTCAAGAACGTCGCAGGTGGGGTTCTGCAGGCGGGAGTAGATGTTGCCGAATTCCTTCAGTGCGAACAGGTCCGCGGCGTGCTGCGTCGAATCGAAGTTATACGCAACGGTCGAATAAATCGGCACAGCCCGCGAGTGCGTCGCCGCGTCCACTTCCTGCCCGGCGTGCAGCGCAAGCGTGCCAAGGCGATAATTATTTTTTTTGCCAGTCATTACGTCTCCTTCCGTCTGCCGCAGCTACGGCTGACTAAGTTAACATCGCACGGGTGTGCGGGCAATCAAGAGCCGGGCAGCCTGCGGGAGAATTTCGACGTGCCGGGCAAACCCGGTAACGGTGAACGCCAATAAAAAACCTCTCATACAGAGAGGCCACCATTGCCCGCGATTGGCGCGGGGCCTCATCGGTCCTGTCAGGCTGGCTGGGGCACCTTAACCGGCTTTCCGGGCAGGTTGCCGTGCGGTCTTCGGGCCAGTTCCCTTACGCACTCTCGATGCTGTTCAATATATTAAACAAAAGTTCAGGGCAGGTCAATGGCGTTTTTCGACCCGCCGATCATTTTATTCAGTTTACGTATTTGCCTATGAACTCAACAGCGTCGCCGACGGTCTGGACGGAAAGTGCAGCCTCGTTGTCCATCTCTATGCCGAATTCCTCCTCGAACCCGGCCACCAGCTGAATGGACTGCGTGCTCTCGGCCCCAAGGTCGAATACGAAGTTGCTTTCCGGAGTCACCATATCGGCATCGATGTTAAGCACCTGACATACAACGCCGATAACCCGTTTCTGAATTTCGCTCTTGTTCATCGATATCTCCATCCGACAGAAGATTTTTATTTATCACGCACGCGAATCCGGACATCCGCAACCGCACAGGCTCCCCTGCCTTTGCCGACCAGCAGCGGGTTGATATCCAGTTCCGCGATTCTCTCGCAATCGTCGACGAGCTGGCTCAATCGCAGCAGGCACTGCTCGATGCCCTCTATATCCGCTCTCGCGGTTCCACGGGCGCCTTCGAGCAGCCTGATGGCCTTGACTTCACGAACCATTCTCGCCGCGGCGGCCGGGCCGAGCGGAGTCAGCGCGAAGGTCACATCCTTGAACACCTCCACGAACAGTCCGCCAAGGCCGAACATGAGCGTCCCGCCAAACGCCGGGTCGCGCTTCGCGCCGAGGATGACCTCGTGGCCGGACGGAATCATGCCTCGAACTATCACGCCGGTAATCTCCGCTTCCGGCATGACGCGGTTGATGTGTTTCGTCATGTCATTAAACGCGGTTTTGACGGCATTGGTGTCGGCGAGGTTGAGCGCGACGCCCTTGACGTCGAATTTGTGCACGATCTGCGGGCTGACCACCCGCAGGACGGCCGGGAAGCCGACTTTTTCTGCGAACGCGACGGCTTCATCGGCTGTTCTGCAGAGTTTGTATTGAGGCACTGGGAAGCCGTAGGCGGCCAGGACCGCCAGAGCCTGGTCCTCGCGAAGGTAGCCGGAGCTGACCTCGTCGATAACCGCCTTCGCGGCCTCGGCATCCACTTTCAATCGCTGCATTTTGTCTTCAGGCTGCTCGCGCCACCGGCGGATGCGCTGTACATCGGCCATCGCCCTGCACGCCCATTCCGGCAAGATGTAATGCGGGATATGGTCCGCCTGGAGAATATTTATGCCGGGCGCGACGTCGGCGGCACCCATGAACGAGCACGCCAGCGGCTTGTCGGCGGTCTGATGCACCTTCACCACGCCGCGGGCGATTTCCTCGATGTCGGTCATGGACTGCGGCGTAAGAATCACAAGCGCCTGGTCAACGTTGGGATCGTCAAGCACGGCACAGATGGCTGCCTCGTAGCGGTCGCTGCGTGCGTCGCCAATTACGTCAACGGGGTTCTTTTTGTTCGCGGCGGCCGGCAGCGCCTCATCAAGCCTGGCGGTGGTTTTCGGCTCGAATCTTGCAATTTCCAGCCCGACGCTTACCGCTGCGTCGGTGGCCATCACGCCGGGACCGCCGGCGTTTGTGACGATAGCCAGCCGGTTGCCCGCTGGCATCGGCTGATATGTCAGCATGATGGCCGAATTGAAAAGCTCCTCGATGCTGTTTACGCGGATGATTCCCGCATCCCGAAAGACGGCTTCGCAAATTGCGTCCTCCCCGGCCAGCGAGCCGGTGTGGCTGGATGCGGCGTCGGCACCCTGGGGAGTCCGGCCGGACTTGATGGCGAGAATCGGCTTGGGATTTTCGCCGCGGGTGACCTTGCGGGCGGCGTCTATCAGCGCCCTGCCGTCACGAAGCTCCTCAAGGTACAGCAGAATAACGTCCGTGCAGGGGTCGCGGTGCAGATAGTGCAGCAGGTCGATTTCCGTGACGCCGGCCTTGTTGCCGAAGCTGACGAACTTTGAGAACCCGATATGCTGCCCGCGGGCGTAATCCAACACCGCGGTGCAGAGCGCGCCGGACTGGCTGAGGAATGCGATGCGCCCAACAGCCGGCATCTTGCGAGCGAACGACGCGTTGAGCGAAATCTTCCGGTCGGTATTGATAACGCCGAGACAGTTCGGGCCTATCAGCGAGATGCCGTATTCACGGCACATGTCTTTTATTCGCTGCTCGCGCTTGACGCCCTCGGGGCCGACTTCGCGGAAGCCGGCCGAGATGATAATCAGGCTCTTGACGCCCTTCCGGCCGCACTGCTCAAGCGCCTTGTCAACGACGCTTGCGGGGAAGACGATGACGGCCTGGTCGACATCGTCCTCGATATCCGTCACGTATCGATAGGCCTTCACGGCACTTATGCTTCGCTTGCCAGGCGCCACCGGGTATAGCACGCCCGTGTAACCTGAGGTGAGAATGTTGTTGAAGATGTCATACGGCACCGTACCGGGAGTTTGAGTGACGCCGAGCACGGCTATGCTTTGGGGGTAGAATATCCAGTCCAGAGGATCAGGCGCGGATACAACTTTTTGGTCTCCCTGCTTCGATTCCATTTTTAGTCCGTTCGATAGGCGTTACTTTCCAAGTATCTTTCGACGTCCCTTCTTTATCGCATCGTCGCGTTCGGGCGCGGTCAGGTCGTAGATTGCGTCCCACATGGCCTGCTCAACCGGCGTCCACTGCTTTTTGCGGCGGCTCATGGCGATTTCGGCAGTCTTGTAAAGCTTGGCCCTGCCGAAGCCCTTGGTGACCACGCCGTCAACAAACCATGCGAACGATGGAATGAATTTCGGCAGAGGCCGGCCGGTCGCAACTATCAGTCCCATCGCTCCGACATAGGCGCCGGTGTTGAAAAGCGTGCCGATAGACGTTTTCGTATGATCGCCTATCAGTGAGCCGACCTTCGTCGAGCCGGTGTCGACAGGGTTCCGCCCGTCCAGAACAACCGATACGTTCGAGTAATCGTTCTTCAGGTCGCTGTTGGTGGTTAACGCGCCCAGGTTGACCCACTCGCCGACATAGGCATGGCCGAGGAAGCCGTCGTGATACTTGTTGGAGTAACCCTGGATTATGGACTCCTCCACCTCGCCGCCGACGCGGCAGACCGGTCCGATTGAATTGCCCTCTCGGCACTTGGCGCCGAGTATGAGTGATTTTCGGCCAATGTAGCACGGGCCTTCGATTCTGCTGAACGGATGAATCTCGGCATCGGCGTCGATATATATCGGGCCGTTGGCGGCGTCCAGAACGACCATCGGATGAACAGACGCGCCCTGGGCGATGTAGATATCCTTCACGCTGCCGCGCACGGCATTGGGCTGCTCTATCGCGCCCTCGATGCCGCTTCGCCCTATTTCGGCGAAATCTTTCGCAATCTGGCCTGGGTTCGCCAGAACAAGATCCCACGCGTAGTTCCACACAGGCGTTTTGCAGTGTGTCGTCGGCAGCGATTTGACGGCCGAGGCCAGAAGCGAGTTTATGCTGTCGGTCTTTACCTTGCCGAGGTCGCCGTTTGTTATGCGGACGTAAAACACTTCGCCGTCTTCGCCGAGACCGACTTCGCTTGCGCCTGTCGGGGGAATATTGAAGTCCGCCGCCTTCACACGCGGATTCACCAGAAACAGGTCGTCGCCGGCAAGCGTCGCCGGGTCGTTTACCTTCATGTCGGTTTTGACGCGGTATGATTCGGCCATATACTCCGGTACGAAACAGGCGACATCGGTCGCGCCAAGTTTGGCGATGATCTTCGCGGCAAGGGATGTGATGCCGCACCGCATCTCCCATATTGGTCTGCTCAGTGAAATGGGGTAAAAGTCGCTTCGCTTCTCGTGAACGTCGAAGAGTATCAGTCGCATGCGGCAGCTCCTTTACGGCAGCGCAGAGAGAACCGTACGGCACCGTTTTCACGCCGGAGACGCGGATCAGCTTTTAGGCGCGCCCGGTTTCATCTTCTGTATCCATTTGTAATAATCCAGCATTTTAAGTTTTGCAGCGGCATCTGCATCCACAAAAACCAGGCTCTCCGGATGAAGTTGCAGGGCGCTGGCGGTAATCATGCTGGTTACGGGGCCTTCCACCATCGCGGCAATGGCATCAGCCTTGTTCTTGCCGTTTGCGACAAGCAGAAGCTTCCTCGCTTCAAGAATGGTGCCGACCCCCATTGTTATGGCATAGATGGGAACATCCTCAGGCTTATCGAAGAACCTCGCGTTGTCGTCGATAGTCTGCTTGGCGAGCGTTTTAAGCCGTGTCCGCGAACTGAGCGAACTGGTCGGTTCGTTGAATGCGATGTGCCCGTCAGAACCTATACCAAGAATCTGAATGTCGATGCCTCCGACTTCAACAATGCGCTTCTCGTACCACGCGCAGAAGGCTTTGTAGTTGTCGGTCGTGCCGGACGGAATATAAATGTTCTGCCGCGGAATGTTGACATGCTTGAAGAAATTCTCGTGCATGAAATAATGATAGCTCTGCTTGTGCGTTACGGGCAGGCCTACATATTCGTCCAGATTGAACGTGGTGACCTGTGAGAAGTCCAGGCATTCCTCCCTATGCATCCGGACAAGTTCCTTGTACAGACCCAGCGGGGTCGATCCGGTCGCCATTCCCAGCACGGCATTAGGCTTGGTGTTGATGACATTGGCGACGACCTTGGCCGCCGCCTTACTCATGGCCTCGTACGTATCGTGGATGAATATCTCCATTTCTTTCCTTCCTTAAAATTCCTTATGTGAAAAAAAGAACGATACACTCAAACGACGTGAGAACTGATCACTACCGACCGGTCCGGAGCATTCTAAAGTACAGGTACATCAGCCTTCAAGACCGGTTTGGAAATGGAATTGCGAAAAACAGGTCAAAACTGCGGGAATCGGAAAAACAACTTCTTTCCGGTAACATTTCGGGCAAAATGTGGGCTCAGGAGGGAAATATTTACTATTATCGCAAGGCCGCCTTCGATGCGCCCGGCAGCCTGTTTTTCGACAATGATAAACCCTTTTTAACTGCTGGTGTGGCTGAGGTATTCGCGAAGGCGATTTATCTCGTTATTCAACAAAGCCAGTTCCTTGCTCATTTGGGCGATGTTTTCCTCGACAGCCAGTTTTTCGATTCTGGCGGAAACGCTTGATACCGCTTTTGCAGCCACATTAGCCGCCGCACCTTTCAGGGAATGGGCTGCAGCCTTGGCTGCATTGAAGTCGCATTCTTCGACTTTTTTTCGGATATCCTCATACATCTGGGGCAGGCTTTCCATGAACAATTCGACAACTTCGGTAACAACTTCGTCATCACAGCCAAGTCTGCGAACAAGTTCGGCCCGGTCGAATACACATTCCTCACCGGTCAATTCTTCCTGTTGCAGATCGATTTCTTCCGACATGTCATCCTCGTATTTAAGGGCTTCGAGTTTCATTTGAATTACTTTGTCTATTTCGTCGAACAAAGTTTCGGGACGAATCGGTTTTCCGACATAGCCGTCCATACCGGCGTCAAAACACCTGCGGCTGTCGCCTTTCATCGTGTGAGCGGTCATGGCAATTATCGGTATATGCGAATTGTTTGCCCTGGCCTGTTCCCGTCTGCGAATCTCCATGGCGGCCTCCAGGCCGTCCATCTCCGGCATCTGAACGTCCATGAGAATCAGATCAAAGTCGCCGTTTTCCCATGCCTCAAGGATTTCCCTGCCGTTTTCAGCCACGGCGACATCGTGCCCCCACTTCTGAAGTATCCGAACCGCCAGTTTCTGATTTACCAGATTATCCTCAGCAAGCAATATTCTCAGTTTGCGTCGTTTCTCGCGTATGAAGTGCCCGGTAATCAACGGAACTCTATCCCTTGTCGCCGGCGATCCGAGTGCGGTCATTATGGCGTCCATCAGGTCGGATTGTTTTATGGGCTTGGTCAGATAGGCCGCAATGCCCAGTTTTCTGCACAAGGCTGCATCGCCCCGTCGACCGGCGGATGAAAGCATCATTATGGTAGCTCCGGCCAAAGCGGGATCCTGCTTTATGCGCTTGGCGACTTCAAAGCCGTCCATGCCCGGCATCTGCATGTCAAGAATGACCAGCGGAAACGAATCGCCAATGCTCTTTTTCCGTTCCATGGCAGCCAGCGCCATCGGGCCGCCCTCCGCACATTCCGGCCGCATATTCCAGTTAAGGAGTATCTTCTCGAGAATCATTCTGTTCATCCGGTTGTCATCGACCACGAGAACCGGCATATCCGTCAGGTCAACCGGCACAGGAGCTTCCGGCTGCTCCTGTGATTTCTGAAGTTCGAAGTTAACCGTGAAGTGGAATGTGCTGCCGATTCCCGGCCTGCTATCCACCCAGACTTTTCCTCCCATCATTTTGACGAGTTCAGAGGTAATGGACAGTCCCAGCCCGGTTCCGCCGTATTTGCGTGTCGCGGAACTATCCACCTGTTCAAAGGCCTCGAATATTTTTTGAGTATCCTTTTCGTCTATGCCGATTCCCGTATCGGCAACGGAAACGTGAAGCGTTACATTTTCCTCCGTGGCGGATTCAAGCTCGACTTTCACGAATATATCGCCCTTCTCCGTGAACTTGACGGCATTACCTATGAGGTTTGTCAGCACCTGTCTGAATCTGCCGGGGTCGCCCATGACCGCATCGGGAACATTCGGCGCTATATCGCACATCAGCTCCAGGCTCTTCTCGTCAGCCTTTATTCCAAGCGGCGTGAGGACCTGGCCGATACAGTCGCGCAGACTGAAGGCGATAACGTCAAAATCCACCTTGCCCGCCTCTATCTTGGAGAAGTCCAGAATATCGTTTATGACAACAAGCAGCGCTTCGGCGGAATCCTTGACCATGTCAAGGTATCCTCTCTGCTCTTCCGTCAGGTCGGTATCCAGGGCAAGTTCCGTCATGCCGATGATGCCGTTCATCGGCGTGCGGATTTCGTGACTCATCTTGGCCAGGAACTCGCTCTTGGCTTTCGTGGCTTCTTCGGCAGCTTCCTTGGCCCGCTGCAATTGCTCTTCCGCATGTTTCCGTTCAGTTATGTCCAGGATTATGCCCTGATAGTGGGTAACCTCCCCCTTGCGGTTTCTCCGCAACCACGTTCGGTCGTCGATCCAGCGAACCTCGCCGCTCTTGGTGATAATACGGTATTCCTGGGCGAAACTGTTCAAATCAGGCTGGGCGGAGTATTCGCCGACCTCCCGGCCGATTCTCGGCAGATCCTCAGGATAAATTATCGAGGCATAAGGCATGGTGCCTGAATAGAAGTCTTCCGGAGTGTAGCCGAACTGCCTGACGCTGTCAGAAACATATTCGACCGGCCAGCCTTCTTTGGCCTGCCACAAAAATACTATAGCCGGGCTTCTGTTAATGATTTTTTCCAGTTCTTCCCTCTTTCTGTAAATCTGCAGCAGATTTTCATTCGCCCTGCTCAATTCGGCAGTACGTTTCTCGACCCTCTGTTCGAGTTCGTCGTGGGTTTTGCGTAATTTTTCCTCCGCCCTCTTAATTTCGGATATGTCCCGCCCTTCCGGAATCAGCATAACGACTTTGCCGAATTCATCGGTAACCGGCTTAATGGAGAAGTCGATGGCCGTTACCGCGCCGTCCGCCGAACAGATAGTCGTCTCAAACCGGACAAATTCCCCTTCGGCGGCCCTCGCTACAGCCAGCCTGATTCTCTTCTGCACATCAATTGAATGCGACCACCACGGAGTGTTCCAGAAGGGCACACCTATGACATCGTTTCTGTTTGCCTTTATAAAGTTCAACGCGGTTTTATTGACTTCCTGCAAAATCCCATCGGACGTCATCAGGCCGACAAACTGGAATGTCTGATCGAAAATCGCGCGGAATTTACGTTCGTTTTCCTGGAGAGATTCCGTTCGAACCTGCAGCGCCTCGGCCATCTTGTTGAACGAATGCGCCAACCGCCCGAGTTCATCCTGACCGGTATAATCACTGCGGGCCGTAAGGTCGCCTTCCGCCACTCTGGCCGTCGCTTTCGATAACTCCCCGAGCGGACGAAGGGATTTGCGGACGACCCAGTAAATCAAGGCCGCCAGCGCCGCAGAACATGCCGCGGTAAGGCCCGCTGCGGTTATAACCCTGCCCTGAACCTCATTGCCGACAAGAGCAACCGGTATGCCGACCCTGAACTCGCCCCATTTCCGATCCTGCACAATGATAGGCCATGAGTACTCATAGTACTCGAATCCGTCTGCACCGCCGCGAATGGCAGGATGATCAAATCTGCTGTCGTATTCCAATTCGATCGGCGACGGCTTTTCGATCATCATTTTCTTGCACTGACTTTCATCCGTATGAACCGGAACATAACCGTCATTGTTAACCATGTAGGTGTAATAAACAGGCTCAGCCTCGAGAAAGTCCTTTTGAAGCGACAAAAAATTGCGGTCGAAATAATAATCGTATGCGGAATGATAAGTCGGCGGATCGCTGCCTTCGATACGCACATATTTATTGCCGAATATTTCGCTTTTACTGAAAATGCCGTTGGCAATCGCCTTGTTCAGGATGTGGGCTATCATTCGGGCGCCAAGCAGCGCATTCTGCCTGCCCTGCTCGTCGAAGTCTTTTCTGGCCGTGGCATATGCCTGGTATCCGGCTCCCGCAATAAGCAGAGCGGAAGACACAAACAAACCTATCAGCAGTGATATTGTAATCCGTTTCGCCATCGGCTATTCCTTCGGGACAACAATCGCATTCCTGGTAAGTTCTTCCGTCAAAGTTATCCCCAGTTTCTCAGCCGTTACCTTGTTGATCATCTTCTGCCCGATTTTGGCCTTGACGACAGGCAGCGAACTGACCGGCATTCCGCTGAGTATGTCTATCGCATAGCGGGCGGCCTTCTCGCCATGCTCATAGCCGGATTCAACAACACCCATCAGCAAGCCGTCCTCAATACCGAAATCGAAGAAGCCGAATGTAGGCACTGTGGTATTTTGAATCGTCCACTCCATTACTTCCCTGGGATCGATGCTCTGGTAGCTGTCGGCACCGGGGGAAACGGTGTGATAAGTATATATGCCGAAGGCATCTGTCGTTTCGTTATACTCTTTGACAGTCTTTTTCCACGTATCGAAGTCGTGAACGAGCTTGAATTCAACGTCCGCGTCCACATAGTCCTGCTTCATGAAATTGAGGGCCCCTCTGGAAGTCGGATCGTCGCTGCTGAAAACCGCCACTTTATGAATCGGTTTGACCAGTCTGAGGTATTCCAGCGTCCCCTTGAAATTCGCCCGTTCTATGATGCCGGTTACATTCTTCGCCGGGTAGCCGTACTTGGACGGGTCGGCATTTACGCCGCAAAAGACGATCGGCAGCTCTTTGCCGACATAAGCCTTGCCAAAATACTGCTGAGCATTGTCATCAACGGCTATCACCAGGTCGGGCTTGAACTCGGCCACTTTCTGCTGAGCGAGTTCACCAGCGCGAACCTTCCAGCTCTCGCTGGTCCTGCGCTTGGTGTCCATGTAGAAAATTTCGAGTTGAACACTGCTGGCCGCAAGAGTCTCTTGAACACCTTTGGTTATGGAGGCAACCCATGGATATTCAGGGTGATAGCTGTGGACAAGCAGTATCTTTTTGTGAAGTTCCCCGTTGTCGATTTTCCAGGCGGCGTGATCTGCAGTGACCTGGGATGGCCGTTTCTTTTCCGGCTTCTCACGACTGCACCCGGCAAAAACTGCGAACATGATGATCGCAACCAGGCCGGTCAACACCAGTCTGACAGGTGAAACCGCCCGGCTGCCGCCGTAATGACAACAGTAAACGGCGCGGCAGGCATAACCGTATTCGCCGGTTAAAGCTGCTTGGCAGCCATTGCGCATTAATTATTTCTCCGCGTCCGCCCTTAAAAAAGGCAGGCTTTGAGTCCTATGCCCCAGCCCTGCTATCCTTTGTTTACATCGGCATATACGTCGCAAACTTAAGCAGCAATGACGACCGGTTTACATAACCGGGCTTCGTAAAATGGGCTTCATGTAACAGCATGAATAGCCGTCACTTATGCTCAGCAGCATCCCCCCGGCAAATATAACAGAAAGCGTGAGCCTTTATTCGTCCGAACCAAGCACGCTTACAGGAAGTTCGTTGCACAAAAGTGCAAATTCCTTGCCGATTTCAGCGATATTTTTGTTTTCCGCGTGCTCTTCAAGCCGGGCCGCTATAACCGAAATCGCCTTAGCAGACACATTGGCCGCCGCGCCCTTGAGAGTGTGCGAGACGCGACATAAACCTTCAAAATCAGCGCCTGCTATGCAGGTCCGAATGTCGCTTACCGTTTTGGACAGGCTATCAGTGAACGTCCGGATAAGCTCTGCGGCAAAATCTTCATCATTCCCTATACGCGAACGCAGGTCATCCATATCTATTTCTATAGAGGTAATTGTTTTCCGGCTGTCTGTATTTTCATGGTGCGGCAGTGCAATCCGGCTCTTTACGACCTTTTCTATTTCCTCATAAAGTGTTTCCGGACGAATCGGTTTCGACACATAGCCGTCCATTCCTGCGTCGAAACATTTCTGACTGTCGCCTTTCATGGCGTGCGCGGTCATGGCGATAACAGGCAAATGCCGTTCGCCTGTTTCTTTCTCTCTGCGGCGTATTCTCCTGGTGGCTTCCAGACCATCCATCTCCGGCATCTGCAAATCCATCAGAACAACGTCGAAATCCCGGCTTTCACTTTGTTTGACCGCTGCTTTGCCGTTGTCGACAACAGTGACGCTGTGTCCCCATTTCTCCAGCATGCTTACGGCAAGCCTCTGGTTCACCAGGTTGTCCTCAGCGAGAAGGATGTTCAGCTGCCTCCGCTTTTCGCGTATGAAGTGATTGGTGATTAACGGGGTTTTGTTTCTCGTTGACGGCGCGCCGAGAGCAGTCATTATCGCATCGAGCAGGTCGGACTGTTTTATCGGCTTGGTAAGATAGGCTGATATGCCCAGTTCCCTGCATCTCAAGGCGTCGCCGCGACGGCCGGCCGAAGAAAGCATCATTACGGTAGCACCGGCCAAGGCCGGGTTTTCCTTGATCTTTCTCGCAACGTCGAACCCGTCCATTTCCGGCATGTTCATATCGAGAATGACAAGAGGCAGGCTGTCGCCGTGATCCATGGTCTCGGCCATGATATCCAGCGCTTCGCTGCCGCCTGAGGCGCACCTGGGAAGCATCTTCCAGTTGGAAAGCATCTTTTCAAGTATCATGCGATTCGTGGCGTTGTCGTCGACTACTAGCACAGGCATGTCGGTAATATCGATCGGCCTGAGTTCACGCCGGGGTTCGATCCTGGCATCGGGAACGCCAAAGCAGACCAGGAAGTGGAACCTGCATCCCTCGCCTTTTCGGCTGTCAACCCATATATCGCCCCCCATCATCCTTACAAGCTGGGAGGTAATGGCGAGACCAAGCCCCGTGCCGCCGTACTTCCTGGTGGTTGATCCATCGGCCTGCTCGAAAGCAGCAAATACCCGCCTGGCCTCATCGGGCGACATGCCGATGCCGGTATCGGACACCGATACGTGCAACACGAACTGGTTTTCATCCTGCGACTCCAGCCCCACCTTAACGACTATCTCGCCTTTTTCAGTAAACTTGACGGCGTTACTTATGAGGTTGACCATAATCTGGCGAAGTCTGCCGGGGTCGCCTTTGACCATGTCAGGCACATCGGAATCGATATCGCATACCAGTTCCAGGCCTTTCTCATCGGCCTTGATACCGAGGGTAGTCAGAGATTCGCCGATGCAATCCCTCAGGCTGAAGTCGATGACGTCGAGGTCCATCTTGCCGGCTTCTATTTTCGAGAAGTCCAGAATGTCGTTTATGATGACCAGCAGCGACTCGGCCGAGTCCTTGACCATGCCGAGATACTCTTTCTGCTCAGCCGACAGGTCGGTATTCAGCGCCAGTTCGGTCATGCCGATGATGCCGTTCATGGGTGTGCGGATTTCATGACTCATCTTGGCCAGGAACTCGCTTTTGGCGCGTGCGGCTTCTTCGGCGGCTTCTTTCGCATGAAGCAATGCCTGCTCCGCCCGCTTGCGTTCCGCAATTTCCCGTTCAAGTTCCTTGTTGCTGCGGGTCAGGTCACTGGTCCGATCCCTGACCAGCTGCTCAAGATGCTCTCTGTGCCTGGTGAGTTCATGCTCCACCCGCTTGCGTTCGGTTATGTCGCGAACGGTAGCCTGAATCACCGGCTCGCCGTCAAGCTCCATCGCCGTCAGCAGCACTTCGGCCGGAAAAACCGTCCCGTTGAGTCTACAATGCGTCCACTCGAAACGGTTTGTGCCGTTTTTTATGGCGGCTGCAATGCGTTTCTTCGCGCCGGTGACGGAGTCTTCACCGTCAGACTGAACCGTCGGCGAAAACTCGAACGGATGCTTCCCAAGGAACTGTTCCCTGCTTTTGCAGCCGAACATCCTGATGCTGGCGTCGTTGCAGTCGATAAAACGCCCGTTGACCAGCAGCATCACGGCGTCGGAGGTGGCTTCATACAGCGTGCGGAATTTCAGTTCGGACTTGCGGAGTTCTTCCTCGGCCTGCTTGCGAGTCAAGACTTCCTTCCTGAGAGCTTCTTCCGCCTCTTTGAGGCTGCGAATATCCATGAAGCTCTCCACCAGGCACGGGCGGCCTTTAAGCGTCGTCGAAATAACGCTCTTGAGAATCTTTACCGATTCGCCGGTGCTGGTCAGAAGCAGGCACTCCGAATTGTCCACTACCCGATGCAGGTCGGTAATCGGACAGGCTCCTTTTTTGTTAGGACAGAGGAATTCATGGCAGACCTGGCCTACGAGTTCTTCCCGGGTCCGTCCGAACATCTGCATCGCGGCCTTGTTCACATTGAGAACCCGGTGCGTTTCCGCGTCCAGAACCGCAATGCCGACCTGCGCGGCATCAAGAACGGCAGTGATGAAATCGCTGGTTTCCTGCATGTCCCGGGCATAGGCGATGCGCTGTTCGGCTATTCTGGCGAGCTGGCGAATAGCCCGGACAGACATGATGCCGCCGAACACACATGTAACGGCGATGATCGTGTAATGAATCCAGGCATTGGTCGTCACACTGTCAATAACCCAGCCGGATATGAAAACAATCGTTAAAGCGGCAACCACAATCGCCGCCAGCGTAAACATCTTTCGTTTAATCGGTTCTTTAAATATGCCCCACATATATTCTTTTCACTCCGTACCGTTCACTCCGTAACCGCCTGTATAAAAAGCACCGATTTTCCGGCGACCGGGAACTGACGCGAAACAAATGCGCCTCAGGACTGCAGGTCGATAGCCGGCAAGCTGAACTACAGCCGTTATTGCCCGATAGCTTCTCGGGTACGATGTCTGCCACCGACCCTTGAACCAATGCACCTTACGAATCCAATCATTCCATCGGCATGCGGGGACTTAACTTAAGTAATCCCGAGAAAATAATGACCGGAAAATAAATGCGGTACCCCCTGTGCAAAACGGCAAAAAAACTGCAGAAAAACAGCTGATTAAACTAGTCAAACTGCGGACTCCTCCGCCTCGCAACCGTGGTCTTGACGGTCAAGGATGCACAACTGATAAGAATTATACTCTTTTTCACACCGAAGCCCGCCTGCAGTACTGATTATCTGACCGAGTCATCGGTCGAAGGCGGCATGGTTTTTTCAGCTTATCTTTCCATGCTTTAATTATCGCCTTGTTTCCTGTATCAAGACTACCAAGATCATCTTCCACAATGTGGTTGAGAACCACAGCCGCTCCCGTTTGTGCTTCGTGCGATGGCTTACCGGTATTCAACACACTACAAACCATCCCCATTGAGCCATTGGCCTGCCCTTCAAGACATATCAGCATCCATGTCAGATAATTCCCCTCTGAATGTTTGGCGGTGAGAAACAGGTATCGCCAGCACAAATCTCTGCCCCAGTCCAACCCCGCTAATGTAGTCACATAAGCCAATGAAACACTTCGAACCTCATGATATCCGGACATGGCCGATCTTTCGATTGCCTGCGAAATATTATCCTTGCTTCGATTGATCGTTTCTTCCGGATAGCTTGCAAGTGCTTCGAATGCGCGGTGGCATCGACAGTCCGCGTATCCAGAGGCTTTCTTGATCCGGAAGCATAGATACCGGATTATCTCGTCCTGTTTTTCCTGCGACATCCCATCGACATATGGCCAGAATTTGTGTCCTTTATCGTGGACGACCTCATAGGCCGTACCCCAGTAATAATCATCACTCATCGGCCGGTACGGCGTGTTAAGATCCCGCTGAAGCTTATCCGCAAGCTCTTCCCTCCAGACCGCCTCGGAGCAGCCATAGCCGCTGTTGACAAACCCTCTGTCCCTGTACAGGTGATAAGTTACCTCCGCTAATTCACGCCAGGCTTTCCGGGACTTTATAAACCATCCGGAAAGAAAGCCCCCGAGAAACACCAGTATAAATGCGCCAATAATGATAATGCGTTTTCTGTTCATGGCAATTTCCTCTACCCGTAATGCAACCCCAGCTACACGGCAATACGCCCGACAGGACTCGAACCTGTGACCTACGGTTTAGGAAACCGTCGCTCTATCCTGCTGAGCTACGGGCGCTTGTTGTCCCTGAGGGACGCCGCTAAATCTATTCGCATCGGCCTGCGGAATCAAGCATGTTAGGCCGAACAGATGCTGCAGCCATGCGATTTGCCAAATATTCAGAAGACCCTGCCGTCCCGAGGGACGGCAGGGTAAATAAAGAAATACAAAAACGCCGCCGCGGAAAAATTGTGTTTTTCTGGTTATTTCCGCCGATGAAGACAATAATTCAACCAGCTTCGCGGCATCGGATCGCGCGGAACATTTCTTGCGTACAGGTCTTTTACAAGGGGAACAGAAGATGAGAACGAAAGTAAGCATTCTCGCAGTTGCGGTTGTCTGTTCGCTTCTGGTCGGATGCACTCAGCGGATCGCCGACTACCCGCTCATCTCGACCAAGAACGTGGATCTGTCACAGGTAAGCTCGTACGAGAAGGGTCAGAGAACCAAAGGTCAGGACCTGGCGAAGATCGTCTTCTTCATCCAGACCGAAAAACCGACGATCAAGGCCGCTGTCGATAACGCCATCGACAACGCGCCCGGCGCCGTCGCCCTGGTTGACGCGGTGATCTACTACCAGGTATGGGGCACGCTCATCTACGGGCATGAAGCCTACATAGTAGAGGGCACGCCGATCATCGACCCGAACGTCAAGGTCAACACGCCGGTGGTGACGCCCCCGCAGCCGGTAAAATAACACGGGCCGGTAAAGCTGCGGCATATCGCAGCACTCTCATCGCAAGTGTGTTGCGGACATGGCTACAATAGATTACCCTTGCCCCCACACATTTGTGTTGCGCGCACAGAGGGATTTTTTCTTATGAAAAGTATGAAAAACATGGAAAACGTCACGACATTCCGCGTCCGCTACAGCGAAACCGACCGGATGGGCACGTTCTACAATTCCCGGGCGCTCGAATGGTTCGAGATAGGCCGCGGCGAGATGCTTCGCGACGCCGGCCTGCCATATGCACAGATGGAAGAACGCGGCGTGATGCTGCCGCTGGTCGAATCGCACGTTGAATACCTCGGCCGGGCCAAGTATGACGACCAGCTGCAGATTACCACCACCGCGGCGATGGCCGGCAAGGCCCGCGTGCGGTTCGAGCTGAAAATCTCCCACGCAGACGGCAGCGGCGACGTGGCCAGGGGCTATACCATCCACGCATTCACCGACCCTGCCGGCCGGGCCATCCGCCCGCCGACATGGTTCACGGATGTAATAGGTTGAATAATACATTCATTTTGCTGGCAATATCATCAAAATCAGCCCAGCCAAGCTTACCTGCCCTTTATGACGGCCTTGGCCGCACGCACAGTTCCATATCCGTGTTAATCCCTGCAGTGCCGCTTTCGGAATTCCTGAAAATCTGACTCATCCCCAGTTTTAGTTCAGGCAAAAAAATAGCCGACTTCTTTAGTG
>CAZVYJ010000031.1:0-32094 GCA_964631565.1 uncultured Planctomycetaceae bacterium
TCGTACCGCGCCATCGCCGAGGCGACCGACGACGTGAAGAACAACCGCACCATACCCGTGCCGAGGTTTCTCCGCGACAGCTCGCACAGCGGGTCGGTCAGGCAGTTCGGCCACGGGCAGGGCTACAAGTACAGCCACGATTACGAAGGCGGCGTCAGCCCCGATCAGTCCTATCTCGGCGTAAGCAGAACTTTCTACACGCCGACCGACCGCGGCTACGAAAAACACATCGCCGCGTACCTAGACTGGGTCAAAAAGCTGAAAGGCTGATCGGAACAAATCTCATCGCGATAGCTTACAGCGAATGGTCATTTTTTTATCGCAAGTCAGGACGGGTGGCACGGGATGCTTGCATACCGTGTTCCTTTATTCAGGCAACACGGCTTGACAAGCAAGCCGTGTTGCCCATGAGCTGACATTTTGGCCTTATGCCTGCCGGCAAGGTTGACTTTCATCGGCTCAACATGAACAATTGGCGCCATGAAGCATCATTTGCGTAAAGAGATGAAAGTCGTTCTTGCGGCGATGCCGCCCCGGGCCGCCGCGGATAAAAGCCGCATCGCCTGCGAAAAGGTCATAGCCCTTGACGAGTTCCGCAAGGCCACGGCGGTGATGCTCTACATGCCGATTGCCGGCGAAATCGACTCCACGGAAATCGCCCTCGCCGCATGGCGTTACGGTAAGACAGTGCTGGTGCCGCGTATAGAGGTGGAATCGGCCGGCCACATGATAGCCGTCGAAACCGATTCGCTCGACGACGAAATGGCGACGGGAAGTTTCGGAATAAGGTATCCAGCCCGGGGGCGTCCCTGGCCGATTGAAGACATAGATTTCATTGTGGTTCCGGCGCTGATATTCGATCGCCGAGGTCACCGCATCGGCCGAGGCGGGGGTTTCTATGACCGGTTCCTGGCTCAGCCGGGCATGCGGGCGATTGCCTGCGGGCTGGCCTTCGCCGAGCAGCTTATCGACCACCTCCCGAACCACGTGCACGACAAACCGGTCGACATGCTCGTCACCGACGAACATTTTTTGAGATTTTGAGATTCAGCAGAACCCGGCCGCCTCGTCGGCGTCTTAAACTGCGGAGAATTAACATGGCAAAAGGACGTAACAACAGCAAACCCATCATAATTACAACGGCAGCCGTCATCCTCATCGCCGCCCTGGCGTGGTATTACTGGCCGACCGATGACGAAGAGACGCCGGACAACCCGGCCGACTCAGGACAGATGACGAGCAGCGGCGATAGCATCGATCACAGCGATACACCCGGCGATACCGGCGGCGGCACCGACCGCAGCGGCACACCCGGCAAATTTATTCCCGAGGACGATGAAGGCAGCACGGTCGGCGGCAACGATACGCCGCCAATCAAGGTGCCGCCGCCCAGCCCGACGATGAGCGAATCCGAGGCACGCGACACCTACAAACAGGGCATGGCCCTGCTGGAAGCAGGCAGGATTATCGACGCCCGGACCGAGCTTTCGGCGGCGTATTTCTCCGACGCACTCGACGAGAAAACCCAGGATAAGCTCCGCGAAACGCTTACCGATATCGCCAACGACACGCTGTTTTCCGGCAAGGTCTACAAGGGCGACCCGTACGTATACAACTATATCTTCCAGCCGGGCGACATATTGAAGGTAGTCGTCGGCCCGAAGCGCGAGGCGCTGCGAGTTCCCGACCAGCTGATAATGCAGATAAACGGGATCGACGAGGCGACGGCAAGCAAGCTGCAGCCGGGCAAGGACCTGAAATTCATCCGCGGCCCGTTCCACGCCGTGATATACAAGCACAATTTCACGATGGATATATACCTCCAGCGCGACGACCTGCCGAAGACGTTCGTCCGCCGGCTGAAAGTCGGGCTGGGCAAAAACGGCGGCACGCCTGAAGGCCTGTGGCGTGTGAAGCTCGGCGGCAAGATGCCCAGGGCTGCATGGACGCCGGTGGCCGGCATGGGCGGCCCGCGGCACGTCATACGCTGGGAAGACGACGACCCGGAATATCCGCTCGGCAAGAAGGGCTACTGGATAAGTCTCGAAGGCCTGGACGACAACACCAGGCCGCGCGGCGGATACGGCATACACGGCACCAACGACCCGGACAGCATCGGCAAAGCCTATTCGCTGGGCTGCATCCGGCTGGCCGACGACGACATCGAGTTCGTGTTCTTCACGCTTTATGAATACCACTCGACGGTCGTGGTGAAACCTTAAGGTTTGGAGTTGCAGATTAAACAGGACATGCCTGCTAATGCTCTAGCGGCTTAGCAATTCAGCTTTCACGATTTTGTGTGCTTAGTTATCCGAGCTGCCGCCGAGCAGGCTCATGCGGGCGCCGCCGATCCGGACTTCCGGTATGCCTTCCGGCCAGAAGGTAAGCAGCAGCGTAAGGGCGTCGTTGCTCGCGTCGTAGGTGAACGTGAACGCGCCGTACCATCTGGGGAACTTGCGGACGAGCGTCACGCTCGTGCCCATATTCTGGCCGCCTTCGTAGTCCATGTCGTACTGCTCCCAGAAGCTGAGCGAGTACTTCTCGTTTATCTTGTAGTTCACGCCGAACGTGCCGACAGTGGAGTTCAGGTCGGTTATATGGCGGACGCCGAGGTAATATCGCAGCCGCGGGTCGCGCGACACCGCAAAGCCGGCGTCGACCCGGCCGAAGTCGTTGTTGTCGAAATCGTAGTTCATGTCGCTCATGAATACGGTCGAGTCCGATATCTGCCAGGTATAATCGGCGTTGAGGTGGCTTCGGCCGACACTGTATTCCGGACGATAGGTGTACGACCGCCCGTCGGCGGGATATTCCACGTAAGTCTCGTTGAACATGCCGAGCGTGACGTTCAGCCGCATCCAGTCAACGACTTCCTCTGCGCCGACCGGTCCGCGCTTGGTCTGCAATCGCTGGTTTACGCCGATCGACACGCCGCTGAGGTCGTAAAGGTGCTTCTCGATATCCGGATCCATCGGATAAAGGTTGTCCGGCATGACGCCGCCCGCGCCGGCGACCCACGCCACCAGCTGCGGCGTGATGATGTGCTTCAGCTGGTTGATATCCCAGAAGCGGCTTTTGACCTGGTCGTAGATTTTCCAGATGTGCATGTTGGCCTTTACGCCGGCCTGCCCGTACGGCCTGAAGGTCTTGCCGTCTTCTTCCGGCTTGTCGCTCCAATAAGTCAGCCTGCCTACGGCGTAAGGAATAATCCGCAGCGGGAACCGTTCGCCGAAAGGCTGCATCGGCAGTTCGATTTCCTGCCTCGTATCGGCCCGGCCGAACGCCCCGCTGTCATCCTCGTGCAGGTCGTTATCCGGCCTGTAATTCTTCACGCCCAGGTGCGACTCGCTGTAGAAGCTCAGCCTGTCGCCCCAGAGCGGCTCGCCTATCCAGTGGAACCCCAGGTCGGGATACGAATCGGTCTGCGTAAGGAACCGGTTGGTCTTGTACTGCAGCAGGGTTGTGAACGCCCAGTTGTCGCGCTGCTTCATTGCGTATATGAGCGTTTCCTGCTCCTTGCCGGCGAGGAATTCGTCTCTCTCGTATTTTTCCAGGAAGTTCCGGTCACAGATGTAGCTCAACTCGAACTGGAGCTGCCAGTCTTTCGGCAGATATTCCTTGTGGCGAACCAGCAGCCTGCCGCGGGTGTCGGGGGCCGGGATATCGTCGCGCTCGTCGCCGAAGTCATCCTTCATGCGGCGGTCCCACACGCCGTAGAGCTTCGAGTAGCCGGTATACTGCCGCCCTCGCGACTGGCGGGCATATTTCACGGTAACGCCGCCCATCACGCCCTGCTCGTAAACGTCCAGATCAAGATACGCGTTGACGCCTTCCGGCTTGGGAATGCCCATCAGTCGGAACAGGTGCCACTGCGTCTCGAAGCCCCAGCCGAAATCGCCCTCACGCCCGAACTGCACCCTGCGAAGCGGCGTGTTGCCCTGCGTGAAGTCGTCCTTGAGCTTCGGCCAGTACAGAACCGGGACCGACCTTATGTTGAAGGTCGTGTGCTCCATGTCGGCCATCCAGCTGGGCTTGCTCAGGCGCCGGCCGTCAGGTCCGTAAGGCGTCTGGTCCATGAGGTATACCTGCTTGGCGCCGATGTGGTACGAAGGCGAATAGAAATCGCTAGTGGAGACCTTGGCGTCCTTGAACCACATTTCGCGTGCCGAAAGAATCCGTCCGACCTTCGCCCTGATGTACACCGGGATGTTCCGCTGCTCCTGTATCGTGCGGAAAACCGGCTCGATGACGAGTGCGCGATCGGTGATGAAATCGTAATAAGCCTCCGGCGCCCGCAGATACCGCTCGCCGCGGGCTATCACCACGTCGCCGAGCAGATAGACGCCGACTATCGTTTCGACTTCGCCCTTCTCGCCGTTAAGCTTGTCTTCGCCGAGGCCGTTCCCGCCTCCGAACTTCGGGCTGTACGGGCTGCGCTTTTCTTCCTTCTCGTCCGGCTTGCGCATCTCCGTGAAGATAACCGCCGTCTCGCTGCGAAGCTCGAGGAACAGGTCGCTGTCGGCATCTCCGCGGGAGAGATAAACATTGCCCGTGGCGACTATGACGCGTCGCTTCCGCTCCTTCTGGCCGGGCACAAGTTTCTGGTCGGGAATCGGCTCGATGTGGCCGGTTATCTTGTCGGCGTGATAGCTTACGTAGGTGGACGGGACCGAGGTCGGCCCCTTGGGGGCGGGCCTGGTCGCAGTCTCGTCGGAAATTTCGGAAGCTGAAGTTTCCGGCGCCGTTTTGGCCGGCGTTATGTCCGGCTCAGCGTCTTCGTCACTGTCGGTGGCATCGTCGGCTGTAGTTTCGCCGGTTTCAGCGGTTTCGCCGCCGGCTTCTTCGCCGGATTTCTCTCCGCCCTCATTGGCGGCAAAAACCAGCACTGGGGCTTCGTTGATGACCGGTTCCTTTACGCCTTCAGCGGCCTTCTTGCGGGCCTCGACGCCCCGCTTGTACAGCGGGAAGTCTTCCGGCTTGCCTTCGGACTCCCGGCCGGGAACGTTGATAGCGCCATCGACGTCCAGGACGACCAGCATGACGCGGTCGTGGTTTTCTATGCCGCCCGGCTCGATGACGGCAGCGGGCTGCTGCCTGTCGCCTTCCATGTAAACCGTGATTTCATGGAGGTTTTCATCGGCTTCGCCGTAGTCGCTTATCCAGACAACGGCATCACGCCCGGTGAGCACGCGCTCGCCGAGAGTAAGCTTGAAATCACCCCGGATAATGGAAACTCGCCGGACCGAGTCGGCGAAGTTGTGAACTTCCCTGCCGGATATATCCGCGTTGCCCTGGATGCACTGCGGCTCTTCGGCTGAAGCCGTCGCCGTCAGCGCGGACAGAAGTATCAGCGCGGCAAGGGCCGGCAGGAAGCTCCTTCTTCTCACCCATTTCCACGGATGATCCTTCATCAGGTTCTCGCAGTAATTCTTCAACCAACGCTCCAGCGCGGGATTATACGACGGCAGGCCCCCAAGTCAAACTGTTAAAGGGCCTTTCTTTGCGCCCAATCGCCACGCGCTGCGGCCTTTGACACTTGCAAAACTTCCCCGCCGGGACAAAAATGGCCGAGCGGAAGCGGCACGTCTGGGTTCAAAGACAAAATATTCGACACAGAGATATGACCGGCCGGCGGCGAGCTTGTAAATCCCCCGCCGGCTGGCGATACTACCCGACATGATAAACCTGAGCGACAAACTTTACGGGCGGTTCATCGTTCTCGACGGGCCTGACGGCGCCGGCAAAAGCACGCAGCTCGACATGCTGGCCAAGTACCTCGGCGGGCTTGGCGTGCCGGTGTGCAGGGTTCGCGACCCCGGCGGCACGGTCATCGGCGAGAAGATACGCGAGATACTGCTGGACAAGTCGCACGACCGGATGCACGTCGCGTGCGAAGTGATGCTCTACATGGCCAGTCGCGTCCAGCTGATGGCCGAGGTAATCAGCCCCGCTCTCGAAGAAGGCAAGTGTGTGCTTTCGGACCGGTGGGTTTCGTCCACAATCGCCTACCAGGGCGCCGGCGGAACCGACACACGGTGGATCGAATCTCTGGCGGAGATAACCATGGGCGGCATCTGGCCGGACCTTACGATCCTGCTGGACCTGCCGTCGGAAGTCGGGCTTGCCCGCGTCGGCAGCGAGCCGGACCGCATGGAGGCCAAGGGCCTGCAGTTCCACGAAAACGTCAGGCGGATTTTCCTTGACCAGGCCGAGTCGCACCCGGAAATGTTCGCCGTCATCGACGCATGCGGCGATATCAACGAAGTGCAGCAGCAGATACGCGACATTATCGAGAACCGGGACTTTTGAGAGATGATCGAACTCGCCGACATAGTTGGCCAGTCAGCCGCCGTCGAGCAGATTCAGAAGGCGATATCAGGCGACCGCACGCCGCACGCGTTCATGTTCGCCGGTCCTGACGGCGTCGGCCGCAGAACCACCGCAATCGCGACGGCCAAGCTGATGTTATGCAAATCGCCCCGCCAAAAGCCCCCCGCCGCGTGCGGAAAATGCGAAAGCTGCCGCATGATGGACGCCGACTCGCACCCGGATTTCCAGCTCGTCTACAAGGAGCTTGCGCAATTCCACGAAGACGCCGACGTGCGCAGCCGCGTCATGCAGGACCTCGGCATCGACGTAATCCGAAGTTTTCTGCTCGCGCCCGCGGGCCGGGCGGCATCCATGGGCCGCGGCAAGGTTTTCGTCGTGCTCGAAGCGGAACTGATGAGCACAGCCGCACAGAACTCCATGCTCAAAACGCTCGAAGAGCCGCCCGAGGGCGTGCGGATAATCCTCATCTGCGAAAAGCCGGAGCAGATGCTGCCGACGACGCGCAGCCGCTGCTCGGTCGTGCGGTTCGGCCCGCTGCCGAAAGATTTCGTGGTGCAGAAACTTCTCGAGGCCGGCATAGGCGAGACCGAGGCGAACTTCTGGGCGGGCTTCACGGACGGCTCAGCCGGCGTCGCGCTCGCGCTGGCCGGCGAGGGGATGTACGAAATAAAGCGCGAGGTTATCGCCCACATCGCCGAACCGGGCGAAACCGAGCTTGGCGAATATCTGGCCGGGCTTACCGACAGGCTGGCTGAAAACGCCGTGAAGGCGGCCAAGGCGAGGGATGGCTCGACGCTTTCAAAGGCGCTGGCGACACGCAGGGCGACCGGCGTGATGCTGGAACTCATCGCCGGGGCGTACCGCGACGCCATCACGCTTTCCGGCGGAGTCGGGCGGGACAAAATACACTCCGACCAGCTGCGGGCGATAGAAACGCTCGCCGGGCGGTTCGCCCCGCTGAAACTGGCTGAAATAATCGAACAGCTCAGTGAGTACGAGCGGCTGCTGTGGCGAAACGTCAACCCGAAGATAATCTGGGACAACGTCGCGATAACCTGCACATCCGCGACGCCGCTGCGGATTTAGGTTGATGACATCACAAGGGGAGCATAAATAGGTCACATATTTTCCTATTTTTATCGGTTGTCGTTCGGACATACGCATGTGAGGCTGTCGCTCCGCCCCCGTATGGTTGCCGTTCATATAACACTAAAAAATCTCGAATGGATCGGCGTCTTTGCGGGACTGAACTACTGCAAGCGTCGGCATGAGTTTTTTCAGCCGGCCGGCCAGAGACTTCAGCGCAATGCGTTCGGAATTGGAATGACCGAGGCAGACCACAGTCATGCCGGAAGCGACAGCCGCCAGCGCGTCGTGGTGTCGCATCTCGCCGGTCAGGTACAGTTCCGCGCCCGCGGCGGCGGCCTTTCGGAACATGCTTCCCGCCGAGCCGGCCGAGCACGCCGCTATGCTCACTCGCGGCGACTTGCGCGAGCCGGCCTTCGGAGAGGCGACCCACACCTTCTTTACTCCGGTTGCCTTCTTGACGCGATTGATGAGGCTCGTCACTGTCGCCGGTCGGCTCAGCCTCCCCACTCGCCCCATGCCGCAGCCGGGCGGAAAATCTTCGAGCGGATGAACATCGATGGCCGGATCCTCGTAGCTGTGGGCCGCACGGATTGCCGCCACCACGTCGCCCGCACGTTCGCGAGGCGCGATGACTTCGAAACGGAGTTCCTCGGTAACTTCGTGCTCGCAGGGCCGGCCGATGCTAGGCCGCGTGCCTTCCTCGCCGCAGAACGT
This sequence comes from uncultured Planctomycetaceae bacterium, assembly GCA_964631565.1. Classification (GTDB taxonomy): domain Bacteria; phylum Planctomycetota; class Phycisphaerae; order SM23-33; family SM23-33; genus CAZVYJ01. The sequence continues at coordinate 8,134 of CAZVYJ010000031.1, forward strand.
GCCTATGCCGTGGCAGAAAAACGCGCAGTCGTAGTAATTGCCTATCCGCCCCGCCCCGGCGCCGAACGCCGCTTCGGCTACGCGCGACAGATCATCGCCCGGCAGGAACGTGACAATTTTGCACTGCCCGGAGCGGCTGAGCGGCTCGAGCACGCGCCGCGGACCGATGCCCAGCACATCGGCGAGGACATCGTTGGTGCCGCCGGGGGCCGCGTCGAGCGCAGTATGGGTGGAATACACCGCTATGCCCTGCCGCACCGCCTGGTAAACCACAGGACTGCAGCCTGAAGTAATCCGCGAGACGGGCTTGAAGATAACAGGGTGATACGCCATGACCATCTGGGCCTTGGCCGCGACGGCCTCGGCGAGAACTTCCTCGGTCAGGTCGATGCAGAGCATCAGTTTTTTAACATCCGCGCCGCCGTCGCCGACAAGCAGGCCCACGTTGTCCCAGTCAGCCGCCAGTACGGGCGGCGCAATTGAATCCAGTTCCTTCTTTACGTCGTCAACCTTCATGACCCGACCCCTTATGAAATTTCGGATTTCGGATTTCGGATTTTTTAACAACCTCTGCGTCCTCAGCGACCTCAGCGGCTAACGAACTCTGCACTCTTCGTCCAGCAGCTTCCGGTACGCTTTCTGAATGCTAATTGTAACCTCGCCGACTTTGCCGCTGCCGACGACATGTTTTTCGACACGGACAATCGGGCGGATTCCCATGCATGACGACGTGAGGAACATCTCGTCGGCTTCGAGCATGTCATGGGTCGTAAGAGCTTTATTCGCATGGCATTGAACGCCGAGCTTTTCGCAAAGTTCGATCACCGCCTCGCGAACCACGCCCGGCAGCACCGGAGTTTCAAGCGGCGGAGTGTACACTTGGCCGTCGCGAACAAGGAAGACGTTGCAGAAGCACGCCTCGCTCAGCCGCTCGTCGCTGGTGAACCACAGCGCCTCCTCTGCCCCGGCCGCGGCTGCCTCCTGGCGGGCGAGCATTCGCGGCAGGTAGCAGCCGGTCTTGTAGCCCATGGTATAGCCGTCGGCATGCTGGCGATATGACGACACAATCACGTTTATGCCTTCGGTGTACCAACTCTCTGGATATTCCGGCAGCTGGTCGGCGGTGACAAGCGTCGTTGGACTTTGGATAGAAACATCGCCGGGCGTCAGCGTGATGCGCATCCGTGCTTCGCGCAGGTCGTTGGCCTCAAGCACCTGCTTGACAGCGGCTGTCAGGCTCTCGGCCGTCGCGTCCGTCCGCAGTGCAAGAAGCTCCATCGTCGACAGCAGCCTCGCGATGTGCCGGTCCAGCCGAAACACCACGCCGTTATGGGCCAGCATCGTCGTAAACGACGACGCGCCGTGCAGGAAGCCCGCGTCGCGGATGGAAATCTTCGCATCCCCGGCCGGAATGATTTCGCCGTTGAGATAGACTTTTATCGAATCCATGACGCGTGAGTCTAATACCTTGCGCGCTGCATGGCAATTCGCGGTCTGGCGCGGTTTACGAAAAAGTATCTCAGGGCATCGATGGCGTGGTCCGGGCCGTCCTTTACCGGTTTGTCCGGATCGCCTGCTTCGCCGGGCGGCGGGTAGTGGTAATTGCCGAACGCCTCGATGAGTTTTTTGCATCGCGGGTGGATTACAAGCGTCGGCTCTCCGGCGGCCGGCGCGAGCGCAGCCCGGATAAGCTCCAGGCCGTCCGATATCGCGCTGGCCCGCCATGCGCACGGTATTCCCTCGGCGGCGAGTATCTCGGTGCAGGCCTTGCCGCTGGTGGATTCCTTCTGTCGGCCGGCCGGGTCGCAGTACGTCATCACCACCGCCCCGAAGTCGCGGCTGCGTATCTCGGCGGCGTGCTTCACCAGCGGCAGGCGCGAGCGGACGTATTCCTGGAGCACGTGAATGCGTCCGGCCGGCGTGACCTGGATCCACAGGCAGACCAGCGGGCTGCGATAGCCGAAGTCCATCGCGCGGTACGTCGGCCAGTCGCCGCAGTACTCGACGGCTGAGACGTGCCTGCCCGCGTCGAACTCCTCGAACACCAGCCAGTCGCGTTGTGTGCCCCTGCAGAGCATTTCCGCCTCCCATGCCGCCCTGCTGCTGCGGGCCTTTATCGCGATGGCGTCGTCGATGCTGAAGAAACCGTCGCAGCTTCGGGCCAGTCCGCCGCAGTCGTCGGCAAGCAGGCAGTCCTCGCAGCGGCGCGACGGCGGGCAGCGCTCGATAACCTCCCACAGACACCAGCGGATGAGCCGATAGCCGCGAAGTGCGTTTTCAATGCCCGGATCGTCAGATTCGGAGCGGGCCTCGTCGATGAGTTTCTGCATCAGTCCGCCGGGGCGGTGAAGCGTCGACAGCACTTCTATCGACCCGCGGGCAAGCTGCTGCGAGCGAGTCGCGAACTGCACCGCCCGCCACACCTCAGCATCGAATAAGTCCACCTCGTCGCAGCGGATTTTCTGGACGTGCTGGCCGCGAACGGCGCGCTGGCTCTGCGCGAGCATGCGGATTTCGGCGCCGCCGACCAGACGCACGCGCTGGCGGGTGGGCGGTGCAGCGAGCAGTTGCGGCTGCGTCTCAAGAAGGTCGCGAATGTAATCAGCCAGCCTGTCGGACTGGTCGAAGCTGCCGCCGAGCACGCGGATTTTCGGCGAGTCGCGGAACAGACCGTCGAGAATGGTGGCGACTGCCGCCAGCATCGTCTTGCCGCCGCCGCGATTCGCCCAGACGAGCAAATCTTCCTGGCCGAAGAAACTCGCCGCCAGGTAATCGAGCGGCGTGTCGTGGCCGGGACAGACGCCCTTGCCCGGAACGCAGACGGCGAAATACCGCTCTACAAATTCTTTGAGCTGTGCCGGCGTGGCGGGAGCTTCCATCGGCTGCATGCCGCTGCGGCGAGGTTTGTTCACAGTCATCAGCCCGCCGAACGCGGCAAGGCCCATCGGCTTCTGGTCACAAAGAAAATCGGACATCGTTTACTTATCCCCCTTCCGCCCTGCGCCGATGGCGGCCATCAGCGCATCGGCCCGCCCGCCGACGGTCTTATGGCGGCCGAGCGCCTTGTTCAGTCGCCGCTGCTGGGCCGCGGACAGATGAAACACAACAGGCTGCAGGTCCCACTTGTCACCGGATGACTGCTTTGCCAGCGCCGGCGGCTTGAGCGGCGCAAGCTGCTGCCGCATCGCCGCAGGCGTAAGGGCGAGCAGTTCGCCGACCCGCTCGCCGCCGATGCTGCGGGCCAGACGTTTGAGCATTTTCGCGCGGCTGCCAACGTCAGGCCGGCCGCGAAAACTGTTCAGCGACATCGCCAGCAGCGAAGCCTGCCCGTCGTCCAGCGGCCAGACCTCGCAGCGGGCGGCGGATTCGCCCAGTTCGGCGAGGATTTCGACGCGACTGCAGCCGTCGATGACTTCATATTTCCCGGCGAGTCGAGGATGCGGGCGGACGATGACGGCTGGGTATGCTCCGGTAGTTCCGATTATCTCCTTCAGTGCATGCTTAGTGCGGCTCGACATTCTGTGCAGAGTGGCGGAACGGGGAATCAGGTCCTCCAGCTTGATGCGCATGATGCGCGACGGGGCATTTTTTGACATGACTTGGACTCCTTGCGGCAGAAAAGATAGTAGACATATTGACGTGACGTTCGCCGGCATACTTCAGCGAGCGGGTCAGCGAGTGATTTAATCTGTTTGGCGGGTATGGCGCGGCGGATGGCGGCATGGATTTCACGGCGGAGGAATTTCGCCCTGCCGCCTCCGGCCTTCAGCAGCCTGACGACAGGCGCAACGGCTGCGAGGTCGGCCCGACAAAGCCCGACCGCATCGGCGGCGCTTACCAACCGCGCCGCGTGCTCGTCGGCGCGGAGCCGGTAAGCGGTCATGCCCGCCAGCTCGAAGAACGGATGCACCTGACCCATCGCCGCCAGGGCCTCGATCATCGGCGTCTCGGCCGTCGCCAGCGCGTGGCGAACCAGCCGCACCGCCAGTCCGCAGCCGCGATATATCGGGTGCACAATCACGCGGGAGATGCACTCGATTTCGCGGTTCAGCATCGCCATGGCTGCGGGGCGGTCCGGGCCGGTGTATCGCCCGGGCAGTGCGGCGTTTCGGCCACGGACGTTCATCAGCGGCGGCGAGACGACCAGCACAGCCGCCAGCGAAGGAAGCGACGGCGAATCGCATCGCGGCGGACGAATGACATAAACACGCTTGTGGGCTGCGGGCCGCTTGCCGAGATAATGAAAACCGGCGAGCAAATCGTAATCGGCGATCGTGCCTCGCGATATCCGCCAGCGGGAAATTTCAGTCTGGTGCTTGTGACGGTCGTCGAAAACAATTGTTTTCGCGGCTTCACAAATCGGCTTGGCGATAATGCGGTCCGGCTGAAGATTCGAGAGCAGTTCTTCGCGAGGCGTTGCCAGGAGCATGGCGATATTGGAGCCGGTGACAAGTTTTCGCAGCCGCCTGCACAATGCTGCAGCGGTTTCGCCGTCGAGCGACGAGCAGAATTCATCCGCAATAACCAGCCTCGGCTCGCCGCTGCGGCGGGCGGCGTGAACGGCTTCGGCAATCGCGAGACGGTGAAGCTGCCCGCCGGACAGAAATTTCGCAGGCGTAATAAGCGACTGCGCCTCGGCAAGCCCGCACCGCGAGAGAATCTCAAGCCGTTCGGCAAACGTGCCGTTTTTCAGCAGTTCGACCGGCGGCAGGCTGCTGCGAAAAAGCGACGCCACACGAAGCCGCCTGCATGATCGCACCTGACGGGCGACATTCCTCAGAAGTACACTCTTGCCGCTGCCGGACGGACCGACGACGGCGATGATTTCGCCGGCATTTATCTCCAGCGGAAAATCGGCATAAAGCTCCTCGACATGTTCGCCGGTCAGCCCGAACATCGCCGCAACCGCGCCTGCATGACTGCGGTGCGGAACGGGATGATTTATTTTCGAGTTGACAACAACCCGCCAGCCGGGCTTACAAATATGCGTGGACATCCATATGCTCCTGATGAAACGAAAATTTTTCGACGCGATAAGGGCCGGCAGAAAAACGACCACCCTTCGCTGCTGGCGGCGGATCATGGTCAGGCCGGGAACCGTCCATAATATCCGCGGACTCGGGCGGGTTCGCATTGATGACGTTAAAGCCGTTGATCTTGCGTCTCTCAAAGAAGCCGACGCACATGCCGACGGTTTCGCAAAACTCGCCGACATGAGGGCGGCGATTGAAATGTTCTATCCGCCGGATAAAAGAGCCGGCCGAAAGATGTACCTGGTGCGATTCACTTATCTTCCCGGTTCTTCCCGTCGGAATGAATCCGAAGGATAGTTTCTATCTGGGCGTTTATGCGGTCCATGCGGCGGCGAAGAGCATGCTCGGTGACGCCGAGCCTGCTGCTTATCTGCCGCACGGAAACCCCTTCGCAGAATTTCATCCTCGCAATTTTCCTGTCATCATCCGGGAGGTACGGCAAGGCTCTTCCGGCGTTCAAAAAAACCTTGCTGGTCAGCCTGCAGGCAATCCGGTGCAGGCGGCTGCGAAGGGATCGCGGTGTAACGCCGAGCATCCTGGCGAGACAGCTTACCTTTTGCCCTCGCATCAGGACGGCCTCCAGCAAATCCCTGTCTTCAGGGTCGAGCAACTCGGCCCTGCCCATGATAACGGCATCGTTTCTCGGCAATTGGCGGCTACGATACAGATTCTCCTTTAATTGAAGTGGCATTGTAACTCTCCATCAATACTAATCTTAGACTCTGACGACACTTATTGTGTCTCCTTTCCCCTTGGCTGAAAGGTAGCTAAATACTACAATTAGTATGATAACTAGTTAACTAATAAAGTCAAGAAATTTTGCAATAATGTTTGACAGATTGTTAACTTTGACATAAAGTATTCACCGGGAAAAGCTTCAATTTTTTCAACATTCTGATTTGGTCCAGAATTCAGGAGAGTCGAAATGGGTCTCAGTGAAATATTGAGGCATCGCAGGGAGCAGCTGGGTCTGACGCAGGATCAGGTTGCGGCGCAGGCCGGCATCTCCAAGCCGTACTTGTCGAACATCGAAACCGGCCGGACCAAAAATCCGCCGACTGACGGTGTGCTGGAACTTCTGGAGACCGCCCTGCAGTTCGACGCCGGCGAACTGCTCAAAATAGCGCACATGGCCCGCACGCCGGCCGACGTCCGCAACAAACACGAACTGCTCGAGGCCGAGGTCAACAAGCTTCGCGGCGTTATCAGGGAGATGCTTGCGAAAGGCCGTCCCGACGAATCCGGCACGATTAACCTCGACGATCTTCCGGGCGAATTAACCGAAAGCGACAATATCAGCGGCATTTCACCGGGCGTCGTCGTGCCGATAATAAACAAGGTGGCAGCCGGTTATCCGGCACACTTCACCGACCTGGATTATCCGCCCAGTGTCGCGGACGACTATATTCGCTGCCCGGACGTTCACGATCCGCACGCGTTCGCGGCCCGTGTCGTCGGCGATTCCATGGAGCCGGCATATCACGAAGGCGACATCGTGGTGTTTTCGCCCGGCACGCCGGCCGAGAGCGGCGACGACTGTTTCGTCCGTTTCGACGATTACGCCGGGACGACGTTCAAGAGGTTCTACCAGGACGACGGAAACAGAATCCGCCTTCAGCCGCTCAACAGCAGGTACCCAGCCGAGACTTATGCCCCCGAAGCGATAACGGGACTCTGGCCCGCCGTGTACAAAATAGAACGCCTGCGCCGTCGCTGAAACTTCTCGCCCGTCATCAGACGTCACGGCTGAGCAGCGTCAGCTTGCCCGCTTTTACGCCGACGATGGAAACAATCGTATCGCCCAGCCGGCGGAGCTGTGCAGCCGTGCCCTGCATGAGAATTACTTCCAGGCACTTATCATGGTCCAGGTGCACATGCTGGCTGCACATGATGGCGTGATGGTCCTCATGCTGGAGATGCGTAATTTCCTGGGCGAGCGACCGCATGGCGTGGTCGTAGATGATGCTCAGCACGGCGACCACCCTGGCGTTCGGATCTTCCCACTGGGCCTCTATGAGGACCGAGCGGATAAGGTCGCGAACCGCCTCTGAGCGGTTGGTGTAGCCGTGGGCGGCCATCCACTTGTCGAACTTCCTGAGCAGGTCGTTGTCTATAGCCAGTGCCGTTCGTGTAAGTTTGTTCATAGCCTTCGCCTTCCGGCGGACATATTACTCCATCCTGTCGTACATGAGGAAGACCAAAGCATCTTGAAAAGCGGCGGAGTTTGGGCGATGATAATATCCGTTACCGATGCGGTTAACGCCGTAACAAAGGGGCTTGCCCCTAAGGGGCGAGAAAGTCAGGACAAGGAAAAATGAAATGAGATACCCAAGAGACCAGATGCAGCAGCAGCCGATGTATTATCCCACGCGCGAAGGCGGAGCCGCCAAGACTGCCGCCATAATACTTGGCATATTGTGCGGTGCTCTTTTCATCGGACTGCTGGCTGTCACTGTTCAGCTGATGGATAAAAGCGACGAGCTGGCGTCGAAAGTCGCCACCATTAATGAAAAAAACCAGGAGATCGACGAGTTGAAGCTGGGGGTCATGCGCAAGAAGGAAATCGAATCGGCCGCTCATGTCACCGGCGCCGATGGAGGCCCGGTGGATAAAGACTGGCGCAGATGGTACGACAGATGCAAGGAGCTTGAAGGCGAGCTTGCCGCCATGGTCGAGCAGGCGCAGTTTTACAAAGACCTCGTGCCCACGGATATACTCGAGAAAAATGAGGATGTCTTCGTAAAGGAGGCTGACCTGAAAATCGGGTCCGACTCGATGTATCTGACGATGACGCTTGTGAACAAGGGCAACACGTCCCTTAACAACGTTACGGGCAAAGTATCTTTCTTCAATGATAACCTTATCGTCAAGGAAATACCTTTCACCGCGCCGCTGCTTGAGCCCAGTTCGGAAACAAAGTTCCAGCTGCCGCCGATTCCGCTGATTGACCAGTCGCACTACCGGATTCAACTGACAGCCGGCAACAGGCCTTATGATCGCCATTAACGATGGGGCCTCACGACATTCCGCACAGATTAACTTCGCACCCTTGCCCCGGATGCGCGGTTGAGTTTATCATTCCGCCCGTGACACGAGCTTTACACATAATCGACGCATCGACGCGGCGCGACTGCCTGGAGCAGCTCGCGCTGCTTGCCGGCGAAAACGACGAGGTTGTTTCGCTCGGCCCGAGGCCGACGAGCACGGATATCGGCATAAAGGTCGAGCAGGTTCACCGCCCGCTCGGCCTGGCAAGGCTCTGCGCTTACAGGCTCGCGAGCAAGGCGGCGGACTTCAAAATAATCCATGTCTGGTCGTACGATGCATTCCTGGCCGGCAGGAGTCTCGCCCAGCAGTTCGGCAGCCGGCTGGTGCTGTCGCTACCATACGTCTCTCCGGAAGTCGCCAAGGCCCCAATCCGCCGGGCCGCCCGCGAAGGCCTGCTCAGGATAACCGTGCCCACCGAAGCCGCCCGGAAGCAGTTAATCGCAGGCGGCGTCACCGCCGATGCGATATGCGTACTCCCGCCGGCTGCGAAGGCAATCCCGGATATCGCAACCCGCCGGGCAGCCGTCCGAAAGCGACTGGGAATCGGGAACGATCTGCTTATGGTGGCGCCCGCGGAGATGACGCTTTACGCCGGGCACGAGTTCGCCTCGTGGTCGCACGCGGTAATGAACGAACTTGGAATCTTCATGATGCTGATGCTTCCCGGCCGCGGACCTGCCGAACGGCGAGTGAACTTTTTTGCGCATACCACCGGTTTCGATGACCGGCTTTTCATAACCGAGAACCGCTTCAGCCGGGACGACGCCCTGGCGGCTGCGGACGTGGCCGTCTTCTTCTACAGGCAGGACAGCGGCGTTTCGTCGCTTGTGGCGGCCATGGCGTCGTCGATACCGGTCGTCGGCTCCGCCACGCCGGACATCGCCGAGATTGCTCCGCACGGAAAGGTTTCGCTGCTGTCGATACCGCGCGACCCGCGGACGGCTTCCGCAGCCCTGAAGGAGCTTATCGAAAACCGGCAGGCCACAGCGAAGCGAGTCGCCGCCGCCAAGCTTCTGGCCGAGGAAAGATTTTCGCCGGCAGGCAGTCGCGATGTTCTCAATGCAATCTACTCTGTCGGCGATGCCGACAGCGACGGGTTGTTGAAGAGCAGTTGAACACATCGCTATAATGCCGCCTTGCATGATTGCGCTCGAGGTCTTGTAGTCTATGCCCGAATCCGCCAGGCACAAAAACAGGCCGTCTCACACCAGCGGCAATGTCACCTTTGCCGACGCCGACGCCGCTGCGCTGCTTGCGGACCATGTGGATGTATTGAACAATCCACAGGGGCGACTGGAACAGATCAAACAGAATGCTTCCCGCACGGTTTTCCGCGGGCATATCGGCGACGTCGAATTTTATCTCAAGCATTTCCACAGCCGGACAATCCCACATCGGCTCGCCAGGATAATGGGTTTCTCCGAGGCCGGGCGTGAAATGCGTTTCAGCCAATATCTCACCGACCACGGCGTTCCGACCCCTCCGCCGCTGGCGATGATGTGCGGAGGCGGCAAGGAGTGGCTCGTGACGAAGGCCGTCGCCCCCGCTACCCCTGCCGACCAGTGGCATCTCAGGCAGCTTCATAGCGGGCCGGAGGGCTGGCGGACCATTCAGAAAGTAATCGTCGCGCTAGGCAGCATGATAGGGCGCATGCACGCCGCCGGCGTCATGCACGGCGACCTGCACTGCGGAAACGTACTGGTCCGCACCGACACGGACCCGCCGAAACTCGTGCTTACCGACCTGCACCGCGTCCGCAGACGCCGCAAAATTTCGCGCAGGGCGCGTGTGATTAACCTAGCGCAGCTTTTCCACGACAGGTTCACATTCACCAGCCGGACCGAGCGGCTGCGATTCCTCACCGAGTATCTCCGTGTCAGCGGCGAGAGCGACAAGCTGCGAAGCTGGCAGCAGATGATCGAACGCTTCGCCGCCCGGCACACCCGCCGGCAGCACGCACAGCGCGACAGGCGCATTTTCGGCAGAAACCAGTATTTCTCGCCCATAACCCTGCCGGGCGGCTGGCGGGGCAACGTCGTGCTTGCGTCCAAGCGCCGCACGGTGGGTTCGAAGGCCGCTGACATGGTGTTCGAACAGCGGGCCTGGCAGCAGGCCCTTTCCAACCCGGACGCCCTTTTCAGCGGCGACGGAGTGGAAGTCATAAAGGACTCCAAGTCCAGCCAGGTCGTCCGGAGAAAGCTGCAGATAGGCGAGCACAGCGTGGACGTGTTCATAAAACGCCCCCGGCGGAAAAAATCGTGGAAAATCCTGGCGGACTGCTTCCGCCAGTCCAGACCCGCCAGGGCGTTCCAGCTGGGGCACTCGCTGCTGACACGCAGAATACCGACCGCCCTGCCGCTGGCGACGCTGCGGAAACGCATCGGCCCGCTGCTGATCGACAGCATCCTGATAACCGAAGCCGTCGACGCCTGCCACCTCAACAAATTCCTCAATACGTGGCTGAGCAGCCCGCCGAAAGGCGACCGCCCGCTTGATGCGCAACAGCAGCATCGGCTGGGACAGGATGTTCTCTGGCAGCTGGGCCGGGTTCTTCAGCGGCTGCATGACAACTGTTTCCGCCATCGCGACCTGAAGGCGACCAATCTTCTGGTCTACTGGAAACCGGACGACCCGCCCTCGATAGTGCTCGTGGACCTCGACGGCGTCAGTCAGGTCAGGCGAGTCACCATGCGACAGCGGTTCCAGGGCCTCATGAGGCTGAACGTTTCGCTGCTCGAATGCCCTGTGGTAAATCGGGCGGGACGGCTTAGAATGCTGTTAGGGTATTTTCGCAGGCCCGGCAGCGGCAGAATAGAGTTCAAGCCATACTGGCGGGTGCTGGACGAATGGTCGGCCAAAAAACTCCAGCAGCAGATACGCTCGCGCCGCAAACGGCAGAAGGCCGTCAGGAGGCCGAAGTCATGAAACCGGCAACTGAGCTTACGCCGCCGAAAAAGGTGCTGATAATCAAGCCGAGCTCCCTCGGCGACGTCGTCAGCGCCGTGCCGGTTCTGCGCGGCCTGAAGAGAACCTTCCCGCAGGTTCACGTGACGTGGATGCTGAGCAACACGTGCATGGACATCCTCGCCGACGATCCGGACCTCGACGAAATAATCCCGTTCGAGCGGAAGAAACTCGGCAGGATGCTTTACAATCCAAAATCGACGGTGGCGCTGTTCTCGCTGCTGCGGCAGCTCAGGAAGCGGAAATTCGACTGGGTCATCGACCTGCAGGGCCTGCTGCGAAGCGGCATATTCGCCCGGGCGACCAGGGCGCCATTGCGGGCGGGCTTCCGCGACACGCGGGAGAAACTGGCCAGGCTGTTCTACACCCGGCGAATAAAAACAGACGCACAGCACACCGTTGACAGGAACATAGAACTCGGGCGGCAGCTCGGCATCGACGCGACCGGTGACGACCTGAAGCTGCACGTTTCCGACAGGGGCCAGCGGTTCGCCGAGGCGACAATGGCGAAGCACAACCTTCAGCCCGGTAGGTTCGTAATATGCACACCGCCGACGCGCTGGCCGACAAAACTTTACCCGCCTCGCCTGTGGCGGAAAGTCATAGCCGAGCTGACCAAAAACACGCGGGTTGTGCTCATCGGCGGACCGGGCGACGTGACCCTCTGCCGGACCGCAGCAGAAGGCATATCCAACGGCGTCGTGGACCTGGCCGGCCAGACTGACTTGCAGGAAATGGTCGGCATAATCGCTGCAAGCGGCGCGGTGGTATGCAGTGACTCGGCCGCCAGCCTCATCGCGCCCGCCGTCGGCGTGCCGGTGGTGGCGATGTTAGGCCCGACCCGGCCCGAACGGACCGGGCCTTACGGCGAAAACAATGTCGCCGTCGTCGCGGACGTCCCCTGCCAAGGGTGCCTTAAACGCAGCTGCAGCCACATAACCTGCATGGAACTCATTCCGCCGGCGAATGTCGTTGACGCCGCGGAACAGTTGTTGGCAGCACGGAGCAGTTGATGCCGATACAGTATCTGGCAAAACGAGTAAAGAAGTTCTTCGTCTACCGCGTGCTCAGCCTCGATGACACGCCGCACCGCATCGCGCTCGGCGTGGCGATCGGCATATTCGTCACATGGACGCCCACCATCGGCCTGCAGATGGCCCTGACAATCGCCCTGTCGCTGCTGCTGCGTGCGAACAAATTCGTCGGCGTGCCTTTTGTCTGGCTGAGCAACCCCTTCACGCTGGTGCCGGTATACGGCCCGAATTATATGGTGGGCAGCTGGATATTGGGCGGCAACTATACATGGTCCACATTTACAAACGCCATCGCCGAAGCGACAGCGTGCGAAGGCGGCTGGTGGGCTACAACATGTGCGTGGCTGAATGCCACCATGTCGATCTTCGCCCCGCTGTGGCTCGGCAGCATCATAGTCGGGCTTGCGCTGGCACTGATAAGCTATCCTGCAATTTACTGGGGCGTAGTGGCTTATCGCCGACATAAAAGACTGACCCATCTGGCCGATACGGAACAGAATAAAAATCCCCAGTAGGCCCCGTATTCCGAATGCCGACTCCCGCCCGACTCGTCCGAAAGACCGGAATAAAAAATTTGCAGTCTTTGTCCCGCGCAGCAATTTCATGGTTTTTCCAACCGGCCGGATTCAGGTATAATTGGGGGTGAAGCTTCAGGAGTCGCTGTTATGAGTATCGGTCAAAAGCAGAGCGTTGCCAACCTGCGGTTCTTCCTGTTCGACCGTCCCGTTCACCCGGAATTGTTCGACATACATTACGACCACCACGTGGTGAAGAAGGCTTATGAAGCACAGATATGGGTAACAGGCTGCTCGCACGTCATCGGCTTTTTCCGCAACGGCAAAAGCCTGGTCGAACTGACCTCCGACAACGACGACCTGCTGCCCCAGAACGGCCGGCTTCTGGAACTGCCGTTCCGCGGCGAGCGAGACCATCAGGTCACGCGGGCCGAGGGCATCAATTACATGATGAACTTCCAGGTCGAAACCATGAGTCCGACCGTGTACTCCCAGACCCACCACGATCTGGCCCTGCTGGGCGCCAAGCGGGGACTTTTCGTGCCGTTCCCGATGTGGATGAGCCGGTCGCTGACCCCCTTCACCTACATCCAGTACGAAGCCAAGCCAAACCAGCTGCACGTGTTCGCGTTTCATGCGTTCCCCGACGACCTGACGATGGTCAAGACGCAGTCGATTTTCGAGTTATCATAAGCTCCTTCCCTGCTGCAGGACGTCGTTTTTGGGGTTACATCGCCTGCCCGCCAAGTCTATAATGCCGCGTATTCAGATAAATACGTTTAATGCAAACGGGCGGCACAGGCCTGCAGGCGATGCGGGACTCTGCAGAAACGCCACAGAACCCGAAAGGGGCCAATCATGGCTAAAAGCGGCCTTGTCATATCGCAGATGCAGGATGTGACCGTAGCAAACTTCAACGAAAGCTCAATTCTCGAAACCGGCGCCGTCCAGGCGATTGCAAAAGAGCTTTATGCGATGATAGACGAGCAGGCCAGGAAAAAAGTCATCCTGGACTTCCACATGGTCAAGTTTCTCTCGTCGCAGATGCTCGGCGTCCTGATAGCCATGCACAAGAAGTCCGCCGAGATCGGCGGCAAGATAATAATCTGCGGGCTGAAGCCCGAGCTGTACAAGGTCTTCAAGATAACAAAACTCGACAAGCTGCTGAACTTCGCGTCCGACGAGGAGCAGGCGCTGAACAGTTTTGACATCTTCACACAACCATAGAGGCTGACTTCAATGAACAAGCAGTTGGGTATTTTTCTGGCCGGCGTGCTGGTGGTCGTGCCGTTCGCGATATCGGTTTACCTGATATGGGCTGTCGGCGCGTGGGTCAACAAGCTGGGAACCGCCGCCCTGAGCATGTGCGGGATAGACCATCCGATATCGCAGTGGATCGGCGCGCTGGTTGTGATTGTCGGCGTTTATTTCATAGGGCTGCTGACGCACTTCTGGATATTCAGGAAAATCGTCGATCTGTTCGAAAGGCTTTTCCGTCATGTTCCGGGCGTAAAGACTCTTTACGAGTCGGTTCGCGACCTGATGAAGCTTTTCGGGCCGAAATCCAGGAGAATGGGCCAGGTCGTGCTTTACAGGCGGGAGGACGGCAGTTCTGCGAAGCTTGGCATACTCACCAGCGACAATCCGCCGGGCGTAAAGCCGCATGAAAACAAGGTAGCCGTCTATTTCCCGTTCAGCTACATGATCGGCGGGGAGATCATGTACGTATCCGCCGACAGGCTCGAATACGTCGACATACCTGTGGAAACCGCACTGAAACTCTGCGCCACGGCGTATGTCGGAGCATCGGCCGACAAGGAATCCGACAAAACCGAAAGAACGGAAGCCGAAGCTGAATAGTTCTCGCCTATAATCGAACAGGGACGTTGTGCTTTAACGAAAGGATTAGGCAATGGGCGGCAACGTGGTTCGCAAGGCGGTTGATAACTACATCCTCGTCACTTTGATTACCGCGGCTGCAACAATCGCAATAGCGGCTGTCGCGGTGCTGCCGTCCATCTGGCCGCAAACCTTCAGCTTTCTCAACGCCGCCAAGGTCGACACGGACCCCGAAAACATGCTCTCCAGCAACGAGCCTGTCAGGGTCTTTCACGACCGGATGAAAAAACGGCTGAGCCTGTACGACATGGTCGTCGTCGGCGTAGTGAACACCGAAAATCCCAAGGGCGTGTTCAACCCCGAGTCGCTGAAAAAAATCTACGAACTTACCGAATACGCCAAGGGGCTTTCCGGCGAGAAGAACCTCGGCGTTGAAGGCGGCGTAGTCGAGCCTGACGTAATCGCCCCATCGACCGTCGACAACATGAAGCCCATCGGACCCAACGAGCTGCAGTTCTCGCCGCTCATGCGCGTCCCGCCTAAAACGCAGGCCGAGGCCGACGCCATACTCGCGGATGCCCAGCGGATACCCTTCTTCCGAGGCACGATGGTTCCGCCCACACTGGGCGACGGGCAGGCCGTCTGCATCTACCTGCCGATTACCAGCAAAAACCTCAGCCACGACGTCTACACGAAACTTAACGACAAAATTGCACAACTCGGCGGGCCCGAGCAGTACTACATAACCGGCCTGCCCGTAGCGGAAGATACGTTCGGCTATGAGATGTTCATCCAGATGGCCATATCAGCGCCGGCGGCCATGCTCGTCATCTTCGTGCTCATGTTCGTGTTCTTCCGCAAGCTGGTGCTTATTGTCTCGCCGATGCTCGTGGCGATGGCCTCGGTGATATTCACGATGGGCTCGCTGATAATCGCCGGTTTCCCCATCCACATCATGAGCAGCATGATACCGATATTCATCATGCCGATAGCGGTGCTCGACTCGATTCACATCATCAGCGAATTTTTCGAGCGGTACCAGCAGACCCGCGACCGCCGCAAAACCATACTTGCCGTCATGGATGAGCTGTTCTCGCCGATGCTCTACACTTCGCTGACGTCGGCGGCGGGCTTCGCGTCACTGGCGTTGACGCCGATACCGCCTGTGCAGGTGTTCGGCATATTCGTGGCAGCCGGCATCATGGTCGCCTGGGTGCTGACGATTACCTTCATCCCGGCATACGTCATGTTCATCTCTCCGAAGACGCTCGAAAATTTCGGCGCAAGGCACCATGCGACCGGCGAGTCCGGCAGCAACACGCTGATGGCAAGGATGCTCCGCAGAATCGGCGGTGCGACATATCGCTGGGCCAAGCCGATACTGGCAGCCGGGCTGGTCGTGCTCGCCGTCGCGATATACGGCATAACCAGAATCAACATAAACGACAACCCGATTAAATGGTTCACGCCGTCTCACCCAATTCGCGTGGCAGACCGCGTCCTCAACGAGCATTTCGGCGGCACGTACATGGCCTACCTGGCGATACGGTACCAGCCGGAAAAGTTCGACCACGAAAAATGCATCGCCAAATTCGCCGCCCGCGCGGAACTCCGGCAGAAAAGCCTGGAAGCTTTCCTCGCCCGCCTGCCTGAAGCGACAAAGGCTGCCGCCGACAGAAGCGACACGGTGGACAAGTTTTTCGAGGCGTTGAAAAGCGGGCTTAAGCCGGACAGCGATACTGCCGGCGACGAAGAAATCGCCGCATGGTCGGTGATAAGCGATTTCATCGACCGCCAGTGGAGCGAGATGAGCGACCTCGACAACCCGACCAAGTTTGACAAGGCGAAGACGCCGGTCGATTTCATCGCAAAAGCGAAGGGGTTCGTGGAAACCTGCAAGACGGCAGTGGAAATCGCCAAATCAGGCATGGAGAAAGCTCCGGAAACCGGGGTCAAAACCAAGGCGGAGATGCTCGAAAAATGCAAAGCCGCCGTCGAACATGCATGGGGCTTCATGCAATGGAAAGAGGACGCCAGCCCGGACGCCGCAAAGCAGGCCGTCCTGACGCTGATGTCGGAAGAAAGCCAGGCCGACGAGGTATTCAAGCGGCCCGATGTGCTCGCCCACATAGAGGAGCTTCAGAAGGTTCTGGAGGACACCGGCATCGTAGGCAAGAGCAACTCGCTGGTAGAAATCGTGGCGACCGTTAACCGCGACCTGCACGGCGGCAATGAGGAATATTACAAAATTCCGCCCAACCGGAACGCCGTCGCACAGTGCATACAGCAATTCCAGCAGAGCCACCGCCCGCAGGACCTGGACCATTTTGTCGTAAAAGGCGACTATCAGACGGCCTCGATATGGGTCCAATTAAAAAGCGGAGACAACAAGGACATGGCCGCCGTCGCCAGGGCGGTAGATGAATATCTCAAGGGCCACTCCTCGCCCGTCCCGCTGGAGCATGAATGGTTCGGACTGACTTACATAAACGTTGTCTGGCAGGACAGGATGGTTTCAGGCATGCTGCAGGCGTTTGCCGGCAGCTTCCTGGTCGTGTTCGTGCTGATGGTCATACTGTTCCGCTCGCCGCTGTGGGGCCTGCTCAGCATGATTCCGCTGACGGTGACCATCGGGGCGATTTACGGCGCGATAGGCCTGCTGGGACGCGACTACGACATGCCGGTGGCTGTTCTCTCGTCGCTGACGCTTGGGCTTGCGGTGGACTTCGCCATTCATTTCCTGGCGCGAGGCAAGGTCATTCAGAGGGAATACGGCAGCTGGGAGGCAGCGGCACCGGCTGTTTTCGGCGAACCGGCCCGCGCGATTACGAGGAACATAATAGTGATAGCGGCCGGCTTCCTGCCCCTGCTGCTGGCGCCGCTGGTGCCTTACAAGACGGTCGGCATTCTCATGGCGACGATTCTGCTTGTATCCGGCGTCGGATCGCTTCTGCTGCTGCCGGCACTGGTGAGAATACTTCAGAAGAAACTGTTCACGGAAAAGAAAGCCATGGGGCCGGCCTGCAACTGCGCGTACTGTGCCGCCGTTTCGGTGGCCACGGTGCTGACGGTGGCGCTGAGCGTGCACCAGTCGATGCACATGCAGTTCGGCGCGATGACAATCGGGAGCGGTGCAGCTATAGTAACCATGATGATTATCTGCGGCGTTCTTTCACGCCGCAGCAAGTGCAAAATAATGCAGAATAAAGACGAAGGAGGACAGCAATGACAAAAATACTGCGCATCCTCACGATTGTGTGCCTGATGACGGTTTTCTCGGCAACCGCCCTTCTGGCCGGCGACGACAAGAAAGACGAAAAGAAGGCTGATGAAACAAAGCTCACAGTCGATCAGATTGTCAACAAGACGAATTTCGTGTCCTACTACCAGGGCGAAGACGGCCGGGCACAGGTGAAGATGACCATCGTCGACAAGCAGGACCAGACGCGTGAGCGAGAGATGACCATCCTGAGATGGGACAAGCCGGCTGAAAAAGACGAAAAGGCCGACGAAAAAAAGAAAGACGAGGAAAACTGCGGCGAGCAGAAATTCTATGTCTATTTCCTCAGCCCCGCCGACGTCAACAAGACCGCTTTTCTCGTCTGGAAGCACCTGGACAAGGACGACGACCGCTGGCTGTATCTGCCGGCGCTGGACCTGGTGAAAAGAGTGGCCTCGACCGACAAGCGGACCAGCTTCGTCGGCTCGCATTTTTACTACGAGGACGTCTCCGGGCGGAACATAAACGACGACAAGCATGAACTCGTCAGGGAAACCGAAAATTACTACCTGCTCAAAAACACGCCGAAGGACAAGGACTCAGTCGAGTTCTCCTACTACGAGATGTGGATAATCAAGAAGAACTTCGTCGTCGGCAAAATCGACTACTACGACAAGCAGGGGCAGAAGTATCGCACCTACGAGGCCCTTAAGGTGGAAGACATCCAGGATTTTCCCACCGTCACCAAGGCGAAAATGAGTGATACGAAAATAGGCGGCCACACGATATTGGAATATACGAAGGTGGAATATAACGTCAAGCTGCCGGAAACCCTGTTCACCGAACGATACCTGAAACAAACGCCGTTCAAGTATCTCAAATGAAAAACCACAATCGCCTCAGCGTACTGTGCCTGCTGATATGCGTGTCATTTGGCGCGGTTTCGATGCTGCGCGCCGCCGACGATGAACCCGCGATGCCCGAAGGCGTCGGTGATGAGCCGACACTGCCGAAAGGCGTGGACAATGGCGAGCCTGCCCTTCCCGAAGGAGTCGATACCGGCGAGCCCCCGCTGCCGGACGAAGGAACAGGCAAGCCGAAAACCAAACCAAAAACACTGGACCTCATCCCCGGCGTGACGGGTTTCTGGGAGGTTCGCGGCGGCGTTCGAACGCAGAAAGACCCGTACGAAAAGGACGCGTCCATCGGTGAGACGCGGCTGCAGCTTTCGATTGAAAAACCGTGGCAGAACCTCACGTTCAAGGTGACTGGTGACTTCATTTATGACGCGGTGGTGAGCCATCATTCAATCGACCTGGAAACCGGCCAGGGCTGGCTGGACCTGCGGGAGGCATATGTCTCGCTGTCGCCGCTGAATTTCATGGACATGAAAATCGGCCGGCAGATATGCACATGGGGCACGGGCGATCTGATATTCATCAACGACATGTTCCCAAAGGACTGGCAGGCGTTTTTCATCGGACGGGATGAAGACTACCTCAAGGCGCCGTCCGACGCGATAAAAACAAGCCTCTTCAGCGACCTGGCGAACGTCGATGTGGTATATACGCCAGTATTCGACGCCGACAGGTACATCACCGGCGAAAGGCTTTCGTACTACAGCAGCACGCTGGGCCGCCTGGTCGGCCGGGACGCGGTCGTCGACGCGGACGTGCCGAACAAATGGTTCAGAGACAGCGAATGGGCCGTCCGCGCTTACAAAAACATCGCCGGCTACGAGCTGGCCGCCTACGGCTACTGGGGATTCTGGAAAAGCCCGGGCGGGCAGGACCCCGTTACTTCGCACGCGACATTTCCGAGGCTGAACGTGTACGGCGGCAGCGTCCGCGGGCAGGTCGGGCCGGGCATCGCCAACTTTGAAGCCGGCTACTATGACTCGCACGACGACCGCGAGGGAACCGACCCGTACATCAACAACAGCGAGCTTCGCCTGCTGGGAGGCTACGAGCAGGACCTGCCGCAAATCGCACGCGATCTGACCGTCGGCGTGCAGTACTACGTCGAGCGGATGATGGACTACGACGCATACATGTCCAATCTGCCGGCCGGCAGCAAGGCACGCGACCAGTGCAGGCAAGTGATGACGTTCCGCATCACAAAACTGCTGATGAACCAGAACCTCAAGCTGTCGTTTTTCGCATACTACAGCCCCACCGACTGCGACACGTACATCCGTCCGAATATAAGTTACAAAATCGACGACCACTGGACGGCGGAAATCGGAGCGAACATTTTCGTCGGCAAGCATATCAACACATTCTTCGGCCAGTTCGAGCGTGACACCAACGTCTACATGGGCCTGCGGTACGGCTTCTGACATTTCTGACTAGCGGCCGGCAACGGCAATAAAGGGGACACGAAAAAAAATGAAACGGATACTCATAACATCTGCACTGGCGATGTTGGCATCTGTTTTAGTCGGAGTGCTGATGGCCTTAATGCCGAATCTCAATAATCTGAAAGATATCAGCAAGGGGCTTTTTGTTGGAATTCTGCCGTTAGTACCGATTGCACTCAGCTCCGCCGCATATAGACTGACATGGAAAAAAGCGGTTGCCGCCGTCATATACTGGTCAATCGTGGTCGCATGGGAGTTTTATTGGTTATGTGAAGCCATGGCATATAACTGCGAAGGACTCACAGGCCAGGTTGCCATAGGTCTTTTCTTCGTTTCAGCATTACCCGCAGTGAGTGCCTATGTCGTCATGCAGATAGGTTTCAGAAAACCGATACCGCCGGCTGCGTAATCTGGGCAGCTATTCGTTGTCGGCAGCGGTAATCAGGCGGTCAAGAAATTCGTCGTCTACCTTGCCGCCCATCGACATGTAAGTTTTGATATCTTTCAGCGACTTGCCGTATCGGCCCTTGGCGTAATACGCCAGGCCGCGATTGTAATAGGCGTCGGCATAGCCCGGCGTGAGTTCTATCGCCCTGGTGTAATCGTCGATGGCCTTGTCGTAGTTCAGTTTCGCGTAGTAGGCCAGGCCGCGGTTATATCGCGAGCCGGCGTCAGCCGGGTCAAGCTCAATCGCCTTGTCGTAATCGGCGACGGCCTGGTCGTATCGCCGCTGCTGATAATAAACCGTGCCGCGGCTCTTGTAGGTCTTGGCGTCGCGGTCGTTAAGTTCGATGGCCTTCGTATAGTCCGCAATCGCCTCGTCGTAGAGTTTCTTGTTCCGATACGCCACGCCGCGGTTGTAGTAGGCGTCGGCATAGGCCGGATCAAGCTCGATCGCGCGGGTCTGATCTTCAATCGCTTTGTCGTAGTCGCCCCGCCTGCAATACGCGCTGCCGCGATTGCTGTATGCTGCGGCGAAGTTGGCGTCAAGCCCGATTGCCTTGTCGCAGTCGGCGATGGCATCGTCATAATTTTCCATATCAAGGTGAACGCACGCCCGGTTGTTGTATGCAGTCGCAAGTTTCGGGTCCAGCTCTATAGCCTTGTTGTTGTCCGCCAGCGCCAGTCGCAGGTCGCCCTTCCGATGATACTCCACGCCGCGTTTCACATAGGCCAAAACGAAATCGCCCTTCAGTTCGATCGCCTTCGTGTAGTCGGCAATCGCCGCGTCGAACCGGCTCATGTTGAAATTCGAAAGTCCACGCTCGTAATAAACCTCGGCGTCGTTGCCGCGTATGCCTATGGCCCTGGTGAAGTCGGCAGATGCCTTCTCGTAATCTCCCTGCAAGAACCACACCATTCCGCGGTCGTAATATGCGGCGGCCGTCTCGGGCGAAAGCTCAATCGCCCTGTCGAAATCCTTCATCGCCGCGGCCAGGTCGCCTCTGCTTCTGTACAGTTCGCCGCGATGCAGATAGGTCGCCGCATAGTTCGGGGCGAGGTCTGCCGCCGTGGCGAAATCCTTCAACGCCCGCTCCTGGTCGCCGTTGTTGCAATACAGCAGGCCTCTGGCTTCATAGGCTTCGGCGAACGCCGGGGCAAGTTCTATGGCCTTGTTGAAGCTCGACTCAGCCTGCTCGAACTTCTTATCCGCAAAATAAACACGGCCGAGGTTGTAATAGGCAGTGGCGCTCTGGTTGATATCGACCGCGGCCGTAAAATCGTCGCCTGCGGCTGTTTTGAAAGTCTCGTTTCCGGTCGCTTCATACTTGCAGAAATTGGCCTCGCCCCGCGTGTTGTAGGCGTCACCGCACCTGGCGTCGATGGTTATGGCGACGCCGCAATCTGAAATCGCATCATCGTACCTGCCCTGCTCGACATAAAGCCTCGCCCGATTGCAGTACGCCTCGACGAACCGAGGCATCTCGTGAATCGCATCGGAGAAGTCCGACTCGGCCGAATTCGGCTTGCCGGTCAGCATATACGCCCGGCCTCGCGAGTTCAGGGCCCGCGCCCTGACGTTGTCCACGCTGCCGGAAAGGGGCTGATCCTTGGAATACGACTTTATCGCGCGGGTGAAGTCCAGAACGGCCGATTCGACCTCGCCCTGCCGCTGATAAACCAGGCCCCTGCCGTAATAAGCCTCGGCATATCTCGGATCGCGCCGGATAGCCTTGTTGAAATCTTCGATAGCCTCGTCGAACTGCCCCTTGCTCGCCCTGGCCATGCCTCGCTGGCAATAAGCCTGGGCGAAAATCTCGCTGCTGCTGCCCAGTTCAATCGCACGATCGAAAGCAGCGATTGCCTTGTCCCATTCTCTGGTGCTGACATAGGCCATCCCCTGCTGATAATAGGCCAGAGGAGAATTGGTGTTCAGCTTCACCGCCCTGGCGAAGTCTTCCAGGGCGCTTGCCGTCCGCCCGGCGGCCAGATAAGCCTTGCCTCGTAAAAGATACGGCTCGGCCCAGTTGGGGGCATGCTCTATCGCCCTGCTCCAGTCCAAAATCGCCTTGTCGCTGTCGCCCTTCTGCATATAGGCATGTGCCCGCCCGGCCCAGGCTTGCGCATAATCAGGCTTGAGTTCGATGGTTTTTGTATAATCCTCAATCGCATCTGTAAACCGCCCCAGCTGCACATACGCATTGCCCCTGCCGAAGTATGCTTCCGGACGGTCGTCGCAGATTTTTATGGCGTCGGAATACTCCGTTACAGCCTGCTCATATTCGCCCTTGGTGAAATACGTCTCACCGCGCTCCATGCAAGCATCCGCCCGTTTTGCGTTTATGTAATAAAACAGCAGCACGCCGGCTGCTATGGCGACCACAACTAACGATGCATAGACGATAAGTTTCTTCAGCTTGCGATTACTGTTCACCGTGCATCTCCGATGTGGTTTCGATTTCGAAAATCCCTGCCTGACACAAAGGGATTGTTGCAGGACCATCGCCTGACGTCAAGTGTCGGCTGATATGCATATAACCGCAACTTAACAGGATATTATCGCAACGGATTGATTCCAATAAAGTTATAAGGGGAAAAACGGCGTATTCCGGCATTGTCGGCCTTGACCGATATGACATGTCTGTTACAATGCCTACCTGAGCCTTTTTGTTTGTTTTTGATTTACTGGAGCGGACGGAGGGAACGTCCCACCCAGACTGGAAAATTGAAGGGAAACCAGTCTATGATCAATGTGCGCTCACTGGCTGCCGCGGTAGCGGTCTTGTTTTGTTTAACTGCAACAGCACCAGCTGATGTAATCGAATTCCGCATGGTTTACGAATTCAGCGGGGCTACCCCGCCGGCTGGCGTCGGACCGTGGCTGATTGTGAACATTGATGACGGCGGCACGCCCGGCTCGGTAAACCTGACGCTGCAGGCGAAAAATCTCATCGGCAACGAATACGTCTCGGAATGGTATCTCAACCTTGACCCGAATCTCGACCCGGACGATCTGTCCTTTTCCGCCCCGACCAAGCTCGGCAGTTTCGATACGCCTTCCATCAAGCTTGATGAAGACAAGTACAAGGCCGACGGTGACGGATATTTCGACATAATGTTCAGCTTTTCTACAGGCGGCAACGCATCGAATAAGTTCGGCGTCGGCGAAAAACTCCAGTACACCATCACCGGAATACTCACGCTTACCGCCAGTTCGTTCGATTTCCTGAGCAATTCAGGCTCCAAAACCGGCTGGCCGACCGCTGCGCACGTCCAGTCCATCGGTTCCGCCGCGAAAAGCGGATGGGTCACAATACCGGAACCGGCCACTTTCACGCTGCTGGGTCCGGGTGCGGCAGCGTTACTCGCTCGAAAACGCCGGGCATGATATTGTTGTCACATATATGCTTTCGCGATGTTAGTGCATAAATAGCCTCAACATAAGCTCAGGTTAGCTGACTCATCCCCAGTTTTAGTTCAGGCAAAAAAATAGCCGACTTCTTTAGTG
>CAZVYJ010000032.1:0-32079 GCA_964631565.1 uncultured Planctomycetaceae bacterium
ATAAGCCGCCATCCGAGCCAGGTTATGGTCTTCGTCGAGGAGAGAGGGCCTGACGATCCGACGATATGTTATGCGACAAATAACCCCACGCTGCGGCACATGAACCGTAAAAACTTCTGTGCATCTTTTGCCGACGGCAGCGGCAGGCCTGTCAAGGTGTGGGAGGGTGCGGATCCGATAAAGACCGATGCTCAAGAAACGGCGGCGGTCGATGACTGGATGGCGACCCATTTTGATTACTGGGGCGTCAAGGAAGGCATACAAGCGGAATTGCCCACTCCCTGAAAGTTCCAAATCACAAGCAACAAAACCCAAACACGCCGCAGGGGCCGCGAAGCGAAATCACAAAGGGCGAATTACAATGTTTTTGTGGAAACCCGGACCGGCTGAGTTTGGAGCTTGGATATCGGGGTTTGTTTGAAAATTGTGTTTTGGTATTTGGAATTCTCAGCCCAAAACCGTTTAACATGACATTTTGACGCAAGAACCTTGTAAGAGTGCCAACTAACTCTTTTCATACCATCCTTGTCTGTGGTAAATATACCGTTTTGTATTCAGGACTCCGCGGATACCTTTTTTGTTTCCCGGTGTTATACCGGTGCGGTGTTTCCATTATGAGCAAAGAAGGCGACATTACTGCAGACAGCGGCAAGCTTGGCCCGTGGGGCGAGAAGGCCCTGGGCTGGGTCGTGCGCAAACGGCTGCAGATGCCGGCGAAGCTGTTTCTGGAGATGCACCGCCCGCTGCAGCCTTTTCTCTGGCCGTTTGCGATGGTGGTCGGCGGGCTGGTTGCGCCGCTGTTCGGCCCGGACTACTGGAAAAAAATCGAATCCCTGCGTGATTCAAATGTTATAGAGCGAGCGATAAAGCGTCTGGAAACACTGTCGAGCGGGCAGGAATGAAATTATCCGGTGGAGTTGTCAGCCGCTTATTGCATGGATGGCGCATTTGGCGTTTATAAAACGTTCTGGAAAGCTGTCAGATGAGCGATAACGAGATTAATGTGGTGCTGGCTGCCGACTGCGGCTCGACGACGACCAAGTCGATTCTGATCGAGCGGCGCGGCGATGTATATCGCCTTGTCGCCCGCGGCGAGGCTCCGACAACCGTCGAGGCGCCGATGGAAGATGTGACGATCGGCCTGGTCAATTCCATAAAGGAGCTTGAAGAGCTTACCGGCAGGAAATTCCTGTCCGAGAAGAATCTTCCAATAGTCGGCAAGAGTTCAAACGGCGTCGGCGCGGACCTGTTCGTGCTGACAAGCTCCGCGGGCGGCGGGTTGCAGATGGTCGTCGGCGGCGTTATCGGCGCCATGACCGGCCGAAGCGCCCAGCGGGCAGCCCTGGGCGCGGGCGCAATCGTGATGGACGTGCTTACATTCGACGACCGCCGTCAGGAAGAGGAAAAAATCGACCGGCTCCGCCAGCTTCGCCCCGACATCATGCTGCTTACGGGCGGAACTGACGGCGGCTCGGTGTGGCATATAGTTCACCTGGCCGAGATGCTCGTGTCGGCCGATCCGGTCCCGCGATTCGCGACGGCCAAGAAGCTGCCTGTTATCGTCGCCGGCAACAAGGATGCCGTTAAAGGCGTGATAGAAGTTATCGGCGACCGCATGACCCCGCACGTCGTCGATAACGTTCGTCCCGAGCTTGAGGCTGAGAATCTCGGCCCGGCCCGCTCTGCCGTCCACGAAGTGTTCCTGCATCACGTGATGAGCCAGGCGCCCGGCTATGACAAGCTGATGACATGGGCGTCGCGGCCGATTCTGCCGACACCCAACGCGGTAGGCCGCTGCGTCGAGCGATACGCCGAGGCGAAAGACTTCGACATACTGGCGGTCGATATCGGCGGCGCGACCACCGACGTGTTCACTGTTTTTAACGGCCAGTTCCATCGTTCCGTCAGCGCCAACTACGGCATGAGCTACAGCATCGGCAACGTGCTGAAGGAGGCCGGCCTGGCGAACATCCTCCGCTGGCTGCCCGTGGACCTCTCGCCCGAAGAAGTCCGCAACATGATCCGCAACAAGATGGTCCGCCCGACGACAATTCCGCAGACGCTTCCGGAGCTGTGGGCCGAGCAGGCCGTCTGCCGCGAGGCGCTGAGGCTGAGCTTCGAGCACCACTGCACGTTAGCAGCCGGCCTCGCCGGCGTACGCAAACAGCGGAGTGTCGGCCAGGCGCTGTCGCAGAGCAGCGAGCAGGCCGAAACCATAGTGGACCTCAGCAGCCTGGACCTGATAATCGGCAGCGGCGGGGCGCTTTCGCACGCCCCGGTTCGCGCCCAGGCCGCCCTCATGATGCTCGACGCGTTTCAGCCGGTCGGCTTCACGCTGCTGGGCGTGGACAGCATCTTCATGATGCCGCATCTGGGCGTGTTCGCCGAGGAAATGCCCGAGGCTGCGATGCAGGTGTTCGAGGCCGACTGCCTCGTGCCCATCGGCGTGAGCATTTGCCCAACCGGCAAGTACAAGCCCGGCAAAGCCGCCGTTCACGGCAGCGTCGGAAACAGGGAATTCCAGTTCTGCTGGGGCGACATCGGTATAATTCCGCTCGCCGAAAACGAGCAGGCGGAGCTTGTGGTTCACTGCAGCCGCGGCGTCGATGCAGGCGCGGGGCGAGGCAGGACGCTGTCCCGAAAAATCCGCGGCGGCAAGGTGGGCGTGATATTCGACCTGCGAGGCCGGCCGCTGAGGCTTCCGGAAAACCCGCGGGATCGCATCGCGACCTGGCAGCGCTGGTACGAACAGATAAATATCCCCTTAGGGGCGAGGTGAAAGATGGCGGAAGTATATACGCCGGGTACACTGATAAACAGCGACATGGTCATTCGCAAGACCCGCCGCCTGCTGCTTGACGGCGAGGTGCTTGTGAAAGTCGGCCAGCATGTGGAGCACGATACGATCGTCGGCCGGGCCAAGAGGCCGGGCAAGCTGGCGACCATTCGCGTGGCCCAGCAGCTTTCGATTGAACCCGCCGAAATCGACAAGGCGATGCTTGTCGCCCAGGGCGACGAAGTTGAGGCGGACCAGGTTATCGCCGAGCATAAGGCCTTCTTCGGCCTGGTGACGTGGCGGTCCAAAACGCCGGTGTCAGGAACGATTGAACTCGTCAGTAAAGTCAGCGGCCATGTTGGCATTCGTCAGCCGGCCGAGCCGGTGGAGATAAGCGCCTACCTTCCCGGAAAGGTAGTGGAAATAATACCGAATCGCGGCGCGGTGATCGAATCTCGTGCTGCAATTCTGCAGGGCATGTTTGGCATAGGCCCTGAACGCAGCGGCGTGCTGAAAGTGCTGGATTCGATGCCGGACAGTCCCGGCAGCGATCTCGCCGGGTCAATTATTGCGATTGACGACGCACCCACTGCTGACTGGCTCCGCAAGGCCGCCGTTGTCGGTGTGCAGGGCATAATATGCCCGACGATGGACGACCACGAAATCGCCGACCTGCTCGGCTACCAGATAGGCGTCGCCGTGACGGGCAACGAGCAGTGCGGCCTGACGATAGTTTTGGCCGAGGGATTTGGGCATATGGGTGTCGCCCCGACCACGTGGAGGCTGCTGAAGGCGCTGGAAGGCCGCCGGGCACTTATCAGCGGCGCGACGCAGGTGCGTGCAGGCGTTATCCGCCCGGAACTCGTCGTGCCTTACGCCGAGGGCGAAAAGGTTGAAGTGGAGCATATAGAAAAAGGCGGACAGGAAAATCCGCGGGTTCGCATACTCCGGGCGCCATATTTCGGCAGGACAGGACGAATAATCGATGCTCCGGTTCAGCCGACACCGGTGGAAACGGGCGCAAATGTCCGTGTTTTCAAAGTCAAACTCGATGACGGCACCGAGGCTCTGGTGCCTCGTACGAATGTGGAGGTACTTGGCTGATGGTTCCCGCAAGTCCGATTCTTGCAGCGATAACCCATGCCGACGCATTGTTGGCGATACTGATCCTGGTCTTCATCGGGTCTACGCTGTTTTTCCTGTGGATGGCGAAACGAGGCAGAACTCCATACGTGCGCCCCATCGGCGGCATAGCCGCACTGGAGGAAGCCGTAGGCCGGGCTACCGAACTTGGCAGGCCCATCTATTTCGCGATGGGCGGAACAGACCTGAAGATGATCCAGACGCACGCCGCGCTTTCAATATTGTCTCATCTGGCCAGAGTATGTGCGAGTCTGCGGGCGAATCTGGTTGCGCTTGTCCGCCAGCCGGATGTGTTCCCGTACACCGAAGAGCTGATGCGCGAAGCCTACAAGGCCGAGGGCATGCTCGACCAGTTCGACGCGGAAGACCAGGTGCGATTCCTTTCGCCCGACTCTATTGTTTACGCCACGACCGTCGGCCGGCTTGTCGAGGAAAACAAGGCCGGCTGCGCCTTGTTCTTCGGTGCTTTCGATTTTACCAGCCTGCTGATGGCCGAACCCGGCGCCCAGAGCGGCGTCATCCAGATAGCGGGCGACCCCGGTCTGGCCCAGATTCCGTTCTTCGTATGCACGTGCGACTACACGATTATCGGCGAGGAATACTTTGCCGCCGGTGCATATCTCAGCGACGACCCGGCCTTGAGAGGGTCTCTGAGAAGCCAGGACGGAATCAAGGTTGTCTACGCTGCGCTTCTTCTGGCCGGACTCATCGCCGTGCACCTCACATGGGTCGAGGGCTGGTTCGGAGATCTGGCAAGATGGATTGTTGACGGTCTGAAGTCTTACAAGTAGCAAATTCCCGGAGCCGGCAAGATGATACGTATATTAATCTGGTTTATAACATTTTTAGGTGGTCTTTACTTCCTGGCGGAATTCATGCTGCCGGAAGAGATTTTCGGAGTGCAGAATCCGCTTACCCGCGTGCTGCCCGAAGCGAATAACATCGTCATTATCATAAGCGCGATGGCTTTCCTGCTTGGGCCGTTCAACCTTGTACGCAGCCACGCGACTACCATTCTCAAGCATAAAAAAGGATGGATTGAAAGCATCGTATTTCTTGTGTTCATCGGCATCGGCGCTTTCATCCAGTACGCATTCAAAGACGTGCCGGAAGACCGGTACTACGACATGCTGATCAGGGGTCTGATGTTCGGCTTCGGCGCGTCGAGCATGGCGCTTCTGGCGTTCTATCTGGTTTCTGCGGCATATAGGTCGTTCCGCCTCGGCAGCGTCGAATCAGCGGTCATGATGCTCGCGGCTTTTATCATATTGCTCGGCAAGGTGCCGCTCGGCGACGTCATGACGAGCTGGATTCCGGAAGAATACAGGCTCAGCGCTGTAGCGACGTGGATTTTAATGGTGCCCAACACGGCTGTTCAGCGGGCGGTGCTTATTGGCGCCGCAGGCGGCGCCTTTACGGCGGGGCTGAGGCATTGGCTTGGACTCGGCAAGGCATCGAGGTAATTGAAAATGAAATGGCTTGTTAAATTGCAATATATTGACCGCAGGTGGCTGTATGCGATTACCTTCGTGTTGATGGTTCTGCCGTTCGTGATGAACGTGCCGATGCCGATAGGCACGCCGTCCGCTGCGACAAAGGGCCTGTACGACAAGGTCGAACAGTGCGCAAAGCAGCAGGAAGACGCCCGCAAAGATCCCAGCGGTGAGACCAGGGAGAAAATAGTTCTTGTCGACGCCAGTTGGGAAATGGGCAGCGCAGCCGAGAACCTTTCGCAGCTCGAATGCGTCATAAGGCACCTTGTCGAAAGAAGAGTCAAGTTTGTCGTGGTTTCCGTCGGCGTTACCTATCTCGGGCCGCTTTTCGCGGACAAGACCATTTACCCGATTGTCGAGGAATACAACAAAAGACACCCCGACAACAAGCTGGCTTACGGCAGGGACTGGGTCAACCTTGGATTCATACAGGGTGCCAACTACGGCAACATGATCGACGGTATCTGCCGCGACCTGCACAAGGCCCGACCGGAAGATTACTACGGCACGCCGGTCGGCAAACTTGAATTGATGAAGAACGTCCATGACTACAAGGATTTCTTCCTCATCTACTCGGTGACGTACGGGCCAAACGAGGACTGGATCAGTTTCGCGGGCAGTGCATTCAGCGTCCCGATGGCCTTCGGATACATGACCATTACGCACCCCGGTTATGCGAAGTACCTGGTCAGCGGCCAGCTTTGCGGCGCCCTTGTCGGCAACGGCGGCGCGGCCGAATATGAGAAGCTTATTGGCCATCCCGCAAGCGGAACCTACCTGCACCAGGCCGGGTCGTTCGGAAATATGATGATCATACTGGCTGCGATCCTCGGTAATATTGGTGCATGGGCCGGGACCAGACAGGGTAGGAGAAAGTCTAAATGACCTGGGAAAATCCGTTAACTACTCTGATCTGCGCAATCGCCACGCTGGCGGTATTCAGCTTCCTGATAAAGGATAACTTCTTCTACAGGCTTATCCAGCATGCGGCGCTCGGCGCCACCATCGGCATGTTCATCATTGTCACATGGCAGAACGTGCTGTATCCGATGTGGCTGAAGCCGTCGATCGACGGCTTTTCAGGCAAGTCGCACTGGAGCAGCGCTTTGTGGGTTTTGTGCGTCATACCGGGATCGCTGTGGTACTTCCAGCTTTCACGAAAATACTTCTGGGTGAGCAAGCTTGTCAGCGGACTCTTCGTCGGTGTGGCCGCCGGCCTTGCATTCAAGGGAATGACGCTGCTGGTCATGCCGCAAATCGGCGATTCTCTGCGGGAGGTCAACCCGTTCGGATCCAACGGTGAAATAACCTCTGAAAGCGTACTGACTGCCGTGAACAACGTGGTGTTCCTGGTGGCCATGTTCACCACGCTGCTTTACTTCTTCTTCTCCGTTTCGTCCGACAACCCGCTGATGCGGGCCCCGGTGCGGGTCGGCCGGCTGGCCATCATGATATGCCTTGGCGCGATGTTCGGCGCGACGGTCATGACGCGCATGGCCTACCTGCTCGAACGAATGGGTTTCCTCTATGCCAGCGGCAAGGAGCTTGTGCAGTACCTATGGTCCTTCTTCGCC
This sequence comes from uncultured Planctomycetaceae bacterium, assembly GCA_964631565.1. GTDB lineage: Bacteria > Planctomycetota > Phycisphaerae > SM23-33 > SM23-33 > CAZVYJ01. The sequence goes on from CAZVYJ010000032.1 coordinate 6,987, forward strand.
TGATGCGGCTTGCATAATATAACCGCAATGCTTAATCTCAGCCTTACCCATAAGGAGTAAGGCTGATGTTTGCGCAGAAATATGACGTGGCGGTTCTGGGCGGCGGGCCGGGCGGCAACGCAGCCGCCCTGCGGGCTGCGACCCGCGGGGCGAAGGTCTGCTGCATCGAGGCCGGTGTGCTCGGCGGGACGTGCCTGAACGTCGGCTGCATTCCCACAAAAGCCATGCTGCACGCCAGCGAGCTTTATTGGCAGATGACCCACAGCGGCGAGTTCGGCTTCTCGGCCGGCCAGGTCGCCGTCGACGCCGCGAAATTCACCGCCGGCACGAAGCGCACCGTCGAAACGCTTCGCAAGGGCCTGGCGTTTCTCTACGACAAGCGGAAGGTGGATATCATCGCCGGCCGCGGCAGGCTGACCTCGCCCAACACCATTTCCGTGGAAACGCCCGATGGCGTTGTTAAAATTCAGGCTAAATCCATCATCATCGCGACCGGCTCTCGTCCGGCCCGGCCGGGCTTCGCACCGTGGGAGTCGCCGCTGGTCATGACCACCGACGAGGCCACCACGGCCGACACGCTGCCGGCCAGCGTTATCGTTGTCGGCGGCGGCGTTATCGGCTGCGAATTCGCGACCGTCTACAGCGAGCTTGGCATTGCGACCACCGTAATCGAAATGCTCGACAGCCTGCTGCCCGGCCTGGACGCGGAAGTGTCGAAAACCGCTAATCGCAGCCTGGCCAAGCGAGGCGCGAAAATTCTTACCGGCGCGAAAATCGTCTCCATGTCCGCCGATGCTGACGGCGTGACCGCGACGCTCGCCGACGGCAAATCGGTAAGCGCCGCCGCGGCGCTTATCGCTGTCGGGCGTGTGGCGAACATTGAAAACATCGGCCTGGAGCAGCTCGGCATCGCCGTCGAGGGCGGCGTTATAAAAGTTGACGACCACTGCCGCACGAATGTCGCCGGCGTCTACGCCGTCGGCGATTGCGCGGAAAAAATCCAGTATGCCCACCTTGCAGGGCGCATGGGTGCGATAGCCGCCGACAACGCGACCGGCTGCGACGCTTCAGACCCGCGCGATCTGGTGCCGGCCTGCGTGTACACGCATCCGGAAATCGCCACGGTCGGCCGCTGCGAAGCCGGCGACGGCGTAGTGATAAGCAAATTCCCATACCAGGCGAGCGGACTCGCACGCGTGCACGGCGCGACCGAGGGCTTTGTCAGGCTCGCTTCGCAGGCCGGCAGCGGCAAGGTGCTCGGCGGCGTGGTAATCGGCCCGCACGCGACCGATATAATCGGCGAAATCGCGCTGGCCGTCCGCCACGGGCTTACCGCAGCCGACGTTGCCGAGACTGTCCACGCCCATCCGACGTTCGCCGAGGGCGTCTGCGAAGCCGCCGAAATCGCACTCGGCCTGCCGATTCATACGCTGGGCTGAGTCATGGCTGCCGAATCCGCGAACAATCCGTCCCGGCCGCAGCGCAAGCCGCCCTGGCTGCGCAAGAGAATCCGCGCCGGGCGGAACATCACCGACGTTCAGCACCTGCTCACCGAGCTTGAGCTTTGCACTGTCTGCAGCAGCGCGATGTGCCCGAACATTTCGGAATGTTTTGCCCGCCGCACCGCCACGTTCATGATAATGGGCGACGCCTGCACGCGCGACTGCCGCTTCTGCGCGGTGGAATCAGCTGCGCCGCAGCCGCTGCGGGCCGACGAGCCTCACGCCGTCGCCGAGGCAGCCGCAAGGCTCGGCCTGCGGCACGTGGTTATTACTTCCGTCACGCGTGACGACCTGTCGGACGGCGGGGCGGGGCACTTCGCCGCGACAATCGCAGCCGTACGAAAAAAAATGCCCGACGCAAGAATCGAAGTCCTCACGCCCGATTTCCGCGGCGACTGCGGCGCGATAGACTGCGTCATCGCCGCCCGCCCGGACGTGTTCAATCATAACGTTGAGACCGTGCCGCGACTGTACTGCCAGGTTCGCCCGCAGGCGAACTACCGCCGCAGCTTGGCTGTGCTTGCCCGCGCCGGCCTGAAGGCGCGAGAACTCGGCCTTTCCATTCGCACCAAGAGCGGGCTTATGGTCGGCCTCGGCGAAACCGAAGACGAAGTGCTCGAAGTGATGCGCGACCTTCGCGCAGCCGGCTGCGAAATACTCACAATCGGCCAGTATCTCGCACCGTCGCGCAGGCATTTTCCGGTGGCGAAATATGTTGAACCGCAACAGTTTAAGAGTTATGAAAAAGCCGGTGAAAAAATGGGATTTTCCGCTGTTTCGGCCGGGCCTTTTGTCCGAAGCAGTTATCAGGCCGAGCAGGTTTTTGAAAACAGTCTCGGCGGCAAAAAATGAAGCGTTTTATCGTTATATTCTGCGTATTTGCATTACTGACGGTCGGCTGCCGGCCGAACGACGGGAAGGTGGCCGTTCAGGATAATCCCTCTCCGCAGAATCCCTCGCAGGCCGGCCTGCCGGTGCTCAAAAATCTCAATATGACGGAGGGCACGACCCGGCCGGCCGAGTGGAAATATGTCTGGGCGGGCATGGGCAAGGTGGAAGCCATCCGCGACACGGAAGTGTTCAAGGGCTCGCCTGCATCGCTGTCGATTCGCAGCATGGAAGGCTACGCCGAGGGCCACGTCTGCCAGCATTTTCTGCCGGTCGATGCGCCTTTTGTCATCAGCGGTTTCGCCCGTGTCGTGGGAAAGCAGGTTGACCTCTGCCAGGTCGCCGTGCAGGTGATCAACAGCCGCTACCAGCAGATAGCGTGGATTCGTCTCATCAGCGTGCCGGCTGACGACGGATGGCATGAGTTCCACGAGGTCATCCAGTTGCCGCCGGGTGCGGCGCACTGCATGCTGACGCTCGCATTTCACGGCGACGGCCAGGCCTGGCTGGACGAAGTAACCGTCGCTTCGGCTGACGAATAATACCTACGCCGGGAAGATCATGGCCTCAGCGAATTCCATCTGGAAGTTCATGTCCTGCGAAAGCTCAATGTGTATTGTCTGCCTCGCCAAGTGCTCGGCGTTTTTGCGGGCGTCGGTCGACAGCAGCGCCCATCGCGCCCCGCTCAGCGATGCGTTGCCGACGTATTTGATGTTCTGGTGAGCGACGTCGCCCGGCAGCAGGCCGATGCGCTGGGCGTTGCTGCGGCGGATGAAGCTGCCGAACCCGCCGGCTATCAGCACTTTCTTGATGTCTTTGGTTTCCAGCCCGGCCTGCTTGAGCAGAATTTTTATGCCCGCCCGAATCGCGCCGGTGGCGAGTTGAAGCTCGCGCACGTCGCGCTCGGTCAGCGTGACGCGTTTTTTGCTTGTGCTCTTGCCGGCCAGCAGGAATTCCGCCTTGCCGTCGTTGTCGATGACCCGCTTCCGCAGCGGCTGCGGCACGCTTTCGGGCAGCTGCGAAGCCGGCAGCAGCCGGCCTTCCGGCGTGATGATTCCCGCGCTCAGCAGCTCAGCCGCCAGGTCGATAAGCCCGCTGCCGCACAGGCCCGCCGGCTCGGCGTTGCCGATGACGCTCAGCCGCAGATCGCCGTCCAGCACCACTTTTTCGATTGCGCCGGTGGTGGCTCTCATTCCGCAGCTTATTCTGGCGCCCTCAAACGCCGGGCCTGCCGCCGTCGAAGTCGCCCACAGCTTGTCGTCGTGCGCGAGCATGATTTCGCCATTGGTGCCGATATCCACCAACATCACGGGCGGCTCCATCGACGCCAGCCGGGTCGCCAGTATTCCCGCCACCGTGTCGCCGCCGACAAACCCGCCGATTACCGGAAACACGTAAACCCGCCCCGACGGATGTATCGGCAGGGCGAGTTCCTCAGCCGACAGAACCAGCCCGCGTTCGTAGGCGGGCACGAATGGCACCTGCCCGAGCTGTGTTACATCCACGCCGCACAGCAGGTGTTCCATCGTCGTGTTGCCTGACATAGCGACTTCGTAAACGTGTTCGCAGCGGATTTTCGCGCTTTTGCAGACTTCGCGAATCATGTCCGCAATTTCCTTCACCAGAACGTCGCGGAGTTTGTTGAGGTTGGCGTGGGAGTTGGCGGTGGCCTGGATGCGACTCAGCACGTCGTCGCCGAATTTCACCTGCGGGTTCATCCGCGAGACGATGCCGAGTTCGTTGCCGTCGGCCAGGTCCAGCAGCGAGCAGACCAGCGTCGTCGTGCCGATGTCTATCGCCACGCCGTAACAGTGCCTGGTCGTGTCTCCAGGCTCAAAGTCGATGAGGTGGTGGTTCGACAGCACGGCCGTGCCTTTGAAGCCGCTCGCCCGCAGCACGCCGGGCAGGCGGCGCAGTACGTGCAGGTCGGTCTTCACCGCGCCGACGCTCCGCTCCAGGCGCATCAGGTCGGCGATGTTGTCCTCGAGCGTCGGGATCGGCAGCTCGACGTATTTCTTGCGGACAGCCGGCAGAACCTCGACGTCGTGCTTGTGCGCGTCGGCGAGTATCTGGTGCTTGCCGCCGAACAGCGATTCTGTCGGCACGTTCACGACCACTGATTTTCCGCACAGGCTTGTCTGGCAGGCCAGCCGCCAGCCGTCGGCCAGGTCGGCGTCGCTGAAGACCCGCCGCTCCGAGTCGTTAGGCTCGCATGCGCCGGTGACTATCTGGATGCGGCATTTGCCGCAAGTTCCCTGGCCGCCGCACGGCGTGTCGATGGTAAGCCCCGCGCGACCGGCCGCCTCGAGCATCGTCGAACCGGCCAGCACGTGCACCTGCCTGCCGCTGGGCTGAAACGTTACTTTGACCTGCTTGTCCTGCATTGCTTCGCTCCAACAACGATAACTGCCGACCCGGTACCGGGCGCCCGATACCTGTTATATAACAATATCCTCTTTCAGGCGGTTGTAGAAACTTTCTGCAATTTTTCGACTTTTTTGACGGTAAGTTTGGCCGCCGGCGGAACAAATGCAGTTGGACCGTCGGGGGGCGGGAAGCTATCCTTAACGCATATCGTCCGGTTCGCAGGACCGGCAAGCGGGAGAAAATCCGGTGACAATACTTGCCGCGAACATTGTTCGTTTCATCCAGCCGTGGTGGCTGCTGCTGGCCGCCGCGGGCGCTGGGCCCGTTATCGTCGAGGCTGTCGCGGTTCGTCACGGCCGGCATATCGGAAGGCTTGCGGTTGGGCTTCAATCGGCGGCTGTGGTGCTTGTCGCCGTTGCACTTGCCCGCCCGATGCTGCGGTGGGGCGGGCCGACCGACCTGCCGATGCTGCTCCTGCAGGACGTTTCCGCCTCGACCCGCGGACAAAACTCCCCGCCTGTCATGCCGGAAGGCGTCCGGTTCGAGCGGGTCGATTTCGCTGCGGCCCTCGGCGGCGACCAGATAAACGATACGCGGCTGGCCCCGGCGCTTCGGCTGGCCCTTTCACGCGGCGAAGAAATATCCGGCGTGGTTATATGCACAGACGGGCGATTCTTCGACGACGACTGGCCGCAGCAGGCCGAGGCGCTCGGGCGGGGCGGCAAGGAAGTTATCATCGTGCCGCTGGCCTCCCCGCCGCCGGATGCCCGGATAAGCGATCTTTCTTCGATGCGGCGGGCGGACGGCAGCGTCGAGCTGAGGCTGACGGTGGCCGCAAATGCGAACCAGCATCGCACGGTTCGCATGTGGCAGGATGGCGACGAGGATCATCCGCTGATGGACCGGCAGCTCAAGCTGCTTGCCGGCGAGTCGTCTACGTTTCGCATGTCGGTCATGCCGCCGAGCGACAGGGCGACCGTGTACCGGGCTGCATTGTCCGCGGGCGATGATTTTCCCGAGAACGATTCCGCCGCGAGGATAATCCTGCCGAACCGCTCGCGCGTCGCGGTTGTGTCGGCCGGCCGGTACCCGCTGGAGAATTTATCCGTGGCGGTCGGCCTGCCCGTGGCCGCGGTTTCGCCGGAAGATGCGCCTGCTTCCGCGGCCGGCTGGATGGACTACGCATCCGTGATCCTGATGGATACCGACGGCGAACTGCTTTCGCCGCCGCAGCGAAAGGCACTGGCTGAATATGTCCGCAGCGGCGGCGGGCTTGTGGTCGTCGGGGCGGGCCCGCATAAAAGCGCCGCCGACCGGCAAGACCCGCTGAACCGCGTGTCGGCGCTGGTGGCCAACCCGTACGAGCGTCGGCCGCTCGAGGTTATCGTGGTTCTCGACGTGTCCGGCTCGATGGGCGAAACGGGCGGCCCAGACGGGCCCCTTCGGAGCGGCGCGGCGATGAAATTCGACACGGCCCGCGAAGCGGTCCTTTCTTTGAGGCGGCACCTGACGCTCCAGGATGGGCTGGCGGTCATCACTTTCGCAGACAAGCCGACCGAAATTTATGACAGCGGCCCGGCCCAGCCGGATTTCGCCGACCTGGCCGACGCGATGCGCCGCATCTCGCCGCGAGGCGCCACCAGAATTGCTCCCGCATTGGAAAAGGTCGCCACCCGGCAGATATCGACCGGGAGGCAGGGACTGGTTGTGCTGGTGAGCGACCTTCGCACTGAGGAATTCGATGTCGCTGCGATTGCCCGACAGTTCGAGCGGCAGAAGATATCGCTGGCCGTCGTGGCCATCTCGGCGGGCAAGGATGCTTCCGAGCGATATCCGCTGGAATCGCTGGCGGAGAACCTCGGTTCGCCGCTGGTTCATCGGGCCGGACTGGAAGACCTGGCGAAGATTTTCGCCGGCTTCATCACTGAGGCGCGCGGCAGCGACAGCAATGTCGGAGAATTCACCGCGACGGCCGGGGCGGACCTGTTCGGCCGCGAGACGGGCAAGCTGCCGCCGCTGGACGAATATATTTTCTGCGCCATGCAGGACGGCGCCGAAAAACTCGCCGCGGTCGGCGGCGACGTGATACTCGCCCGGCGGAAGGTCGGCATGGGGCGCAGCGTGTCGCTTGCCGTGCCGCTGACCGGATCGCACAACGAGTCGTGGCGGAACTGGCCGAAACTCGACGAACTGCTGGCCGGCGCGGCGCGGTGGGTTGAGTTTGCCGAGGCGGACCCGCGATTTATCGGAGAGATTATCCGTCGCGGCGCCAGCGTAATCGTTCGGGTTGTCGCCGCCGACGCGATCGGGCCGATGAACGGCCTGAAACTTTTCGCGACGGTCGACTGCATAGTCGAATCGGCCACTGAAGGGCCGCCGAGAAAACTAGACTTCAGCCAGACCGCTCTAGGTGTTTATGAGGCTGTGATAAATTTGACCGACTCCGACAAGTCAGGCCTGGCGATTACGGTTTCCGACGCCGCCGATAACAGGGTGCTCTGGCGGGCGGCTGTCCCGGCGATGTGCCTGCCGGAATTCGTCCACCCGGGCGCAGACTGGGATTCGCTCAATCGCCTGGCGAAGCTGACCGGCGGAAGGATTGTCTCCGGAAACGAACTGGCGAAAACGCCGCTGCGGCTCGAACAGAAAAGCTATTCGCCTGTCTGGCAGTATGTGATGATGCTGGCGACGGTGATTATGCTTCTGGAGTGGTCTTTGACGCGACTGTGGAGGCGGGGGAAATAAAAGTAATCTGTAACCGGGAACCCGTATTTCGGATTTCAGATTGCGGATTTGGGATTTTCAAATTCGTGATTCGGGCATACCCATGCGGGGGCTGACGCTCCGCCCGCCCGTATGGGCGCAATTCGCGATTTGGCAATGGCAAGCTGCACTCTCAAATTGGATGGTGGTATATATAGCGGTTTGCCGCCAGTGGCGACATGTTACAGTTTTTCAATGAACTCAAGTCCGCACCCGGTGAGTTGTCCCACCGGCCGGGTGTAAGCGACTCGGCAGCGATAGTTCACTTTCCGAGAGCGGCTGTGCTTATCATCACCGGAGAGGCTCGGCAGGGAAAGTTCGATGAAAACCGTCGCATCCTGCTTCAACGGTTTAGTTGCATTTACGACGACTCCTACGCCGCCTTCGGACATATCAACAGTGCGGCCTTTGGCGATAAGGCGCCCCCGCCTGTCGGTTATCACCACCGGGTATGCGGCGGCGACTCGCGGGCTTCGACGACGTTCTTTTTCGTGAGTGGTCATTTTGTTTCTGTAATGCCAAGCGCAAAAGACAGGGGCTAAAACGCTCCCATAATTAATTCGGCCAATAAGCGTGGCAGGTTAACTTACGGTGAAAAAAACCGCTTGCCGGGGATGGAGGCAGGCGGGGCCCGCAGGCGACCGCCCCTTAGGGGCGGTCGCCCGGGCACGGACCCCCGACCCTGTGTGGCTGACGGACCCCTTTTTGCTAGCCTTGCCGCGTTCCGCCTCGCCTAGCGGGCCTTGTGGGATGCGAGGGCTTGGAACTTTTACCGCTCCCGCCGCCGCCCTGAATGTCTTTCAGCTGCTCATTGGCGGCCGCCAGAAGCTCCTGCTGCCAGCCAAGCAGCAGGCCCATGGCGTCGAGAGTTTGCTTTAATGTCGGCTGACTTTCGTTGTGAGACATTTTTCCCTTGTCCATAATCCCCAAAAGTGTAAAATCCACATTGTTGGGCCTTTTGTATTCGCGAATAACGGGATAGTCAACAGGAAAATTCGCGATTGCGAACATTTTTTGGAAAAATATGAGGAAGTCCGAGAAAGTTCAGATATGCCAAAGGATCGCCCAGGTGCGTCTGGAAGTGGCTGGGCCTCGTGGTAAAGCCTCTTTTGCCAAGCAGTTAGGTATTTCGGCAAGCACCTATGACTACTATGAATCCGCCCGGGTTCCGCCAGCGGATATCCTCGTGAAAATTGCCGATATCGGCGGGGTGGACCTGCGGTGGCTGCTGACCGGGCGGGCGGGTGAAAACTCAGCCAGCGTGGTCGGCGGCACACATCCGGCGTTACAGCGCGTTGCAAAGCTTCTTGCCGACAGTCCGAACGCTGCCGAGCCGCTGCTGGCGTTTCTGGATATTCTTTCGGCCAGCATGAAATTTCCCGCCAAGGGCGTCCCAACCTCGACCGGCGGCGAGGCTGCCGGCATCAGCACGGATCGCAGCACGTGGATACCCGTGCTCGGCCGGACAGCCGCGGGTGTGCCGCAGTTCTGGCGGAACCAGGATGATGCCCGCACGGTCACGCAGCTTTCCGAACTCATCGCACGCAACGCCGAGCGAAGCAGCAGCGTTCTCCGCGCGGTCGCCGACTCGGAAGCCGGCGGCGAGGACGAGACGGTCGGCCTGGTGACTCTGAACGTGCCGGACGAAAGCGACGTGTCGGAATTCATCGCGGCGGCCGGCATAAAGTCGCGCTTCCCCGATGCGTTTGCGGTTCGCGTTGACGGCGAATCGATGATGCCGGATATCCGCCACGGCGACCTGGTCGTGCTCAGCCCGTCGGCTCCGGCGGTTGACGGGCGGCTTGCCGTGGTTCAGCTCGCCGGGCAGATAGGCGTGACCTGCAAGGTGTTCCGACGCAGCGGCGAGACGATTCACCTGATACCGGTAAACGAGCAGTATCCGCCTCAGAGTTTTCCTTCCGATGAGCTTGTGTGGGCCTTGCGCGTACTGGGGCGTGTGAGGATCTCGCCCGGTAAATAAGAAGTTTGACAGCCCAGTACCTCCCATGCAAAGATTTCACTTATGAACGAATTACAGAACCAATCGTCTAGACGCGGCGTGGTGCTTCAGTATCTGCTGGTCGGTCTGCTTGTCGGCGTTACGGTCGGCTGGCGGCTGGGGTCGCACGTGCTGGAAGACCACGAATGCAAGCTTGCGCTTTCGGCCAAATGCATGGCGAGCTGCGATGAATGGCTGGTTGAAGGCGACGAGCCTTACAAGATTCCCGAGGCCACCGCATTCAATCGCTGGATGATTCCGGTCGAGAACGGCCGGCCGCGACTGGTCAAAACGCCGCTGCCTTACTGGACGGTCGCGCTGATAGCCAAAACCGGCCTGGGCGTGAACGAATGGACGGCCAGGCTGCCGTCGGCGGTGGTGGCGGTGCTTACTTCTATGCTCGTGCTCGCGTTGGGCAGGCGGATGTTTTCGCCCCGGGCGGCTTTTTACGGCGCGCTGATGTTCGCTGTGTGCTTCGGCCTCCAGAAATGGGCCCGCAACGCCCGCCCGGAACTGATGCTGTGTTTCTTCATGACGCTGGCGATGCTGTGTTTCTATATCGGCATGGAGGCCAAGTCGCGCTGGCGTCAGGCGGGGTGGATGGCGGCGTTCTGGGTGGTCATGGGCCTGGGCAACCTCGCCAAGGAGTTCGTACCGGTTCTGCTGGCCTGGCCGCTCGCGGCGTATGTGTTCTGGCGGCAGTCCGAGGCCGATGAAGACGACGCAGCATCGCTGCGGAGCCTGCGGATATTTCTGATTGCCAGCGGCGTCGGGCTTACTTTGCATATCTGCGTTGTAGCGCTGAATTTTCTGCACTGGTGGACGCCGGCTGGCGTATCGGACGAGAAGGGCATTTATCTGACGATGGCTGTCTGCCTCGGCGTGCCGATGCTGTGGTACATGCTGCGCACCCGCGGCTGGAAGCAGGCCATTCCGCTGCTGCCGACGGCTATTCCCGGCGCGGTCCTGATGTTCGCCATGTTCGTGCCCTGGATGATGTACATGACGCACCTGTTCGGCAATCTCGCCTCGGGCGAATTTTCCGAGCAGGTGGCCGAGCGGGCCGCCGGCGTCGGCGCGTGGTCGCTGGCGAAGCCGCACTACTATTTCGGATCGCTGCTGACGTTCTCGCTGCCGTGGGTGGCGTTTCTTCCCGGCGCGCTGATAATGCCGCTGATGCGGCGGTTCAGCGAGCATCGCCGCGGGCTGGTGTTCTGCGTGCTGTGGTGCATCGGCATATTCGGCCTGTTCACGGCGTCGGCCGCCAAGAGAGAGCACTACATACTGCCGATGATGCCGGCTATGTGCCTGCTGATGGGGTTCGCCGCGGAAGAAGTGTTCTTCAGAAACCTGTGGATAAAAAAATCCGGCGCGAAACTCATCGGCGCCCTTCACGGGCCTGTGGGCGTGGTGGGCGCGATAATCCTGGCCATCGTCTGGGCTCGCAAGCCGGACGACATGCTCTGGCCGGTGCTCATGGGCAGCCTCATCGTCGCGGCGGTTCCGTTTGCGGCGGCAGGGTGGCTGGCGTGGAAAGGGCGGTTCATGGCGTTCGTTCCGCTGGTCGCCGTCGCCATGGCGGTTATCCAACTGGGCCACTGGACGTTCTTCGCGTCGTTCGACCCGCGCAGGCCCATAGCCGATTTCGCTCGCAAGGCAGCAGAGATAGCCGGCGACAGGGAAACATGGGCCATCTGCGACCCGCAGGCGAAGACCGTTTTCTACTTCGGCCGCCAGCTGCCAAACGCGCACTGGCGATTCGACCGCATGGCGAAGACCGAGGGCAAAGAAAAGGCGAAGGCGGCGTGGGAAGCCTGGATTTCCGACCGCGCCAACGCTCCGTTCATGATCGGCTACGAGGAAGCGCCCGACGAGAAAACCGGCAAACTCATCCGCACGCGCGAATCGAAGGAACTTGAGAAATACGGTTACAGGCTGGTTCTCACCGAACGGGACAAGCAGGAAAAGAAACTGCTGTTCGCGATGTACGAACGGCAGGCCGGCGGCAGCGAACGACCCTAGCTTCCGAACTTCTCGGACGTGAACAGGTAGACCTTCGTGCCTTTCTGCCGCCATGCGTCGCCGGGCAGGCCGGCCTTCGATACGCAGCAATGGCTTAAGAATTCCTCGGCCGTCCAGTTCATGTCGGTGGCGACTTCCGGCAGGAAGCATCCGCTCGCATAGCCGCGCACGATATAGATTCCGTGCGTGCCGACCTGCAGTTTCTCCGGCTCGGCGGTTTCCTGCAGCGGCGAGAGTATCGACACTTCGATGTTGAGTTTTGCAAGCTCCGCGGGTGTAATGGGGTCGTAGACGAAGCGCGGGTCGTGTGCGGCGGCGCGGGCCATTTCGACTATCATCTCGCGCAGCGGCGCGTCCGGCTGAAACGTGCCTATGCAGCCACGCAGCATGCCGGCGTTGGTCAGCGTGACGAAGCATCCCCGCCGCTCAGCCAGCAGGCCGGTCGCGTCCGGACATTTCGGAAGTGGTTTGCCTCTTACTTCGGCTTCAACGGCGTCTCTAGCCAGCGAAACGAGTTTTTTGCGGTCTTCCGCTGAAATGGTCATGGCATCGCGTCCTTATTTTGCAGCCGATTGTTATTGGAACACGTATTTAACGACCATGAATCCTCCGACAAGCAGCACCACAAACGCCAGCGCCAGCCAGTTGAAATATTTTTCGATGAACGGCAGCGCCTTTGGTCCGATGAGCCAGAACAGAAACGCGACAAGGTAAAATCTCACAGCCCGGCCGACGAAACACGCGCCTGTGAACATCAGCAGATTCATCTCTGCCGAACCTGCCGTTATCGTCAGCAGCTTGAATGGAATCGGCGTCAGCGCCGCGATGAAAACGTACCACTGTCCCTGCTCGGCGAACTGTTCTTTCAGCCAGTCCATGTCGGCCTGTGTGATGCCGGGTATTTTCAGAGCCAGCCAGATGAGCTGGAATCCGATGAAGTATCCCAGAAACGCGCCCAGCACGCTGGCGACTGTGGTGATTGTGGCGAAGGCCATCGACCGCCTGCGGTTGCCCAGGCACAGCGGGCCGAGCAGGACGTCCGGCGGAATGGGGAAAAAGCTGCTTTCTGCGAAGCTCAGGCAGAAAAGAGCGGTCATGGAATGTTTATGGTGCGCGAAGTGCAGCACCCAGTCGTACATCCGTTTGTGGATGTGCCACCACGGCACCGGTTTTCGCTCCCCGATAAGGAAGCCGCAGTGACGACAGTATTGCGCCTCGGGGTCTGTGGCGAGCCGGCACTTCGGACATATATTCTCTGTTTTTACAGCTTCGGTTTCGATGGCGAATTCTCCCTACGGATCGAAACAGTAGAAACGCTGCGAGTGTGTTTGTCAATCTCGCCGGATTGCGATTATGCCACGGGGTTACCAGGCGGTCTGCAATCAGGATTGCAGACCGCCTGGAGCAGGTGAACAATGGAGCAGTAGAGCAGGTGAGAACAGATAAATTCTGGTGTTGATTGTTTATTGCGAACGTAATCGTTGCTCACCTGCGGTCTCCTGTTCTACTGTTCATTCTTTATTATATTTGGTTTAAACTAGTGCGGATATGACGCATAAACGCGAACGCGAAAAGGTTCTGCTCGCCATGAGCGGCGGGGTGGATTCGTCGGTGGCTGCGAGCCTGCTTCTGGAAGCCGGCTACGAAGTCACCGGCGTGTTCATGTGCCTCGGGTCGGCCCCATACGGGCAGGCGGCCGGGAGCGGCGAGTCGCAGGGCTGCTGCTCGCCGCAGGACGCCGCCGACGCCCGCCGCGTCGCCGAAACGCTCGGCATCGAGCTGTACGTCCTGAACTTCACCGACGCGTTCGAGCGGATAATAGATTACTTCGCGGCTGAGTACGCCCGCGGGCGCACGCCGAACCCGTGCATCCACTGCAACAGTCTCATCAAGTTCGGGCGGCTCGTTCAGCGGGCCGATTCGCTGGGCATCCGCTACGTGGCGACGGGGCATCACGCCAGGATGGCAAACGGGGCGATTCTCCGCGGCAAGGCCCGCCGGAAGGACCAGTCTTACGCGCTGTTCGGCATCGCCCGCGAGAATCTGCCGCGAATCCTGCTGCCGGTCGGCGAGGTTGACGACAAGGGCCGCATCCGCGAAATCGCCCGCCGGCTCGGCCTGAACGTTCACGACAAGCCGGACAGCCAGGAGATATGTTTCGTCTCCGACGAGGCCGGCTATATCGAGCTTCTCCGCAGCCGCGCGCCGGACGGGCTTAAATCCGGCAAGATAGTGAACTCCGCCGGCGAGGTCCTGGGCGAACACGACGGTTTCGGTCGGTTCACCATCGGGCAGCGGCGCGGCCTGCGCGTAGCGGCCGGCGTACCGATGTATGTCACTAAAATAGACCCGGACACCGCCACGGTGACGATAGGCCCGCGCGAGGAGGTTCTTGCCCGACGCCTTAGCGCAAGCGGGGCGAACTGGCATTGCGACGTCAGCGGCGAGTTCGACGGCATTGTACAAATTCGCTATAACCACGCAGGAGTTGCTGGTCGAATCCGGATAATCGACGAAAATACATTTGATGTGGAATTCGCCGAGCCCGTGCCTGCGGTTACGCCCGGCCAGGCCGCCGTGGTTTACGACGGCGATCGCATGCTTGGCGGCGGCTGGATTGATTCCAGCGGATAACCGCTTATGCCGATGAAGATTATGACAATGTAAAGAAAACCTTGTTTCGGGTGGCGGCCTTCCCAGGCCGCCACCATCAAAGGCATTGAAATAATTCCGCTCGAGGCGGCATGGGAAGGCCGCCTCGCCGGGAAAGATTGCTTTATATGGCAACCCGACGACAGGAATGGAAAAGCCATGGTGATACGAACCAAGATTATTGCGACGGCCGGTCCGGCCAGCAGCAGCGTCGAAAAAATACGCCAGCTTGCCGAGGCCGGGTGCGACGCCTTCCGCGTGAACTTTTCCCACGGCGACAATGAAAGTCGTCAGGCACTGCTGGAAAATATCCGCCGCGTCGAGGCGGAGCTGAACTCGCCGCTGGCGGTGATTGCGGACCTGTGCGGCCCGAAGATACGCGTCGGGCTGATAACCGGCGGGTCGGTGCTTCTGGCCGAGGGGCAGGAGCTTGTCATACAGAGAAAAACCATCGAGGGCGACGCGCGCAGAATTTCAACAACGCTCGAGGAACTCACCAGCCAGGCGACTGTCGGGGAGAAAATCCTGCTCGACGACGGCAAGATACAGCTGGAAGTCGCCGGGGTGCAGCGCGGCGAGGAAATCGTCTGCAAGGTCGTGCGGGGCGGGGTTCTGGCGAGCGGCAAGGGCCTGAATCTGCCTGATACGGACCTGAAGCTGTCGGCCCTGACCGACAAGGACCGCCGCGACGTGAAATGGATCGCCCAGCACGATTTCGATTACGTGGCGCTGTCGTTTGTTCAGCGGGCCGATGACATTATTGAGCTTCGGCGGCTGCTCGCCGAGGCAGGCTGCAGCGCGCATATCATCGCCAAAATCGAGAAGCCCCAGGCCCTCAACAACATCGAGGCGATTATCGACGTCGCCGACGTGATTATGGTCGCCCGCGGCGACCTCGGCGTGGAGATGGACCTGCCGGCAGTCCCGGTCGCGCAGAAGCGCATCGCCAGCCTGTGCGAGTGTGCGGGCAAGCCGTGCATCATCGCAACGCAGATGCTGGAGACCATGACGCACTCGGCCGTTCCCACGCGGGCGGAGGTTTCCGACGTAGCCAACGCCGTCATGGACCACGCCGACGCTGTCATGCTTTCGGGCGAGACGGCCGTCGGAGAATACCCCGTCCAGGCGGTCGGCATGATGAACCGCATCGTGCAGCAGATTCAGTCCTATCACGACGAGACGGCGGCGCATCAGCAGATTATCTACAAATCGGCCACCACTACCGCGGCGATCGCCGAGGCTGTTCACGCGATAATCGCCGCGGAGAGGATCGCGGCTGTCGCCGTCTTCACAGCCAGCGGCACCACGGCGAGGATGCTCGCCAAGAACCGCCTGCCGTGCCCGATACTCGCCATGTCGCAGAACATCGACACGGTCCGGCGAATATGCCTGTATTACGGCGTCCAGCCGGTTCAGGCGATCGCGCCCGAACATACGCGCGACGTGCTGGCGCTGACGGAGCAGTACTGCCTCGAGAAAGGCATCGCCGGCAGGGGCGACAAGATTGTCGTGGTTTCAGGCAGGCCCATAGCGCAGGCAGAAACGACCAATACGATTGTCGTTCACACGATAAAGTAACTGCGGATGGTTTGGTTCAGTGCCTTGGTATGTCGAAGTACTGCAGCGTGTCCGTATCGGTGTCGAGGATGGCTGCGGTGGGGTGGTGCGGGTCGCGATTGTGATGCAGCGCGCCCGGGTTAATCACACGGGTCTTCCCGATGCGCTCATCCCGAATGCGATGCGTATGGCCGTGACAGACATACGGAAACTGACCGCCTGCGATAAGCTCATCCAGATGGTGGTCGCCGTGGCCGTGCGTGGCGACAAGATACGCGCCGTCGCCCAGCGGCACTTCGACGGTTTTCCACGAAAAGACAACCCCGCAGGCATTCGCCTGCCGCTCCAGCAGTTCGGCGTGATGGTCCGTGTTGCCGGGCACCGCGTAGGCCGGCTTGCCTGTCGAGCCGAGCGCTCGAACGCAGTCGGTTGAACCTATGTCGCCGCAGTGCACGATTGCATCCACGTTATGTGAAGTGAAAATATCTATCGCGTGCTGAAGTCGGTCCGCTTTCCCGTGGGAGTCGGAGACAATGCCGATTTTCATCGCTCAAAGTCCTTACCAGAAAAGCTATTATAACCGAGGATTCCCGGCCGGCCAAGCCGTTTCTTCCGGCGGCGAGTAATACGCCTTGTGGGAGGCGGCTGTATGCCTATAATGTGATGTGTCTGATATTAACAACTGCCGCATCGCGGCCGAACAGGAGATAAAATGAGTGACAAATGCTGTTCATCCAAGGGCTGTTCATCCAAAAGCGTTACCCAGCGTGTCAGTGACATAATCCAGAATATCCGCCCGCTTCTGCAGGCCGACGGCGGCGATATCGAGCTTGTCGGCGTTGACGAGAGCACGGGTGTTGTGTCCGTTCGCCTTCAGGGCGCCTGCAGGGGCTGCCCGGGCGCGCAGATGACGCTGAAAATGGGCGTCCAGCGCCACCTTCAGGAGCGCGTTCCCGAAGTCAAGGAAGTCGTCGCGGTGAATTAATATTTACCGCTCCGGAAGTTTCGAGGCGTTCAACAATAGGTGCTTTTGCATATATCGGCCTACTCACTTAAGTGAGTAGGCCGTTGATTTATAATCTTATGATTCCATCACGCCGCCGCGGGCCATTTGCCGCCAAAGGGCGCTTACCTGCGGGCCGGAGATATGGTATAAGAATGTCGGCATATCCCGACCGGCCGGATGTCACTGGAGTGGCTGCTATGAATAACAGATTACTTCGTGTTTGCCTGCGGCTCGCGATTGTCGTTGGCGCTGCCTCGCTGGCTGCCGCTCCGCTCGCCTGCAAGAAACCGGCCGACGCCCCGCTTGACACGGAGCCTGAAAAAGCGAAGTACGACGAAGATTACGTCGCCGCGCTGAGTGCGGCCAACCGGTTCTGCGAGAGCTGGCTGCATCGGGATTATTCCGCGGCGCGGGCGATGCTGACTCGTCGGCTGGTATTCGAATACCCGGAGCAGCGGCTGAAGGATATGATTGGCGGCGTGGGCAATCCCAGCCATGGCGCTTACGAGATTTGCGAGGGCCGCAAGCTCGACGACAGCCGAATCGCGTTCAAGGTGCGGTTTTTCCAGGTCTACGTCGGCCAGCACGAAAACCGTGTCGAAGCGCCTCTGGAGCAGATAGTGCTGATAAAAGAGGCGGATAACATCTGGCAGGTGGATGAATTTCCGATTCCCTGATGCCTGTCGCCATGGCGGCTGCGTGTGAAATGATGGGGCGGCTCCCTTCGTGCCGCTCTTGTGCAGAGCATCTCACGAGTCACTTTTTTCGCGTAGTTTTTCGGGCAGTTTTTTCAGGAGCTTTTCCGCTTCTTTGGCGGCTTCGGTGCCTTTGTAATCCGCGATGATCTCGTGCAGAATCTTCGCCGCCTTTTCCTGCATGTTGTTCTGGATATATGTGACTGCGAGCTTCAATTTGGTTTTCGCCTCGGCTTCCGCGTCCTTTGACAATTCTGGCGCCTTGGCGTTTGATCGGGTGATATTTATTTTCTCCGGCGTCACCACGCCGTTAACCGCCGGCGGATCCCATTGGAAATTGTCCTGAAGCTGTTTCGCCGCCGCCTGGCTTTTGGTGCGGACTTTCTTCAGCTCGTTTTTGCTTTTCGTCAGGTTGCTTTTGACGGTCCGGGCCTGACGCATGATTTCATCTCGCTCACGTTTGAGCCGGCTTATGGCGTCCTCCTCGTCTTTTATTTCCTCACGGAGCCTTTGCTTGGCGTGCCGGTTTTCACGATCATCATCGTCATCGTCGTCATCGTCATCGTCATCATCCTCATCCAGGCAGTCGAGGTATTCCCTTCGCAGCGATTTTATCTTGTCTTCGTGGCCGGCTATTTCCTCGTTAATCCGCTTTACCGACTCGCCGAGGCCTTTCAGGTCATTGCTGTGTTCTTCCACTGTCTTTTCGGCATCAGCTATGAGCCTGTCGAATTCCTCGATCTGCTTTGCAAACTCCTGGAGCCTGGCGTTTGTTTTTTCGTAGCTGTCGGAAAACTCTTTCAGATCCTTTATATTCTCCCTGAGTTTGTTTAACGTCCGCTTCTGGCTGTCCGAAAGTTCAGGCTTGGCTTTCTGGAATTCATACCACGCCGCAAGTTCTCCGGCATTTGATAAAACAGACGGGTTTGTGGTGTCGAATTCCAGCGACGTAAGGATGGCCCGCAGCGCGCTGTCGTAGTTTCCCTTCCGCGATTCGTAGTAAGCGGTTACTCCCCACGCGAGGGCGTTTTCCGGGGCGAGACTGTTGAGCGCCTTGGCCGGATAGCGAGCCGTAAGCGGCTGGCCCAGCGTCAGCATTTTTTTCATCTGTGTCTCGTGAAGCGCGATATTGTTGCGGTCGATGGCCGACGCAAGCGCATAGGCCTTTATCGCCACGTCCGGGTCATCGGTCGTTTCTATAGTGTTTATCAGAGTCGCAAGTTCTTTGGCCTTTTCTTCAGATAGTTTTTTCCCGTTGGCGGGTTCCTCGGCGAGGCATACAGCGGCCTGGCCGGCCAGTATGACGACCGCTGTCAAAGCCAATAATGATCTGTTCATTCTTTAATGCCCCTTTCCGTATATCATATATTGATAGTGCCGAACTGGCAATACATGCGGCGACCGGGCGGATCGCCGTTGTGGCTGCGTGTGAAACGACAGGGCGATTCCACCCCCAAGCCGCCCCGTGAAATATCCTTCATGAGTCACTTTCTTCTTTCGGTTTGCTTTCAGGCAGTCCGCCCAGAAGCTTCTGGGCCTCTTTGGCCGCCTCGGTGCCGTTGTAGTTCTCGATGATTCCGTGAAGGATTCCCGCCGCCTTCTCCGGCATGTCGTTCTGGATGTACGCGACGGCAAGCCGCAGCCTGGCGTTAGCCTCGGTTTCCGGATTTCTCTGCATCGGCGGCAGCTTGGCGGTCGAGCGCGGGAGGTTTTTCTGCTCCGGCGTCATCACGCCGTCGACAGTGGGCGGATCCCACCGGAGGCTGTCCTGAACGCGCCTGGTCGCCTCGCTGCGCTGGCTGAACAGTTTGCTTACTTCGTCCCTGCTGTTGTCCAGGTCGCTTTTCACGTTCTTGGCTTCGCGAAGCAGGTCGTTCCGCTCGCGTTTGAGCAGGCTTATTGCATTTTCCTCGTCTCGTATGTCGTCCCGGATTCTCTCCCTGACGATCCGGTTTTCCCTGTCGTGGTGGTGATGCGAATGGTCGTAATCGTCTTCATCGTCGTCATCGTCATATAGATAGTTGAGATATTCTTTCCGCAGCAGTTTTATATTGTCCTCGTGGTCGTCTATTTCGCTGTTGATGTTGTTGACCGCATCTTCGATGCCTTTCAGGTTGGTGCGGTGCCGTTCCATCCTTTTTTCAGCATCGGCGATAAGCTCGTCCAACTTTTGCACCACCGCAGACAGCGCTTTGAGGTCCGCATAAGCCTTTTCGTAGCCCTGCGAAAACTCCTGAAGGTCGTGCATGTTCTCCTTCAGCTTATCCATGATCCGCTTCTGGCGGTCTGAAAGCCTGGGCTGATTCGTCTCGAATTCGTACCACGCCACAAGCTCGCCGGCGTTGTAGAGGACGGATGTGTTTGTAATGTCGAATTCCAGCGATGTCAGCATGTTCCGCAGCGCGTCGTCGAAGTTTCCCTTGCGGGATTCGTAGTAGCCGGTGATTCCCCACGCGAGGGCGTTTTCCGGGGCGAGACTGTTGAGCGCCTTGGCTGGGTAGTAAGCCGCCAGCGGCTGGCCGAGCTTCATCATCTTCCGCATCTGGGCCTCGTGAAGGCCTACGTTGTTGCGGTCGATTGCCGCGGCCCGGGCGTAGGCCTTTGTCGCAAGCCCGTAATCGCTGGTCGTTTCGATGATATTTAGCAGCGTCGCCAGGTCCTGTGCCTCGCCCTCCGACAACTTTTTGACGGGCTGCTGGGCGCTGCATATGGCGGCCTGGCCGGCCAGCGCAACTGCCGTTATCAGAGCGAATGATAACCTGTTCATTTCGCACCCCTTCCAGCGTATTGGAATCTGAAACAACCGGGGCAATGCCCGCAAGACAGGCCGGGAGCGGGCGCGTCCCGTTCGACAAACATTAAGACACCCCAAATGTTGACCGGTTAGGCGCCGGCCGCTACGATTATCGCATGATCGTTATCGTGGATAACTACGACAGTTTCACCTACAACCTCGTCCAGCGAATCGGCGAACTCGGCCGCGGCGATGATATACGCGTCATCCGCAACGACGCCGCCACGCCGCAGCAGGTCGCCGCGGATTGCAGACCCACGCACCTGATAATCTCGCCCGGCCCGTGCACACCCAACGAGGCGGGCTACAGCTGCGACTTCATACGCCATTTCCACGGGAAAATTCCGATTCTTGGCGTCTGCCTCGGGCACCAGGCCATCGGGCAGGTGTTCGGCGGCAAGGTTATCAGAGCCGGCCGGCTTATGCACGGCAAGACCAGCGAAATCCGCCACGACGGCAGGGGAGTTTACAGGAACCTGCCCAACCCGTTCGTCGCGACGCGGTATCACAGCCTGGTCGTAGACCCCGCCGGCCTGGACGGCGATTTCGAGCAGACCGCATGGACGGTCGACCAGGGCGAACTTATGGGCATTCGCTCAAAGACTCATCCGACCGAGGGCGTCCAGTTCCATCCGGAAAGCTTCCTGACGGATGTCGGGCACAAGCTGCTGGCGAACTTTCTGGCTTTATAACCTGCGAAACTTGCCTGCATATATCGGTGTTTAATAGTGTATTGATTTGTCGTCTCCCACGGGAACGGCCATGAGGAACCACAAAATGTACATTCCGGCCACTAAGAGTATTTCAATTCTATTTGCAGCGATTCTGATGGCCTCATCCGCAGCCTTCGCCGACGAGGCGCTCAAGCTCGCCAGCGTGTTCACCGACAACATGGTGCTCCAGCGGGATATGAAGGTTCCCGTCTGGGGCTGGTGCAAGCCGGGCGAGAACGTCTCGGTTTCCATCGGCAAGTACCAGGCCAACACCACCGCAAGCTCCGACGGCAAGTGGATTGTCCAGGTCGGGCCTCTCGACGCGGGCGGGCCGTACGAAATGACCGTCACCTGCGCCGGCGCCACGACCAGGCTGGCCAACATACTCGCCGGCGACGTGTGGGTGTGCTCCGGCCAGAGCAACATGGAATGGCCGCTGAACCTGACCAACGATGCGGAAAAAGAAATCGCAGCCGCAAACTATCCGAACATTCGTCTGTACTACATTCCGAAGATTCTCGGCACCAAGCCGGCCGACGCCGTTCCCGCCAAGTGGGTGGAGTGCTCGCCGCAGACTGTTCCGGGCTTCTCGGCGGTGGGTTATTTCTTCGGCAGGGACCTGCACAAGGAACTGAACGTTCCCATAGGCATTATCGAGGCGGCTTGGGGCGGCTCGAGAATCGAGCCGTGGACTCCGCCGTGCGGATTTGCAAAGTCGCCGCAGCTCAAGGAACTCAGCGACTTCGTTAACACGGCCGAAGATAGATACAAACAGGCGATCGCAGCCCATTTCGTCAACACCGAAAAATGGCTCGCCGAGGCGAAGCAGGCGTTCGCCGAAGGCAAGCCGCTTCCGCCGCAGCCGGGCTTCCCCGGCCATCCGCTGGGCGACTGGCAGTCGCCGACCGTTATGTACAACGGAATGATTAACGCGATTATTCCATACGGCATCAAGGGCGCCATCTGGTACCAGGGCGAATCGAACCAGGGCGACGGCATGCTGTACTGCGAAAAGATGAAGGCCCTTATAGGCGGCTGGCGCGAACTGTGGGGCCAGGGCGACTTCCCGTTCTACTATGTCCAGATAGCACCGCTGAACGATTTCTACGGGCCGAACAACCTGCCGCTGTTGTGGGAGGCCCAGGTCGCCGCACTTGCGATACCCAACACCGGGATGGCCGTCACCACCGACATCGCCAATCTCGCCGACATACATCCTCGCAACAAGCAGGACGTCGGCCGCCGGCTCTCGCTGTGGGCGCTGGCGAAGACATACGGCAAGAACATCGTCTACTCCGGGCCGATGTACAAGTCGATGGCCGTCGAAGGCAACAAGATACGAATCACCTTCGATTACGTCGGCGGCGGGCTTGTTTCGCGCGACGGCAAGGAGCTGGACTGGTTCGAAATCGCCGGCGAGGACAAGATATTCCATAAGGCCGCGGCCGTCATCGACGGCTCGACCGTCGTGGTTTCCTGCGACCAGGTAGCCGCCCCGGTCGCGGTCCGCTTCGGCTGGGACCGCGCCGCCACGCCGAACCTCATGAACAAGGAAGGCCTGCCCGCCTCACCGTTCAGAACTGACAAATGGTAGAGCGTATTCCTAAGTTGGCTTACTACATGGTTAGAGCCAAAGGCTTGATAAATTCGATGCTGTTAATTCTCTACATTTATCAGCGGCTTCTTTAATGTGATATGCTTTTTGGAAACATGCAGCCTCGACATGTTTGCCTGTGTCGCAGACTGCTTTAACAGCTTTGACGAAATCACCATCGCTCGAAACAAGAATCGCTGTGTCATAGACATTGTTAAAAGCCATTGAAAGCATGTCTACCGCAATGGCTATATCTACACCTTTTTCGACAAATGTGTTACCTCTTGGTTCGAGTCTCCCCAGGCGAATATCCAAGTATGGTATTTTTGACAGGCCGGCAAGAAACTTCTGCTGGCGTTTTGCTCTGTCAGGGTTATCCTTCACTGGAATTGAAGCATTATAATAGTAAGTTCTGATCAACTTGCGCCCGTCAACTAGCCAGTTTATGAGCTTTTCAAAATTCAAATCAGTTCTTTGAAAATTGCCTTTCAGGCCATGATATAAGTTGCTGCCATCGATATAAATACAGACTCGCTCTTCCATAAGCCCATTTCCCCTTGTGCAAAAATGAACCGAGGGCTGCAATGCAGCCCTCGGGAGGTTATCCGCCCGTTCTCCCGGGGGGACAACGGGGTTGTTATCAATAGTATTATATATTATATCGACAAAAACGGAAGGAAGTTTTTATTGTTTTTTTGGGAATCACTAAGCTCGTGAACGAATGGCCCAGCCAAGATTCGTTGGTACCTATTGCTCTTGCCCTGAATCCCCATCGAATAAATTTGCCGTTATCAGCGACAGGCTTTCACGAACGCACCGAAAAGGGCCTTGCGGTGTGCGTCATCATTTATCCGCTCGGGATGCCACTGGACGATAATCGCGAAACGCCCATCGGTAAACTCCATTGCCTCGACGATGCCGTCGTCGCTGCGGGCTGTGACTTTCAGGCCGCGGCCGACGTCCTTTACGGCCTGGTGATGTGTGGAATTGACCTCGATCCGCTCTGCGTTATCGAAAAGCCGCCGGACCAGCGAGCCTTCAGCCAGCGTTACCGAATGCGTAATATCGTCGCCTCTGTGCGCGATGCCGCCGGCTGTCTGCGTCGGGATGTCCTGAATGAGCGTTCCGCCCATGCAGACGTTGACTTCCTGGCAGCCGCGGCATATCGCCATCAGCGGTTTGCCCGTCTCCAGCCAGGCGTCAAAAATCGCCTTTTCGAATTCATGGCGGCCGGGCGATGCGACCTTTGTCTGCTCCACCGGCTGCTCGCCGTATGCCTCCGGCGGTATGTCGTCGCCGCCGCTGAGCAGCAGGCCGTCGAGCGTCCTGACGTAGTCGCGAATTGCCTGCGGGTCGCTGGTGACAGGTATGACCACCGACCGGCCGCCTGCTTCCCTTATGGCGGCCGCATAGGCCGGGCCGTATTTCTCCGCCTCCTCGGCGGTGCGGGCTGAACTTGTTATGCCGATTACCGGCTGCCTGCCGTTATCCGCCTGTCCGCCGCAACCGATTGCAAGAAAAATCGCCATCGTCGCCAGCGAAGCTGTAACCACGGGAAGTAGCATACTCCTCTTTCTCCTGCTCAACTGTTCTCCTGCTCGCCTGCTCCAGCTACGTACAATCTTCAATCTTTTGCACGCAGCTTATGACACAGACTAATGGCCTTGTGTGAAGGGTGCAACAATAGAAATCGGTCGTCCCTGAGGGACGAATCGCAAGCTGCGAATCGTGAATTTATTCCAGGCCCGATTTGACCACTTGACATCGTGGTATGACTGCCGCATGATTCGTAGATGATTCATGTCTGGGGAGATAAACTTATGCTGAAAGTTGAGTGCCCTCGCTGTCGCGGCAATTTCGAAGTGCCTGACTCGCTGGAGGGATCGTCCATCAAATGCCCTGAATGTGATTATGAAAATGTCGAAGTTGCAAAAAGGAGCAGAAAATACAATCCTTCGTCCTTTTTCTGCCAGCATTGCGGCGGCGAAGTTTACACTCATACGGCCTCACCGGGTGATACTGTGCAATGCCCAACGTGCAAGTTGGATACTATAGTGCCACCTCCGGCAGGCCTGATGAACCGCCCTCTTTTCGGTTCGCGTCGTAACCTGAGGCCGGGTTCGCCAATTATCTGTTTCAATCCCAATTGCGGCTACAGAGGCCCTTCTGCCCGCATTCAAAACGGGAATGTTTTCTTGCTGATCATTTTCTTTCTGCTCGGTGTAATCCCGGGTTTGATATACGCAGCGTTTTTTTTACAATGTTCGAACATATTGTCCGAAGTGCGGCATGCAGTTGCGGAAAGAATATGCCGCGGCGCCGTCGGCCGGTTATCGGACGTGAAGGCCCGAAGGGCCGAAAGCGATGCACAAGATCAATTACCAATAAATATTCACTGTCGCCCCTTCGGGGCTTGCTTATGAACGCTCCAGACCGGTGGCTTGCGGTTCGACAAGCTCACCGCGGGCGCCGCCGGCTAAATGCTGCCGGCCCTCCGGGCCTTACTGCACGGCATTGTTCAAAACATAGGCGGCGCTATAA
>CAZVYJ010000033.1:0-31514 GCA_964631565.1 uncultured Planctomycetaceae bacterium
CGCGATTCGCAATTCGTGATTCGGTCATACCCATGCGGGGGCTGACGCTCCGGCCCCGTTACGGGGAACCCGGAACCCGTTTCTCCAAACTCAGAACTCAGAACACAGAACTCTGAACCTGTTTTGTAATTCGCGACTCGCGATTCGCAATTCGTGATTCGGTCATACCCATGCGGGGGCTGACGCTCCGGCCGCCCGTATGGGCGGAATTCGGACCTTCAATTGTCGATTTTCGATGCGATTTGGAACGCCCTCAGCAGCCGGTCTGGTATCCGCGTAGAGTGGTTTTGCCGCGATGGAGATGTTTGAGCCGGCTGGACGCCTCCTGCTTCTGTGTCGCCAGCGATAATATCAGTCTGCGGTGCAGCCCGGCTACGCGCCTGACTGCGTCATCGAGCGACGGATCGGCTGAGATATCCACGCCGCCCAGTCGGGCGAGCAGGCTGTCGGCTTCGCCGGCGAGTGCGGCTACCTCGTCGAGCTTATTGTCGGCGGCATGCCGGAGCTGCATAGCAAGAACGCTTTCCAGGCGCGCGAGCAGTTGCCGGCCTGCGGCTTCAACGGAGTGTTGCCTGCAGATGCTGCTGTTGTCCTGCATTCTGCGATTCCCGATGTCTGAGTTTGCTTTCGACCTCGGCTATGAGGTCGCGAGCCTCGGCCTTGTCCGGTTCGATGGCGAGTATTTTCGCCAGCGTGTCGTGCGCGGCGGCGAGATTTCCGTCGCGGGCCTGCAGCGTCGCGAGGCAGAACAGGACCGGCACGTCGTCGGGATGTTTCGCCAGGAACACTTCGAGATAGTGGATTATCCTGGTGAAGGTTCCCATCCGGCACGACGTCTGGAACAGGCCGAGCAGGGCCATGAGATTGTCGCTGTTGTGTTCGAGGCACTTGAGGTACATTTCGAAAGCGGCTGCGTGCTGTCCCTGCTGCTGATACGTCATCGCCAGCCCGCCGTACGCTTCGCCGCAGTTGACGTTTTTCGCCAGCGCGATTCTGAACGCCTGTTCGGCGTCGGGCAGGTTTCCGGCCTCTATTGCCAGGACGCCGAGGCCGATGTAAGGCTCCGCCTTGTCGCAGGCGAGCGAGGCCGCCTGCAGGTAGCATTCCTTCGCCCGGCCGCTGTCGCCGAGCGTCGCGTAGCAGTCGCCCATCTGCATAAGGGCCTCGTGCCGAGGGGTGCTGACGTTACTGTTTTGTCTGTTCAGTCTCACGTTGTTTCCCTGATGCCTGCAAGAACGACGATGATTTCAAATAAAGTCCAGCAGCGACATGCTCAGAATCTTCGATGTGACCTGAAGCGACATTTCGTAAAGCGTCTGCGCCATCGCCAGGCTGGCCGTCACTTCGGTAATGTCGGCGCTTTCAAGCAAGGCTGTCTGGTCGTCCACGCTGTCGCGGAGAGTTTCCAGCCTCTCCTTCAGCGAATCCAGTCCGCTGAGCCTGCTGCCGAGCGTAGTGATGCTGCATGTAACCCTGTTCATGACCTCATCAAGCGAATCGAGGGATTTTTCGAGGACTGCGAGCTGGCTTTCCTCGCTCATGCCGCGATCGTTCTGCAGCGTATCCCTTATGGTGATGAGCGTGTTGAAGACATCGTAGGTGCCGGGCACGCGTACGGCTTCCAGTCCGGTTCGCGTGATGGAGCTTGTGTTGACGTAAAGCACCCTGCCTGTTTCGGAGTCAGTCACAGCCTGATTGGCCGCGAACGTGATGGCCGTCGTGCTGGCGCCGCCGTCTATCGAAAGATTGCCGCTGGCCGAGATGGACAAAGTGCCCTGGAAGCCGGATGTTACGCCCGTGACGTCAACATAAACTCGGTCGCCATATGCGTTTGTAACGACAAGGTCGGTTTCCGTCCCGGTGTATGTTACGGCCTGGCCGGAATCGAGTTTTATGGTTTTGGCCACGTCGTCGATGGTGATCGTGTGGCCGTCGCCCAGAATCGTATCGCCGGTGGCCGAGCTGGCGCCGGCCGCTATGCCGCTGGTTCCGCCGTAAGTGGTGACGCCGTGCGTGACATTCAGCCAGACGTCGCCCTGCACGCTCGATGTTCCGGTGTCGCTGCTCGCGCCGGTATTGCCGAGGAATACCGGCTGCTGCCTGTCGTTGCTGCGAAAAATAGCGTCGCCCACAAGCTGGCCGGAATATTTGATTCCGGAAGCTACGGGGACAGGCATTTCGTACCGGCTGCCCTGATAGGTAACCGATGTGATCTGGCCATCGACTTTGGTCACGGCGTACGGCTCGGCGGCTGTGTCCGACCCGCCGAACAGATACTGATTGAGGTATCGCGTATTGGAAAGCGAAACGACTTCGTTCAGGAGCGTATCGATCTCGGCTGCGACGGAAGTGAAATTCGTGCTGCTGACCGACGTGCCGCTGACGACCTGCGTTACGAGCGCCTTCACGCGCGAGAGGGTATTGGTAAAACTCTCTATCGAGGCGTAGGACATGTCCATTGCGGAAATGATGTTGTCCAGATTTTTCGTGTACGTGTCGAGCGCCGATGTCTGCGACCGCAGGCCGAGTATTCTGCCGGCGTCCGACGGATCGTCAGACGTGCGGATCACGCGTGAACCGGAGGCAATCTGCTCCTGCAGGCGGGCGATGACGCTGAGGTGCGAGTTCATAGACCAGACGGAGTTGTTATATATCGCGCTCCAAGTGCCCATTTTTCACCTTTCGGTCACGCCGGACTAAATCGTCTCCATCAGATATTCGAGGACCTGTGTCTGAACGGAAATAACTTTTGAGACGGCCTGGAACATACGCTCGAACACCAGCAGCTTCGCCGCTTCCTCATTCACATCCACTCCGCTGACCGTATCCCGCTGGTTTTCAAGCTGAAGGGTTATGTTCCGCAGCGTATCCCGTCTGGCCTCCCGCGTGCTGATCTTCTGGCCGAGTGCGGTAACGAGCTGCTGATAATAAGAAGCCGGCGTCGCGCCCTTCAGGTCGCTCTGACCGGTCTCGCCCAGAGCGGCCATCCTGTCAACGTTGAGGTTGTCGTTCATGTCGCCGCTGAGCGACGTGGCGAAAAAGCCCGGTGTCTCGATAATCCGGGACGCCACCGCTATGTCGCCCGCGGTGCTGCCGGTGAAGAAAACATTAATGCCTGCTGCCGTGAGCAGCCCTGTCGGATCGGAGTTCGCCAGCGCCTGAACCTGGAACGTTTCGGAATTGTTCAGCGTGCCGGCGCCCAGCGATATTTTAATGCCGTTGCCGATATCGATGGCTTCGCCGGCGGCATAGCCGCTGCCGACATTCAGCGTGGTCACAAGTTCGCCCGCGCCGTTGCGTATCTGGATTCCCAGCCCGCTTGTCAGGCCGACCGAGCCTGTTCCCACGACAGTGCATGTGTAAATCTGGTTGCTCCCGCCGGTATAAAACCCGCTGACAGTCGGCGAGGCTGTGCCCGTGAGCGTCGTATCGTAAGGCGACGACGCAAGGGCCGGCAGAAAATCGAATTCGTATCCCGCATCGGCCTGGATATGCAGGCAGCCGTCCACGACGGAGGCGGAAATATTGTCGAGAGCATTGATTTTCGCCGCGATGGCGTCAATCGTCTCCGCGGAAGGATCGACCGAAACCGCCTCGCGTGTGATCTCGCCGGTGCTTTTGTTGATAACCCTTATATAGAAGCTGCCGGAGGACACATCGGAAGACCATGTCGATATGTTCCCCTTTCCGACCGCCCAGCCGGTCAGTTCCGAAAACGAGCCTTCGGTTCCGACGCCCTGCACATGCAGCTTGTTGATTTCAGTCACGATCGTGCTGACAAGCGTGTTGAGGCTCGTTTTCAAATCGTCAATGATGGAGTTTCTGAGCGTCAGTATTGCGCCGAGTTTGCCGCCGGCTCCGCTTGTGCTGTAAATGCCGGTGCCGGCGATTGAAACTCCAAGGTCGCCGTTGACGTCGATGCCGGCCTCCAGATCCGACTGCATGCCCTGCGTCACAACGCTGAAACCAAATGCCGAAACGTTGATTTCGCCGGTAGGATTGCCCTGCGTCGAAACGGAAACGCCGGCGAGTTCGGACAGCTCCAGGGCGGCCTGGTCGCGCCTGTCGATAAGCTGATTGGCTGCCCCGGTCATGCTGTTCATCGTGCTTATCTGCGTGTTAAGCGAGGCTATCTCGGAGGACAGGCTGTTCATCTGCGAGACGATATCGCTCGCCTGAGTGACAAGATAGCTCTGGAGGCTGTCGAGATAGTCGGAAAGATTGCGAAACTCCGTCGCCATCGTGTCGGCCGACCAGATAGCCTGTTCCTGATACGCCTGGCTGGTGGGATTGCCGGCCAGTTCGCTGAGCGCGTTGAAAAACGCGTCTATCGAACTGCTGATTCCTTCGGTGGAAATGTCGCCCATTACCGCTTCCACGGTCTGGAGCGTCGTCAATTCCTGCTCGACCTGACTGAGAATCGACGTCTGGCTCAGCAGTTGTTTTTCGATAAGCCTGTCTATGCTTCTGCGTATTTCCGTCACTTCGGCGCCGCCGCCGACGCTGTTGGCCCCCACGCCGCCGATGGCGATCGAAGACACCGTCATCTCCTGACGGTGATAGCCCTCGGTGGCGGAATTGGCGATATTATTGCTTATGATGTCTATCGCCTGCTGGGCTACCCGCAGTCCTGTCAATCCTATCGAAAGGTTACTCATGGCCTAAAATTCCATATTCAGCAAACCGGTATCTTCGCGCCAATCCCTGGCGCCTCCCGTGCCGTAAGTCTTAACCTCGTCATTCTGCGGAAACAGACATTTAAGCAGGAGTTTATTGATGCGTGCTGACTCGAGCAGCAGCATGCTGGTCTGCAGGTGCTGCTTTCGGAGACTCTCGGCCAGCGAAACTATCTGGCTTCGCCGTGTATCAAGCGCAAGCTGATATTGCGGAGGCAGCTGTTCAATCAGCCTGCTCAGCCTGATGTCGCCGCACCTGAGGCCTATGGCTTCGGCAAACGCCGTGCGCACGGACTGCAGATGCATGTCCACCGAGGCCTGCACTTCGCGGGTGCGTTCCATTTCGCCGAGTATTTTTTCCATATCGCCGTCATTGCGGGCGATTATGGCCTCGGACAGCATGCCCAACTGCCTTTGACGGGCGTTCATCAGCGCGATTTCCTCGCCGAGAACCTTCAGCAGTTCGTTAATGAGTGACCGGATTTCTTCCGTAACATGTATCATCTAAGCAGCTCCAGCTTGCCGGCATCAGCGTCGCCGCCGACCACAGCGTCAGCACCGGAAATTTTCGCGGCGAGTTCCTTCCACAGGCCCAGGCCTCCCTTGTTCGCAACTTCCTGCGCGAGATAGAACCAGAAAATGCCTTCCATCTGCTCGGAGGCGGCCGAGTCGAACAGTCCGGAATCCGGAATGGTTTTCCGCATTTCGTCGAGCAGCTTGTTAATAAGTACCGATTCGAAATCCTTCGCCGCCTGTTCGGCGGAAGCTTCGCTTTCACTTTTCCGGCTCAACACGAGCAGGTCGCCCGCCAGGTCGGTCGGCACAACAGGATTTGAAAGACCAATACCTTCCATGCCGGCTCCTAGATGATCTTCAGTTCGGCCTGCAGTGCGCCGGCCTGCTTGAGCTGCTGGAATATCGAAATAAGGTCTCTCGGCGTAAGTCCCATCATGTTCAGCGCCCTGGCGAGTTCCGAAACCGAAACCTGCCGCGGCACCACGTGCAGAAGCTGTTTCTCTTCCTTCACGTTGTGGTCCGTCCTGTGCGTTTTCTCTGTGGTTCCGGTCTCGCTGAACGGCGCAGGCTGGGAGACGAAATCCTTCTCTTCGGTGACTATCAGCAGGTTGCCGTGGGAGATGGCCACTGTCGATATGCCGACGTTTTCGCCGACGATAACCGTACCGGTCCGTTCGTTGATGACGATGATGGCCGGGAAGTCCACCTTCACTTCCATGTTGCCGATTTTGTCGATGAAACCGGTCAGTTCCGCCTTGGTGAGTTCCTTGGGCACTTTTACTCTCACCAGGCCGGCATCCGCGGCAAAACTGCTGTCCGGGTAAGTCATATTGATGACAGCCGCCATCCGCTGGGCCGTCCCGAAGTCGGGATTCTTCAACTGAAGGCCTATCTCGCCGTTCTTGACGAAAGATGCGATTTCCTCTTTTTCAACCGTCGCGCCGGACGGTATCCGTCCGACTGTAGGATGGTTTTTTGAAACCGTCGCGGACTGGCCCGAAACCGAATAGCCGCCGATGGCCAGCGGCCCCTGTGCGACGGCGTATACCTGCCCGTCGGCACCGAACAGTTCCGAGAACAGCAGCGTGCCGCCCTGCAGGCTGCTTGCGCTGCCGACGGCCGAAACGGTAACGTCTATCTGAGCGCCCGTCCTGTCGAACGGTCCGAGGTCGGCTGTAATCGCGACAAACGCGATGTTCTTGCTGGACATGTCGTCCGGCTCGAAAATCAGTCCGGATTTGCGAAGCGCGTTCGTGAGCATGCGCTTGCTGACTTCGGAGTTGTCGCCGGTGCCGTTCAGGCCGACCACCAGCCCGAAACCCTTGAGCTGGTTGATGCGGACTCCCTTGATATCAACAATGTCCTTGAGCCGCTCGGCACGGGCCTGCTGCGTGAAGCCCGCGACAACCAGAGCCGCCGCTGCGATTACCGATATTTTTTGCAGTTTCATGTTTCTCCCCGGATGCGATCAGAACGGATTAAGGAAATTGAGAATCTCATCCAGCCAGCCCGGCTTGGTGAACTGGTTCTCCCGCCCGCGTGAAATATACACGAGGCGGAAGTTGGCTATCTTGTTGCTGCTGACTTCGTTTTCGTAGTTGATATCGCTCGGCCGAACGATACCGCTGACTTTCACCATCTGCGTATCGCCGTGAATCCGCCGCATCACCTGCCCGAGAACGACAAGATTGCCGTTAGGAAGCACGTCCTCGACCACGACGGTGATTTTGTCCTCCACGCTCCGGTCGCTGTCGTAGTCCGCAGTGCCCTCAAAGTCCGTTTCGGAACTTGTAGTCAGATCGAGGTTCGGCAGATTGAACAGGTCGGCGGTAATCGCGTTGAGACCCTTGAGCAGGTTTGTGCTGCCGGACATTTCATATGATCGCGAAGAATCCTTGCTCATGTTGCGAGTGGTCTCGTTCTCGATGACGCTGCTTTCCTCGATTACTATCGTAAGCACGTCGCTGACGTCGCGGGCGATGTCGTCGGTGAACAGCGACTGGGTCCGGCGGTTGCCGCGGGCGTAAATCGAGTCGGCATCCGCGGTGACGTAGACGGCGGCGAGTGTTACGATTCCAACGGCCAAAACGCTTAATAACCGTTTCATTTGCCGCTTCCTTCATAGATGGGCCTTACCGTGCCGTCAGGAAAGACTTTCGCGCTGACGACCCGTTTTGTGTCTATGTTGCGAACGTTTATGATTTCGCCCGGCCGGCCGTCCTGCATCGCCGTCACCAGTGCGGAAACCGTGAATCCGGCGCCCTCGACTCTCATGACGATTGTTTCGTTCTGCTTCACCACCACTGCGGGGGCCGGCTGCTTCGTCATGGCGGGAACCAGGACCGTCCCGGCCGGTATTTCCTTCGTCGCAACCTCGCCTATCGGTGCTGTCCAGTTCGGATCGGGCGGAACATCGCTCGTGATGATTTCAACCCTGATGTTGTCGGCGGTCAGAACTTCGCCGGCTGCGATATCATCGGCTGCAACGGCGCGGCGAGCGGCATAAACAAGCTTGAACAACGCGCTGCCGGCGTCGATTTTCTTTTCGCCGGCCACGCCCACAAAATTGATTTTGACATGACCGGCCGGCGCATCCTTCGCGAACTCGCATGAGATTTCGACATCATTCCCGGCGGGCAGAGCGACGGCTTCAATATCACGGACGAGTTTGTACGTGCAGCCCGCCGGGCCGGGACGATGCTTTTTAAGGAATGCATCCGCCGTCCTGAGCAGGTCCGAAGATTCGGCGACCTGTTCATCGCGCGTGAGGATAATGCTTTCCGCGCCGGTGAACGCCACCTTGTCCTTGCTGATGCCGGAAGCCGCCAGCCTGCTCAGTATGGTGCGGCGGTCGACGACGAGTTTTTCGCCCGACCACGGCCCGCGGCCCATTTGTATCTCGTTCACCTGCTGAGAAATTTTCTCGTCGTCGCACCTGATGACGCAAATCGCGCCCAGCCTGAGCGAATCGCTGTCTGTTTTGAGGCTCCTCGGCAGATATATCCGCACCTTTGCGTCATCGTCCGCCGCGGCAAATCCGAACAGGCCCAGCAGAATCGTGATGACAATCATGACTCTTCCCATGGTCTGAGGCTCCTAGGTAATCAGGCTGTTGGCTGTGGTGAGCATATCGTCGCCGGCTTTGATGGCCCGGGAATTGATTTCGTATGCCCGCTGTGCAGTTATAAGGTTGACCAGCTCGGTCACCATCTGGACGTTGGATTTTTCCAGGAATCCCTGCTGGATGCTTCCAAAGCCCGGCGAGCCGGGAATACCGGTGGTCGGCGTTCCGCTGGCGGGCGTTTCGGCAAAAAGGTTGCCGCCCTGGCTGGACAGGCCGGAAGGGTTGGCGAACCTCACAAGCGATATCCTGCCGATTACAGTGGTCTGGCCGCTGGCGCCGATAGTAGCGGACACCGTTCCATCCTTGCCGATATTTATCGACTGCGCCTGGGGCGGAATCGTTATGGCGGGTTCGATTCCATATCCGCTGGATGTCACAAGCTGGCCGTCGGCGTTGATTCTCAGCGAGCCGTCGCGTGTGTACATCGTCTCGCCGCCCGGCAGAGACACCTGGAGGAACCCGTCGCCCTCGATGGCGATATCGAGCGACACGTTGGTGCTCTGCATTTCGCCCTGGGTGAAAACTTTCAGGGTCGAGGCATGCCTCACGCCGCTGCCGACTTCAAAACCGGTCGGGTCCACCACGCCGGAGGCGACTTCCTGGCCGGGCTCGCGGAGCTTGACATACATGAGGTCCTGAAAATCGACCTGCGACCGCTTGAAGCCGGTAGTGTTTATGTTTGCCAGGTTATTGGCGATCGTATCCACTATCATCTGCTGGGCGGTCATGCCCGTTGCTGCTGTTGAAAATGCTCTTAACACGGCTGTTCCTTTCGATGCCTTACGGCATTGCTACCTGGATAAGGCTTTTCATGCGATCATCGTCAGAGTTGACTGTTTTCATGCTGGCCTGGTACATCCTTGTCACCGTTATCAGATTGACCAGTTCTTCGACCACGTTGACGTTGGACGATTCCTGGCATCCCTGAACAATCTCGATTTTCTCGGGCGTGATTGTGGCTGCGTCCTTCGGGGCCGTGAACGAGTTGCCGCCGACCGACTGGAGGAGCGAACGGTCCTCGAAATCAACAATCTTGAGAACGCCGATTATTCTGCCGGAGGCGGTTACCGTGCCGTCCCCGGAAACGGCGATCTGGGCCGGGCTTACATCCGGCGGCAAGGTAATCGGGCCGCCCTTGCCTGCGACTGTTCTGTTGGCGAAATCGACCAGCTGGCTCTTGCTGTTCAGGCGGAACGCGCCGTTGCGCGTGTAGGCCACCCCGTCGGGCGATTCGACAACGAAAAATCCATCGCCGTTAATCGCCATGTCCAGAGGCCGCTCCGTCGTTTTCATGGCGCCCTGAGAAAAATCGATTGCCGTCTTGTCGGTGATTCTGCCGCCCGCCTCGGCCATCCGGGCCTCGAGCGCATGAACAAATCCGACAACCCGCCGCTTGTAGCCGGAAACGCTGGAATTGGCGATGTTGTTGGTTATGCCTTCATACTGGCGGGTCAGGGCGTCGAGCGTCGATGCAGTAGCTTTTACCGAATCAAGCATATCGTATTCCCATGCAGGCCCTAGGCGGGCGCGGTCTCCATTCTCAGGTCTGCGGCGACATCGTCCGATGTTGCGGCGGAATTCGTCTGCCTGGCAAGCTCGGCGATATCGCTGCCGGCAAGGCCGATCAATTCAACTGCGACTTCAAGAGTCGTTCCGCTGTGGCGATCGACTCGCCTGACGGCGCCCATTCCCTGGACGACTTGTCCGCCGGCCAATTCCACTATGACCAGCAGCTTGTCGCCGGTGGCGACGTCGGCCGGCGTTTCCAGCTTCAGGCCCGGTCCGGCGATCTCGAGCAGTGAGCTGTCCAGAAATTCCGGCAGCTCATCGAGGCTTCTGCCGGCGCGAAAAGGAAATCTCGCAATCCTGGCTCGCCGATGCACCGACACGCGCGGAAATCTGCGGCGGTTGATGAACCTGACGTAATCAGTGTGGGCCAGCGTTATGATGCCGTCTTCCGCCTTGACCACCGGGGCGTCAAATTCCCAGACCGCGCCGCCGCTGGAATACCTGACCAGCCAGGCCTCGCCGGGACGGCACTGAACGGGTATTTCAGGCTGAACGGTAAGCGACGTCGCGTCGGTTCCCGCCACTTTCGCGTGAATGCCTTCCGCCTTGCCGCGATGAACAACCGATATCGTTTCGCCTGTGCTGATTTCGCGGCTGCTTACCTGAGATGACGAATCGTGGGTGAGAAACTTCTGGAAACCCAGCTTCTCGCGAAGCGTCTGCAGCAGCGTAAAAGTCAGTTCGCGCTGCTGGTCGGTCATGGTGACGAGGCATCCGCTGCGGACGTAAACTGAAATCGCCTGATCGAACACCGACGCCATGACAAAAATGGCATTGGGGTTCCTGAGTGCGGCGACTTTTGTGATGTCCCTGAGCAGATTGACTTCATCCATGCTCAGACCCGCCCGCTCAGCTTCGTGTTCGAAGCTTTTTCGCATCGCTTTCGCCTGGCCTCGCTTCATGTTGATAATCACGGCCAGAAGCGCCGCCGCACCGATAAGCACGAAAGCTATAACCAGAACCCACACCCAGTCCGAATCGGACCCGGACATATTACGGGCGGCATTCAGCCTGTCTATCGCGCTGCTTGTCGATGACGATTGAGCCAGGCTGCTGATTGTCAAAATGCCTCCGTGCATTTATCGCAGCTCCGATTAACGGATAAGATTAGCCAGTTCCTGGAGCATTTCGTTGGTAGTCGTGATGGTCCTGGCGTTCGCCTGGAAACCGTTCTGCGCCTGAATCAGGTTCACGAACTCCTCCGCAACGTCCACGTTCGATTTCTCCAGCGAGCCGCCTCGAATCGCACCGGCGTCGCCCGACAACGCCTTGGTGAAAATCGGAATGCCGGAGTTGCCGGTCGGCACATAGTAGTTGTGGCCTATGCCTTCGAGGCCGGCAGGGTTCTGGAAGGTGGCAACCTTGATCGCGGCGATGTCCCTTTCCAGACCGTTGGTGAACGTAGCCGTGATAACGCCGTCCTGCGTGACCGAAAGGCTGGACAACCAGCCCGATTCATAACCGTCCTGGCTGGCTGCGGTCGCCGTCGAGCTGCCGCCGAACTGGGTAACGCCGTCGAACTCGCCGACAGTACCGAAAGATATGTTTATGCTTCGTGTGTTGGTCGGGTCATGTGCGAACTTCATCTGAAGTGCGGCCGAGTCGCCTATGGTCGAGTTAAGCCCGCCGTAGGCGCCATTGGCGAGGAACGTGATGCCCCGGATTCTCCTGTCCACAAGCTCGACATCGCCGGTTATGTCGGTCACCACGAAGTCCCACGTGTTCGTATCGTCCGTACGTATGAAGGCGCCTGACAATTCATGGCTGACGCCCTGCGAGTCGAATATTTCGATGCTTGTCTTGGTGATTCCGGTTCCGCCGACATCGAGCAGGCTGAAATAGCCGGGCATTTTCATCTTGCCGGTTCCGGAAAAACTAAGCGTCAGGTCGGTCTGGCTGTAGCCGGACGAGTCGTCGGTCAGGCGGATTACGCCGTTGCTGATCGATGCGGTGGACCCGGGGAAAGCCGCTGAAATCGCCGCAATCAGGTCGCCCATTGTTGTCGTGTCGGCGTCGATAACAAGCTCCGCGCTGACGGCGGAGCCGTCGGCGGCCTTGCCCGTTATGATTATTTTGTCGCCGTCAACCAGTGCGGTCGTCACCTGGTCCAGATCCGCCAGAAGCGTGTCTTCCGATGCGGTCGTGTTGCCGTCGGTATACTGGATCGTCGCGGAAAGTATGGTCGTTCCAACGGTGTCGTCGTCGGCGCTGACGTTGCCGTTGTAGTAAATCAGGCTGGTCGCCTTGGCGGCGAGGGCCACGTCGTACGGAATTCTGATCGCGTTATTCGTGACGCTCTGGAAACCTTCCGCGATGCCTTCCGAACCGATTCGCTGGACGCGATAGCCGGTCGACGGATCGACCAGATAATAGTCCGAGTCGACCGTAAACGAGCCGGCACGCGTATAGACGTCCTGCGTGCCGTCGTTAACGACGAAATAACCGTTGCCTTCAATCGCCAGGTCAAGCGGCTGGCCGGTGTCAACCAGGCTGCCCTGTGACATGTTCTTGTCGATCGTGGCGACATTCACGCCGCTGCCGATCTGCATCGGGTTGGTGCCGCCAACCTTTCCCGTCGCCGGCGACGCCACTCTCAGCGTTTCGCTGAACAAGTCGGCAAATGTGACTCGACTGGACTTGTAACCGGTCGTATTGAGGTTGGCAAGGTTGTTGCCGGCCACGTCTATCATGGTCTGGTGAGCTTTTAACCCTGAAACAGCTGCTAAAATTGAGTTCATGACTGTTCCTCTACGCTATGATGAAAGTTCGCATTTCTTATCCAATCGCCAATATGTCGCTCAGCTGCAGGCGCTGATTGCCGATTATCAGACGCGGGTCGCTGTAGGTGTTGTCCACACCGTCAACGGTCCCCACCGTCGCGGCGGTTCCGCCGGACGGCACATAGGCGACGTTCTTGCCGATGAGACTGATGGCCTGTGTCTCGAGCTGGGACGCAAGGACGTCCTGAAAACTGGAGTTCATCTTCTCCAGCTGTTCCAGCTGGGACAGCTGCGCCAGCTGGGACGCCATCTGGTTGTTGTCCATCGGCTCGAGCGGATTCTGGTTCTGGAGCTGCACAACCAGCAGGTTCATATAATCCGCACTTATGCTCGCGCTGCTCGTTGATGAAACCGTACCCATCGGCTTCTCCTATATCCTTACGTTTATGGAGCTGTCGGTTACCAATTCGCCTAATTCCTCCGCCTCGTCGGCGTATTCACCGGCAAAAAGGTTCCGTCCGGGATCGGCCGACGCATACGAATCCCTGTTATGGCCATGCTGTCCGCTCCAGTCTCGCAGCATGGAATCCGCGCCGTGGTGGCCGCCCTGGCTGGGATCGCTCAGTACGACATCCATGCGGCGGACGCTGATGCCGCTGTCAGCCATCCTGCCCATAAGCGAAGACGCTTCCTTCTGGATTTCCACGAGCGTGCGATGGCTATCGACCTCAACAACGCCGCGGATGTCTTTGCCGTCGGACTGAAGCGAAAGGCGGACCCGGCCGAGTTCCGGCGGATTCAACTGCACCGTAATCTGCTGGCCGACGCGGAGATTGCCGGCGAATTGTGTGATTTGTTCCGCGGGAGGAATATCGGCTGCGCCAGCCGGCTGCAGGACCGCCGGCCTGACGGCCTGCGGAGCGACGCTGCTGACAGTTTCGAGCGGCTTGACGCCTGCCTCGACGGCGCCGACGACATGAGACCCGAATGAACGGACCGTTCCGTCCCCGTCGCGGACTGTACGCTCCACAGGAGGCCGGCCGAAATCGCGATATGAAGCCGTCGTCACGACGGTTCTGTCAACTGCGGGTTTGCTGTCGACGTCTTCGGCGTGGCGCCTGTCGCTTTCGGGCCGGACAACCCGCTGTTCAGCCGCCGGTTTGGGTTCAGCCGTCGCTGCCTTGCCGGCATCAGTAGCGGCTGCAACCGGCGCAATCCTGTCAACAACCTGAATCTCGGATTTCTGCGAAGGCTGCGACAGCTGCGGCGAAATTTCCTTCTCGGTTGAAGCTGCGGCTGCGACGACAACGACTTCCTGTTTGCTGCCGGATACTGCGGCAACTTCCGGTGCGGCCGGAGCAGTTTCGCCTCGTTCGACTTCGGCAGCGACCTGCACCGGGACGTCATTAACGGAGAACATCTGCCGCCCGCCCTGCAGCTGCATTGGCTGAACCGGAGGAACCTCCGCACTCGGCTGGCCGGCAACCACCTGTTGTTGAGGCACATTCGCGGCTGCGGCGGGAGCTTCCGGCTGGGGCATGACAAACTGAACCTGCGGCATAACCGCATCGGGTATCTGCGCCGCAGGCCTGAGCGATTCGGCAGATGTCTCGACGACGGCATTCTGCGTTTCGGCGGCAATCTGTGTGACCTGAGCTATGATTTCGGCGAAGGGCCTGGGAAGGTTCGGCTGCTCCGGTATTATCTGCCGGCAGAAGTCTGCTGCCGGTATGGATGCCGACACTGCATCACAGTCAGAGCGATTCGTTTCATTTTTCTCGCCGCGAGTCCCGGACCTGAGCTGATTGGTCTGCCCCTTACTGTCGGAGCCGGAATCGCTCTGAGGCTCTTGCGACATGCGAACATCGTTGACGTCAGCCGCTGCGGATTCGTACTGGTCCGTATCTCCGGCTATTAATACATTTTTGTCGCCTCTCGTGTCTGTCTGAAGGCCCTTTTTGCAACTGCCGGCGACCGCACCCCTGGACGGGGCCGTCTGCAGCAATGAGGCGATTGAAATTGTTTCAACACTGTTCATGAACATGGAATTCCTTCGCAACTCTATTCGCAACAGGCGTGCCAGAATGGTTATTCACAATCTGTCAACACCTCATCTTCTTCCTTTATAGGGAGTTATAATTTTGGCGATGCTGCAGCGTCCGGAGTAGTCCTGCATGAAAACGGGGAGAAAGCCGGAATTTTCTTCCCGTAAACCAGAAATTTTTTCTCTGTTAAAATTTTTTTGCCCCCGATTGAAGAACCGCTTGGCGAGTCACCGCCGGATGCCATCAGAACTACAGCCACAGAAAAGGATTAGCTTTAATTGTCGTCTACAAAAGATGTTACAGCGATAATACCCTGTTGGCAAATGTTGTTATTTTCGACAACGACGGAAAGTTTCTGCGTAACTGGAGTTAAATTTAGGAGTAAAAAGAGGACCGGCTGTACAAAATATGGTATTGCATGAGTTCGCAACTCGCTATATTTTGCGTTCGATTTAAAAGCGTGAAGTGGTGCACGGCTGTGTACCGGATATTTGTAGTTTCGACCCGCTACTATCCGTATCACCGCGGTTAGCCCACCCCGACCCCCACGTGAGGCTATGTGTGCACTTGTCGCCTGAGCAGCGTTTTGTTGCGCTGCATGAAGGGCAGGCGGCGAGTCGGCCGACATGGAATATCGGCCGAGTTGCGCGACACCGGCTGCAAAACAGGCGAGGGATTTGTATGCCGGTAGAGCGCCTTGAGCATATTTCGTTACGCAGCGTTATTCGTCTGCAACGCCGGCGACGGGTTGTAGTGTCTCCGGATTCAGCCGAATCACATCTCTGCGCGATTACGCTCATGAATGCACAGTAATCAGCTTGCTTCTGCTGTCGAAAAAGGAATTTCGTTAATGGCAGAAAAAGGCGCCCGCAAGCTCTCGCGAATGGCGGTATACGTCACGGCGGATGCTGCGCGCAATTCAAGCCACCTTCAGCCGCTTCAGAAAACACTGGGCGAGATCGTCTTTGTCGACTGCATAACGTCCGCCTCGAAACTGATTAAAAGCAGCAAGCCGGAAATGGTCTTTATCGGTCCGGACGCGACAGCCGACGCAACTTTAGAGATGCTCAATGTAATAAAATCGTTCCGGCCGGATCTGCCCGTAGTCGTGTTCACGGAAAACCCTGACGTTGACCTGGCTGTGAAATATGTGCGGGCCGGCGCCCACGACTACCTGCTGCTGCCCCTGGACAAGGACAGGCTCGGCCGGATCGCATCGGTAGCCGAAGAATCACGCAGAAAAACAGACGGCTATTTCTGCAAAGCCTGCCCGCCGGGCGTTGAGATAGTAGGCCTGAGCGAAGGCATGTCAAAAACGCTCGAGACGATAAAGATAGTCGCCAACAGCCACTGCAATCCCGTGCTCATTCTCGGCGAAACCGGAACCGGCAAGGAGCTTGCCGCCCGGGCCATCCACGCATGGCGGTGCAGCGGCGATGACAACTTCGTCGCGGTGAACTGTGCAGCCCTGAGTGCGTCGCTGCTTGAAAGCGAACTTTTCGGCCACGTCAAAGGCGCGTTCACCAGCGCCGACCGCGACAAGACCGGCCTGTTCGAACTCGCCGGCAAAGGCTGCATCTTCCTGGACGAAATCAGCGAAATGCCTCCGGCGCTGCAGGCCAAACTGCTGCGCGTGCTCCAGGAAAAAACCTTCCGCAAGGTCGGCGGAACCAAAGACATCACCTGCAGCGCCACGATCATAGCGTCGAGCAATCGCGACCTGTTCAGGGAATCGACTTCGGGCCGGTTCCGGCGAGACCTTTATTACAGGCTGGCCGTGTTCCCGATAAAACTTGTGCCCCTGCGCGATGAAAGCCGCCGCAGCGACATTCCACTGCTGGCCCGGTATTTCATCGAAACATCGGGCATGGCCGCCGCCAGCAAGGTAACCGGCCTGAGCGAAGCGGCGATAGACATTCTCACAAGGCACAACTGGCCCGGCAACGTGCGGGAACTTCATAATGTCATATCGCGGGCGATGATACTCGAACAGTCCGGCACAATTATGCCGGCCAGTCTGATTTTCGATTCGGAAGAAGCCCATGCCGTCCCGGAAACGGGAGCGGCCTCAAACAAAACAGAAAACTTCTCGCTGGAGACCGCCGAGAAGGAATTCATTCTGCGGGCGCTCAAGGAAACCGGCTGGCAGAGAACCAAAGCCGCCTCGCTGCTCGGCATCACGCGGGCGACGCTGCACGCAAAGCTGAAACGCTATGACATCCAGTCGCCGGACGCCGCCGAAACGGGCGAATCCAAACTGCAGGAATCCTATAACTGATTAATCGCGACCACCGCCGAAAATTTTTCACGCCTTTTGCGACTCGCACGCACACCGCGAAACCGAATCGTATATTTCTGATGAGGCCCCGGAAGCTGCTGTATGGCACAGATGTTTCGGGCCTCATAAAAATCGAGTCCGACCGCTTCATTTCGTCCGTAATCAGTCGGGCTGTCGCGTCGGCAGCCCATCGGGCGGGAGCGGCCGGACTCTTTTGCATTTCCACCTTCAGGCCGGCTCGCCGAACAGCGTCAGCGATGTCGCGTCCGTTATTTTCACGTTGATGTACTGTCCCGTCAGCGTCTGCGGACCGTTGAAAACCACGATGTGGTCGCCGCGCGTCCTGCCCATCAGCTGCATGTTTTCCGGACTCGGCGAATCGCCCTGCTTGTCGACTCGCCGCGAAGGCCCCTCGGCGAGAACCTCCACGGTTTGACCGATGTAGCCGCGATTATGCTCCAGGCCGACTTCTTCCTGTACGGCGAGCAGTTCGTTGTTGCGGCGTTTTTTCACGGAGGCGGGGATGTCGTCTTTCAGCTTCCTGTCGCCCAGCGTGCCCGGCCGCGGCGAATACTTGAATATGAACGAGTTCTTGTACGCGCTGCGGCGGATAAGGTCGGCCGAGGCCTGGTGATCCTCCTCGGTTTCGCCGGGAAAGCCCACGATGAAATCGCCGGCCAGCACGACGCCGGGCACAATCGCACGCGCACGGTCGATGAGGTCGTCGTATTCCGCCCGCGTGTATCCGCGGTTCATCCGCCGCAGAACGGCGTCCGAGCCGCTCTGGGCCGGGCAGTGGATATATTCGCAGACGTTCGGCAGATCGCGCATGGCCTGCAGAATGTCGTCGGTGAAGTCTACGGGATGACTGGTAACGAAACGCAATCGCCGCAGGCCGTCAATCGCCGCGACGCGGCAAAGCAGGTCGCTGAACCGCACCATCCGCTCGCCGGCGGCCCAGTGATAGCTGTTGACCGTCTGGCCGAGCAGGGTGATTTCCGTCTTGCCGGCATCGACGAGTTTTTTCGCCTCGTCGAAAATCATGTTCGGGTCGCGGCTGCGCTCCGGCCCGCGAACGTAAGGCACGATGCAGTAGGTGCAGAACCTGTCGCAGCCTCGCATCACGCGGACATACGCCTGCGACGGACCTTCCGATCCGCCCAGCGAAACGTTGCGGGACAGGTCCAGCTCGTCCATTTTCGCTTCGGCCGCCCGGTCGCGTTCGGACTTGCGGTCGGGATCGAGGGCGAGCTGCTTTTTCTCGCCGCCGGCAGCGCGGGCGATGAGTTCGGGCAGTTCGGCGAGCCGGCCCGGCCCGCACACGATATCCACCTGCGGATACTTGCTCAGCAGGTCTCCGCCCATCCGCTGGGCCATGCAGCCGAGCACGACGACAATCAGCTTCCGTC
The DNA here is from genome assembly GCA_964631565.1 of uncultured Planctomycetaceae bacterium. Classification (GTDB taxonomy): domain Bacteria; phylum Planctomycetota; class Phycisphaerae; order SM23-33; family SM23-33; genus CAZVYJ01. Next base: position 18,338 of record CAZVYJ010000033.1, read on the forward strand.
CGCTGCTCTTGCGGCGGGCGTCGGCGCCGATGCGCGAGAGCACCTTTTCCTCGGCGTGCCTGCGGACCGAGCACGTGTTGTAAAGCACGACGTCGGCGGCAGCCTGGTCGTCGACCATATCGAGTCCGGCGGCCAGCAAAGCGCCGGCCACCAGCTCGCTGTCCAGCCGGTTCATCTGACAGCCCATCGTCTCCAGATAAAACTTCATAGTCGGTCCATCATACCGGAAAACCCGCCGCCGCCCAAGAATCAACGCTCCCTGCGGAAACCACGCCAAAAAAATGTTTTTAATCACCATCGGTCCGTAAGCACAAAAGGCGGGTTCCACTATGAGCAACAGGCGGTTTTTGCCGCAAGTCGCACATAAGCCGCCGCATATAAGAATATCCGGCATAAAGAAAAACCAGAACCACGAAGGACACAAAGAGCACTGAAAATCAGCGGTGTTTGATGTGTTTACTTTGTGTCCTCCGGGCATACGCCCGCCCGTCTGGGCGTGAACCCGGTGGTTCATTTTATGGCTTCTAAAAGGAGAAACCATGGCCGGAAAACAAATCTTCATCCTCGTATCAGCGATTTTTATCAGCCTTCTCTGCCTGCCTCCAATTCTGCATGCCGACCCGGAAAACAAGCCCGCCGACGCAAGCGCCGCAAATGCCGAAAAACCTCCCATTCCTTATGAGATAGGGATGTTCCGGCACATACTCAATCCGCCCGGCATGAAAAAGGCCCAGGAAAAGCACCCCGGCCAGCAGTGGTACATCAACGACCATTGTTTTTATGTCGCCGATGACGGCACGATTCACTGGTTCGGAATCACCAATCCGTATCCGGGCAATTTTGAAATCAGCTATGCCCCGGGCTCGCACCGCAACATCGGCCACGCAACCGCAACCAAGCCGTTCGGACCGTGGACCGAGCACGAAAACGCCCTGACGACGCCCGAAGGCTCCGACGACTGCATCGGCGCCAGCTTCGTTGTGAAGCACCAGGACCAGTACATAATGCTTTACGGCTACAACACCGGTTTCCACATCGCAGTCAGCAAGGACCTGAACACATGGACAACGCTGGACAAGCCCAGGGTGACGCTCGGGCTGGCCGGCACGCGCGACCCGTGCATTATCAAACTGAAAGACGGAACGTATCTGCTCTATGCCGCCGCCGGCCAACAAGGCGGCGCGGGCGTCGGCCTGGCGTCCAGCACCAACTGCATCGACTGGAAAAAGGAAGCCCCTGCCCTCGTCAGCAACGTGCCCGGCGAGTGGGGTTCGCTGGAGTCGCCGTTCGTGCTCTTTCGCGACGGCTGGTATTACCTGTTCATCAATCACAGCCACAGGCAGTACGAAGAGACGATTGTCTTCGCCAGCCGCGACCCCAAAAAATTCGACTGGAGCAAGCCGCTGTGCACTATTTTCGGCCACGCCTCGGAGATATTCGAGTTCGACGGCAAGACATACATCAGCCACTGCGGCATCGAGGACCTGCACTGGCGGGACACCGGCGCGCCGTTCGGCCTGTACCTGACCGAGCTAGGCTGGCTGGAGCAGAAATAACAGCTCGCAAAACCGCAACCTGCGCAACAAAAAACCCGCTGCTTGGGGGCGGGTTTTTTATTTTCGCTATGGGCGACAAGGGTGGCTAATGGGATTCGAACCCATGACCCTCTGGACCACAACCAGATGCTCTAACCAACTGAGCTACAGCCACCGTGCGGTTTTCGGCCGGGCCGAAAAAACAAAAGTAACACAGTCCCCTACGAGTGTCAATGCCGGCGGAATCTTATACGTCTGCAGACCGATATACCTACAAAAAACCCCTCGGCCGCTCAAAGCCGAAGGGTTTTATGCGAAAGGAGAAAGGAGGAGTTTTGTCTTATTATATTTCTACGCGGAAGCCGCCTGTTTTGTTCGACGTTTTCCGGCCGTTGCATTCTCAAGGGCCGCTATGATGCCCTGCTGAATATCCTCGTTCGAGAGAATCGGCTTAATCAGCAGGTCGTCGCCGCCCTTTTGCCATGCCTGCCACGCCCGGGCGAATTTTTCCATGTACTCGGTAAGCAGAACAGCCGGCCGGGGCTGCATGTTGTAAAGGGCGTCGATGTGGCCGCTCTGGGCATGCTCAGCTGCGATGATTACAAGGTCCGGCTGCCAGCGGCGGGCACGCTCAATCGCCTCGTGCGGGTCGCTCTCGCAAACGACCAGATGCGCGTGCGACTCCAGATACGCCCGTGCCTGCTCGGCGAAATGCCAGTCGTGATCGGCAACCAGAACCTTCAATGACATTGGTGACTCCTTTTCGCAGCGAAGACATGCAATAAAAAAATCACACTAACGTGACGTTTTATATATCGGCAGACCTGCAGCGGGACATAAAAAGGAAAAACACCCAAAAATGAAAATAATAGGAGGGAAATAACGGGGGTCTTGACTGTAACATCACTAACGATAAGGTCTTACGGAAGGAGTGCCGTAGAGGGATTTTTATGGCATGGCGCCTATGGACGCTGGAAACATGCGGCTGGATACCGTGGCTGAAAATTTTCGTGAACTTCAAACTGTTCCAAAATACAGTTAGACTCGAACTAGTCGTCATCGGCAGATAGGGAGATAGATAATGCCCAGTGTGAATTATTCCAGCCTCAGGTTATTGATTATCGTGGCGGGTTTTGGTGTTTTGTCATTGCCCGGATGCAAGAGCGTTGATATTCCGACCGGCGACGAGAAAGGCCAGTCCACCCCATCCGAGCTTATAGCCAAATGGCACAAGGCTGCAATTAACGGAGACTTGTCTGCATACACGGAGTGTTTCTCCGCCGACTCCCAAAAGCAGCTGGAATTAATCAAAATTCATTACAGCACAATACAGGATTTATACGAGTTCGAAGCTGCGCTGAAAAAAGCCTATGGCGATGACGCGCTAGAAAAATACCGAAAAATCGAAATTAATGGCGCTAACTGCAACTTTCTGGCTCCACCCAAAGATGACCCGGAATGGTCGCAACAAACCAAAATAGAAATGACAGGTGAAGACAGGGCGGTCGCATCCCTACTTCTCGATCCTGACAGTGAAACACCCTCAGCCATGCCATTGTATCGCACCAAAGGCGTATGGGTTATCGACACGAAAGAGGCATTCAAAGACTGCGACGCCTGCATTGATTTGTATAAACAGATGGCTGAAATGATAGCCAGGGCCAGAAAAAGGGTCGGCAAGCCCGGCGTCACGCTCGAAGATGTCAAAAAGGCCATGCTCAACAAATAAATTGCAGCCGCCTTCCGGGGGAATTTCAAAAACAAAGGCAAGCGGCCGTTGCCGCTCTGCCGGTTCCTATTTAGCGACGGGCGGGTCCACCACGACGCGAAAACCATAAACGAAAGGTCCTATGCTCGGTGTAAACATATCACGGGAGGCTGAACGGCAAAGCTGCCAAGGATAATCATAACAGCCGCCACGAAGAACACGAAGGTCTCGACGATGCAACGAATCATCACCCGGTCCCGTGGGGTCCATATATTCCGACCTGGTGTAACTGGTTTCGTGATACCAGTCGGAGCACCACTCCAGAACGTTGCCGTACATATCGTACAAGCCCCATGCATTGGGTTTCTTCTGGCCTACCGGATGCACATGCATACTGCTGTTTTTATCATACCAGGCATAATCGCCGAGTTTTTCGTAGTCGTCGCCGAAATAAAACCATGTCGCTCTCCCGGCACGGCAGGCGTATTCCCACTGCGCTTCGGTGGGAAGATGCACATTCCGGCCCGTTTCTTCGGAAACTTTTTTGCAAAATTCAACCGCATCATCCCACGAAGCGAAGAACATGGGACAATCACTGTGTTTGACTTCATCAGACAGAGTAAAATCTGCACCGGGAAGGAAGTTTTTTATTTGCTGGCCGACAGTCGTTCCCATAACAGCCGTCCATTGCTCTAGAGTCACTTCGTAAGCCCCCATATAAAAAGGTTTGCTGATTTTCACCTTGTGCTGCGGACCTTCGTCTGAATAATCGCTGCGCCTTTCCACCTTGCCCTGAGCCATCGCCCATGATTGTTCGGACTCCGGGCTGCCCATGGTGAACTCGCCTGCCGGTATCAAAACCAGCTTCATCGTCACGCCATTTCCAAGGTCCAGCACAGAATCATCTTTCTTCGGGGGTTGGCTGGATTTCTCATTCTGCGCACTGCAACCGCATATAACAAAACAACCGACGGTAAACAGGAATAAAAATAAAATCCAAAGTAATTCGCGTCGTATCATGACAGGCTTCTCCCCGTTGTTGTCATGATTTCAGATTACCCAATGCGACGCGGCGGGGCAAGAAGTTGCCGACGGGAATAAAGCTACACCTTGAACGCCGAAGGGCAGAGTTTGTTAAGAATGCAGTTTTCGCAGTCCGGCTTGCGGGCGGTGCATGTGGCCCGGCCGTGATTGATGAGCAGATGCGAGAAAACTACCCAGTCCTTCTGCGGGACAAGCTCCATGAGGTCCTGCTCGATTTTCACCGGGTCGCTGTGCTGCGACAGGCCCAGCCGGCCCGACAGCCGGATGACGTGCGTGTCCACAACCACGCCTTCGGCCTTGCCGAACGCGTTGCCCAGGACGCAGTTGGCCGTCTTCCGCGCGACGCCCGGCAGCGTGAGAAGCGCGTCCATCGTGTCTGGAACCTCCCCGCCGAAGTCGGAGACTATTTTTTTCGCGGCGGCGATAATGTTCTTCGCCTTGTTGCGGTAGAAGCCGGTCGAGCGAATGTCCTGCTCCAATTCAGCTTGCTTCGCCGCGGCGTAGTCGGCCGGCGTTCTGTACTTTCTGAACAGGTCCTTCGTGACGATATTCACACGCTTGTCGGTGCACTGCGCGGAGAGAATCGTGGCGACGAGAAGCTGCAGCGGGTCGTGGTGCTCAAGTGCGGTCCGGGCGTCTGGAAATCGTTTTTTGAGTGCGGCCGTTATCCGGCCGGTGCGCTTTTTGCGGTCTGTCTGCGATTCCCTAGCCATTTCTTATCCCGCAAGGTAGGCGTTGATTTTTTCGGCGGCTTTCCTGCCGGAGTCGATGGCCGTGATTACGTAGCTCGGCCCGCTCACGGCGTCGCCGGCGGCAAAGACGTTTTCCGCCGTTGTGCAGAAGTTTTTCGCCGCGACCCGGCCGGTCTTGTCAAGCTCGACGCCGAGTTGCCTGGCGACCGGCGGCGGAACTTCCGGACGAAAGCCCATCGCGAGAATCGCCAGGTCGGCCTTGATTTTGAACTCCGTGCCGGCGAGTTCCTTCATGCGGCGGCCTTCGGTGGAGTGAATCCACTGCACCTTCACGCACTCCAGGCCGGCCAGCCCGCTGCCGTTGGACTTGAACGCCTTCGTGCTCACCGACCAGTGCCGCTCGACTTTTTTTTCAAGTTCGTCCGGCCCGGCCGCCGCGTTGCTGACGGCTGACGACGGCAGAATCTCCAGCTGCGTGACTTTTTTGGCGCCCTGCGCAAGTGCGGTTTCCACGCAGTCGCCGCCGGTAAGCCCGCCGCCGATGACGACTACGTGTTTGCCCTTTGCGGAAATCGCGCCGGTCTTCGGAAGCTTGCCGCCGGCGCGGCGGATGTTTTCCTGGCGGAGGAAATCCATCGCGGCGCAGATGCCCTCGGCGTCGCTGCCGGGAATGTCAAGTTTTTGTGCGGCCGCGGCGCCGGTAGCCAGCAGGACGGCGTCGAAATCTTTTTTGATTTTGCCGGCCGACTTGGCGTCGTCGACGGCGGCGCTGCACTCGAACTTCACGCCTTCAGCGACAAGCTGCTCGATGCGGCGGTCGATTATCGACTTTTCGAGGCGGAAGTCGGGAATGCCGTACCGCAGCAGACCGCCGGGCTTGTCATCTTTCTCAAAAACTGTCACGTCGTGGCCGGCGCGGGCGAGTTGCTGCGCCGCGGCCAGGCCGGCCGGGCCGCTGCCGATGACCGCGACCTTCTTGCCGGTCTTCTTTTCGGCCGGCCGAGGTGCAATCCAGCCTTCCTCGAAGGCTTTTTCGACGATGCGGCTTTCGATATCCTTTATCTGCACCGGCGAGTCGTTGATGGACTGTTTGCAGCTTGTCTGGCAGAAGGCCGGGCAGATGCGGCTGGTGAATTCCGGGAAGTTGTTTTTGCCGTGCAGCACGTCGCTGGCTTCGCGCAGGCGGTCCTGGTAGAACAGCTGCAGCCACGTCGGTATCTCGCTTGCGGCGGGGCAGCCTTCTTCCTTGCACAGCGCGTTGGTGCAGTTCATACACTGCGGCGAGGACAGTCTGGTCAGCGCCAGAGCGTACTGCTCGTCGGTTTCGTATGTGAAGTCGTCAACCATCCGCTCGTACTGCGCGAGATACTGCTTTTCGACCGCATGAGTCTTGCGGAGGATTTTTCGCATCCATCGCAACGTGCGGACGACTTTCAGGACCCAGCTTGGTGCGGTGACGCTCAGCGAGAACGTGCGGCCCAGCAGCGTGAACTTCGGATGAAGCAGGTGGCGATAGACGATTTTGTCGCCGTTGGCCGGGTTGACGTTGTACTTCTCGCGGTCGCGTGCGCGTTTTTCCGGGCTTGTCGCAAGCTCGGCCGTAAAGAACGCGTCCTTGATGAGCATCGCGCGGGCGAGATTGTGTATGACCGCGCGCGTGACGGCGTAGCCGTGGGCGGCGGAATCCTTGCGGTAAACTTCGCCTATCTTCATGCAGTAGCGGTCGGCATAGCCGATGCCGCCCCACCTCATGCAGTCGTAGATGCGTACGACTATCGCGCGCTTCAGCGATTCGTCCAGGCCGGACATGTTGTGTATCGTGGCGGCGGCGATCTGGCGAAGCTCATCGGCGCGGGCCTGGCCCTTGCTGTAGCGGCGGATGGTCCAGCGGCATTTTTCCTCGAGAGTCTCCTTCCAGCCGGTCCGCTGCGGCGGGCCCTGGAACAGATCGCCCTGTACGACAAGCTTGCGGCCCATATTGAACGCGTAGAGGTTTTTCCGCATGTCGGTGTGTATGGTGTCTTTTATCGCCCACGCCATCGAGTGCATCGAAACCGGTATCAGTCCGTTCTGGAACGCGAAGCCCAGCATCATTATGTTCGCATACAGCCGCGAGCCGAGATATTTCTCGCAGATGCGAGAAATGTTGCGAGCCAGGAAGTTGTCGCTGCGCGTGTGCGAGCGGATAAGTTCCTCAAGCTGCGCAGGGTCGAAATCTTCCTGCCCCATTATGCCGCGGATTGTGAGCACCTTGTCGGTGTTGATGACGGCTGCGGTCCTGTCCGGCGATGCGATTCGCAGCCGGCCCTTCGGGTCGAGCATGCGGGCCGACTCGAGTATGTCAACGCCTATCAGCACATCGGCCTTGCCGAAGGGTATAACCGCGGTGACCGGTTCTTTGGCGATGTTGTAAAGCACCTGGCTGACGACGCCGCCGTTGCGGATGGCCAGGCCTTTCTTGTCGATAAACGTGACCTGGTAGCCTTCCTTGTGGCCGGCGCGGACAAGAATGCTGGTCGCCACGCCGATGCCCATTCCGCCTACTCCGACGAGGCAGCATCGCCACAGGTCGCCATGGGCCGCCTTCTTCGGCTCGGGAATGTCGTCAAGGCCGAGTTCCGGCACCTTCGACCGCTGCGGTTTTTTGCGCTTGATGGTCACATGCTCGAATGCATTGCACGCGCCGATGCGTTCGCACGCGCCATCGTCAACGCATGTGGTGATGTCGGTGTCCATTTTCCGGCCGTAGTCGGTATCGACATGCTTCAGGCCGGGGCAGCCCGTCATCTCGGCGCAGGAGAGGCAGAAGCGGCATATCTCCTGGTTGATGTTCATGTGCTGCCATGTCGGCAGGTAGCCCAGCCGCTTGCGAATCTCCCGCTCCTGGCGGTGCTTGCGGCGCATGCGCGTTATGCCGCATTCCTTGTCGGCGATGATTATCTTCACGCCGTCGGCGAGGAAGGTTTTCTCCAGCAGGGCCATGTACGACTCGCGGCTTTCGGGATTCGCGCGTATGACCGGCGCGCCGTCGTTGGCCACGATGCCGCGGACGACTTCCTCGATGTCCTGGGCGGGCGTGGGGTCGCCGAGCATGTCGTACTCGACGCCCGGGTGCGGCTGGTGGCCTGTCATCGCCGTGGTGCGGTTGTCCAGTATGATGAACGTGATATCCTGCCCGAGCTTTACGGCCTGCGAGATGGCTATCTGCCCGGAGTGGAAAAACGTCGAGTCGCCCATGAAGACGACCTGCTTGTTCGTGATGAACGGGTCGATGCCCGAGCCGGTTCCGCCGCCAAGCCCCATGCCGCTGTAGTCGTGCATGAGTTTCGTGTTCGGCGGGTACATGAGCATTGTGTAGCAGCCGGTGTCACCGTGAAACAGCAGGTCCACGGGTCCGGACTTGTACTTGTGCGACATGTAGTCCGGGTTCATGAACTTTTTCTTTATCTCAAGGCAGACGTCGGCCGAATCGCGGTGCGGGCAGCCGGGGCAGAACGAAGCCAGCCTGACCGGCAGACTGCACACCTGCGTTTCTTCAGTGGCGGCGATGGTGCTGACTTCGCCGTCCCACTTCGCCGCAGCCAGCGCGGTCTGTTTGCCCCTGCTGCTGACCTGCTTGAGAAGCGGAACCAGCCTGTCGATTACGATGGACGGGTGCAGGCCCTTGATGTCCGGCATGCCGCGAAGGCCGCCCGGGAACGTCTTGCCCCATACGGGAATCTCGCCGTGCGGCAGGCCGAGCTGGCGGGCCTTGGCCATCACCTCGGTTACCTGCTCTTCGAGGAAGCCGCGACGCTCTTCGACTACAACTATCTGCTCGCACTGTGCGGCGAGCTGTTTTATGAGCACATCGTCGGCGGGATAGCTCATGCCGAACTTGAGAATCGGGAACTCGCCGAGCACACCCAGTTCATAAAGCGCCTGGACAAGGTACCCGTGCGCCAGCCCGCTGGTGATGAATCCGATTTTCGCCGGCTTCTCGGCCGGGTAGAGAATTTTGTTTACGCCCAGCTCCCGGGCGGCTGCCTTGGCGCGGCCGAACCGGTCGGCCAGCTTTTCTTCCTGCCACCACGTCTTCGGCGGAAGCAGAACGTACTTGTTGAGGTCGATGGCGTCGGTCGGCAGAGTTATCGGCTTCAGCACGTTCAGAGTCGGGTACTGGTTGGGCCTGCACTGCACGGTCCCGCCGCCGTCTGCAAGATTCGTGGTAATGACGTATCCGGCGTAAAGCTCGGCGCGGCTTGATATCTTGAACGCCAGGTCGACGAAATCTTTTATTTCCTGCGTGTCGGCCGGCTCGATGACGGGTATCTGCAGGTGTTTCGAGATATACCTGCTGTCTGAGGCTACCTGTGTGGAGTCCGACCACGGGTCGTCGCCGTAAACCACAATCGCCCCGCCGTCGGGATTCGCGCCGGCGAGGTTGCCCAGCGCCAGGGCGTCGGCGGCGACGTGAACGCCCACGGACTTCATTACTATCATGGACCGGCACGGCGCGAGCTGCGTGCCGTTAAGGGCTGCGGCGGCAAGGGCTTCGTTATTATGGATAACCGCCTTTATGCCCTTTTCCTTCAGCAGGCCGCTGGTCAGGGCCATCGAGTCGAAGAACCCCGCAATGGGGCTTCCCGGATAGCCGCCGAGGAAATGCGTTCCTCCTTCGACTTCCAGCGCTCCTTTGAAAAGAGCCTCGTTGCCGGTAAAAACTTCCAGCCCTTCACCGGTGAGAAATCTGGGATCAACTTTCATGGTCGGCATATTGTAAACAAGGCGGCGGGGTGTGCCCAAGATATTTTCGGGGAGGCTTTTGAACTGTCTGCAATAAACTTTGTGCAATGCTTTAGAAAACTGCAGAAAGCAGATAGTAGAAAGTAGACCGCAGGAGAGCAACCCTGAGACAGATTTCAGAAGAAAGTGGTGCTTCAACTTTCTACTTTCTCCTGCTCTAGCTGCCCCTCGGGGGCAGTTCAGTCGCTGTGGTGCGGGGAATGTCCCCAATGGAGCTTGCCGGCAAGGGTTTTGAAGAACCCGCGGCCGGGATGCGGAACTATTTTTATCGGGCAATCACACTTGCATACCTCGACGATGTCGCCGGCCTTCATGGAGCAGGTGGCCTGTCCGTCGATTATGACGGCAGTGCCCGGATTGACCGCGACGGCTTCGACGTGAATCGCCCGGTCGCTGTCGACGACTATCGGCCGAAGCGAAAGCGTGTGCGGCGCCACGGGCGTAATCACAACGGCATCGAGCGTCGGAGCCAGTATCGGCCCGCCGACGGACATGTTGTAGCCGGTTGAGCCGGTGGGGGTCGATATAACAAGCCCGTCGCCGCGGTATCGCGACACCTGGTTTTCGCCCTGCAGGACGTTCAGGTCTATCATGCGGAACGGTTCGCCGGCGGAAATTGCGACGTCGTTGGCGGCGGGGCTTCGGAAAATCTCCTTCCCGCCGCGGGTCACGCTCACCTCAAGCATGATTCTCTCGGCCGGCTGAACTTTTCCGGAGAGCATTTCGTCGAGATGCTTCTGCATGTGCTCGATGTTGAACTCCGCCAGGAAACCGAGCTTGCCCATGTTCACGCCGACAAGCGGAATGCCCGTTCCGGCCATCAGCCGCCCCGCCGCCAGCAGCGTGCCGTCTCCGCCGAATACGATGCACAGATCCGCCGAGCCGGGCGGAACGGCGAGCGGTCCGACACAGGGCTGAAATTTGACGACATCCACGCGCGCGTCGAACCACGGCCGAAGCGATGCTACGGCTTCCGCCACGCCGGGCTTCGTATCGTTAAACAGCAGTATGACTTGCTTGCGAGGCATAGTTTTATCGTATCACACTCTGCGCGGCGGCCTTCCCAGGCCGCCGCTTTAATATCAAACCGTCAGATCCCTGGCGGCCCGGGAAGGCCGCCAGGCAATGTGCGTTTACTGTGCCTGTTTCGCTCCGCCGACCTGGCCTCTGGAACCGAGATAAAACGAATCGCCGGTAGTTATCGTGATGTTTTTGTCTATTTTTTCCGCGAGAACCTTTGCGCTGTCGGCGAACAGGGGCGAAATTTCTATGGCGGCCGCCACCTGCCCGCCGGCGTCGCGCGGCACGGTTATTCCAGCAGCCTCCAGCCAGCCGGCCGCCCGGCGAACCTGGTCGTGCAGGCTGCTGGTGAGGCTGTCGGAGCCGCTTGCGTTCTTAATCGGCGAAAATTCCTCGCTGCGGAGCGTCTCGAGCACGACGACGTTTTTCGCCAGAGGCAGAGCGTCGAAAACGAACATTTCGAGCTTTATGGCGTTGGGCGTTTCCGGCTTGATGAGTCTGCCGGCGTCGTCAATGTACGGAACTTTTTTCTCGGCCCTGTGGTAAGGCAGGCTGCATCGCCCGCCGGCGGTGAGCTTCTCGACGAAGCTTCGTGACAGCGTATGAATCGCGATGCTGCCGGCGCTGAACCGCAGCCGGCCGTCTTCGGTGGTCTGGCGGGCCAGCTCTTCGGGCATGTCGGAATATTCAATCACGGTAACCTTGCCGTCTACGAGGCAGAAGTTGCCGAGCTTTTCCATCGGGTCGCGCTTGGGCAGGCATTTCGCGCCCATCTCGGACGACTGGAGATCGTGCAGTCCGATAAACAGCGGGTCAATGCACCTGACCAGCGGGTTATCAACCTGGAAATAGCTGATAATCTCGACGCCGCGGGCGGCCATGTCGTCAAGTGCGCCGCTCTTGCGAAGCGCGGTCAGGCTGCCGCCGTGACCGTCCGGATTGAGGGCCAGCGATGACTTGCCGGCGAGCAGCAGCTTGCCGTCCATGCTGAAAGCGGGCATGGTGCCCTGAACCAGGAAGAACACGTCTTCGGGCTTCATCCCGAAAAACTTGTTCTGGCGGAAAAACGCACGCGTGGCGACGTCGTTGGCGGGCGACGTCATGATGTACCACGGAATCGTCGTGGAATACCGCTGGCAGGCCGCGAGTATCTGCTCGGCAAACACGCGAAACAGCGGCTTGCGGGTTACGGGAGTGGCTTCAAGGCAGCCCTTGGGTCCTTCGTATCCCAGCCGCGTGCCCTGGCCGCCGGCCACCACAAAGGCGGCGACCTTGCCGGCGGCGATAAGTTTCTCGCCATGCTTGTAAGCCTTCGCCTGTCGGTCGGCCTCGGCCTTGTCGGCAGGCCTGGCGGGCACTATCGGCGGCGGAACGATATCGCCGGCAGGTTTGAAGCTCGGATTCGACCTGGCGTATTTCTCGATAAGCTCGTCCAGGTAATCAAAGTCTATCGCGTCGATGGCGTCCAGCAGGGCTTTCTGCTCAGCCGGCGGAAGTTCATCATAAAAACGCAGCAGGTGCGACTGGCCATGCGACTTGAGCTTTTTACTGACGGTTTTAAAATCGGCCATTAAATTCTCCAGACAAATATCCAATCCATACGAAACCGCCATTAAGGTAACAGCAGATCGGCAGTCCTTCAACATCCATAAAATGTGAATGGCCCTTCCGACTGCACTTTACGTCTGCACCGGTGCAGACGTAAAAACCTGTGACCATTAACAGGCTTTTATGAACCTGAAAACCATTAGCCCCACCCGTAAGGGTGGGGGTAAAAACTGCCGCACAACAGCCAGCCCCATAAGGGGCGATACATATCATCAGTCTCGGTCCAGAACTTTGGTCTCATCATAGCGAATATCATGCTTTCGCAACAGCAGGAGTAATTCATTATCAAATTTCATGTCACAATGCCTCGACTTCTGGTTTTTGATGTATTGCTGAATCGCCTTTATGCCGGACCGGCTTGCCGTAAAGGTCTGCCACGCGAAGTCCGCCATTACTGGAAACGTCTCGTGAACCCATTTGGAAGAATTGGACTTGATAAGGTTTACAGCTTTTGACACCGGCATGTCCGGCGACAACGAAACAAGAATATGCAGATGGTTGGTAGTTCCGCCAATACCAAGCGAAACGCCGCCGATATTCCGTACAATTCCTTCAACATAGGCACAAAGTCTGGCGAGAACGTCCTGGGGTATGAGATTGCGCCGGCCGGAAGTGGAAAACACCGCATGGTAATGAAGGCACGAGAATGTGTGCGCCATTTAATTCCCCTTTCAAAAGCAGTGCCGGTCCTTACGGACCTTCCTTGCTTTTAACCAACCCGTATCCCCCGCCCTGACGGACTTTATGCGCTTTGCCCATCTTACCCATTGCGCCAAAAAGAGTTC
>CAZVYJ010000034.1:0-31376 GCA_964631565.1 uncultured Planctomycetaceae bacterium
GCGATTAATCACGTGGCTGACAATACCAGCCGTCGGTGCTCTGGCTATTCTTGGCGTGACATAAACATAACTTCCGCCACGCCATTGTCAATAAAAAAGTAGCCTGTCCCCCTTTACTCCCGCATCCGTCCAGTCGTCATCCGCGTTGGCGTCTATCTGATAATCAAGCCACACGCCAGTCTGGCTCAGGCCCCAGGCCTCCCTGCGGACATCGGTAGATGTGTTAATCCCCGTGTAGCTTGGGTATGTCCCCGTCAGGTCCCCGCGCGAATAGCTCTCAAGCCTGTCCAGCCCGTCGTAAGCGTAATACTCATCCTTCAGCGTCGTCAGCACGTTCTCGCGCCAGATGCGGCTGGACGAGCGGTCGTAGCCGTAGCGGTAGCGGTCAACAAAATAATCCGGCGACTTCAGTAAGCCTTGAGGAATTTTCCATGTATGGTCGATGACGCGCCCGAAGCGGTCAAGGCCCGTGCCGCCGTCAGTACCGTAATTCAGTGTTAGTGGATATCCGTTCCGGGTGATCTTGTGATATTCCGTGGTTACAATGGAGTTGACGCCCATATATGCATAATCAACATATTTGTTCGAGTCGCCCGGCGTGCCGCTGTCGGCGATATTGTCCAGCCGAGACAACGCAGCCCCTATGCCGCTTGACGGATAATTATAATACACGACCCTGCCCGCAGGATAGGTCACATAGTCCAGGCGGACATACTGCGCGACGCCGCCGGACGCCCCGTCCTCGTAGGCGTACTGCACATTCGGCGACTGGCTCCCGCCGGATGTGACGGCCGCCCCGGCGTGCTCCTGCCAGGATGCCGCCACCCCGCCTTATTCTGCTCACTTGTTTAGCTTCGGCAGAAGAACTAATCGAATACCATATGCTAAACCACCTCCGGAAGAGTCTCGCATATTAGGACGGCATTGATCCTCGTTACTGTAATAGCTGCCACCGCGACAAGGATAATATTTCAGAACACCTTTATTCAACTTCGTCTTATCAAATTGATTCCGCATTGCTGATAGCATGGTTTCTACAGAATCTGTCGTATATCCTTCGCACCATTCACTCTCGTTTCCCAACATGTCATACAATCCAAGCGGGTTCGGCTTCCTTGTGGCAATCTGGTGTACATGGCCTTTTGAGTTATCAGCCATCCACTCATGGTCAAGAAGATTATAAATACCGGGATCCGAATGCAGCCGTGTGACAGGCCACCAGTCCTCATCAGCCGGCCGGCCGTAACATGCGGCGTATTCCCATTCCGCTTCATACGGCAGCCTGCAAATCCACTTCCCGCCGGTCTTTTCATCGAGAAGCGCCTGGTATTTACGACAAAACTCTTTTGTACCTTCGATGCCTGCACTCGCCGGCAGCCAGAGTTTGTCTTTTTCGGAATATCTCTCCCGTTCATCCCGCATTACTGATTCATACAGCCATACCGGCACTTCGGTGGTGCTCATGTACAATGTGTAATCGAGCCGGAATTCACACGCCGGCCGCTCATGCGGCATGGCGCGAGAATTGTTGGTGCCTATCATTCGTGAGCCTTGCGGCACAAGCACAAACTTCAGGCCGTAATACTCCAGCGATTGGGGCATTTCAGCCTGTTCGGCAGCACAGCCGGCTGAATACAAGCAACCAAGAGCACAAACAAACACGATGAAATCATTTTTGTGCATTGTTTAGCCTCCGCCTTGTTCCCATTTATGATGGCCCCAAATAACTATTACACATACTTTTTCACAAGGTCCGTTATGGAGTTCCGCTGCTCTCCTTTTTGCCCCTATAAATAACGTGGTAGCCGCCTCTATAAGGGTTATATTAGACGCTTGAATATTTAATTTATTCTCATCCCTAACTCTCGGCGTGCCTGGAGCCTTTTCATAAATACCGTACGAAGGCTTAAGCGTATAATAACCTTGTTTCTCAGCGGAGTCAGTTGTTATTTTAGCAAAACAAGTAGCTACGCCAACGGTTGGAGTTGGTCCTGTTGTAGCCTCATGTTTAACCTCCCCTGTTGTAGGGTCGATAGTAACCTTCACACCCGCTCCACTGACTTTTAAATGCTCATTCTCTTCGAACATCCTCTTACCGGTAACTATATCAGCGGGCTCGTCAATTGAATGTCCGATATATAAATAAATTCTACAAGGGTCCGGATTAGGCAACCAGATGTCACCGTAATCTACCCATACATAGTGCGGATCGACTACTATTACTCTGCCTTTTTCATCAACCTTGGGGTTGCCGTCCTTATCAAGTTCATGAATTGTAAGTATTCGCTGCTTACCCGACATAGGACTTTTAATACTCATAAGTTCATTCAGTTTCTCTCGCCCCTTACCCTTCTCGGCATCCTCGTTATCGACGTCAACATACTCGACTTCTTCGAGGTCCTTGGCTGCTGTTCTGAGAGCCTGTACTAATGCTCTAGTCTCTTTGTTCTGTTTCTCGGCCCATTGGAAGTAATCATCCACATTGCCTTCTTCCGTTCGGCCCAATCCCATCGGATCAACAAAACTAATCGGCCCGCTCATGCAATACTCATACAAATTCATGCCGTCGTGATAACCCCCGCCGGGGAGGTTTTGATCCTTCGGGTCGCGGGTTATCCAGCCGAAGCGCGGGTTGAGATAGCGATAGCGGACTTGGTATAAACCTGTTTCCGGGTCGAACCGGTAGCCGCAGAAGAGCACATCATTGTCTACATCGCTGACCTGGTCCGCATCGTCGGTCCAGCCGGAATCAAGAATGGTCACGCTGCCGTACGGGTCATAGGCGTAACGCTCGGCCGGGACAACTGTCGTGGGCACAATTGCAGTGACGTTGTAATTGGCGTCCCACGTCATGTAATACTCGACCACGCCGCTTCCGTCCGTGTCGCCGTCGTAGAAGTAGCACACCGGCGCGTCAATATATTGAATATTCCAGATGTACTGCTTCAGCGGGTCCGCATCGTCGTTCTTACGAATCTCCAATATCTGCCATGAGGTGTTGTAGTAATAATCGTAAGCCACATCACTTTCGCCGGTCTTGTCGGTCTTGGCCACGCGGCGATTCAGTCCATCGTATTCGCATGCGATCAGCTGCGTATCAGTGCCTTCGGCATCTTTGTCACCGTCGTCGTTGGTGTCTTCCCACACCTCCACCAGCCGATTCCACGCATCATAAACATGGAACAGGCGGGTCGCGCCGTCGGCGATAGCCCCAGCCCGCGGCCCGGCCGTCATGTTCCCTGCCTCATCATAAACGGGGTCCACCCACGCCGACTGCCCGCCGCCCTCAGTAACGCCCGTAATTTCGTTGACCGCGTTGTGCGTCCTGCCCTGGTCCAGGTCGGTCGCATCGGTCCAGTCGTCATCCGCGTTGGCGTCTATCTGATAATCCAGCCAGACGCCCGTCTGGCTGAGATTCCAGGCTTCTTTCCGAACATCGGTAGATGTGTCGATGCCCGTGTAACTCGGATACGTCCCCGTCAGGTCGCCGCGCGAATAGCTCTCGAGCCTGTTGGCGCAATAGTTTTATTTGTCTTTTCCCTACTTATACCAGTTTTTTATTCGTCCGGTCGCCAGATGCACGCATCCACCATGTCTGTTGTTTCGCCAGTAATCGTCACCAGCCCAACGCGGATTTTCTCATTGAGGATGGTTTTAGGAAGAAATATCAAAGGCGGATGTCCCTCCTGGCTGCTCGAAAATGGCGTTTCCCTTTCATAAAATTCAACAGTAACTGCCTCATGACGTAAAATGGTTCCCGAATACCATTCCTTGTCTTCCGCTGACCACGAGAATATTGAATATTCCCCTCTCCAGCCGGTGTTGGTCTCAATAATCATGCCTTTGACCTGAAAATCAGGGTCCAAAAAGATAAGTCCGATTCCATTTTTCCCGGGCCACACACGAATGCCTGCAGAGATAAGAACCGGTTTGTTCTCATATGAACCTGAGTCAAGAATGTACAATCCATATTGAGCTCTGTTAACAAGGTATTCGGGATATGGAGAATTCTTGCCGGTGTTTATTGCAATAATGTTATTCAATTGCCCTTTGGCTGTTTGCCTTTTTGCTGCTGCTAATTCCTCATCCTTAGAGTTGCAGCACAATCCTGTAATCGGCAAAATGGCCATCCCAACGGCCAGCAACCATACCTGTCTCATAATGTTCCCCTTTCTCATCCGTCTTCTCAATAGTATTAGGATCTCGATAGCTTAATTGAAAGGAAAACTAATCGTCTGCGGGACTTTGCTGTATAATCCCTTCATAATTCAACATTAATCAAGTTCTTTTCGGGCTCGCTGTGCACATTGACTGAGCTGTTCATCCGTAGGTCCAGTGTTTGCTTCAAAGGCGCCTTCACCCCAATAACTATTTTCGGTTCCCTCAGTACATTTCACCCAACGAGTTTTCTTAATTACCCATTCTCCACTCTCTGCAGGTGCTCCGAACATGCGAAGGAACCAGCTCATACAGCATTTCTCGCATGCTTTTTTCTGGACCTTCAGCCACAAGCTGTATCCCCGATTCTGCTTGACTGTCTCCAGAAAATTATCAATCGTCTTTTCGACCGCACCGCCTGGGGAGACGCCGATTCTAGCTCCTCCCCTCAGTGCGCCTGTTACAGTTCCAGTCACTACAGATGAGCCATTTGTCAAGGCTCCAGCAGCACCTGCTGCAGGACGGAAGAACACATTATTTATCATTCCAATGGTCTGTGTATTGGAAATCAGTTTCTTGCCCGATGCCAACTGATCCGGATGTGAGTGAGCAACTGTTGTCACAACTTCTAAAACTTCCCTATAATCGTTATCCTCTGGGTTATTCGGAGGCAGGCACTCCCCACAATCGAGCCCCATAGAATCCGTTGTAATAACGGGTTTGCTCATGCAATATTCATACAGATTCATCCCGTCATGGAAGCCGCCGCCGGGGAGGTTTTGATCCTTCGTAGAAATAGGGGACAGTCACCTATTTTTGATACGTAAAATAGGTGACTGTCCCTAATTTTCGTCCCTAATTTTCTCGGTGACTGTCCCTAATTTTCTGGGCGGGGCAAGAGGCAAATTGGTTTGCGGTGAAGCCCGGCCGCCCCTCAGGGGCGGCCGGCTAAATAAACACAAAATGGTGCCCGCGGGTTCTCATTCAACTACATAACATAAAACCCTAGAACTTTCGCTCTAGGGTTTTATATTACGGAGAGAGCGGGATTTGCTTCGCAGCGCCTCACTTCGTTCGGCGTCGAACCCGCGTTAGCCCCGGCAAGCCGGGGCTGGGCGTTTTCTCAGACGTCACTATTAATAAAGCAGCCGGCATAAAACCGGCTGCTTTATTAACGGAGAGGGCGGGATTCGAACCCGCGGTACCCGAAGGTACACGGCATTTCCAATGCCGCCCGATCGGCCGCTCCGGCACCTCTCCCAAACGGGCCGCTACAATATAACAACTTGTCAGCCGGGCACAAGCCGGCGCTGCGAAACTCGCCTTTTTAAGGTTCCGGAAATGTTCCCGTTCGGGCGTCCCGCGGGCCGGGTTACAGGAAAGCCGCAATTCATCAATGTTTTCTGCACTTTTCGTCTTGACGCCGCCGCCGCATATGCGCAACATACATGCGGTTTTGCGGGTCGCGCGACCCGAACCACGCAGGTGGGCGACAAGGCACGGAAGTCAGTTTCGTCGCCGGAACCTGCCCAACAGACTAGGCGTTGACGCAAAGTCAACCATTTTAGAAGGAGCGATAAAGATGGCCAAAGCATTGACGAAGTCTCAGATAATGACAAAGCTCGCGGAAGCAACCAGTCTGACGAAGAAGAACGTTGTCGCTGTTGTCGAAGCGCTTGTATGTCTGGCTTACAAGGAAGCCAAGAACGGCTTCACCGTGCCGGGACTGGGCAAACTGGTTCTCAATAACCGCAAGGCTCGCATGGGTCGCAACCCGCAGACCGGCGAACCGATCAAGATTCCGGCCAAGAAGGTCGTGAAGTTCCGCGTAGCCAAGGCAGCGAAGGATGCAATCCTGAAGTAAGCTGCAAAACCGAAAATCGCACAAAAGAAGCGGGTTGCCCTTTAGGGACAACCCGCTTTCTTTTCATAACACGAAAATTGCGTTTAGTAGCTGCTGACCTCGAGCTGCTTGAGAAACTCTGCGTTGCTCTTGAATTTTTCGAGCGCCTTGAGAAGCTGAGGCATTTCCTCGTTCACGTTCAGGCTGCTGAGGAACCTGCGAAGCATGTGCATTTTCGGCAGCATCCACGGTTCGACGAGCAGTTCTTCCTTTCGCGTGCCGGACTTTGCGATGCTGATGGCCGGCCAGATGCGTCGCTCCGCCAGTTTGCGGTCAAGCTGAAGCTCCATGTTGCCGGTGCCCTTGAATTCCTCGAAAATCAGGTCGTCCATCCTGCTGCCGGTTTCGATGAGCGCGGTGGCCAGTATCGTCAGGCTGCCGCCGTTCTCGACCTTGCGGGCCGCACCGAAGAGCCGCTTGGGCGTCTCCAGCGCCCTGATATCGACGCCGCCGGTCATGGTTCTGCCGGAGGTGGTGATGTAGCGGTTATACGCCCTGCCAAGCCGTGTGAGGCTGTCGAGCAGGATGACCACGTCCTGGCCGAACTCCGCCATGCGTTTGGCGCGTTCGACGGCGAACTCGGTGACGCGGATATGGTTGGAAACTTCCTGGTCATTATTGGATGCGATAACCTCCGCCTTCAGGCATTTCCGTTTGAAGTCTGTTACTTCTTCCGGGCGTTCGTCGACAAGGAGAATCATCAGGTGGCATTCGGGATTATTTTCACCTATGGCGTTAGCTATCTGCTGCAGCAGGATTGTCTTGCCCGACCTCGGTGGAGCCACGATAAGCCCGCGCTGCCCCTTGCCTATCGGGCAGAGCAGGTCGAGGACTCGCATTTCTATCGGCCCGCCCTTGTATTCCAGTCTCAGCTGGGGGTGCGGGTCGACAACAGTCATCTCGCTGAAGGGTACGATATCGGTGTATTCGCTGGCCGGCCTGCCGTTTATCTTGTAGACCTCTTCGAGCTTCGGCCCGCCCTTCTTTTTATTGGGCGGCTGGACTCGGCCTTCTATGCTCAGGCCGGTGCGATACCCGCCGTGGCGGATAAAGTCCTTGCCTACAAACACGTCGCCGGGAGTCGCGCGAAACTCGTTCTTCGCCTGGCGGAGAAAACCATAGCCCTTGTCCGTAACTTCAAGGACACCTGAACCTGTCACAATATCTTTTTCACTCATAGAACCAGCCTGATTCATCTTGGAAACCTTCCTTGCACCACGATTTGCCCGAGCCTGGCAGTCCTTACAATAGTTTCAGCATGTGGTGAACAGGCGAATAGTAGAGCAGGAGACTGCAGGCCCGATTGCATATTTCTACTGTTCAACCTTTCATCTGCTCGCCTGTTCCGCAGGCCTTCAACTTTTATTTTGTAGTCATAAAACCAAAGTTGAAGGCCCGCCAGGGCCCTTCCATGCTGAGTGCCGCGGAGCCTACCGCGGCGGCATTAGAGTTACTCCCGCCTCAGTTTTTTTATAGACATAAACGAGCGGGAATAAAAGGGTTTTTTCCAGAAAGCGGAATTATATGTGAAATTTCAGCCTTCCGCCACCCTTAATGCATCCGCCAGGTCAATTTTTCCTTCATAATATGCCCGACCGATTATCACCCCGCCGCAGCCGATTTCCCTGCAGCGGTGGATGTCGTTTATCGCACTAACTCCCCCTGACGCAATAACCTGCACATCGGTTGCGGCGATGACGGCGGCCGTGGCCTCGATGTTGACGCCGGCGAGTATCCCGTCGCGCGAAATGTCAGTATAAATAATCGCACCAAGCGGCCAGCCTCGCGTCCTGCCGGCAAGTTCCAGCGCCGTCGTCTCAAGCGGCTCCGTCCAGCCCTGTGCGGCGAGCTTGTCACCGCGGGCATCCAGCCCCAGGGCGAGTTTGCCGGCCAGGTCGCTGCGGGCGACTATGCCTTCAAACCAGCTCCAGTTTTTCAGTGCAGCCGAACCCACCACGACGCGGTCAACGCCCATCGCCAGCATCGAGTCGATGGTCCGCTCGTCGCGGGCTCCGCCGCCGAGCTCGACTTTCACATCGACTGAATGGCATATGTTCCGTATCGCTTCAGTATTGGTCGGCTTGCCGCTGAGTGCAGCGTCGAGGTCCACGACGTGAATCCACTTCGCGCCGGCCCGGGCGAATATCCGAGCCGCGGCGGAAGGGTTCTCGCTGTAAACCGTCCGCAGGCTGTAATCGCCCTGTCTGAGGCGAACAACCTTGCCCTCGCATAAATCGATTGCCGGAAGGACGTCCATGGCGCTAGAGCTTTACGAAATTCTCCAGAATCTTCAGCCCTACGGACTGACTTTTCTCCGGGTGAAACTGCGTGGCGAAAACATTGCCTTTCCAGACGGCCGACGTGAACGTGTAGCCGTAATCCGTGGTGGCGGCTGTCACGTCGGCCTCGGTCGGTACGACGTGGTAGCTGTGCACGAAGTACACGTATGAACCGTTTTCTATGCCTTCGAAGAGCGGGCACGGCCGATTCCAGTTTATGCGGTTCCACCCGATCTGCGGGACGGCCAGCCGCACGCCGAGCCTGGCTGCGTCAAAATCAAATCGCACGACCTTGCCGGGAAAAACGCCAAGCCCGTTGTATTCGCCGTCTTCGTAGGAGATATCGAACAGCATCTGCAGGCCCAGGCAGATTCCAAGGAATGGAACGCCATCGCGGATGGCGCGGACAATCGGCTCGGCCAGGCCGAACTCGTACAGCCTGGCGATTGCGTCGCGAAACGCCCCCACGCCCGGCAGGACTATTTTTTCCGCCCCGACCATGTCGCCCGGCGACTGAATGACGCGAGCGTCTCCGCCGACGTGATGAAGCGCCTTCTCGACGCTTCGCAGATTACCCATGCCATAGTCAACGATAGCTATCATAAAAGCCCGGCCAGTAAATACCGCGGATTAACACCCGAAAGCCGCACCCCTCTGCCTCGACAGACAGTCCGAGGTGCGGTTGTTTTTCAAGCAAGATACAACAAGTAAGACTGCAACAAACCGCAGCCTTACTTGGTTTTTATGACAAAAATCTCGACGCGGCGGTTCTTCGCCTTGCCGTCCTTGGTGGTGTTGCTGGCGACAAAGTGCGTCGCGCCCATGCCTATGGTTTCGATATTCTCTGCCGGCAGGCCCTTGCTGATGAGATACCGCGTAACGGCCATCGCACGGTTGGACGACAGGTCGAGGTTGTCCGCCCACAGCCGTTTGGTCTTCAATATCGGGTCGCTGTCAGTGTAGCCGTATACGCGGATGGCCAGACCGGGATACGTCGTCTTGATATCGTTGACTATCTTGTCCAGGCTTGCCTTGCCGGCATTCGTCAGCGTCGCGCTGCCCGCGGAGAACAGCAGATCGCTGCCGACCGATATCTGGTCGCCGAACGTGCCGGTCTTCCAGCCTTCGGCTGGGCCGTCGCCCATGGGAGGCGTTGGCGGCTGCGGTTTGTTTTTAAGATCCTGCAGTTCTTTCTGAAGCCCTTCTTTTTCCGCCGTCAACTGAACGATTTCAGTCCTGAGGTCCTTGTTCTGCTGCGAAACCGTGTTGTACTGACCCCGCAGCGCCTCGATTTCCTGCTTTTCCTTGGTGCAGCAGCCGGTAGCAGTAAACGATGCCAATGCCAACACCACAATTATTCCAAATAGCGCCGTGCGTCTCATGAATATCTCCTTTCGCCGTGATGATTCCGACACGACATAAAGACAGGAACTAATGCCGCCAGAAGTAAATAAACAACACAATCGCCTTATTTTCCAGAAAATTTCACCGCCATATCCGGGCGGCGACGCGGCAGACACGCTACTGCTTGGTCTGCTGGGCCTGCTGGGCTTCCACCGCCTTGAGGACCCGGTCCTGCCTGGCGAGCTTACGGCCCTTGAGAATGGCTGAAATGCCCTTCAGCAGTATCCAGAACATTATCACCATCACCACTCCGCCGCCGGCGGCGCAAAGCATCAGGATGGCCGTGTTAACGCCGCCGTTATCCTTGATGCTGAAGTTCTTGCCGTACAGCGAGAAATTCGCACTGTTGCCCCACTGCATGGCGACCAGCACTGCGGCGGCGATAATGATAAGTCCGCTGACAACCGTAAGCGTGCAGCCCTTGATTAATTTCGTATTCATTGTTTTTGTGCCCCGCTACCTGAAGACTGTCCAAATTGGTTCAGTAAACTTCGCCAGTTCGTCATAGAATAATATCACAAGTAAGGCCCCTGCCGCCAGCCACGGGCCGTAAGGCAGTTCGCGTTGTTTTCGGCTCACCAGCAGGTAAACAGCCCAGATAAGCCCGAGTATCGGTGCAATAAAAAATGTAAACGTCGGGATTATCCACCCTGTAACCGCTCCGACAGCCGCCAGTATGTGGACATCGCCGAGGCCCATCGCTTCCTTGCCGAAGCCCAGCGTTCCTATTATACGCATGCCCCATATCCACGCCCCGCCGATAAGGTAGCCGAACAGGGCCGCCAGCAGGCCGTTCACATGGTCGGCAAGCCGCCCGCCGACACACCAGTCGGTAAGGTGGGCCCACGCATCGGACACCGGGCGAACGTAAACCAGCAGAAAATACGCCGCGACCGCCAGGATAATCGCCGGGGCGAGAAAAATGACTTCCCGCAGCACTTCCCTGCGGGGATTTACGCCGTGCTCGGAAGTAATGGCGACGGATTTGGGTTTGCCTTTATCGGCGAACGGCTCCTTGTAGTCGGCGTCGAGGAAGCTCTGCTGGAGAAATCCGTACCGCATGAGCACGATTGATATCAGCAGCCCAATCACTGCGGCGACCGACATCGCGCCGGCTGCGGGCGAAATTTTGGGCATGAGCGGATGCGGGGCAGCCGCAGCCGCCACTACGCCCACAAGCGAGACAAACCAGCAGATTTCCAGCGGAACGATCCAGTGTTCGATATCGACAACCGTACAGGCCAGCAGCCCGCACAACAGCACGGCGTGCGAGGCGAACATCGGCCAGGACGCCGGGAACCGACCGGCATGCTGGCGGACGTGAAGCACGAAGAAGCAAAGGTACAGCCCTGCCACCAGGACAGCCGTCACGAATTCAATCGCCGGGTACCGCGGGGATATCGCCGCCTTGCAGAACCGGCATTTCCCTTTCAGCAGCAGCCAGCTCAGCAGCGGGATGTTGTCGTACCACTTTATGGGCCGGCCGCACCTGGGACAGTGGCTGCCCGGAAACACGATGCTCTCGCCTCGCGGCATGCGGTATACGACGACGTTCAGAAAACTGCCTATCGTCGCGCCGAGCAGGAACAGGAATATGGTCCAGAAAACTTCCATTCGCAAATGACCTCTTTCGCCGAATCTTTCCGGATAAGTATCACGAAAAAGCCCGCACATTGCAACCTGCCTTACGCAAGCCGACATGCGGGCGCGGACGGCCTGTTTTTCCTGCCGAAAAAACAGGCCGTTCGCAGAGCGGGAGAACGTAGTAAGTAGATAAGGAGAAAAAGCGGCCGGCGCCTCGCCCAGCGAATCGGCGACGTCTCGCCGAAACCTCTCCCGCGGCTTGCCCGACGTAGTCCCTCAGGGACGAAGACGGGTCTATTCTCTACTTTCCACCAGTCTCTGCCTGAACACCTTCCATGACACTGGTCGGGATTGTTCGGATTATCCCTTGCCGCGGCCCTTCATCTGCAGGCCGAACAGCTTGATGAAGCCCGTCGCATCCGACGGGGTGTATTCCTCGCCCATGGTGAAGCTGGCGAGCTTGTTGGAGTACAGGCTGTTCTTTGAGCTGACGGCGGCGGCAGTCGCCCGGCCCTTGAAGCATTTCACGCGCACCGATCCGGTCACGCTGCTCTGGGTCGAGGCGACGAACGCGTCCAGCGCCTCGCGCAGCGGGCAGAACCACTGGCCGTTATAAACCAGGTCGGCGTACTTCAGCGCGACCTGCTGCTTGTAGTGCAGCGTCTCACGATCGAGCGTGACATGCTCCAGCGCCCGATGCGCCTCGAACAGAATCGTGCCGCCCGGCGTCTCGTACGCGCCGCGGCTCTTTATGCCGACCAGGCGATTCTCGACCAGATCGACCTGCCCCACCGCATGCTTGCCGCCGATTGCGTTGAGCCTCGCGATAAGCTCGTGGCCCTGCAGGCGAACGCCGTCAAGCGCGACGGGTTTGCCCTGCTTGAAGTCAATCTGAACGTATGCCGGAGTGTTCGGCGCCCTGGACACCGGAACGGACATGACCCACAGCGAGTCTTTCGGCTCGTTGGCGATGTCTTCCAGGTCCGCGCCTTCGTGCGAAATATGCCACAGGTTGCGGTCGCGCGAGTAAATCTTTTTCACCGACTGCTGAATCGGAATCTTGTGCGCCTTGGCGTATTCGATTGCCGCCTCGCGGCTGGTAAGCTCGAATGACGGGTCCTTCCACGGTGCGATAATCCTGAGCTTCGGTGCGAGGGCCATGTAGGTAAGCTCGAAACGCACCTGGTCGTTGCCTTTTCCGGTTGCGCCGTGCGCGACGGCGTCGGCGCCTTCGGCTATAGCACAATCGACCTGGTGCTTGGCGATAAGCGGCCGGGCTATGGACGTGCCGAGCATATAAACGTCTTCATACACTGCGCCGGCGGCCAGCATCCTGAAGCAGTATTCCTCGGCGAATTCCCGCCGCAAATCGGCGACCACGCATTTGTCGGCGCCGCTGGCGAGGGCCTTGGCCTCGATGCCTTCAAGCTCGCCGGGCCCCTGGCCGAGGTCGGCGGCGAACGCGATCATTTCGCAGCCGTACTTCTCCTTCAGCCACGGCAGAATGACCGACGTATCCAGCCCGCCGGAATAGGCGAGCACTATCTTCTTTATCTTCTGAGACATCTGTTCCGTCTCCTTTAAATCCAATAGAGCCATACAAACCACATAACGAAACGGGAATGGTATGCACACAGACGGGTTTTGGCAAGGGCCTCAGCAGACAGAGGCCAAATGCCTCAGGCGAATGGGCGGACAGGCGAACTTACAAATGCAATACCCGGCGATAATCATGGCGTAAGTTCCCGAATGAAAACGGGATAATACTTCACGTTTTTACCTTAATTCAATAATAAACATTCGCTTGTCGAAACGCCCTTTCCGGTTAGAATGTAGGCTGTATTGGCCCGTGGAAAGCCTTCCATTCAGGTTAAAGCGAGGATTTGTAATGCGTACCAAGTCACTTCGCGGATTGCTGGCAAGTCTTGCTGTTCTCTCAATCGTCTTTTACAGCCAGGCTGCGCTGGCGGCCACCGTGCAGGATGTGGTTGACGACGTCAGCCAGACGACCTACAGCAACTATCTGGACAATTTACTGTACACAGGCACCGGCGATAACCGCGGCTATTCCGGCGGCAGCCCCACGGCCGATCACAACGCCGCCAGAGACAACATACTCAGCTTCTTCAACGGCCTCGGTCTCACCAGCAGCCTAGACCCGTTCACCTACGGTTCCTATACCGGCGCGAATAACGTCGTGGGCGTGCTTCCCGGCACGACGCGGCCGAATGACATTTACATCGTCGGCGCACATTACGATTCGGCGGAAAACCCCGGCGCGGACGACAACGCCAGCGGGACAGCCGGCGTAATGGAAGCCGCCCGCGTGCTCTCGCAGTATCAGTTCGAGGCGACGATAGTCTTCATCGCCTTCGACCTCGAGGAAAAGGGCCTCATCGGCAGCAGCCACTACGTGTCCGAGCACAGCAGCGACAACATACTCGGCATGATTTCGCTGGACATGATTGCATACAACCCTGACGGCGCACACAGGAACGAAGCCTATATTTACGGCCACACGGAATCCGGCACAATCAAGAACGACCTCGCCGCAGCCCTTACCACTTACACCAGCATAACCCCGGTAATCGGCGGCGCCGTCGATGCCAGCGACCACGCGCCGTTTGAGAGTAGCGGCTTCCAGGCCTGCCTGCTGATTGAATACAACGTATGGAGCAACCCGTACTATCATCAGCAGACCGACACGGTGGACTCAGCCGGGTATATCGACTACGCGTACGCCACGCAGATGACGGCCGCCACGGTCGGATATCTCGCGGATAAAGCCGTGCTCGTGCCCGAGCCGTGCAGCCTGCTGATTATGAGCGTGAGCATGACGTTCGCGGCGATCCGCAGGCGGCGAGGCAGAAAAGCTGCTTAATTGAGCGGGCAAGTCCGGAGAATCAGTTTTTCCCCAGCTTATCCAGGACGATTTTTTTCATCACTTCTTTGGGAGCGGGTTTGCCCGTCCAGAGCCTGAATTGTGCAGCCGCCTGGTTGATGAACATGTCCAGCCCGCTGACGCAGAGGCAGCCGGCACGAGCGGCGAGTTTCAGAAGCTTCGTCTCCAGCGGATTATAGACCGTGTCGAACACCACCTTCACCGAGGCGGGTATGGCTGCAAGCGGCGACGATTCGACGTCGGGGCTCATGCCGACCGATGTGCAGTTGACGACTATTTCGGCGTTCAGCTTATCAAGGCTTTCCAGCCCGGCAGCCCGGCAGCCGAACTCGGCGGCAAGCTGCTGTGCGCGTGAAACCGTGCGGTTGTAAATGACAACCTTCGCGCCGCAGTCGCTCAATGCCGCCACAATCGCCCGCGCCGCACCGCCTGCGCCGATGACGGCCGCCGACCTGCCGGCAAGTTCCCTGCGGGAAACTTTCATCGCGTCGCAGAGTGCGTCAATCGCCCCGTCGTAGTCGCTGTTGCAGCCGCGCATGACGCCCTTCCGCGAGATTTCGATCGTATTGACCGCGCCGATCCTGCGGGCCAGCTTGTCGCAATTGTCCTCGCCGACGCAGGCCAGCGCGTTGTGCTTGTGCGGAATGGTGACGCTCAGACCCGCCAGGCCCAGCCAAGGTCTGGCGGCTGCAGCCTTGATGAAGCTCACGAAATTTTCTTCGCCGCTTTCGACATGCAGAGGCACATACACCGCATCGACGCCGGCTGCGGAAAACGCGGCGTTATGAACAGCCGGACTCATCGAATGTGCGACCGGGCAGCCGACCACGCCGAAAAGTTTCGTCTCAGGCCCGATCGAATCCCAGCGATAGACGTTTTTGAATTCCTCCAGGCTTGGCTGGCCGGGCGCGGATTCCGCCCCGCCTTTGAGGGCGGCGAACGTCCCGAACGCGCCGAATTTGCGTGCGAGTATCCTGCTGAGCAGGCCGGGCAGGCCCATCGCGAGCACCAGCGCCGGTTTTCGGGCCCGCCGCAGCAGGTCCAGCGCCAGCACGGCGTCCTGAGGCCCGGCGGCTGCGAAGGCTATTTTGCAGACGGCGGCGTCGGACGCCTCCATGCCGGTGAGAATTTCATCGAGGTTTTCCGGCACGCCGGCGAAGTCGTGATGGCTGAGGATTATCTTCGCATTCGGCCAGTGCTGACGGGGAACGTCAAATTCGACATCGACAAACGCGGCTCCGGCGGCAGCGGCTGCGTGGAGAATTTCCATGCGTTTTTTCTCGTCACCGGCGAATCTGCCGCCCTCGCGCACCGGCCTGCACGTGGCGATAACATCCACCGGCGAGTTTGAAATCAGCCGGTCAAGTTCGGCTCGGGCTGGCGGAGCGGCGAGAAAATCGAGGCGGCATTCGACGGTATCGGCGCCGAGCGAAACGGCCCTGCCGATATCAGACGCCATCGACTCCACACAAGAGGCGGTCAACGGACAGATCAGCCTTGATTTGGTCCTGTGACTTGTCATAGCGCGCACGATATGCCGCACATGGTAACAAAAGGGATTTGCGATTAACAGCCGGCAAAAAACCGGCGGCGGGCCGGATTATTTCCCGGTTCCTCTATTTTTGTCCCGTTCGGCTATGTACTGGTCGACGTCCGTGGTCGTAGGCACCTTGATCTCCGGCTCGCCGAGAATCTTGTTTATCTCGTTTGCGCACGTCAGCAGCTTTATACCCGGATAGTTCACCTGTTTTGTGACAGTGCTGTTGGCATCAGACCTTATCGACATGAGGGCCGGTATGATATATTCCCGGCGTTCGGCTTTCAGTTCGTCGCCAAGTTTGACAAACTGGTCACGAAATGCCTTGGCCCGTTCCGGTTTCATGTCTTTCACCCGGGCCATTACGTTGTCGGGTATGGCGAAACAATCGAGCAGGAAGTTTTTATCGAGGTCCGAAAACAGACTCATGAGTTTTTTGTCCTCGCCGGGATCGTCAGCCGCCAGAGCCAGCGATATCTGTGTATCCAGAATCCTGCGAAGCTCCAGGTTGTGCATCTGAACGGGGGCATCGGCTTTCAATTTCGCGTCACGGAGTTTCTGAACTTCATTCATGAGCCTGAGCATCTGTTCAGCGCTTGTGCCGGGCTTGAACTCCGGAAATTGCAATTTTTTAAGGGACGCCTCGTTGAGCTGCTTGAAATTTTTGTATTTGCCGACTTTCTTTCTGATGCGGTCGATTTCGGAAACGCCGGCCAGCATTACTTCCGGCTTGGCTCGCAGCAAAGGCTGAAGAAGCACCCTCGCCGCGTAGATAGTCGTGGGATCGCTGGACTTTAATTTCTTCATGACGACGACGAGATCGGCCAGGGACTGCTCATCGTAAACAAGGCTGTTAACCTTGCCCTCGACTGCAGCGTCCAGACCTTCACCGGCAAGCTGTTTCGCAGCATTCGCCTTCAACTCGTCAAACAACGCGCTCAGTTTTTCGGCTCGGGCCGGTTCTTCCGCCGCACACTGCGTTAAAGGGAAAACAACCGCAGCCACCAGACCGGCAATCAAAATTCGCATATTCATAGAAACCTCTCCAAATCCTGTTTCCTGCCGTGCCGACGCTTTTTTGCACGCTTGCACCATATTAGCACACATTTACTTTCACAGCGACCGGTTTTCCATGCCTCCGGAAGCCGGCCCTTTCGCTTCAGCCTACTTTTTGAAATCGTTCAGCGACCTTACAAGCGACGCCACCTTCCCGGCGCTCAGCACAAAAACGCCCTCAACGCCGTCTATGGTTGCGTACCTGCCGTCGGAACCCTTCGGTCCTTTAGAAGAGACACGCAGCTGGCGGGCATGGTTTGTGCCCAGCCGGATTTCCAGCAGCAGTTCCGGCTGGCGGCAGCCGAATTTGTCGGCGTCCGACGAATTATAACTGACGAACTTTTCAGCCTCGATAGTCGCCAGCGACTCCAGGTACGCATGGATTTTCGCCGGGTCTATTTTAACAAAAGCGTCGCCGCTGTACTGCCAGTCGTCGCCTTTGCCTGTAAATTCGAGTGTGCTGCCCGCCGAGGTAATGCCGAACCCGCTGACATCGGCCGTATCAATTTCAACCACGCGGCGGTTCTTCAGTTCCGCAGTCAATGCCCCATACAGGCCGGCGTCAAATTCACCAACGGCGACCGGCGACACGCCGTTCAGCCATGCATAAATTTTGCCGTCAATCCTTGCCGTTTTGAGCGTGTGCTTCCTGGTTATCTTCACCAGACCGGGTGCAGCCCCAGTGTCCGCTTCGCTGCGGTCCAGCTTTTTCTCGGACGGCACGGTGATTTCGAGCGTAATAACGTCTCCGGCCTTCTCAAACTGTTCAGGCAGCGACGCGCCTAGAGCGACTATTTTGGTCGCGGCAAGGTTGTCGAGCCGGTCAAGGATATTATTGACCGCGTCCCGGTCCGCGGCGGCTTCGACGGGCTTGACCATCTTCCATACGTTGTCTTCGCCGCAGAGCAGTTCATAGGCCCCGTCCGAGCGGAACAGATGGAGACAGGTGATTTTCTCATCCTCGGCGATCTTGAGCAGCTCAGTTTTCCAGTAAGAAGCGATATCGGCAAAAACCGGCGCCAAGTCGTCCGTGTGAACCACATAAACGGTGCTTCCCGACGCGATTTTCACAAAGGTCATCTCTCCGGAGGGGCTTTTGCCGCCTATCAGCAGAGTGATTTTTTCATCCTTGCCGAACAGCTTGAGGCTGACTGCAGCCTTCGGCTCGTCAAACGCCAGGCCGCCCGAACCGGCCTCATGGAAACTCTCGGCCTTGAGCCCGCCGAGGGCCGCCAGAAGCCTCTCGACATTCGCGGACTCGGCCTTGCCGGCAAACGGCTGCTCCATCAGCCAGACGTCGCCCTCTTTCGCAAGCACGCACGAGCCGGCGGGCAGTTTCAGCTCGATACCGCAGACGGCATCAGCCGAAAGGTCTTCCAGCACGCTGCTGTCGCGGATGTCCTGGAGCTTTGGAGCGAAAGCATCGGCCAGTGAGGCGTTCATCCGGTAAACGGTCGGCTCGCCGGCGAGTTTCACGTAAATTTCGTCCCGCACCTCCGAACCGAACGCTATGGTGTATGATCGCGGCTGAGGAGCTTCTTCCGCATCCGAGCCCGCTTTGGGTTTTTCAGTAACCGTAAACGTAACTTCCATCTGGGGGACGTCCAGCCCGTATGCGGCGAGGCTTGTCGGATTGTCGGCGGCTATCCCGCGCGACGGTACGTAAGAAAGCCTTTCGACGAGCTTTTTGACTGCTTCCGCATTCGTCCTGCAGGCTATGGGGCTTGTCAGCCGCCACTGGTTATCGAGTTTCTTCAGCTCATATTTATCCCTGCCCGACACTTTGATTTCGTCGAACTCGGCATTTTCGAAATTGAGTATCACCTTGCTGCGATACTCGCTCAGCGGCCGCGACAGCAGCGAAGCGAAATCGACGTCAACAACAAGCACCCGGCCGTCTGAGGCGATATATGTTTCGCCTTTGCCTAGCGGCACCGCCCTGCCGATTCGCAGCTCGTATTCGCTGCCGGAGTCGTCGGCCACGGTGAGAACCCACGCCGGGTTATCAAGGCCAGTAATATCGTCGCCGACCTTGCCGGGCTGCCTCTCCGTGACGAACTGGAGGTCTTTCAGTTTGTCCGTGATATCGCGAACCGCAAAGGGGTCGGCTCCGGCGGTTATGGGTTCCGTGATTTTCCAGTTTTCGCCGGTTCTTTCAAACGCCATCCGCCCGCCGTCGCCCGCTGTTATGGTCAGCCTGCTTATCTGGCCGAGTTTTTCGAAGACGGCCTTGTTTTCGGGCTTCTGATTATCCTTCTGCGGGAACACGTAAGGCCAGGCGACGAAAGCCACGCATCCGGCAAGCAGCAGCAGGAGGATTATGGTTGTGGTTGGCTTCATGTTTATCGACTCCGGAGCCTTTCCTGGTGTTGTTTCGTTTATCTGCGGCGGACGTACAGAACCAATCCGCCCAGCGCCAGCAGCAGCAGCGGCAGTCCGGCCACTATGAACACCCTGATCATGGTTTCCGTTTTTTCGTCCAGCATGGCGATGGGCTTCACCGTTGTC
Organism: uncultured Planctomycetaceae bacterium; assembly: GCA_964631565.1. Classification (GTDB taxonomy): domain Bacteria; phylum Planctomycetota; class Phycisphaerae; order SM23-33; family SM23-33; genus CAZVYJ01. The sequence continues at coordinate 19,332 of CAZVYJ010000034.1, forward strand.
GGGCCTGCTGCGATGCGGTCTTCATTGCCCGAGGCCCAGTAAACGCTGTTGACGACGATGTTCGGGTTATTCCTCGGCGGGTCGGCCAGCTTCATGCCGGATCCGCCGATATCCACGTTGCCCGTTACATAGTCGTCCACAAGGGCATAGGCATTTCCCATCACCACCATGCGCGTCGGTCTGGAATTTTTATCGCCGCCTTCGCGCACCGCGGCGACCGCCACCGCAAATGGCGGGGCCAGGTCGCCCTTGCCGTAGTCCGGCTCGATGAGGCTGCCTATTGTATTTATCTGTTTGCCGAGACTCTCCAGTCTCCTGGTCGCCCATACGCCCCTCTGGCCGCGAGGCACAACCAGAACATCCTCTGCGGTCACACCGGCCGGCACGGAATCGCTGATAACTATGGGGCAAAGCGCGAACCAGAGCATCCTGACGCCCTGCAGAGGCTCGCCTATCGGATGGTCAGTAAACGTGCTCAGAGGAAAATAGCCGAACAGCTTTTTGTTGAAGAGGTACTTGCCTGCTTCCGTTTCGTCTGGCTCGGCCGGGAATACCATGAAGTCGGTTTTTTCCTCGACGCCCCAGCTGTCGCGCAGATAGTCGCAGAGCTCCTTCGAGCCGCCGTTGTCGGAAAGAAGCCGCGGGTTGCACCACGTGAGCACGACGGCTGAGACGCCGCTGTCGATGGCGGCGATTATTTTTTCGGCGTGTTCTTTCGAGAAGCTCATGCCCGGTGCCGGCCCGAACTGCGTAAGTATCTGCGTCGGCGGCAGGACAAGAAGAACTCGCGGCAGGTTTTTGTATGCCTCCTCCACTTCGGGCATGTCGGCGGCGAGGTTCCAGTGAACCACTTTCAGATTCGCCTTCTCCAGGCAGCGAGCGACCACCGACATATTGTCGGCCGAGATGTCCGGCGGCGCGATATACGGGGCCATCTCCTGTGGAATCTCAGGCTCGAAGGAGGCCATGAACACCACGGCGAACGGCAGAGGCTGGGTCATGGTCAGTATCCGCGAGCTGACGGCCTCGTCGCCGTCGAAGTAGCGGTTGTTCTCGTCGTCAGGCCCCATCATGGAACGTCTCGGCCAGACCTCGTCGAACGACACGATCTCGACCTTGTCGCCGGACTCTATCACCACGATGTTGTCGCGCGAAATATCATCCGGCGTGAAGGTGGTCTTGAGTTCCGGCAGCTTTTCCGCTTCGGCGACAAGCTCGTCGGTTGGGCCGGTGACCGGCTTGAACAGCGAGTCGTCTTTAACCTCCGCGAAAATTTGTTTCGTCGGCTCATCAACGCTGCCGAGCTGCTTTATCGCGTCGGAGGCCACGCCGCAGACCTTGCCGAAAACGTCGATAAGGTTCGCGGCTTCCTTTTTCTGGGTTCCGATGAGTTCGAGCTGCGCTTCGGGAGTGGCCTTCTCGATATATCCCCTGACGTCGTCCGCCGCGGAATCGACAGCGCCGCCGAACTGCCTGAGAAACTCTCCGAGCGGCATGTAGCCTTCTTCGGTGGAAATTATCATGCGGCGGTTGGCAATTATGTATTTGTTGCTGTTCTTCGCGTAGACATCGTTAACGGCATCGCCGGCGGCCTTGATTTTCGCAGATGCCTTGCCGGACGCCTCGACGTATTTCTTCAGAATTGCAGCTGCATCCGCCGGCGTCGGACTGTTCGCCGATTCCAGAACGGCGGCCATGGCTTTCACCGACTCCACCGCCTCGTCGAGGGACTTCTGCACGACAGCCCGGCTGGCCTGGAAGACAACCGGAACCTCGGCGACATCATTCAGCATCTCGCGAATGTCGGATACATCCGTGCGGGTGCGATCCAGCATCTGTTTTATTTCCTCGACAAGTCCGGCGTAATCCACCAGAGCCGCTTTTGAAGCCAGCTTGCGTTTCGTGGCGTCGCTGGTTTTGCGCCAGCTTTCGGCAAGCTGCCCGAATTGTTCCTCAAAGTGGGCCGGAAGCGCCCAGTTGGACAGGTAGGAACCTTCCTTCAAAGCCCCCCACTTCTTCTGCTGCTTTGCAAGCTCATCGATGACGGCTTCGGAGCGGGTTAGAAAATCGTCCACGAATCTGCTGTGCTCGGCGGCCTGACTGTTGAGCAGTTCCGCAAGGGCGGTGACGACCTCGGCCTTGTCAACATCGGAAGAGGCGTCAATGACTTCTATCCGGCTGTTGAACTCCTGCATTTCCCTCAGCATGCTCATCAGGCGCGGAAGATATTTCGACTCGGCCAGTTCGCGGGCCTTCTTGTCCGAAGGCGCATAAATGCATGTGATTTTCAGAGGCGCCTTGACGTCGGAGAGAATTTTCTTCGTCCTCTCGCTCAGGCCGTGAATGTTCAACTGCTCGATATCGTATCGCTTGTACCTTCCCTCGGTCTGGGCGATCATGTTCGCGGCGATAATCAGCGCGACTGCGGCTGCCACCGAGCAGCCGGTTATAGACGCGTATCGCATTCTCGTGCCGGCGTTCGACGCCAGCACCAGCAGCACGGACAGAACAACGCTCCCCGCCGCCAGCGGAATCATGACCATCATGAACGGAACTGGCGTGAAATCATCCCACCACGCCGGAACCGACGTCAGCATCGCCGACAGGCAGAATGTGGTCGCTACAATCGCGACGGCCAGGAAAACAACCAGCAGCACCCGCTGGGCCGATTCTTTGCCGAGCACGAGCTGCACGCCCGCGATGAACATCACAGCCAGCAGCACCATGTCGGCGATAATCACAGCCGTCAACTCCGCAGCCAGCGACATCTGGGCCAGGTATATGGTCGAGCCTGCGATTCCGCCAATGCCGGCCGCGGCCGACACCACGCCGGCTATAAGACTGAACGGCTTGTTGAGCGGCTGGGTCGGTTTGGATTTGTTTTCTATCGCCATCGCCTGGACTCCAGTGTTTTGACGCTGAGGAACAGAAACAGGGCGGTTGCACTGACAAAGAACACGATCCCCCGCGTGTCGATGATTCCGCGTGAGAAATCCCTGTAGTACCGCATCGTGTCGAAGCACGAGGCGATTTTGTTGTATGGCTCGCCTCCATAGCGGGCCACCAGCTGCATCAGAACGGCGAAGACGGCCACTATCGCCGCGGCGACGATGGCCGCCAGGAGCTGGTACCGCGTAACTGTGGAAGTGAAAACTCCCACCGCGATATAACTCGCGCCCAGCAGCAGCATGCCGAGGTAGCCCGCGGCGGTCAGGCCGATATCAGGCTGCCCGTATGCGTACATCAGGCCGAGATAAACAAGCGTCACCGCAAGCATCGCCACATAGAACACCATCACGCCGAGAAACTTGCCAAGTATTATCGCCGTGTCGCTGACAGGAGCGGTTATGAGCGTTTCTATGGTCCCGCTGCGGTATTCTTCGCTGAGCAGACGCATCGCAAGCATGGGGCCTATGGCGATCATGGCGTAGGCCATCACGTCGAACAGCGTCCTAAGCGATGCCTCGCTGCCGGGAATGAATATGAACAGGGCAAACCACAACCCGCTGGCCAGCGTGAATACCGCGCCGAGTATGTACGCCACCGGCGAGAAAAAGCTGCTCGCCAGTTCGCGCCTCGCCAGTATGAGTGTCTTTCGCATGTCGATGCTCCTTAAGCAGCCGGCCTAGACCGCCCGGGCCGGGCGCGACTTCTGGTCCTGCTCGTAGGTTATCTGAATGAAGAAGTCTTCGAGCGAGCCTATTATCGGCCGAAGCTCGCGAAGTTCGTAGTCATGCTGTTTGGCGAACCCGAACACCTCGACGCGAAGGTCGCTGTTGGCGTCGCCGCTGAGCGTCAGGCGCAGCCAGTTGCCGTGCCGCTCGTGATGAATATCTTTGACGCCGGGAATATTCCTTGCGTTGGCGACGATGACGTCGGGATTATCACCCTTGAGTTCCGCCACGATTTCCGAAGGCTTAACCACACGCTGGCGAAGCTCAGCCGGCGTGCCCTTCGCCGCGACGCGCCCGCCGGAAATGATTATCAGCTCCTGGCAAGTCTGCTCGACCTCGTTGAGAATGTGGCTGGAAAGAATCACAGTGTGCTGCCTGCCAAGCTCGCGGATAAGCCCGCGCATCGCGCGAATCTGGGCCGGGTCAAGCCCGACCGTCGGCTCGTCGAGTATGAGCACCTTCGGGTCGTGCAGCAGAACCTCCGCAAGGCAGACCCGCTGTTTGTAGCCGCGTGAAAGCTCCCCCACCCGCCTACGCATGACGTTTTCCGGCTGCGACAGCCAGCACCGCTCGGCCACGCGGTCAACGGCAGCGCGACGTTTCATGCGAGGAATATCCCGCAGCGCTGCCCGGAACATTAGCAGCTCGCGGACGCGCATGTCGCCGTAAATCGGAACCGACTCGGGCATGTAGCCGATGCACCTGCGGACGGCCATCGACTCGCTCAGCACGTCGTAGCCGGCCACTTTCGCGGTTCCGCTGGTCGCGGGCATGTAGCAGGTGAGTATCTTGAGCGTTGTGCTCTTGCCGGCGCCATTGGGTCCGAGAAAGCCGACAACCTTTCCCTCTTCAACATTAAAGGAAATGTTATCCAGTGCAAGGACCTGTCCATACCATTTGGTAAGGTTCTTTACTTCAATCATAAACGTCGCCCTTGAAGAATCTTCTGTGCCCTGCCGGCAGCTGTATGGAATATTACGACCATGGGGAATATCCGGTTCGTAGCAACTGTTCCCCGGCAGCGGCGCGGAATTATCTGATAAGTGCTTTTGTGACAAAAGTCAAGGCTCGCGGCTGCGGAAGGCCGGCCGGTTTTTGCTTGTGGGCCGACACAGCGGACGATAGCATTACCCCCTGTCACGCTAAGAATCTAAGGGAGAAGTTGCATGCGACGTGCTTACCTGTTGTTAGGACTCCTCGTGCCGCTGGTGCTCGCCGGTTCCTCTCTTAAAGGCCAGACTACAGAAGACCGGAAAACCGACGACGCCTTCGAAGCCGCCAGAAAGTATGTAGATGAATCACCTCTCTACATGCATCACAGCAAACTCAAGCGCGGCATGAAAGGCTACGGCCTGACCGTGATGGCCGGCACGAAAATCGTCAAGTTCGATGTCGAGATTATCTCGGTCATCACCAACTGGAGCCCAAAGCGGGACGTTATCTTCGCGATGATGTCCGGTCAGGGCCTGGAGCAGTCAGGCATCATCGCCGGCATGAGCGGCTCGCCGGTGTTCATGACAGACCCGGCCGACGGCAAGGACAAGATGATAGGCGCCGTGGCGTACGGCTTCCGCGGGCAGAAAACCCCGCAGGCGGGCATCCAGCCGATTACGCAGATGCTCGCAATGAGCGGCATACCGCAGGGCAAGCCGTTCGGCGGCAAGGACCGTCCGGCCGTAAGCAAAACCACCACCCCCATCAACTACAAAAAGTTCATTCTCGCATCGCTGAAGCCTGAAAAAGACACCGACCTGCTGGATTTCATCAGGCCGAAGGCGTCCGAAACGTTCGAAGCAAAGCAGAATTCGTCCGCGCCGCACCTGATGCACCTGGCTACGCCGCTGATGGTTTCCGGCATAAACGAAAAGCTGCTGGCGCGGCTGGAGAAACGTCTCAGGCCGCTGGGCTTCATACCGATGCAGTCCGGCGGCGTCGGGGCCTCGGACGCCGAAGATGCGAAGGAAGTGAAACTCGAGCGCGGCTCGGCCATCTCAGTGCCGCTGGTCACCGGCGATGCCGACCTGTCAGCCACAGGAACAGTCACCGAAGTCATAGGCGATAATGTTCTGGCGTTCGGACACTCGTTCTTCTCGGAAGGCCCCGTTGAGTTCCCGATGGGCACGGCATACATCCACACGGTCGTCCCGGGCATACTCGACAGCTTCAAGCTCGCATCCACGCTGCAGGTCACCGGCGAGCTGAAGCAGGACGAGGAAGTCGCCGTCGGCGGCGTTATCGGCGAGAAAGTCTCAACCGTGCCGATGACCGTAACCGTCAACTGGAAGCAGGACAACCGCTCGCAGAAGTTCAATTACAATATCGTCCGCCACCACTGGTGGACGCCGTCGATGGCCGACACGTGCATCGACGCCTCGGCCTTCAGCTGGCGCGATTTCCCCGAATTTCACACCGTCAGCCACAAGGTCGCCATCGACTTCGGCAAGCTCGGCAAGTACGTCGCCGAGAATGTCAACGCCGATTCAGGAACAGCCGGCGCTTACCAGGATGTCATCCGCCCGCTGGCGATTCTGTTGAACAATCCGTACGGCGAATCGGCCAGGGTGGAGAGCATCGACGTCCAGATGGAAATCGAGTCGCAGAGCCGCTCCGCCGCGATCATGAAGCTCCAGCTGGACGGGCGGGTTTACAAGCCCGGAGATACAATCACTGGCAAGCTCACCATCCGCCCGTTCAAACAGCAGCGCAGGGAAGTGAAAGTGAGCTTCAAGCTGCCCGACGACATCAAAGAGGGCCAGTATTCGCTGGCCGCCTGCGACAGCAACGACGCCGCCGCGGCGCTGGTCAACGAAATGCCGCATCTTTTCGATCCCAAGGACCTCGAAGGGATGATGGCCTCACTGAAGGAGCTTGCGGCGTTCAGGGGCGACAGGCTTTACCTCCGCCTGCAGATGCCCCAGGCGATCGGCCTGGCCATCGAAACCGGCGAGCTGCCCGACCTGCCCGAAAGCAAGGCCGTCCCGATAATCCAGAGCGACAAGCTGGACACCAAAGTGTACATGAAATCGCTGGTCCGCGATGTTCAGTTCGAATACGTGCTGAACGGCTCGGCCGAGGCGACTTTTGAAGTTCAGGAAAAACCCCAGGAATCCCGGGTTGACAAGCAAAGGAATCAGTAACGATGAAAAAAGCACTGCTGCTGATATGTGTATTTTCCGCCCAGGCCTTCGCGGTGACGCCGGCTGTCTGGGAACACAGCTCCGAAGCGGACTACGCCAACGGAGACTTCGAAAATACAACCGTAACTTCAAGGGGCGAGGTGATACTTACCCGCCAGTTCGATTTAATCCTGCCGTCCGATATAGCCCCCAGCGTCGTCTCGACGATACTGCCGGACGGCAAGACCATTTACGCAGGCAGCGGAACCGAGGGCGTCATCTACACGGTCGAAGGCGACAAGATGACCACGCTCGTCGAACTGCCCGCACTGATGATCAACTGCATGCTGAAGCGCGGCAATGAGCTGGTCGTCGGAGTCGGCGGCGGGACCGGCGGAATATACAGCGTGACGGCCGACGGAACCTTCAAACCGCTCTGGACCGACCCTGAAATCCGCTACGTATGGGCGATTCTCGAAGGCCCAAACGGCAGCCTGTACGCCGCGACCGGCCCGACCGGCAAGATTTTCGCCATAAGCGCAGAGGGCAAGGCTGAACTGCTGTTCGAAGCCGATAAGAACGCCAAGAACATTCTCTGTCTCGCAAAGAGCAAAACCGGCCTGCTGTACGCCGGCACGGACGAAAACGGCCTGATAGTCGAAATAGACCCGGTCAAGAAAAGCAGCCGCATCGTCTTCGACGCGCCGGAAAAGGAAGTCGCCGCGATAGTTCTCGACGACGACGGCGGAATGTACGCCGCGACGTCGGAAGCCGCCAAGGCAAGTTCCGACGGCCAGACGCCGCCGAACGGCGACTCGAAAACCGGGCACACCCCCAAGCCGACGCCGCCGCAGCCGCCGACGTCTCAGCCCGGCACGCCGGCCGCCGCCGAAAACCCGGCAAGCCAGCCCGACAATCCGCAGCCGTCTGTTACCCCGCCCGCCAAAAAGGTGCAGACGATAGTTATCACCAAGGCCCCAACGCCAGCGCCTGGAGCGAAAACCCCGCCCGCGCCGGTTCCGCCGTCGAACGCACAGGGCAACGCAGTGTATCACATCGATTCCAACGGGCTGGTGCAGACCGTCTTCCGCAAGCCGGTGACCATACTCTCGATGCTGCTTAAAGGCGACCGCCTGCTGCTCGGCACAGGCAACGGCGGTGCGATTTATGAAGCCGGCGCCGACGGCGACGAAAACTTCAAGCTCGTCGACACCGAAGCCAAGCAGATTACCGCCATGGTCGAGCACAACGGCGAACTCATCTTCGCCACCGCCAACGCCGGCTCCATCTGCAAACTTTCCGCCAATTACGCCGTCGAGGGCACGTTCACGTCCAAGGCGCTCGACGCAGCGCAGGTAGCCCGCTGGGGAACCATGCAGCTTGTGGACACCGAAATGCTCCAGGGCGCCTCAGCCACGGTAGCCGTCAGAAGCGGCATGGTGGCCGAGCCTGACGACAAGACATGGAGCGACTGGTCCGCCGAAATACCCGCCGACGAGGCGTTCGCGAAAATCACAGTTCCGTCCGGCAGGTTCCTGCAGTACCGGTTCACGCTGAAAAGCGCCGGTGCTGCGACGCCGGCTGTCAGGGGCGTAAAGATAATCTACCAGGTATTCAACCTTCCGCCGGCCTTCACGGGCATAAAGGTCGCCGCCCTGCCGGTCGGCAGCGACAACCGCCCCGTCGGCACGTCGCTGGTGTTCCGCCACATAAACATCGGAGCCGCCGATCCGAACCAGGACGGTCTCGCATTCGATATCGATTACCGCAAAATGGGTACGAAGACTTGGATAAGGCTGGCTGACAAAATCAGCCAGCCTCTGTACGTGTGGGACACGCGAACCGTCAGCGACGGCAAATACGAAATCCGCGTCACCGCCAGCGACTCGCCTTCAAACCCGTCGACGTCCGCGCTGTCTGCAGAACGCGTCAGCGAACCGGTTGTAGTGGACAATACGCAGCCGGCGACGGAGCAGCTTGTCGCCGCCGTCAGCGGCAAAAAGGTCTCGGTCAAAGGCGCCGCCACCGACGCAGGCAGCCGAATCGTAGCCATCCAGTATTCGGTAGACAGCCAGGAAAAATGGGAAGCACTGTTGCCCGACGACGGAATATGCGACTCGAACTCCGAGCCGTTCTCCTTCGAGATTGACGATCTGAAAGCGGACGACCACTGCATCACAATCCGTGTTACCGATGAGTACGGCAACACAAGCTACACGTCGACAAATGTGACAGTCGGCAAATAACCACGGCCTTCGCAAAGCGAAATGTTTACGGCACGGCGGCCTGGGAAGGCCGCCGTGCCTTTTTAATCTGTCGCAAATCCGTCCCAGTCTGGCGGCCTTCCCGGGTCGCCAGACTGTTTCCCACCGTTCACGCCCATATCATAAAATTGACCTCGCCGCCCGAGCTGCCTCACTGAGGCAGCCCGGAGCAGGAGAAAGTAGAAAATGCACCCTGGTTTGCAATCTGGTCGATGTTGCTCTCCTGCGTTCTACTTTCCACCCACTTATCTACTTTCCAAAATTTTCCGGAATATTGTTCGAGGGTTGCCGCAGACAACTTAATTTTGGTACTATCCCCTGCTCGATATTCACGAAAATGCTGCAATGCAGCAAAGAAAGGCCTTTTGAACCATGTCAAAGCACACAGTAACACTGATCAGAGGCGACGGAACCGGGCCGGAACTCGCCGAGGCCGCACGCCGCGCCATCGACGCGGCACTGGCGAAAACCAAAGGCGCAGGCAGCATCGAATGGACTATCAAGGAAGCCGGCATCGATATCATGGAAACCGCCGGCACGCCGATGCCGGAAGACACCATCGAATCGGTCCGCAACACCGACGCCACGCTGAAGGCCCCCATCACCACGCCGATAGGCACGGGCTTCCGCAGCGTCAACGTCCTGCTCCGCCAGACGCTCGACCTGTACGCGTGCCTGCGACCCTGCAAGAGCTACAAGGGCGTGCGCAGCAGATACACGGACATAGACCTGGTCATCGTCCGAGAAAACACAGAAGACCTCTACGCCGGCGTCGAGTTTGAAAAAGGCAAAAGCGAGACAGCCGAGATCATCGGCCACATCAACCGCCTGTGCACCGACCGGAAAATCAAGACCGGCGCTAAGACCACAGGCGTTTCGATAAAGCCCATCAGCGTCGAAAACACCGAGCGGATTGTCCGCTTCGCGTTTGATTACGCACGCCGGAACAACCGCAGGAAAGTCACCGCCGTCCACAAGGCCAACATACTCAAGCACAGCGACGGGCTGTTCAAGGCCGTCAGCGAGCAGATAGCAAAAGAATACACCGACATCGAGTTCGAAGAGCGGCTTATCGACAACATGTGCATGCAGCTGGTCCAGAAGCCGGAGCTTTACGATGTGCTCGTGCTGCCGAACCTGTACGGCGACATACTCTCGGACCTCTGCGCCGGCCTGGTCGGCGGTCTTGGAGTGGCGCCAGGCGCGAACATCGGCAACAGCGGCGCGGTTTTCGAGGCGACCCACGGCAGTGCGCCGAAGTACAAGAACATGAACAAGGTCAACCCGACCGCCCTGATACTTTCCGGCAAACTGATGCTGGACTATCTCGGCGAGCGTGAGGCCGCCAACACGCTGGAACGTGCGACGGCAAAGGTAATCGCCGAAGGCAAAAACGTGACCTACGACATGAAGCCCGACCGCGACGATCCGACCGCCGTCGGCACGGCCGAGATGACCGACGCGATTATCGCTGCGATGTAGGCCTGCACCCGACAAAAAGAAACAGTCAGAACCACAAAGGACACAGAGAGCACAGCGAATAAAAAATACAGTGCTTAAAGGTCGCTGATATATTTACTCTGTGTTCTCCGTAAACTTCCCGAAGGGACCCGTATGGGCTGTGGTTCATTTCTATTATGGGTTCCAAATTCAAAAAAACCCGTTCGCCGGGGACGGGCTTTTTATTTGGATGCGTTGACGTTACCATTTCCACCAATGGACGAGCAGAAGGCGCGAGACATAATGAGCGGCCGGCGGCAAGGCGCCGCCGCATCGCTTCTCCGGGCAGCCCTTGCTGCGGCAAGCTGGCCCTACGCGGCAGCGGTGCGCGTGCGCCGTTGGGCGTATCGAGCCGGGCTGCTGAAGAGCCGCACCGCAGCTGTGCCGGTCATATGCGTCGGCAACATCACAACCGGCGGGACCGGCAAGACGCCCATGGTAGCCTGGGTCGTCGCCCGCCTGAGTTCTGCCGGCAGAACGCCCGCGATACTCACTCGAGGCTACCGGGCCATCGACGGCCAAAGCGACGAAGCGGAACTGCTGAAGGTCCTCTCCGGCGCGCCGGTAATAGTAAATCCCGACAGGTTTCGTGGCGCATGCGATGCAATCGGCCAAGGCGCCGACGTGCTCGTGATGGACGACGGCTTCCAGCATCGCCGGCTTCGCCGCGACCTGGACATAGTACTCATCGACGCGACCGAGCCGTTCGGCTTCGGCCACTGCCTGCCGCGCGGCATGCTGCGGGAGCCGCCCGCCGCACTGCGCGACGCCGAGGCAGTCGTCATCACGCGAAGTGACGCCGTCGAGCCGCAGCAGCTGGCGGCCCTGCGCGAGAAACTCGCCTCGCTCGCTCCAAAGGCATCGATACATGCCGCGATCCACCGCCCCGTCGCCGTCATCGACGAAAACGGCGCCGCCCTGCCGCTCGACTCGCTCCGCGGCCGAAAGGCCTGCGCATTCTGCGGCCTGGGCAACCCGGGACATTTTTTCCGTATGCTGGGCGAACTCGGAACATCGCTGGTGAACACGCAGGCTTTCGACGACCACACTGGATACACGCCGCAGGTCATCGACTCGCTCCGGCGGGCTGCGGAAACATGCGAAGCGGAAATATTCATCACGACACAGAAAGACGCCGTCAAACTTACGGCTGCGGACCTGCCGCTTCCGGTCTGGAAACTGGCGATTGAAATCGGGATAACCGACGCCGACAGCCTGACGAAACTGATTATGTCAGCCGCCGGAAAAAGGTCCGCTTAGGTCCTGATTGCTTTGAACCTGCAGCAGGGTTAGAATTCCGCGGGAAGATGAAGATATGGAAGGACTCATAGAAATCCTGGACGGTTTTGCCTCGCCGAAGGTCGCCCTTATCGGCGATTTCATGCTGGACCGCTACGTATACGGCGACGCCGAGCGGATAAGCCCCGAAGCGCCCGTGCCGGTGCTGCGGGCGGTTCGCTCGGAATCCCGCACCGGCGGAGCGGCCAACGT
>CAZVYJ010000035.1:0-31286 GCA_964631565.1 uncultured Planctomycetaceae bacterium
TCCGGCCTGCGCCGCCGCGGCTACACGCCGGAGGCCATCCGCGAATTCTGCAGGAAAATCGGCGTCAACAAGTTCAACAGCACCGTCGATTTCGCACTGCTGGAGCACTGCCTGCGAGAGCACCTGAACAAAACATCGCCTCGCGTGATGGCAGTTCTGCGCCCGCTGAAGGTCGTGATAACAAACTATCCCGAAGGCCGGGTTGAAGAGATTGACGCCGTCAACAACCCCGAAGACCCCGCCGCCGGCACGCGAAAGGTGCCGTTCGGCAAGGTTTTGTACATCGAGCGGGAAGACTTCATGGAAGACCCGCCGAAGAAATTCTTCCGCCTCGCCCCCGGCCGCGAAGTGCGACTGCGGTATGCTTACTTCGTCACCTGCACCGATGTCGTGAAAGATGCAGCCGGCGAGATAACGGAAATTCACTGTACATACGACCCGGCGACCCGCGGCGGCGATGCACCGGACGGCCGAAAGGTCAAAAGCACGATTCACTGGGTGCCGGCTGAGCAGTCGCTTCAGGCGAAGGTCAGGCTTTACGACCACCTCTTCGCTAACGACGACCCCTACGACGTGCCGGAAGGCAAAGACTGGACAGCCGGGCTTAACCCCAAATCACTCGAGGTAATCTCCGACGCCCGCGTCGAGCCATCACTGGCCGATGCAAAACCGCTGGACAGGTTCCAGTTCGAACGGATCGGGTACTTCTGCGCTGACAAGGATTCGACCGCCGATAAAAAAATCTTCAACCGCACAGTGACGCTCAAAGACACATGGGCGAAAATTCAGAAGAAAGAGAATTAAGAAGGTCCACGAATTATACAGAAAAGCACAAAAGCCCACGACAAGCCTGCCGTGGGCTTTTTGTTTTAAGCACAATTCAAACACAAATTGGCGTTCTTACTCCCGCCCGTAATTTATCGCTTCGCTGAACAGCGCATCGAGGCTTTCGACCGGGCAGTCTTCGTTGATGCCGTTGCCGACGCCGAGCACCAGCCGCCCTTCCGGCCGCTGGTAAGTATCAATCATGAACCGCACTTCCCTGCGGACGTCGTCCGGTGTGCCCCACGGAATGGTCTGCTGCACGTCGAAGCCGGCGTAGAAAGTTATTCTGTCGCCGAGGCTGGCGGCCACTTCCTTCTCGTCCATGGTGTATTTCTGTATCGGGTGGATCACGTCCAGGCCCAGGTCGGCGAACTTCGGCAGGAACGGCCTGATGTTGCCGCATGAATGCAGCCACACATGCATTCCGAGCGAATGCGCCTTTTCTATCACTTCGCGGTAATACGGCGCGAAAAATTCGTCAAATATCTGCGGCGAGAAAAACGGCCCCGTCTGCGTTCCGATGTCGTCGCTTGTGAATATTCCGTCAAGCTGCCGCTCCGCATGCGCTCGCTCGACGACGCGGAGGTAAAAATCGGTCATGGCCCGGAACAGGCGATGCACTTCCTTCGGATTGGTGTAAAAATCCATCAGGGCGTTCGTCATGCCGCGAAGCGACCAGAACCGCTCGAACATCCAGAACCACCATACGCCGATGCGATACCTGCCGTCGTCGGCAAGCGGTTTGTTGAACAGGCGTGGAAATTCCGGGTCGGGAAAGTCGGCGATAATATCGTCCAGCATGCCCCAGTCAGGTATGACAACCTTGGAGTCAAGCGCAGCGCCTTTATCGGCCGTGGCGCCCCTTAATGCGTACTGATACGACGGATAGTCCTCCGGGGCGTTGTACTCCCATGGCGTATTGATGTAATCGACCTGCACGTCCTGCGGATAGCGGTCGAGAATGTCGCAAACAGCCTGCTTGCGGTCGCCGAATGCGTCCGTGTGGACCCACATGTGTATCCAGAGCGGAACCCGCCTGGCTCGGCCTCGCCCTTCGATAACGGATATGACCTCTTCCCTGGTCAACGGCTTGTCAATCACTGTCGTGTCTCCTGCGATGTGGAATGGATTCCGTCTGTGCCGAAACTTCGCTCTGGGTTTACCGGAATTTACTCAAATTCGATTTCGAGCTTTTTGTAGAAGCCGGCAAGGTCATCCTTGCGGTCGCTGGTCATCCACTCGATTGCCGTCTGCGGATGCATGTTCCTTATGCCGGTGAGCATGTAAGGCACGTGGAAGCCCCAGTCGATTTCCTTGGCCATCGGGAGGATATATTTGCCGACGACTTCCAGGACCGGCAGCAGGTTGAACTTCGGGTTTTTCAGGAAACCAAGCAGCAGTTCGGTCGGGCAGTTGCCTGCGCCGCGGCCCAGGCCGTTCATCGTGCCGTCGAGGAAGTTCGCGCCCTTGATGATGCCCTCGATCGTGTTGGCGAAGGCGAGCTGCTGGTTGTTGTGCATGTGCACGCCGACTTCCTTGGTTTTCAGGAACATCTTGTAGCGTTCGACAAGGTAGTGCACTTCCTCGCTGTAGAGCGCGCCGAAGCTGTCCACGACGTAGACGGCCAGCGCGTTCGTTTCCTCCTCGAACTGCTGGAGGGCCTCGTCAAGCGACGGCCCTCCCTCTTTCGAGATGGCCATGATGTTGATGGTGGTCTCATAGCCGAGCTGGTCGGCGGCCTTGGCGATTTTAATCGCCTTGTCTGTGTCCTTTACATAGGTGGCCACGCGAATCATGTCGATAACCGAGTCTTTGCACGGAATGAGGTCGTCGGCGCTGGACTTGTGAGAGTCCATCATCACCGCGAGCTTGGTGTTGCGCGGATCTATGCCGTCGGTGACCGGGCCGAGCTGTTCCTCGTCGCAAAACCGCCACGGGCCGTACTCGTTCGGGTCGAACATGTCCTTGCTGTTTCGATAGCCGAGTTCGACATAATCGACGCCCGACTCGCAGGCCGCCTTATAGACGGCGCGAACCGTTTCCTGCGTGAAACGCGAATTGTTGGTCAAGCCGCCGTCGCGAATGGTGCAGTCGACTACCTTGATTTCCGGACGATACATCATTTTGCTCCTGTCTGTTCCGCCCGCCGGCCGATCTCATCGCCGCCGCAACGGGCTTATCGCTACATCATACCCGAAGGCGGGGATTCTGTCGCTACCCAATCATAACCCGCCCAAAGCCGTAAAAGGCCGGGACGGAAGTAGTAATCTCTTCATTTTTGGCAGGCTTTGAATTTACAATGGCGAAAATGAGTAATTCCGAAAAACACAGTCGGCCGGAAGTTACAGGCGATCACCGCCGCCAGTGGCGGCATTGTATGTACGTCTACCCGGTGATATCGAGGCGCAGCAAGGGTCTGAGCATCGGCGTAAACCTCAACCCGGACAAGGCGTGCAATTTCTCCTGCGTATACTGCCAGATTGACCGCTCGACGAGCCGCGGGCTGCATGATGTGCATATAGAGATGCTGCACGACGAACTGCACCTTGCACTTGAGGAGGCCGTCTCCGGCAGGCTGTGGGCGGAACCCAGGTTCTCCGCCACACCGAAGGAACTTCGCCGCATCAACGATATCGCATTCAGCGGCGACGGCGAGCCGACCTGTCTGAAAGATTTCGACAAGGCCGTGGCGACGGCCGCCAGGGCACGGCTCGACTGCGGCTGTAAGGACGTAAAACTGGTCGTTATAACCAATGCGACGCAACTGCAGAGCGAGCAGTTCAAGCGGGCGCTGCCTATTCTCGACGCATCCAACGGCGAGATATGGGCCAAGCTGGACGCCGGCACGGAAGAGGCCTTTCAGCGGATTCACCGGCCCCAGCCGGGAATTACGCTCAGGCGGATAATCGAGAACATCGGCTTCGTCGCCGCAGAAATGCCGGTGATTATCCAGACGCTGTTTTTCCGGCACGACGGCAAGGCGCCGGCGCCGGCCGAGATATCGGCATACTGCAACCGGCTGCAAGAAATTCTCCGAGCCGGGCGAATAAAGCTCATCCAGATTCACACAATCGCCCGCTCGCCGGCCGAAAGCAACGTTTCATACCTGCCGGACGCAGAACTCGACACGATAGCCGAAACCGTCCGGTCCGCCGTCGGGGATGTGCCCGTAGAGGTGTATTACGGCTCGGACGTACCGCCGCAGCGGCGAAAGGCCGGCAAATGAGCGATCGCCTCGACGACAGTCAGCCGCCCCGCCGCAATCTCGGCTCGCCGGGACTCATCCCTGCCGTCGCAGCGTTCATATTAATCCGCCTGCTTGTGCTCGGCGCGGCGGAGGTGCTTTACGACCCGGCCTCGGCACAGCAGCAGAAAGTCTATCACCCGGATGTCAAGATGCTCCGGTGGGACAGCGGCTATTATCGTGAGATTATCGACCCAGGCTATCCCACTGACGTCGACGTTCCGCCGCACATAGCATTTTTCCCGCTTTACCCGCTGACCGTCCGATGCCTGACGCCGTTTATCGAACGTGACATAGCGATGGTGCTTGTCTCGAATGTCGCAGCCGTCATCGGCGCGGTATTCCTGTTCCTCTGGGCGAGGCGGGTTTTCGACGATGAGACGGCCTTCTGGTGCGTTCTGCTGGCCGGAGCATATCCGTCTTCGATGTTCCTGTCGGCGGGTTATACGGAGGGCATGTTCTTCATGCTGGTGGCGATATTCCTCTGGCTGCTCCAGAAAGACCGGATATTTGCCGCCGCCGTCGCCGCGGCATTCGCCACGGCCGCCCGGCCGACCGGGGTCGTACTTATACCGGTCATTGGGCTGAGGGCGCTGGCATACTACCGTTCGACACCGATGGCGAAACGGCTGGCCGCCGTCGGCCTGGTCATCCTGATTTCCGCAGGCGGCATAATCGCATACGAGGCATATCTCTGGCACACGTACGGCAGCGCTGACATTTATCTGCAAGCCCAGCACACGCATTGGCCGCCCAAGTCGACTCCATACGCGGCGATAAAAACCATCACCCTTTACCGACTGTGGGACGCCGCCTACAAGCCCATCCAGTACGTTGTCCGCGCGGAATATCCCAAGCTCCTGCTGCCGAGAGCATGGAACGGCTTGTGCATACTGAGTGTAATCGCAATCAGTGTATTCGGCCTGGTGCGGCCGGGAAAAATACGGCGTGAAACATTCCTTATGCCTATTCTGATCTTCCTGCTGGCGTATCTTCAGGAGCCGGGCGGCGGCATGATGGGACCCTTGGGACGTTTTCTGGTTGCATCGCTTCCGGTGTTCCTGCTGGCGGCCGGCTGGATAACCACCACGCGGCGGCGTGTAATCGCCTCGTGCATAGTGGCTGTCATGCTGGCAATGCAGATTCTCTACGTCAACGCCTTCATAGCATCGCTGTGGGCGGGCTGATCTAATCGAACAACAACTCGCCGAACTGGTCGGGTGCGTGGAAATTAGGCCGCTCGTAAACCACGGGGCTCCAGCAGGCGAACTGGTCGTCTGTCTTGCCGCCGCAGCGATAGAAATTTCCACGCCATACAGTGCCCGCCTTCGGCGCCTCCGCCAGGCCGGTAAACTCGCGGAGCACATCGAACGGAATAGCGACGGCGAGCCACCAGCCATTGTCATCAGGCGACTCTTCCTTCGTCGGAGTGTTAATTGAAGTCGCTATCTGAATCTTCGATGCCAGTTCAGGCGTAATCAGGTTGCGAACCTTCGGTATGGGTCCGTAACCGAAATGAACGACTCCGCAGCAGTTGGCTTCAAAGTTGAAGTAGTCCAGCTTTCCGGGGTGCGGCGAGGCGAAAAATTCCACGCAGCTGTCCACGCAAACCAGGCCGTTAAGCTCGGTGACCGCAGATGAAATGTGCTTGTCTTCGCAGATGAACTGCAGATATATCGCTTTTTTGTCGTACAGCACACGAACTTCAGTGCCCTGCCTGTCGCCGGATTTATACCACGGGAACTCGCTGATCTTTGCGACCTCGGCGTTCTGCCAGACCGTGCCGGCTACGTCGCCGGTCAGCGGCGGCTTCGCGGAAACGCGATGAACCTTGTATTTCTTTGCGGTTGATCCATCAAATTCTTCCGCAATTTTGATAAGGCTGTGTACGCCGTAATCGGAAAGTTTTCCCCGGCCGTTCAGAAAGCAAAGCTCGATGAGAAACGCCACGCCGACGATACTGCCGCCGAGCTTTTCAATGAGCCTGCACGCGGCTGCCATCGTTCCGCCGGTGGCAAGCAGGTCGTCAATCATGAGCACCTTCTGGCCAGGCTTGACGGCATCGGCATGAATCTCGATCGTATCCGTGCCGTATTCCAGTTCGTAGCTTTCGCTGATGGTCGCCGCGGGCAGCTTGCCCGGCTTGCGGATAAGCACAAAGCCCGCGCCAAGTCTCTCCGCAACCATCGGGCCGAGAATGAAGCCGCGGCTTTCGACGCCGGCGACAATCTTAACGCCCTTGCCCTTGTAAGGCTCGGCTAGCTGGTCGGCCGCAGCAACAAGCGCATCCTTGTCGGCCAGCAGCGGGGTGATGTCCTTGAACACGATCCCCTTTTTCGGAAAATCCGGAACGCTGCGAATGAATGAGTCCAGGTATATTTTCATTAAAAGACCCTTTCGCTCCTGGGTTAACGGTGGAAAGAGTCTATCTGTGTGCGTCAGGAACGTCCAGAGATAATCCGAACCTCAGTAATGTCTTACATATCCAGGTGCGCGAAACGAGCCGAGATTGTGAAGGAGCGGTCGCCGTATGTCCGGCATGAAATGACCGCTCGTTTACACTCGCGGCTCGTATACTACTGACCTGTTATAGTAAATCTTCGGCCATTTTATTGAGCTTGGCCAGTGCGATTCTTTCAATCTGACGAACTCGCTCCCGCGTCAGTCCTATTGTTTTGCCAATTTCCTTGTAGGTCCGCTGCGGCCCTTCGTAGCCGTCCAGGCCGAACCGCATCTCGATAATTTTTCGTTCGCGATCATCAAGGTGTTTCAGAAGCGAACTGACGATCGGAGCGTTGGACTCATCAAGCATTGACTGGTCCGGGCTGATGCCTTCCTCGTCGGCAATCATCTCGTCCATGGACTGGGATGCCTCGCCTCCCATCTGCGACGGAGCGTTAACTGCGCGAAGCCCTTCCTGAACGATGTCTGCCTTCTTGCGGCTGATGTTCAGCGCCTCGGCCATTTCGTCGATTGTCGGGGGCCTTCCGAATTTCGCCTCCAGCTGGCGGGAAACATTCCGCCACTTGGCGATGAGCTTGGAAAGATACGCCGGAATGTGAACCGGCTGACCTGCGTTTATAATGGCGCGTTTTATGGACTGCTTTATCCACCACGAGGCATACGTGCTGAAACGCACGCCCGCATCCGGGTCGAACTCTTCTACGGCGCGCATCAGGCCCAGGTTGCCCTCGGCCACCAGGTCACCCAGCGTCATGCCGCGATTGGAGTAGTCTTTGGCTATCTTTATGACCAGCCGGAGATTGGCTGCTATCATCTGCTCCCGTGCGGTTATGTCAGAATGTTCCCGAACCCGGCGGGCAAGCTGCTTTTCCTGTTCGGAAGTAAGCAGCGGCGTGGATTTGATTCGCTGCAAATACCAGTCAATACCCGTCTTAGATGATGTCCTCACTTTGTTGTCCTTTCCTGCAGTCTCTTCCAGCTCAGACACAGTTCAACTCCGTGGAATATTTCGGTAAGCTGCGGGGAGGACTTAAGTAAGTAACGCCTTAAGAGTTCAAGAATTGCGTCCGGATAAAACGAGACGCGGCCGCCCTGAGGGGACGACCGCGCTGTCTATTGTTATTTGCACCTTTGCATGGCGGCCTTCCCAGGTTGCCATGCAATAACTTGATACAACGAGGCGGCCCTGGAAGGCCGCCTCGCTTAACCACCTGATTAGGAGTTAAAAACTATTCTTTCTTGTCCTCGTCTTTGAGGGCGTCCATCGCAATCTGGTCAGCGGTGTTGGAGTCTATTTCGCTGCTGACGTTGCGCTTGGGACGTTCCGGCTCGCGCTTGACGGACTTGATGATGTTCGGGTCCAGGTCGCCAAGCATGCCGCCGTCGCTGGCCAGGCCGCCGCGGCGAGCGCTGATATCGGGGGTGCTCTCGTCGGCGCCTTCTTCAGCCGCCCACTGCGCCCGCTTGAGGCTCAGGCCGATTTTGCGGTCCTCGACGTCCACGCGAAGAATCTTGACCTCGATATCGTCACCGACATTGACCACGTCCTGCGGATTCTCGACCTTCTGGTCGGAGAGTTCCGAAACGTGCAGCAGGCCTTCAAGGTCCTCTTCCAGCTCGACGAACACGCCGAAGTTGGTGATCTTCGTGACTTTTCCGTGAACGATCTGACCCGGCAGGTAATGCTCGGGAATCTGACGCAGCCAAGGGTCCTCGGTAAGCTGCTTGAGGCCCAGGGCCACGCGCATCTTTTCTTCGTCCACGGCAAGAACCACGCACTGCACCTGCTCGCCCTTCTTGAGCATCTCGGCGGGATGGCCGACCTTGCGGGTCCACGACAGGTCCGAAACGTGCAGCAGGCCGTCGATGCCTTCTTCGATCTCGACGAATGCGCCGTAGTTGGTCATGTTGCGGACAATACCGGTGATAACCGTTCCCGGAGGATACTTTTCCTTGACGAGCGTCCAGGGGTTGACCTCGACCTGCTTCATGCCGAGCGAGATTTCCTGCTTTTCCGGATCGACGTCGAGAACAACGACTTCGATTTCCTGGCCTTCGCTGACCATCTCGGACGGATGATTGATGCGGCGGGTCCAGCTCATCTCGGAGATGTGGACCAGACCTTCGAGGCCCGCTTCCAGCTCCACGAACGCGCCGTAGGACATGATGTTGACCACCTTGCCGCGAATATGGGACCCGATCGGGAATTTTTCCGCGACCCCTTCCCACGGATTGGGCGTCTTCTGCTTGAGGCCCAGTGCGATTTTCTCTTTCTCGCGGTCCACGCTCAGGATGACGACTTCGACTTCCTGGTCGATCTTGAGCATTTCCGACGGATGGCTGATTCTGCCCCAGCTCATGTCGGTGATGTGCAGCAGACCGTCCAGGCCGCCAAGGTCGATGAACGCACCGAAATCGGCAAGATTCTTGACCACGCCCTTGCGGATCTGGCCTTCCGCGATTTCGTTCATCAGCCTGTCCTTGGCAGTCGCTCGCTGCTCTTCGATAAGCTTGCGCCGCGAAATGACGATATTGCGGCGGTCCTTGTCGATCTTGAGAATCTTGGCTTCGATTTCCTGCCCGATGTACTCGCCGATGTCGCCCGGGCGACGGATGTCGACCTGGCTGGCGGGCAGGAACGCCGGAACCGAAATATCCACAAGCAGGCCGCCCTTGATCTTGCGGGTCACGCGGCCCTTGACGATATCGCCTTCCTTGTTGTTTTCGAGAATGCGTTCCCAGCCTCGGATGCGGTCTGCTTTGCGCTTCGAAAGAACGACAAGCCCGCTGTCGGACTCGACCGCTTCGAGCAGAACTTCGACCGCCATGCCCGGCTTGATTTTCGTCGCATCGTCGAATTCGCTAAGCGACACTGAGCCTTCGCTCTTGAGGCCGACTTCGATAACAACATCGTCGCCGATAATGTTCACGACACGGCCGGTCATGATGCTGCCGGGCTGATGTGTGCTTTCATCGGTGATGATTTTTTCCATCGTCTCGGCGGTGACATTTTCGCCGAGGGCCTCGGCCAGCTGTTTCTCGAGTTCTTCTTCAGATATCCCCAGTGATTGAATTAAATTGTAATCTACCATTTTTTACCTGTGCTTAATTCACTGTTACCTTTCAACAGGCGGTAAGGTCCTCGACCCCAACGGCCGGGGCGCCGCCTCGGCGATACTCCCGAACCCCTGGCGGCTCGGGCGCCGTTTTCGCCCGCGGATGCGCAAACTGCAGCCATAGCCATCTGCGGTAGCGAATCGGCCACTCTACAGGCCGTTTGTGAAACAAACAAGAGGATTTATTCAATAATCTTGCCCCGGCCGGCTGCAGTTAGTTTCTACATATCCGGCCTGCGTTGCTCGATAAGCTTTATTTTGCTCCAGAGCGAACCTTACACCGCCCGGAGCTGTTTACATTAGAGGTACTCGGCCTATAATAGCGAACCTCATATTTTTACGCTTATTAGCATTTTCAAACATTGAACTTTGTACTTTAAAGCCCATGGCGACCGTTTTCTCGAAGACATGCTGGAGGGGGCTTGAACTGAGCCACCCGGCCGACTGGGAGCTTGCGGTGCTGTGCGGCCCCGGCGAGCCGGGACGACTTACGTTTGCAGACCGCCGCTACCAGAGGCTCGATATCCGCTGGATGAAGCTCGACTATCGCCCCAACCTCAAGCTGATGCTGGACAAATACCGCCAGCAGGAAGAAAAACAGAAAATCAAGGTCGAGCCGTTCTCTACCGCACAGTGGCAGTGCGTTATGAGAACCTCCGAGAACGGCCAGGTTGTACACGCCGGGAAATTCCTGGAAACCCAGCGGCTGCTGGTAGAGGCGACGATTATCTGGCCAGATCGCCGCGACAAATCTGTGGAAAACGCCATACTGTCTTCGGTCTGTTTCCACGAGCAGGAAGTCAGTTCGCTGTGGCAAGCCATGGGATTGGCCGTTACCGCCCCGGTCGGCTTTGAACTCAGCGGCGTCAGCGCCAAGGTCGGCAGGATTCGCTGGGAGTTCAAATCGTCCGACAAGCGAGGTCCGCAGCTTGGCGTCGAGCAGCTTGCAATGCCGGAATACTGGCTGGAATCGCCGCTGCGCGACTGGCTTGCCGAGGAACTGCCTGACGGTTTTGAAGCAAACCACCAGGAGCCGATTACGATAAACACACACTCCGCCCAGAAAATCCAGAGCCGCAGGCGTATAAACGCGCTTTCGGCAATGCGGTGGCGACGTCAGCTGAGGACGGATGTCGCATGGCATTGTCCGAGTGAGAACCGCATATACCACACATGGATAACGCAGGCATCGAGGCAGGAGCATATCGAGCTGCCTGACGAATTCCGCGTCAGGTGCTGCAGCCCGGTCACAGCCGCGATGGAGGCAATCGCATGAATGCAACCAAGCCTCCTAAAACGGCCGACGTACCCGCGGCGAAGTTCCTCCCGGCAGTGCCGTACGTCAACCAGGCGATGCGGATTGAACGGCGGCGCAACGGAACGGCACTTGTTTCGATTCCGATGCGCAAACCCCGCTATCTGGTTCCCCCGCTCAGCTGGATAATCCCGTTCTCGTCGCACCGCCGGGTGGAACTGGATAAAGTCGGCCTTCGAGTTCTCGACCTCTGCGACGGGCGCCGCAATATCGAGTCGGTAATTGACAGGTTCGCAGCCGAGCACAAGCTGTCGTTTCGCGAGGCGCAGCTTGCGGTGACGCAATTCATGCGTCAGCTGGTTCAGCGCGGCATGGTCGCAATCGTCGGCATGGAAGGCGATACCGAATGAAGCCCCTGGAAGTCAAACAACAGGTTCGCCTCGGTCTGGGCAAATGCGTGGACCTGGTGCTCAGCGGCATCAGGTTCCGCCTGTTCCGCGCCGCGATAACGGTGGCGATAATAGCACTGGCCGTGGCGTTCCTCGTCACCATGCTGACGGAAAGCTTCATCGCCCGCAGCGTGGCCAGGGCGGTGAATGTCCAGACCGCCCCCCGCCGGATGCTGCTGCACTGGACCAGCCGGCTTTCCATGCCGCTCACCGAATCGCAGCTAATCCGCGAGTTGAACGCCGCCAAACCCGGCGATGAAACATGGCAGGAATTCTCCGCATGGGGCGAACTGAGCAATGAGCAGCTTGCCGAACTGAAAAAAACAGCCGAAATGCAATTGAGTTATCTCGACTTCGCCGACGAACTGACCGAGGGCCAGAAAGGCGTCATTCTGGGGCGGGCGCGCGGCGCCGACATATTCCCGTATCTCGAAAATCCGGAGAACTTCGAGCAGTTCATCTCCGGCATCCGCAAGTTCGGCCTGCAGAGCAAGCTGCCTGACGGACCTGACGATGTAAAATCGTTCGTGGAAAAATGGGCGGAAACAAAACCTCTTCGCGAGCGGATATTCGCCGGCCATAAAGCCGCCATAGCCAAAGTTCGCACGCTGCTCAATGGCAAATCCGTCAAGGCCGCCCTTGCCGAAGGGGATGAGAACCTGCTGGTCGGCCTGAACGCACTCGGATACCGGCTGCCGAAAAAACAACTGTCAGCCGTCGCAAAACAGGCGCAATTAAGCCTCGACGCGGAAACGCTCGCCAAGCTATTGAAGATCCAGAAAATTTCACAACGGCTCGCCGCCAAAAACGAAGCCCTTGTAACCGACGTCAATTCACAAATGCTGTTCGAAAGTCTCAGCTCTACAGAAGGCGCAAAATGGCTGCTGGAGCTTATCGAAGAAAACAACGAATCCGTCAAAAAGAACACCTTGACGCCGCCGGCATTGAACGCCGCTGAGATAAAAAAGGTCGCCAGGGAATATCTGGACGGCAAAAACACCAGTCAGTCCGAAGAACTTGCCAAATTCGCCGACATAGACAGAATCAGGAAATCCCTGACTGCAAAGCACCCGGACATAAAAGCGGAAGAAGTCGCCGTGAAGATATTTTTCGAGGAACTGGCGACTGATGGCCAGTGGCTTCTCGACCAGATAGCGGGATACAACGGCGATCTCGTCTCGACGCGCATCGCGCCGCTCGGCATGACCGCCGACCGCATAACCAGCGCGGCTAAAAACATGCTTGAGGAATCCGAGTTGTCCGAGGTTGAAGCAAGCGTATCCGAAGCCGCCGGACAGAAGGGATTCATGGGCTTCTCGCCGAGAACGATATCGCTTCTGGTGGTCAGCCTGATGGTCTGCATCGTCGGCATCGCCAACGCCATGCTCATGAGCGTAACCGAGCGGTTCCGCGAAATCGCCACCATGAAGTGCCTCGGCGCGACCGACGGTTTCATCATGGTCAACTTCATCATGGAGTCATGCATACAGGGCACAGCCGGCGGAATAATCGGTGCGGTAATCGGGCTTCTGCTCGGCGTGCTGCGAGCATGGGCGAACTACGGATGGATCGCCATGGAAAACCTCCCCTTCGGCGAGCTTGGTGTAACGGCATCCGGGTGCATCGGCGTCGGAATATTGATGTCGGCGCTGGCTGCGGTTTATCCGGCCTGGGTCGCGGCGAGACTGGCGCCTATGGAAGCAATGAGAATCGAATAATCCGATGAGTTCACAGATACAAAAAACACAGGCTCTGCATGACCAGCGACAGGCTGACAGGCCGGTCATCATACGAACGCTGGGGCTGAGGAAAAGCTACCAGATGGGCGAGGTCATAACCGAGGCGCTCCGCGGCATAGACATGGAAATATACCGCAGCGAGTTCATCTGCATACTTGGGCCGTCCGGCTCGGGCAAAAGCACGTTCTTTAACATGATAGGCGGGCTGGACTCTCCGACGGCCGGGAGGGTGTTCATCGACGAAGTCGACGTCGCCCAGCTTACAGCCGTCGAACTTGCGTTCCTGCGGTGCCAGAAAATCGGCTACATCTTCCAGACATACAACCTCGTGCAGTACATGACCGCCCTTGAAAACGTCACCGTCCCAATGGCGTTCGCCGGAGTCGCCCCCGACGAGGCCCGCGACAGGGGCATGGAACTGCTCGACATGGTAGGCCTGGCCGACAGATGGTTCCACAAGCCCATCGAAATGTCTGGCGGCCAGCAGCAGCGCGTCGCCATCGCGCGGTCCATGGCGAACCTGCCTGCGATTCTCCTGTGCGACGAGCCGACCGGCAACCTTGACCTGCGGACCGGCGCGGAAATCCACGCCATACTGAAAAAGCTCAATACCGAACGAGGCATAACAATCATCTGCGCGACTCACGACCACCGGCTCATAAACATTGCCGACCGTATTCTGTGGATTCGCGACGGGCAGGTCGACCGGATAGCCGACAGGTCGGAAGTCACCGTCGAGACGGGCGCCATAGGAGGCGAGGAGAATGAGTAGCGTGAAGCGAAAATTCATCGTCGCCCTTCTTGCCTGTATCGCAGTGCCGGCCGCCCTGATGCAGCAGGCGGTCGGACAGTCGGCCCAGTTCAGAAAAGACCTCGCTGAACTGACGAAATCGCCCCACCGACTCGCCGGCTATGAGGACGGCAGCCTGGCCGCCGGCAGGTATGTCGAAAAACGCCTGCGGGAGATGGGCATCGAAAAAATCTTCATGCAGGAGTTCCCGGTAATCCAGCCGGTCTGCACAGAATGCCGCATCGAGGTCAACGGCGAAAAATACGACATCCTGCCGATGAGGCCGAATATTCTTCAGGCATCCGTGACGCCGGCAGAGGGTCTGGTCGGCGAAACCCTCTATGTCGGCAAGGGCGAGATGAGCGATTACGGCAGGCAGCTGCCGAAGGGCAAAATCGTCGTCATTGACTTCGACTGCGGCAAGAACTGGCTGAACGCGTTCGCTTTCGGCGCCAGCGCGGTCATTTTTGTCGGAGGCGACGAGACCGACGCCAAGCCGTATCACCACGTGAACGTGCCGGCCAATCTGCCGCGGTTCTTCGTGCCGAAGGAGCTGGCGGAAAAGCTCGAACTTAAGACCCGCCCGCAGCAGATAAAACTTTTCGCCGCCTGCCGGTGGCGTGAGCTTGTCGGGCGGAATGTCATCGCCGTCCTGCCCGGCACGTCGCCTAAAATCAGCAGCGACACCCTGCCGCAGGATATCCTGCTGGCTGCCCCGCTCGACAGCCTCTCCGAAGTTCCCCAGCTTTCGCCAGGCGCGCGGGACGCAGCCAACTGTGCCGCCCTGCTGAAGATGGCGGAATACTTCAAAAAGAATCCGCCGAAACGCAACGTAATAATCTGCTTCTTCGACGGCCAGTGCAGCAACCATCTCGGCGCCCGGGCGTTTTACGGAGCACTCGGGCGGGAAAAATGCACCACCGAGTACAAGCGGATTGAAGATCGGCTGGATAACTTCGGCAAAGAGCGAAAATTCATTGAACAGGTCCTCAAAATAATGGAAAGCAGGGACCTGTTCAGCGGCAGCGTCCGCAGCATGAAATACCATAACGAAGCCATCAGGCTGCTGGCGCAGGAAGCCCGCAATCGCAGCGGCGACGCCCTCGAAGAACTCCGCCCCCTGCGAAACAGGCTGAGGGACATACACACCGAGAAGCGGCATCTCATCCAAAAACTTGAAGAGCTGGAGAAAAACGGCGACGCCGTCAGGGGCGAGCAGGTCCGGCAGCAGATTGCAGAAATGGACAGGCAGCTGGAAGACCTGGCTGCAGCCGAAAAAAAACTGAACGCCGCCGACACGGCATGGAACAGGCTCGAAGGCGCCCTTCGAGGCGGCAATATTTCGGAGTCGAATCGCGAGCATTACGAGATGCTTGTCGAAGACACCCGCCGATTGCTCGCCAATCGCGTAACCGAACTCGACCGACTGACGAAATTTGCCGAGCAGGCCAGGATGCTTCGGGACGCAATCGGCGACGAAAAACAGTCCATCGTCATGCATATCAGCATCAACCTCAGCGACGCCCGCAGGCGATGGAGCTTCATACACGGCGACGACACCGAACCGATCGGCAACGACAGAGCCGGCATCTACAGCAGTACGTTCAAGACTATCCGCAGCATTTATGAATCGTCGCCGGGCAGTTTCAGGCTGTTCGACGAAAATCCGGCTTTGGCGCCTTCCTCGGAAATAAGGCTGTACGCTCCCGGCCTGTATGTCGACAGCGGCGCGGCGGCGCGCCTGTTCGCAATACCCAACCTGTCGGCAATGACGGTTCTCGACCCGCTTGGCAAACAGGGACTGCCCTGCGACACGACGGCGAATCTCGATGCGGGCGTCATAGAAGCCCAGGCCGACGATATTCAAAAGTTCATCAGGGTTTTCGCAGACAGCGACGCATTCAATCCGGGCAGTTATCAGAACACCGCCAGATTCGACGAGATGCAATGGCAGGCGGATAAGAGCAGAGGCCCGGCCGTAACCCGAGCCGGCGCCGGCATGGCGATGGCGGACAGGCCCGTGCCCGACGCCATAGTGGCTATCGTATTGAAGTCTGCGATAAAGCCGTGGGACCTCGGCAAAATCGAGAAAACGCCGCCGGGCTTCGTGTTCCCCGTCATAGTCAAGACCAACACTTACGGCATATTCGAGGCCGGCCCGCTTCATGCGGCCAACTATGCCATGCCGCTGCTGTTTGCCGCAAAATTCGACGAACCCGCCGACGGAACGCCCAGCCGCGGCATCATCCAGTATGTATCCGCCGAAGACAGCGCCATAACCACCAAAACGATGAATCTGTCCGCAGTAAACCTCTTCAAGACCCGGTTCAAAACGCTTGTCGGATATGGATTCGATCAAACGTCCGCAAAAACAATCGCGATGCGTGCGGCTTCCACCTCGGAGTTCCGCAAGGACAACCACCTGCTGTGCGAGATGGACAATATCATGACGCTTTACGCCCCCTATAACGCACGCGGCATGAAATTGTTCAACAGGGCCGGCATCGTCGCTCTCAATAACAAGCCCGACAAGGAAGAGTACCAGGGCGTCGGATTAAGCCTCGAAAATCCGTTCGAGCAGCTCGTAAGCGTGGAGATAACCGCTCGCGACCAGAGAATTCTCAACGAATATCGCCTCAACACGCTGCGGGAGAATCACATCAATCAGGATTCTCTCGAAGTGCTCAACAGCAAGAGTAAAGAGCTGTATGAAGACGCCGAGCTGATTCACCGCCTGATGGTCGAAGGCGCCTCGGCCGCGGAAACCGCCGAAGGCTCCGCGACAACCCAGCCGGCGGAAGCAACCGTTGTTTCGCTTGATAAATATGCCGGCGATCTGAGCGCATCGGCCGCCTACGCGAAACGCCCTTACACTCCGCTGGTCGGCGTGCTGAACGACCTTGTGACAGCCGTCGTGCTCCTCCTGCTGATGGCGATGCCGTTCGCGTACGCACTGGAGCGGCTGCTTATCGGAACCCCACACATATACCGCCAGATAGGCTGGTTCACCGTATTTTTCCTGGCGACTTTCGCGATTCTGTACATGATCAACCCCGCGTTCCGGATCGCATCGACGCCGATTATCATCTTCCTCGCCTTTACCATCATCCTGCTGAGTTCGCTGGTCATTTTCATAATGATGCGGAAACTCCAGACGGAAGTTAAAAAGATGCAGGGGCTGGCCACCACGGTGCACAGCGCCGACGTTTCGCGTCTGAGCACGATGATGGCCGCGGTAAACATGGGCATTTCGACCATGCGTCGCAGGCCATTGCGGACGCTGCTGACGGCTGTCACAGTCGTCCTGCTGACGTTCACCGTGCTTACGTTCGCATCGTTTGGGAGCAGCTGGGGGCTGTGGAAAACCTACGAAATGCCGCTGGGCAGCATGCCGCAGCGGATAATGGTGCATCATCAGCTCTGGAACCCGATACCTGACGGCACAGTGGACATGGTGCGCGGACACCTGCAGGGCAAGGCGGACGTCGTTCCGAGATACTGGGTATCAGCGACTTCAAGCGATGCCTATACGGCCCTGACACTGGAATCAAGCACCGACATGGTGCTTTGCACCGAAGACATACAGAAGCCGATTACCGTCGCTGCGGCAATCGGCATGGACAGCCGCGACACAGCCAGGCAAAGCGAACTCGCTGATATGCTGCACGGTCAAATCAGCCTGCTCGATACAGACGGGATTTTCCTTACCGACATCGTGGGTAAACACCTCGGATTGACCGATGCAGACATCGGCAGGACGAAAATACTTCTGGACGGCAGGAAACTGACATATGCCGGCAGGATTTCAGGCAAATTTACGACGTTCACGTCGCTGGAAGGCTCCAGCCTGCTGCCTGTCGACTACAAGGTAATAGGCCTCGATTCGCTGTATCAGCTCAACAAGACCCTGACCGCAGATTCGTCCGCCGACATGCCGGACATGCAGAGCGCCCAGTTCGTAACCTACAACGCCGACCGCGTCGTGATTATCTCACCGCGCGCGGCGAAGGATATGGGAGGCATGGTCCGGGCGATTACCGTCTATCCGAATGATCCGGATGCAACCGAGGAACTCGCCGACCGCGTGGCGAATATCACCGCCCTGCCCACATACGCAGGGTATCGCGGCGGCGTCTACAGGATGCTTTTCACGTCGATTGCCAGGGCGAGCGGCTGGAAAGACCTGCTCATTCCGGTGCTGCTCGGCGGGCTTATCATTTTTGCGACGATGCTGAGCAGCGTTTCCGACCGCGAGAAGGAAATCTACACGTTCAGTTCGCTCGGTCTCGCTCCGCCGCACATCGCCAGCCTGTTCTTCGCCGAGGCATCTATTTACGCGGTGGTCGGCGGCATGGGCGGCTACCTGCTCGGGCAGGCCGTCGCCAGGGTGCTCGGCTGGATGAGCCAGATGGGCTACGTCACCGTCCCGCCGATGAACTACAGCTCGACCAACGCTATCGTGACGATCCTTATTGTCATGGGAACCGTGCTCATATCAACGATTTACCCCGCGGTCAAAGCGTCCCGCAGCGCGAACCCGGGCATCCAGCGCTCATGGAAAATTCCCAAGCCGAAGGATAACACCTATGACATGGTGTTCCCGTTTACGGTTTCGGCGTATGACATCACTGGCGTGGTGAGCTTCCTGCACGAGCATTTCGAAAACTACAGCGACACTTCGATGGGCATTTTTGCGGCATCGAATTACCACATTATCAGGCAGTCCGGCAACGACATGCTCGGGTTCCGGGCCGATGTCGCCCTCGCGCCGTTCGACCTGGGCGTATCGCAGAAGTTCATCATGCTAAGCCAGCCCAGCGAGATAGAGGGCATCGACGAGGTGCGTGTTGTCATCCGCCGCATAAGCGGCGCCAGCAGCGACTGGCAGAGAGCGAACCGCGTGTTCATCAACGACCTGAGAAAGCAGCTTCTCATATGGCGCTCGCTGCCGCACGAGGTCATGGAAAAATATCGCCAGCAGACAATGAAGCAGTGGGACGCACTGCCGGTTGAAACGGTCAGCTTCGGCAGGGAAGACGACCGGCACGACGCGGAATACGGAGATGTTTCGTGAGCAGCACACGTTACGATAAAGAGCTTGAACAGTATCGCAGTCTGATGGAAGTCCCGTCCACATTCGAGGACGGGTTCAGCTGGACTTCCCTCGTCGGCGCGGTGTTCATCGCGATGCTCATGGTGCCCGGCGCGATGTACATGTGGCTGCTCGCCGGCGAAGGCGTCGGCACGGCCGCACAGTGGGTCACGGTCATTCTGTTCATCGAAATCGCCCGCCGCGCCCACAAAACGCTTTCACGCCCGGAAATTTTCGTGCTGTTCTACATGGCCGGCGCGGTAATGGCCCAGCCGTTTTCAGGATTGCTGTATAACCAGTTCTACGCCCAGAGCCAGGCTGCCACCGGCATGGGCATAGCCGAGCATCTGCCGAACTGGTTCGCGCCGAGCGACCCGGACATACTGGCCAGGCGAACCTTTTTCGATCCGGCGTGGTATCCGGCAATCGGCCTGATAATATTCCAGACGCTGATGAGCCGCGTGAACGCGATGGTCCTTTCGTACGGCCTGTTCCGCGTCGCAAGCGATATCGAAAAACTCCCCTTCCCCATGGCGCCCATCGGGGCCCAGGGCATAACGGCCCTTGCGGAGCAGCAGAGCGAGGAGTCGGCCCGCCACAGCGCCAAAGCCGAAGACAGCTGGCGATGGCGCGTATTCAGCATCGGCGGCGTGCTGGGGTTGAGTTTCGGAGCGATTTACATGGCCCTGCCGGCCATCTCGTCGGCCCTGCTGGACGAGCCGATTACGATACTGCCGATTCCATTCGTCGAACTTACCGACAAGACTTCAGGCTTCCTGCCGGCCGTGGCGACGGGCATCAGCCTGAACCTAGGCCAGTTCGTATTCGGCATGGTGCTGCCGTTCTTTGCCGTGCTTGGGTCGTTCCTGGCGTATGTGCTGATGGCTGTCGCAAACCCGATTCTGTATAAATTCGGCCTCCTGCCCAGCTGGACAAACTCCGACGACACGATACGAACGCAGTTCCACAACTTCATGGACTTCTATTTCAGCTTCGGCATAGGCCTGTCGCTTGCCGTGGCGGTGGTCGGAATATGGCAGACATGGCGAGGCACAAGGAAGCGGTCCGCAATCCGCAAAAAGCAGCAGGAACTGCGGCTGGACATGGAGGCCGACACTGGCGTACCCGAGGGACGCGGCGATATAAAGACACGTTGGATTATCGTCACGTATCTCGCCACATCGACGGCATACATACTGCTGTGCGGATACCTGATTAACTGGCACCCGACGGTCATGCTGGTCCTTCTGTTCTTCGCGTTCCTTTACACCCCGCTTCTGAGTTACGTGACAACCCGCCTTGAAGGCATGGCCGGCCAGGTCGTGCAGATTCCATACGTGAAGGAAATGGCGTTCATCGTCTCCGGCTACAGCGGCGGCGTGGATGTGTGGTTTCTGCCCGTGCCGATAGGCGAATACAGTCAGGAAACAGTCTTCTACAGGCAGGCTGAACTTACAGGCACGAAATTCTGGTCAATCTGGAAGGCAGAGCTTCTGCTCGTGCCTATTGTGCTAATAGCGGCGATATTCTTCGCACAGTTCATCTGGTCGCTCGACCCGGTGCCAAGCCCCCAGTATCCGTATGCCGAAAAAATGTGGGAGCTTAACGCCGCGGCGACAAGCACGATATACACCTCGACCCTCGGCAGATACAGCGCGTTCCAGGAGGCCCTGCAGCCGGACCTCATCGCATGGGGCGGCGCTATAGGCGTCGGGCTGTTCCTGATAATGGGCCTTCTGCAGATGCCGATAATGCTGATATTCGGCCTGGTCAAGGGCCTCAACCAGGCGATGCTCCCGCATATCGCGCCGACGCAGTTCCTGGGCGCGATGGTCGGGCGATATTACTTCGAACGGAAGATGGGCCTGAAGTGGCGGCAGTATATCCCCGTCGCCGCGGCTGGGTTCAGCTGCGGCATGGGACTTATTACCGTCCTCGGCGTCGGCGCCAGGTTCCTGTCGAAGGCGGTAATCAAAATTCCGTTCTGACGTTTTCAGATTAGAGATAAAAACAAGAGAATCGATATGCCGGATTCGCCAGTGATAATCGAGTGCATCGACCTGACCAAGACATACCGCATGGGCGGCAACATCGTCCACGCCCTCAAGGACGTGACACTGGACGTCTACCAGGGCGAGTATCTCTCGGTCATGGGGCCGTCCGGCAGCGGCAAGAGCACCCTGTTCAATATGATCGGCGCGCTCGACAAGCCGACTTCCGGCACGGTCCGCATAGGCGGAATCGACATCACCCGCCAGTCCAGCCGCGAGCTGGCATACATAAGAAACCGCCACATCGGCTACATATTCCAGGCGTTCAACCTCATCCCGTCGCTGACCGCGATAAGAAACGTCATGCTGCCGCTTCAGTTCTCGGGCATGAATAACTCTCAGGCCGAGGCGCGTGCGGTTGAAGTTCTCACGGAAGTCGGCCTGGGGCATCGTCTCGGCCATCGCCCCGACGAGCTTTCCGGCGGCCAGCAGCAGCGTGTTGCAATCGCAAGGGCGCTTTCCATGAACCCGACCATCATGCTGGCCGACGAACCGACCGCCAACCTCGACCTGCACACCGGCGAGGAGATTATCCTCACGCTGCGCCGGCTCTGCGACGATCACGGCGTCACGGTCATCACGGCGACGCACGACCACAAGATGCTCGACAAATCCGACCGCATCCTGTGGATAAAGGACGGGAAAAAAGACCGGCTGGAAAAACGCTCCGACCTCGATATCCGCATAGGCAGGGTGGAATGACGGCGTATGTGGCGTTCGTTCGCCAAAATCAGATGGCGTACGCCCTCGGAAGAATCCCGGTCTTGAGATAGTACACCCCCCCCACCGCCAGCCAGAACAATGCCGCCATCAGGTGCCCTACAATCAGGCCGACCATGAACGGCCGGAATTTCCTGCTGCCCGCCCCGCCGGTCAGGCTGTCGATGATGACCCGCAGCAGCCAGCCGACAAGGAAACTGAAGCAGAAGTTGGCCACCGTATACACGCCGAACAGGGCCACGATCATCGGATGGATGGGCCATCGCGCGTACCTTCTTCGCATGAAGCCCAGCGCCAGCGTCAGCAGGAAACCCACCAGCAGGCCCGGAATAAGCCCCCGCATCGGGTTTATATTCGTAATACGCTGCCACCATGACAGGTTCGCAGATTCTCCGATTCTGTCGCCAAGGACCTCTGCGCTTCGCGACAGCCACTCGTAAGGCGACTTCGCCATCCAGTTGACAATGTAATCGTTGTTTTTCTGAATGATGCCTTTGTCATAAACGGAGTAGATGACGACAAACAATGAAATGGCCAGGGCCAGCACCAGCATTATCGCCATCCATGGAATGACTTTCTTTTCAGATACTTTTTTTCTCTCGGCGAGTTCCAGGCCGTGTATCGCCAGGCCCGGCAGGATCACGTTGTTGCTGCCGACCATCGCCACGCCGAACAGGCCTGTCGTGAACGTGTTCTGCGGGCCGAGCGCAAAATCGCCGAATGTCGCGCCCACCATGTCCGGCAGCACGTAGCCGCTGTTTATATAAAACAGGCCGGTCTCGGCCGACAAACGCGTGAGTATCAGGAACATCAGCAGCATCAGTGCGACGGTCAGGATTGCGACCGGCACATCCATTCCGAATCGGTAATGGAGCACCAGCGTCAGGCCCGCAAAGGCGGCCAGCAGAATCCTGGCCGACCAGACGCCCTCGCCTGTCCGCCTGCCCTCGCAGCTGAAGCCCAGCGCCCTTGCGAACACAGCGCGGTAATACGCCCTGCCGTTGTAGAAAATCATCACAGCCAGCCCGATGTATCCGCCCAGCCGCAGGAAATCGAGGTAGTTCCCCCTGTCCGGGCCGGCATGCAGGTTTATGCCGATGCTCATCAGGTAAGCGATAAGAATGGTGTGCAGCGGCCCGCCGAGAGCGATCGTGAACGACACATCCTTCGGAACAAAAAAGCTGAAGCCTACGACCGCAAAGATGATCGTCGGACCGAAAACGTGATAAGTATCCCACACATATCTCAGTGTCGGGAATTTGTTGATGAACGGTTTGGTCAGGTCGAAGCCGAGCGGGATTTTAATGGTCTCGCTGGGGAACCAGACGTTCAGGCCGTTGACTATATGAATGAAAAACACCGCCCCGAACGCCCACCAGAAGCCGTAGGATCCAAACAGCGATTTGCTGCTGCCGGGACATCTGCCGGAGATTATCGTGTCGGCGAACTGAACTAGAGGAAACGCCAGCCTCTCCCGCCGCGCCCATTGGCGATGCACCAGCGTCACCATTGAAAAGCCGATAGCCAGCACCAGCCCTATTGTCGGCAGCCAGGTTACAAGCAGTCCGTTCCACGCATCCCACGGAACCTTGGATACGTCGATGTGCCTGCCGTGCTCGGAAAGGCCGGTCATCAGGCCGCCGACAGTGCGTTCATCGTAGCCGCCGTTGCCGAGAATGGTGTTGTCCGGCATGTATTTCGTGAGCACCGGCCAGTCCGTCCTGCTGTGAAAGTGGTTCGCCGGCATGGCGACGGTCGGGATGAACATGCGGACCATGCCGTCGGTCACCACCGACGCCGAAGCGAGCATAATGCAGATGACCACGGCGTATTCGCTGGGGCGAACCCTGAACCATTTGCTCAGACAGGAAAGAGGCGGCGCAATGAAAAGCACGGTGAATATCAGCAGCCCGTAAACGCCCAGAGGCAGGTGGCTGCCGGCAAGCTGGCTCATGCCCAGAATGGCGTCGTTGTAATACGCCACAGCCGCCAGCGCCATGCCGCACAGAAGGCCGATTATCACCGACCGGATCGTAATCAGTCTCGCCCCACCGTCGCCGACTGCGGACGTTTCAGACATTTATGGGGTTACTCCTGCTCGATGTATTTACGCGACATGAGGAACGTCACGCGGTCAAGCACATCCTTTGACAGCGTTTTGCGCATTATCTTCCTGGCTGCGGACATGTTGGTCCGCCGGGTAACGTGCACGATGATTATGTGCTCGTTTTTCATGCCCTCCAGCACCGCGGGAAGGTCAGCCACATGCAGATGCTTGCCTGACTTGGCCCGGCCGACATGATCGGAATCGAAAAACGTGCACTCCAGCAGCAACGCCCTGGCGTTCGCGACGCACGGTATATCGGAATAGTTGCTCCGTCCCGTATCGCCGAGGTAGGCCACGTAGGGCACTTCGATGTTGTTGGTTATTTCAACGCCCTGCTGCTTGAGAGCGACAATTTCCGTTCCGGTTTTCTCGAGAAATTCCTCCTTGAGTTTCTTCCGCACCTCCACCAGCGAGAAACCCAGCGAGCCGGGCAGGTGGTTCGTCGCGAAGGCTCTCGCAAAGAGTCCGCGGCGGATTTCGTAATCGTCGCCCGGCTGAACCGGCACAAACTTGTGCGGCGGGACGTGGCCTTCGACCCGGCCCCATGCCTGCATGAGGTCTTCCAGCGGCCCGGCGAGATTGGCCGGCACGAGGGCGACGCCGTTGGCTATGCCCTG
Source organism: uncultured Planctomycetaceae bacterium (assembly GCA_964631565.1). Lineage (GTDB taxonomy): Bacteria > Planctomycetota > Phycisphaerae > SM23-33 > SM23-33 > CAZVYJ01. The sequence continues at coordinate 24,469 of CAZVYJ010000035.1, forward strand.
AAAATCGCGCTGCGCGAAGTAGTAAGGAAGCCCGGCCGCGTGGTCCATGTGGCCGTGGCTGAGCAGCACGTGGTTGGGCGCCAGCGCCTCTCGCGGACACTTGCCTATGTCGAAAACGCAGTCAAGCTCGGGCGCAACAATTACCGACTCCTCGCCGGCAACGCTGTAGCCGGCCAGTGAGAAGTCATCTATTTTGAGCTGTGAAAGTTGATAAGGTCGTATCTTCATTCCGGTTTTTCTCGTAGGGCATACTATTGCCCTGCGTCTGCCCGGTCAAGGCTGCCAACACTGGTTCAACAGATTAAAACGCAGTTGGTTCTTGTGAAGAATGCCAATTTCATCTAGATTCCCCACTTCCCGATTTTCAGTTGCTTAGAAGCTCGTGAGGACTTTCGCGATAAATGGAATCTCTGGATAAAAACAGGCCGTCCTGGGGCGTGGGAGAAGTGCTGAAGCTCAGTTTTCCAGCCAGCCTCAGCATGCTCAGCGGCACGATAATGATGTTCGTCGACGGGCTGATGGTGGCCGGCTACAGCCCAACCGCCCTGGCGGCCCAGGGCATCGGCGGCATAATGAGCTTCGTGCCGACCAGTTTTGCGCTGGGGATGCTGACGTCCGTAAACACGTTCGTCAGCCAGAATCTCGGTGCAGGCAGGCTGAACCGATGTGGGCAATACGCATGGGCCGGCATGATTATCGCGGTGCTGCTTTCCGTACTTGCGATACCGCTGCTGATCGGCGCGGAATTCATTTTCAAATGGTTCCCGCACACCGACGAGGTCAAAACCCTCGAAACCATGTACTTCAGCTACATGATCGCCGGCATGTCGCTGTTTTTATGTTCCCGTGTGCTCGAGCAGTTCTTCTTCGGCATACATCGCAGCGGAATAGTGATGGTGTCCGCGTTCGCAGCCAATATATGCAACATCGGAGCCGACTGGGTGCTGATATACGGCAAGTTCGGCCTGCCGGCGATGGGCCTTGAAGGCGCGGCGATAGGAACGCTGGGCAGCACAGCCCTGCTACTTGTCATCATGCTGCTCATATTCATCTGCCCGTCCATGCACCGGAAGTTCGACACTCGCTCGGCCGGAAAGGCTAAACTGGATGAATGCCTCGACATCACCAGGATAGGCTGGCCGGCCGGCGTGCAGTTCCTCAACGACATACTGAGCTGGAGCGCATTCAACGCGATCCTGGTCGGCCTGTTCGGAACGGCGCACCTGGTGGCGAGCATTACGGTGATGCGTTTCATGCAGCTTTCATTCATGCCGGCTGTCGGCGTTGGAATAGCCACCACCGCACTGGTCGGAAGATACATCGGCATGGGCCGGCTTAGCATGGCGAAGCGTCGGGCGCACACGGCTGTGACGCTCTGCATGACATACATGGGACTCTGCGGGCTTGCGTTCTGGCTGTTCGGCGAGGAACTGGTCAGGTGGTACATAACGCTTCTCCCCGCACAGGGCGAGGAAACCGGGGTCTCCATCGAGCAGGTGGTGTCAATCGGCGGCGGAATCATGATATGCGCCGCGGTGTTCCAGCTGTTCGACGCGATCGGAATAGTCTTCGTCGGTGCCCTGCGAGGTGCTGGCGACACGCTCTGGCCCATGTTCGCCACGATAATTCTCTGCTGGTCCATAATCGTCGGCGGCGGCATCTTGATGATTCATTTCTTTCCTGATCTCGAAAGCCTCGGCCCGTGGATAGTCGCCAGCGCCTACGTCATTCTTCTCGGACCGGTGCTGGCGTGGCGGTTCGAGTCCGGCAAGTGGCGAAAAATCGACCTCCTCAAAAAACATGAATACCCGATTCAATTGACGCCCCCTCAGGGGCCGATATAATTCAGACAGTTTCCACAGGTGCGCAATTGGCGGAGATTATGCAGACGACCCGACGCAGACTGGATGCAGCAGCGCGGCCCATCGGCGGGCCTCTGCCCGGCGTCTGCGCTGGCATTATCAGAATCGCCATAATAGACTGCGTGCCTTAGGGCCGGAGCATACCGGTTAGCCGCTTACGGCCCTGAGGCAGGATGAAGCTTCAGGGCTTTCTTATTTCAGGATTTTTCAGAATTTTTTGGGAATCCGACGGAACATACGGACATGACTGAAAAGAAAAATTACAAAGACACGCTGAACCTGCCGGAAACCTCGTTCGACATGCGGGCCGGCCTGCTCCAGAAAGAACCGGCCATCCACGAACGATGGGACACCGAAAATCTCTACGAGCAGATACGGGCATCGCGCGAAGGCGCCCCGCGATTCATACTCCACGACGGGCCGCCTTACGCCAACGGCGACATCCACATGGGCCACGCCCTCAACAAGACGCTCAAGGACATGGTTGTCCGCATCAAGACCATGACCGGCTACGACGCGCCGATAATCCACGGCTGGGACTGCCACGGCCAGCCCATCGAGCAGAAAATCGTCGAACAGCTCGGCGAGAAAATAAAAGGCATGAGCCGCGCCGAAATCCGCGACCTCTGCCAGAAGTACGCATCGAAGTACGTAAAGCTCCAGGGCGAGCAGATGCAGCGACTGGGCGTGCTGGGCGACTTCACACAGCCCTACATAACCATGGACCCGGCCTACGAGGCCGCCGTCCTGGAAGTCTTCGCGCAGCTGGTCGAGCAGAAACTCGTCTACAAGCAGCTCAAGCCGGTCCACTGGTCCATCGCGAACCAGACCGCCCTCGCCGACGCCGAGCTTGAATACAAGGACCGCGAGGACAGCAGCATTTTCGTGGCGTTTCCGCTGGCCGGCGGGGCCGACAAGGTCTCGAAATCCGGCGGCCGACCGCACCTGCTTATCTGGACGACCACTCCGTGGACGCTGCCCGCCAACCTCGCCGTCGCGGTGCATCCGGACTTTGAATACGCCATCGTCGAAGCCGACACTGCCGACGGAGCGGTCATGTTCATAATCGCCGAGCAGCTCCGCGAGAAGGTTCTCGGCATGGTTTCGCAGAAGCGCCCCGGCTGGCTGAAGTCGCACAAGGTCGCCGGCAAGGTAAGCGGCCAGTCGCTCGTCGATGCGAAGCTGATGTATAGCCATCCGATTATCGACGGCAAGGTCTGCCCCGTCGTCGCGGCCAACTATGTAACGCTGGAAGACGGCACGGGCCTCGTGCACACCGCCCCCGGCCACGGCCAGGAAGACTACGGCACGGGCCTGAAGTACGGTCTGGAAATATACTGCCCCGTGCAGGCCGACGGAACATTCGACGAAACCGCACCCGCCTGGCTGCAGGGCGTCAGCGTCTGGGACGCGAACAAAAAAGTTGTCGACTATCTTACGAATCATAAACTCCTCGTTCTTTCTCAGACCATCGTCCACTCATATCCGCACGACTGGCGGAGCAAGACGCCGACTATTTTCCGCGCGACCGAGCAGTGGTTCATCGCGGTCGACAGGTCCATCGGCGACAGCGGCCAGTCGCTGCGCGACCTGGCGATGAAAGTCTGCCGCCAGTCGCCTGAATCCGGCGGCGTGAAATTCATCCCCGGATGGGGACGCAACCGCATCGCGGGCATGCTGGAGTCGCGGCCCGACTGGTGCATATCACGCCAGAGATCGTGGGGCCTGCCGATACCGGCCTTCTACAACGAGGCCGGCCAGGCTCTGCTTACGCCGGCGTCGGTGCGGGCCGTCGCGGCCGTCATCGCCAAGAAAGGCTCCGACGCGTGGTTCACACTGCCGGCGAAAGACCTGCTGGCCCAATATGACCCGGCCGAAGACCCCGACATCGAACAGCCTGAGGCCTTCGACACCGAGCTCCTGGAAAAAGGCAATGACATATTCGACGTCTGGTTCGAGTCCGGTTCGAGCTGGTTCGCCGCGGCGATATCGCGCGGGCTGGTTGACGACATACCGGTCGATTTGTACCTGGAAGGCAGCGACCAGCATCGCGGCTGGTTCCAGCTTTCGCTGCTGCCGGCGCTCGGCGCCAAGGCCCGCCCGCCGTTTCGGTCGGTGCTTACTCACGGCTTCGTCGTCACCGAGGACGGCTTCAAGATGAGCAAGTCGCTCGGCAACGCCATCGACGTAATCGAGCAGCTTAACAAGCGCGGAGCCGACATACTCCGACTGTGGGTCGCCTCGCAGAACTACCAGGACGACATCCGCTGCTCCGAAAGCCTCATCGCCCAGGCGGAGGATGCGTACCGCAAAATCCGCAACACGCTGCGGTTCGCCATGGGATCGTGTTTCGACTTCGATCCGGCGAAACACGCCGCCGAGCCGCCCGAGCACTCCATCGACAAGTGGATGAAGATGCAGATTCACATGCTCATCCGCGACGTCCGCGAGGCGTTCGACCGCTACGAGTTCCATAAGGCGACGCGGCTGATATATGAATTCTGCACAGTGCAGGCGTCGAGCATTTATCTCTCCGCGGTAAAGGACAGGCTCTACTGCGAGTCGCCGGACGCCGTCCGCCGCCGCGCCAGCCAGACCGTCATGCACGAAATGCTCATGACGCTGGTGAAGCTGCTGGCGCCCATACTGCCGCATACAACCGAAGAGGCGTGGGAGCACATACCGTTCCGCCCCGCTGACGAGCCGAACTCCGTTCACCTGGCGCATCTGCCGGAATACGACAAGCAGATGCTCGAGCTGGCCGAAGACTTAACGCCGATCAGCCCGGATTCAGGCACGTTCAGCGGCGATGAACTCCAGAGCGGACCGGCCTTCATCTGGGACCGGCTCATGGCGCTGCGGCAGGAAGGCCTGGTGAAACTCGAAGCCATGCGGAACGCCGGCGTCAAAAACTCGCTCGACACCGAGGCGATTTTCAAGGTCGCCGAAGGCTCGGGCATGGGCAAGCTGATAGGGACGTACATCAAGGAGCTTGAAGACCTCCTCGGCGTCGGCTACGCACGGGTCGAAACCGTGCCCCCAACCGAGCTGCCTGAAAAGACGGCCGTCACCGTCGAAATCGCCGACACCCGCGACAAGTACAAGCGGTGCGCCCGGTCATGGAAACGCCGACCGGATGTCGGCTCCGACCCGGACTGGCCGGACCTCTCGGCCCGCGACGCAGCTGTGATGAAGGAAATCGGTTAGTCCGAATTTCATAACACATGTCAGCGGGAATCCGTCGTAAAACGGGTTCCCGCTTTTTTCGCCGCCGATTCGCCCGCCAGATGCCCGCTCGCGAACGCCCACTGAAGGTTGTAGCCTCCGGTAGGCCCGTCGAGGTCCAGAAGCTCGCCCGCGATATACAGACCGGGCAGTTTGCGGCTTTCCATCGTGTCCGGCGAAACTTCCTTCAATTTCACGCCGCCGCGTGTGACGAATGCGGCATCAAAACCTTCGGTCCCCGTGACCGTAATCTCCAGCCCGCCCAGCAGACCGGCGAGCCGGTCGCGGCAGTCGGCCGGCAGTTCCGCGGCTGTCACATCCTCCGAAATCCCGGCCTGCTCGCACAAGATGCTGCAAAGCGAACCGGGCAACTTCCGCTGCAGCAGATTCACCACGCGTCGCTGGCCGGAATCGCTCCGCCACGATTCAAGCTCACGCTGCCACGCTGCAGCGTCCATGCCGGCTGCCAGTTCTATCTGCAGCGGGACGGCCTTGCCGCGGGCCAGCAGAGCGGCCACGTCGCCGGAAATGTTCAGGACGGCCGGGCCGGACAGCCCGCGATGCGTAAACAGCACGTCGCCGACCACGCCGGCCTTAGATTGCTTCGCCATCGCAATGCGCACTCTCACGCCGCGCACGGCAACACCGGCCAGTTCGCTCAGCCAGCTTTCGCGCGTTACAAGCGGAACAAGCGAAGGCGTCGGCTCGACAATCGTATGCCCCGCCTGGCCGGCAAGCCTGTAGCCCGTTCCCGTGCCGCCAAGCGCCGGATAGCTTTTGCCGCCGCATGCGAGCACGACCGCCGGCGCCTTTGCCCGCCCGCCGTCTGACAATTCCACGCCGGCAAGCCGCCCGTCTTCAAGCATCAGCCCGCCGACGCCGCAGCCGCACCGCAGCACAACGCCAAGCGATTCCATGCGGTTCAGCAGAGCCGTCTCAATATCGACCGCCCTTTGGCTGGCCGGGTATACACGCAATTCATCGTCAACGACAGTCGGCACACCGAGACGCCTGAAGAATTCACGCAGTGCATCCGGAGGCATCGCATTCATGGCCGGCGATATGAACCGCCCCTGCCGGCCGAACGCCGATTCAAACTCCGCCGGCTCGACCATGTTGGTGATATTCGCCCGCCCGCCGCCGGAGGCGATTATCTTCAGGCCGGCCCGCGGCATCTGCTCGAAGACGGCCACACGAAGCGACTCCTCAGCCGCCGCGATGGCCGCCATCTGGCCGGCCGCTCCTGCGCCGACCACAATTACGTCGTATTCGTTGATGCACTTTTCGCCCGACCTGTCTTTCATGACGACAGTTTAGCTCGCAGAATCGGGAATTGCGAACTGCGAGTTGCGAGTCGCGAACTGAAAAACAAGTTCAGGGTTCTGAGTTCAGAGTTCGTAGAAACGGGTTCCGGGTTCCAGAATACGCGTTCCGATGCTAAAGGCGCTGCGAAGCACAATTTCTGTCCCTCTATCGCCCTTGGCGCCGGTTCGTTCCAGCTGGGGCCTGTTGCCTGCCGCCCGGCGCCCCTGATTGCCTTTTATTCCCGCCCCTGTCCGATTGTGCCCGATTTTTCAGACCTTAAATATATGCCGCTTAAGTATTTAGGCTGTTTGGCGGCATGTTGTAACGCATTTCCGGGAAGAAGGGACTAGGCAACAGGCAGCAGGCACCAGGAATTGCGAATCGCGAGTCGCGAATTTTAAATCCGACGCCGAAGGCGCTGCAGAG
>CAZVYJ010000036.1:0-28959 GCA_964631565.1 uncultured Planctomycetaceae bacterium
GCGGCCTCATCTCCGCGCTGTCCATCCTCACGGACGACTACGAGGCGTGGATCGGCGAGCAGCGAGCACGCATCGGCAGGGATGTCGTCGGCTACGACAATGTCGCACGGCAAGCGATGGACCGTTGCGACGAGGTTCTTAAGCGCCTGCGCGAAGGCATTGCGACGCTGGAGAAGGACGACAAGGCGCTGGCCGCCTTCCGCTTCGCCAACCGGGCGATGGCCATGCAGCGCGTGCACAGCGTCTATGCGCTCCGCCGCCGCCGGGGAGAAAGGGTCGAACTGGCCGATGTCGATGTCCCCGAGAACCGCTCCTGGCGACCGTTCCAGCTCGCGTTCATCCTGTTGTCCATTCCCGCGCTGACGGACCCCTCGCACCCGGACCGTACGAGGCCCGTCGACGCCATCGCCGACCTGCTGTGGTTCCCCACCGGCGGCGGCAAGACCGAAGCGTATCTCGGCGTGGCCGCGTTCACGATGGCCGTTCGCCGTCTCCAGGGGAACGTCGGCGGCCTGGACGCCAGCCGCGGCCTGTCGGTGATCATGCGCTACACCTTGCGCCTGCTGACCGTGCAGCAGTTCCAGCGCGCCACGGTGCTCTTGTGCGCGATGGAAGTCCTGCGCCGCGCCGACGAGAAGACATGGGGCCGGACGCCGTTCACGCTGGGGTTGTGGGTGGGCGAGCGGGTCACGCCCAACGACACGGAGGCCAGCCACGAGGCCATCGAGGCGGAGCGCACCGGCAAGCGGCCGACCATGTCGTCGCCCGCGCAGTTGACGTTCTGCCCGTGGTGCGGCTCGGAGATCGCCCCGGGCCGCGACATCGAGGTGCGGCGGTTCGGGCACGACGTCGGGCGGACCATCATCTACTGCGGGGACAAGCTCGGGCGGTGCGACTTCAGCCGGGCCAAGTCGAACGGATTCGGCCTGCCGGTGCTCGTGGTCGATGACGAGATATACCGTCGGCCGCCCAGCATGCTCATCGCCACGGTCGACAAGTTCGCCATGATGGCCTGGCGCGGCCAGGTGCGGACGCTTTTCGGCCGCGCAACGAGGGAGTGCCCGCGCCATGGGCTGCTGTGGCCGGAGTCGGAGTGCAACGGCAAGCACAACCGGCGCGGGGCATTGCCTGCGGTCGATGCCGTGGCCATCTCTCCGCTGCGTCCTCCAGACCTCATCATCCAGGACGAGCTGCACCTCATCAGCGGCCCCTTGGGAACGATGGTCGGCCTGTACGAGACGACAGTGGACGCGCTTTCCACGTGGCGGCTGGAGGACAAGGAGGTTCGGCCCAAGGTCATCGCCTCCACTGCCACGGTTCGGAAGGCTCCGGAACAGGTCAACAACGTATTCCTGCGCCGAGTCTCTGTCTTTCCGCCGCACGGCCTCGATGTCGAGGACGACTTCTTCTCGGTCCAACGGCCCATCGCGGAGAGGCCGGGCCGTCGCTATGTCGGCATCTGTTCGCCGGGCGCGGCACGGCCCGCCGTCCTCATCCGGGTCTATACCGCGCTTCTGACGGCGGCCCAGGCGCTGTTCGAACGTTTCGGTCGGGCGGCCGATCCGTGGATGACCGTCGTGGGATACTTCAACTCGCTGCGCGAACTGGGCGGGATGAGGCGCCTGGCCGAGGACGACGTACAGACCCGTTCGTATCGGGTGCAGATGAGCCGTGTCGCGCGGCCCGGTTTGGCGCAACGCAGCGTGAAGATCGTGGATGAGCTCACGTCTCGGGTTCCGAACAAGGAGATTCCCAAGAAGCTCGACCAGCTCGAAATCGCATTCAAGGCGGCGCTCGATCCCGCGACGGGCACCTACAAGGCGAGCTGGGCCAAGGGCGAAGCTCGGGCCATCGACATCGTGCTGGCCAGCAGTATGCTTGGTGTCGGGGTGGACGTGGTCCGCCTGGGGTTGATGGTGGTCAACGGCCAGCCCAAGAGCTGCGCTGAGTACATCCAGGCTACGAGCCGTGTCGGCCGCTTTTTCCCCGGCCTCATCTGCACCGTGCTCACCTGGGCGCGCCCGCGCGACCTCTCGCACTACGAGACCTTCGAGCACTACCACGCGACGTTCTACAAGCATGTCGAAGCGCAATCGGTGACGCCGTTCGCTCCTCGCGCTCTCGACCGGGGACTGACCGGGGCGATGGTCGGCTGGCTCAGGCTCGCCCACGACGAGTACAATCCCAACCTTGGCGCTGAACGCCTCGACAGCGTTTCCAAGCCCGAAGTCGGAGAAGTCAAGCGGGTCGTGGCTGGTCGTGCATGGCGTGTGACCAACTCGAGGGATGCTCAGCAACTCGTTGAAGACATGGTCGGCGAACGTTGCGACGAATGGGCGAACGAGGCCACGCGGGGCGGGAGAAGGCTCGGCTACGAGGCGGGCAGAGCGCGCAAGAAGGGAGAAGGAGACATCGCTGCACTGTTGAAGAAGCCCGGCCCACAGCCCTGGGACCGTTTCACGGTTCCCCTCTCTCTCCGGGAAGTCGAGCCGGGGGTCCGGCTCATCATGAATTCGGACAACCTCCCCGAGGGGCCGCCATGGAAGCCCAGGCCACAGGATCCGAGGCAAGGGGAAGGAGGCGAGCGATGACCGCCAGCGCTGTCGGCGATGTGCGCCCAAGCCAGCTTCTCTGGACCTACGGTCCAGGGGCGCTCATCGACTTGCCCAACTTGTCCGTCATCACGATGGGGCTGGACCGCTGGGAGGAGACTCGTTGCCCTCCCATCGAGGAGGCGCGCCTTCTGGAGGCAGTTCGCCGGGTTCTCGGGCCGCAGGTGCAGCGCCTTCGCATGCCGCCGGTCGTCGAAGAGCAATGGGCGAATCCTTTCGCCGCCGAAGCCAAGATAGGCGTCCCCGTGCGGCCGTTCCCGCGCTGGCTCCGCTGCGTGCGATGCGGGCTGCTGGCGGAGTTCGACTCCGGTTTGTTCAACATCAAGGAGAACCCGTATCGTCCTGACCAGACCCATTTCCTGCATACGACGTGCGAGAAGGGCTCCAATTCGGATGCCGTACCGGCCCGTTTCCTTCTCGCGTGCCGTAACGGCCACCTCGACGATTTCCCGTGGCACTGGTTCGTTCACGGCGGCTCCTCGGCATGCAAGGGCACACTGCGGTTCTTCGAACGCGGTGCATCGCTGCAGACGGAGAACCTCTGGGTCAAGTGCGATGCTTGCGGAGCCGCCCGATCCCTCGTCCATGCGTTCGGAGTCGAGGCGAGAAGCAACCTGCCCGCCTGTCGTGGCCGCCATCCGCACCTCGATGTCTACAACGACGACTGCGACGAAGAGGCCCGGGCGGTGCTGCTCGGGGCGACCAACAGCTGGTTCCCTATCACCTTGTCCGTGCTGGCCATCCCTCACACGGGGGACTCCCTGACTCAAATGGTTGAAGACGGCTGGGAGGACTTCGCGGACGTCGATTCTGAGGCCGAACTGAGGGGGCTGCTGAAAGCGTTCAAGAAAAGGGGCGTTCTTCAGGGAATCGACCGATATGATGTCGCGGATGTCTGGAAAGTCATCCAGCAGAAGCGAGCCGGCACGGGTGGTACTCCAACGGCGACCGCAGGGGATGTGAAGCTGCCGGAATGGGCTGTGCTTACTCACCCCAGCCCGCCCACCGACTGGCCGCACTTCCTCAGCGAGAGGATCGCGCCTCCTCCGAAGTACTCCTCCCTCTTGGACGGCGTACTCCTGCTGAAACGCCTCCGCGAGGTCAACGCACTCATCGGTTACACCCGCGTCGAAGCACCTGAGGAGACGGACGACCCCAATGAGCGTCCTCCGATGGCCGATCTCTGCCGAGGACGGCCTGAATGGGTTCCTGCTACCGAGGTCCACGGCGAGGGCATCTTCCTGCGTTTCAATGAGCGCAAGGTTCGGGCGTGGGAAGCTCGTGATGGAGTCAAAGGCAGAGACGCCAGGCTCTTCGCTGGCCACCGGGGGTGGCGGAATGCTCGACGCCTCGACCCGGACAAGGGATACCCTGGAATCCGCTACGCGATGCTGCATACCTTCTCCCACCTGCTGATACGTGAGTTGGCCCTCGAGTGCGGTTACAGCGCGGCCAGTATCCGTGAGCGCATCTATGCCAGTTCTGACACCGGGAATCCCATGGCAGGCATCCTTCTTTACACCGCTGCGGCAGATTCTGACGGCACCCTTGGCGGCCTCATTGAGCTGGGAAAGCCCCAGAACTTGAGCCGCATAGTGGAGCAAGCGCTCAGACGTTCGGCGGTGTGCTCCTCCGACCCCCTATGCTCCGAACACGACCCCGAGAGGGACCGGTCGCTCCACGCCGCTGCCTGCCACGCATGTGCGTTCGTCGCGGAAACCTCCTGCGAACGCGCCAATCGCTATCTGGATCGCTCTCTGCTCGTCGAGACGTTCGACTGCGCCGACGCCGCTTTCTTCTGTGTGCAGGAGGACATCGATGGGTGACCCATGGACTGTGATCGGTGAGCTGGCGGTTGCATTGCACTCTGATAGGCTCGCGTCGATTGCCGATGCCATTCAAGAGCTGAGCACCGCCGACGACTTCGAGCGTGCGAGGGAGGCATTCGGCCCGAACGCTGATCCCGAGCTGTTAGACCGTCTGCGAACATCTTGGGCCGCCGCGCCCGAAATGAGTCCCGCCCAAATTGCCGCGGCGTTCCGAGGAGCGGCGGAAGTCGCTGCGCTGCTGAACCGCACTGGTGCTGTCGAACTGGTCTGGACAGGTCCTAAGACTGGCCTGATACCCGCGCGTCGCACGGAACAGGTCATCTTGGAGCTCATTGAGAGCGCGAAGGTCGATGTTTTCCTCGTAACCTATGTGTTCCATAGGGCACCGTCCGTTATCAAGGCCCTCAATGCCGCTGTCGACCGCGGAGTGAACACCAGCATCTTGCTGGAATCCTCCACCGGGCACGGGGGAGCTATCGTAGGTGACAGTGTGAAGACCATGGCCGAAGCCGTTCCTGGCGCGACCGTCTATGTGTGGGACCCCGCTTCGAAGGGCGCCGGCGGCGACGCCCTTCCAGCATCGGTCCATGCAAAGTGCGTAGTCGCCGACAGGAAGCTCGCGTTCATTACCAGCGCTAATCTTACATCCGCTGCCCTGGAGAGGAACATGGAGCTCGGACTAGTGATTCGTGGCGGTCCCGTGCCGGAGCGTCTTCAGTCGCATCTGAACGCCCTTGCAACCACAAAGGTCATCAAGAGATGGAAAGGCTACGGGACATGAAGAGGGCCTCGTTATCCGCGAAGGCCATGAGCGGAGGCGCAAAGACTACTTCGAGTCGCCAGTCCCATCGCGATTGGCCGCATATGGCCACATGAGCAACGCGACGATCAAGCAGTTGTTTTGCGGCACTGAGCCCATGCAGTTCATAGTCGCCAAGGAAGCAAGGACAATGCAGATGATGAACTGGCCGGTCCTCTACAAGTACAAGGACAAGCGGGCGACAGAACTTGCTGAGCGAGAATCATGAACGTGCCTCGGAATGGGGACAAGATTTCCTGGTCCGGTCGGCTGGTGGGCGTACAGCCCCGCATCCGGCTGCTACGGTCATTCGACGAGCGGCATCACAACTACCAGGGGTACGTGCTCCGCGTCAACGGAACGTGTGGGGACCAAGCGGGCGAGTTCCTGATCGCGGTCGGCCAAGGCGCTCACGAGAAGCACCGCTTCCGCGCCGGGATGGAATTGAGCGGGCAGTCTGTCCCCGTCGACGCCCCGCGAATGGAGACGGCTGGGTTTTACAAGACGACCGGCGTCAAGGTGGTGAAGGATGCCGCAGGCGAACCGCCCGCCGGGCCGCCGTTCTTCGGCGTCCCGCCCGACTTGCCGACATACCGGGCGCGCGGGCATCGTCGCCTGGACACCAGGACCTACGAGGCGAAATGCACAGCCTGCATCTGGGGCTGCCGGATGCCGGTCGAGATGATCGTGGACCATTGGAATCCGTCGCAGAAGAAGTACCGGTTCGAGACTTTCTGCTACGGCCCGAAGAGCTGTGCGGCATACCGACCGGGGCCGACACGCAGGGTTCCCGGGCGCAAGGGCATGTCCTGGACCGAGGAGGACTGGGTGGACGAGGATGCGACCTCGCACCGGGGACCAGACGATTAGCGATGAGCAATGACTTCCTCGAATGCGGCGGCCTGCTTTATTGGGTCCTCGATGATCGCCACAGGGCGCAAACTCCGTTCCCCGATGCGTCGCGCGTTGAGGCTCTTGGGCATGGAGAGGATGCGTTCCTGGATTCCCGGGGCAAGCCGGAGAAGCATCAGCACCTGTGTGACCCGGGCGCGGGTGACGCCCTCCCGGCGGGCGATGGCGGCCTGGTTGGCGACTTCTTTGGCGTCGAGTTGACGCCGCCATTCAAGGGCCTTGCGGAGCGTCTCGACCACGGGCGGTGTCCGGGGCTCCTGGGGCGCTTTGGGCGGCTGCGGAGGCCGGGATGGATGCCGAGGCGCAGGGACGGCGCAGACCACGCGGTCGGCGGGCACCCGGCGCGTCAGGACGCCGATATTGTCGTTCTCGAACGCCCCATCCGGCCCCAGGGCAATCTCGACGGTCTGCTCGCGGAGTTCGACCGACTCCTTGACGTGGTCGGCGGCGATATGGACAATGCGGAACCAGACTTCCGGGACGGCCCTTCGGGACTTACCGCGGGAAGTCCGGGGAGCGACAGGCATGAAGGACATCATAAGTAAACGCTTTGAGGAGGCCGCCTCGGCCGTCAGGCTTACGGGCGAACATCTTGGCAGTCGCATCGCCGAGGCGGTAAAGCTCATCGTCGCATCATATAAGGCCGGTGGCGGAGTGTTTACATTCGGCAACGGTGGTTCGGCCGCCGACGCCCAGCATATCGCCGGAGAACTGGTGGGGCGGTTCATGAAAAATCGCCCGGCCATGCGGGCAGAGGCGCTTTCGGCCAACGTCGCGCTGATAACATGTATCGCCAATGACTACAGTTACGAAGCGATATTCTCCCGCCAGCTCGAAGCCAACGCCAGGCCGGGCGATGTCGCCATCGGCCTGAGCACATCGGGCAATTCTCTGAACGTGCTGGCCGGCCTTGCAAAGGCTCGCGAAATGGGCCTCAAGACCATCGCCATGACCGGCAGCGGAGGCGGCAAGTGCGCCGCGCTGGCCGATGTGCTGCTGGACGTACCTTCAAAGGTGACGCCGCGAGTGCAGGAAGCCCACGCGGTCATATATCACATTATCTGCGAGCTGGTAGAAGTGACGATTAACCCATAACTGGTTGACTGGTTAACCGGGAATCGGGTTCCAGGATACAGGTTCCGGAATACGACCCTATATGCCCAGGTCCGCCTTGCTGAGTATCGCCTGGAATTCATAACCCGCCGCCGTCACGTTTTCACGTGCGCCTTCCATGCGGTCGATTGCGAACACCATGCGTATTATTTTCGCGCCGGCCTTGGTGAGCGTCTCGGCGGCTTCCAGCGCCGCACCGGCCGTCGTGCCTATGTCTTCAACCAGCAGAACTTTTTTGCCCTCGACCGGCGTGCCTTCGATGAGCTTGCCTGTGGCGTAGTCTTTCTTGGCCTTGCGGACGATGGCGAACGGCTTGCCGCAGGCCATCGCAGTCGCCGACGCCAGGCAGACCGCGCCGAGTTCAGGCCCGGCTATCATGTCCGCGTCTTTGGCGTAGGCGGCGAAGCGGCGACCCAGTTCCGCGAGAATGTCCGGCTGGGTCTCGAAAAGATATTTGTCCAGATAATATTTGCTCCGCTTGCCGCTGCGGAGGATAAAGTCGCCCTCGAGATAGGCCGCTTCCTTGATTCGCCTTGCCAGTTCGCTTGTTTCCATTGCGCAAAATCTCCTCTGGCGTAAATTCCTAGCAGTTTATACTGTTCACGTCAACAGTTGACGGATTCGGCCGGGGCCTCGCGAGTGTTTTTAAGAGGCTCCTTTTTTCATCTTGGGTCTTGGCTTGTAATCGACAAGCGGCTATTTTGAACGTTCTATGGCAGCCGATGACGAAAAAAAGAGCGATGAACTGCACACTATACGCGACACGGTCGAGAGTATCTGGGTGGCGATCGTTCTGGCGTTCGTCCTGCGCGCATTCATGGTTGAGGCGTTTGTAATTCCCACCGGGTCGATGGCGCCGAGACTCATGGGCGAGCACTGGTATCTCAAATGCGACAAATGCGGGTATGAATATTCCTACGGCGTGCCCAAGCCGCAGCAGCAGGGGCTTACCTCATCGTCCAAGGACGCCTTCAGCGGCGCTTTCTGCCCGAACTGCACGCGGCAGTACCCGACAAAGAACAAGCGGGACCGCGACAACGGCGACAGGGTTCTGGTGCTGAAGTACATTTACAATTTCCGCGAGCCGCGGCGATGGGATGTCATCGTCTTCGTCAATCCGCAGAGCAACAGGGACAATTACATAAAGCGGCTGGTGGGCCTGCCGGGGGAGACTGTCGAAATCGTCCACGGCGATGTCTTCGTCAGCAAAAAGGGGCCTGGCGGGCCGTTTGAAGTCTGCCGAAAGCCGGACAAGGCTCAGGACGCGATGTGGCAGGTAGTCTACGACAACGACTATAGGCCAAGCACGGATTGGCTGGAAGATTCCCAGTGTGCATGCCCCCAGTGGACGCCCGATGACGCCGAAAAGTGGCAGACTGCGGATAACGGCCGGGTCTTCGAATTTGACGGCAAGGGGCAGGGAACGCTTCGGCTGAAGACCAAAAACCCGGAATTCCAGCGGCAGGTGTTTTTGCCCCGCTACGGCTACAATCAGCAGGAAAACGGCACGAATCTTAACGTTCACACCGACATGTGCGGCGACCTGAGGCTTTCCGCCTCGTTCCAGCCGGCTGCCAAAGACTCATGCCTCGGCATGATGCTTACCAGCTTCGAGCATCGCTTCAAGGTCGAGATTTCCGCCGGCGGAAAAGCGGTCTTGTGGTACTTCCGCGAGGGAGGCGAGCCAGTCGAATGGGACTCGGCCGATATCCCCGCCCTTGATACGAGCCGGCCTCACGACGTGGTCTTCACACATCTGGACCTTCAGGTAATGCTCAAGATTGACGGCAAGGTGATTCTGAAAAGCCCCGACGGCAAATATCCCGAAAATCACGACAGCCTCAAAAGCAGGCTGCTGAGCGGCGAAAAGGTGCCGACCCCGCAGGTGGCGATTTTCGCAAAGGGTGGGCCGAGCCGTATCTGCCACGTAAAGCTTATGCGGGATGTGTACTACACGGTATCTCCGCTGCAGAAGCTCAACAGGGGTTCGCCGCTGCATGATTATGCAAGGGCTCCCGGGGTTATCAAAGACGACGCCGACGACGGCTGGGGCGTCATAAACAGGCCGATTACACTGGAAGACTTTGATAACGATGATCTGGACGAGTTTTTCGTCCTCGGTGATAACAGCCCCTGCAGCCTCGACGGCAGAAGCTGGACCGAAGCGGCTCCGACATTGCGGCTGTGGTGCAGAAGGAAAGACGGCAAAGTCACTGAAATTCTGGACAAGTACGAGGAAGGGGCCGAGCCGCTCTACAAACTCGGCACCGTGCCCCGTTATTCGATAATAGGCCGGGCGCTGTTTGTATACTGGCCGGCGGGGTTCCGCCTGCCTCAATTGCCGCGCTTGCCGATTATACCGAATTTCGGTAGGATGCGGTTCATTCGCTGAAAAAAATGAGCAGAGACGGCCTTTTTTCCGGGCGATATTGAATATGGAAAAACAGCCATTATTGGCTGAGTTATACACATTGTGCCTCTCCGACGGCCGAAACTGCTTCTAAGGCATGAAAATAGGCCATTCGTGCTGGCTGGCGCAATGTTGGCCGGCGGCGGTGAAAAGGCCTCCGTGGAAGGTTGTCGTCGTAAAGTCTTTGTCGCAACGCAGTTAAAGTTGCCAAATCGCATAAGGTCAGTCAGGCCGTTTCCTTGTGCTGGATATTGGCAGGTGTGAATTTGCATGATGGATTCGCAGCAAAAAGGCTTCTGTAGCGGTTTGAAATGGGTTTTGCACAAGTTATCCACAATAATTGTGGGAAGGCTGAAATGATACTTCTTGAGGCCAGAAACCTGGTGAAAGTCTACAGCGGCAGGGCCGTTGTCGATCACGTGTCCATTACCGTTAATCAGGGCGAAATCGTGGGTCTGCTGGGGCGAAACGGTGCCGGCAAGACCACTACCTTTCGTATGACAATCGGTATGATTACACCAAATGATGGAACGGTTATTTTTGACGGCATGGACGTCACCAAAATGCCCATGTACAAGCGGGCCCGCCGCGGCATGGGATACCTCTCGCAGGAGCCGAGCATATTCCAGCGGCTGACCGTCAGCCAGAACCTCCTGGCCATCCTGGAAACCATGAACCTTACCAAGGCGGCACGGTTTGAGAAATGCGAGCAGCTCCTGGGGCAGTTCGGCCTGCTGCACGTCCGAAACCAGCTTGCCAAGACGCTTTCCGGCGGCGAGCGGCGAAAACTGGAAATCGCCCGGGCGCTTGTGACCAATCCCACGATGATTCTTCTGGACGAGCCGTTCTCCGGCGTTGACCCTATCGCAGTCGAGGACCTTCAGAAGGAGATTATCGGCCTGAAGGACAGGGGCATAAGCATCCTGCTTACCGACCATAACGTCCGCGAGACGCTCGCCGTCACGGACAGGTCGTACATCATCGATAGCGGTAAGGTGCTTCGTGAGGGCCATCCGCGCGACCTGGTCAACGATCCGCTGGTCCGCAAGACCTATCTCGGCCATACGTTCAAGGGCGACGAGTTCGACAAGGGCCATACCCCCGAACATGTCATGTAGTCGGTTCTGTTTTTCGGATACGCAGCCTCCGGTGGCCCGGCCTCCGCATATTTCATTTCACACTCCGGGCATGCCGGATGTAATATCTCGCTATGCCGCACGATGAAATAGACCAATCCCGCATACAGGTTCGTCCGCTTGCCGAGCGAGAGAGTTTTTTAGACATCAGGCGGGTTGCCGTTTCACATGACGATGGTCCGCCTGCCGTTGATGGCACGCTAGCCGCCGCTATTGATTCGCTGGCCGTTCAGATCATCGCCGCCCGCAGAAGCGAGGCGTCGGTTATGCTCGCCTACGGAGCGCACCTTGTGAAAAACGGATGCTCGCCGCTTGTAAATGCACTCATCGCAGGCGGTTGGGTTACGCATCTGGCCACGCAGGGAGCGGGCGTCATCCACGACTGGGAATTCGCCCATATGGGCAAATCCAGCGAATCGGTGCGAGACAATGCGCCAATCGGGCGATTCGGCACGTGGGACGAGACCGGTCGCAATATCAACCTCGCCGTCACCGCAGCCGCCGCCGATGGCCTCGGTTTCGGCGAGGGCATGGGGCGGTTCATTTCCACCGACGGCGTGACGCTGCCGGATGCGGACAAACTCGCCGCGGAAATATCCGCCGACCCGGCCGGGCCGTTTGCCGCGGCGAAGTGCGACCTGCTTGCGATGATGAAAAAACACGGCCTGAAGCCGGGCAGAGTCCATATTGAGCATCCGTATAAGCAATATTCCATACTGGCGGCGGCATATGATGCCGGCGTGGCGATGACTGTGCATCCGGGCATCGGTTACGACATTTTCACGAATCATCCGATGTACTGCGGGGCGGCGATAGGCAGGGCGGCCGCCACCGACTTCCGCATCTTCGCTGCGTCCGTTACGAAACTCAGCGGCGGCGTTTACCTGTCCGTAGGCTCGGCCATCATGAGCCCGCAGGTTTTCGAGAAGGCGTTCAGCGTGGCCAACAATATCCGCGAAGGCCGGGGAGAGGGCTTCATCCGCGACCACCACATCGCTGTCGTTGACATACAGGACGGCGGCGGCTGGAACTGGGCCGCGGGCGAACCGCCCAAAGGGCATCCGGCCTACTATCTGCGGTTCTGCAAGAGCTTCTACCGGATGGGCGGGAGGGTGAGCTACCTCTGCGGCGACAACCGGACCGTGCTGGCCAATCTGCTTGCCTGCCTGAAGTCGGCCTGAGTCAACGGAGGCTTTACGGCGGATTTGCCGTCATTCCGAGCGGCTGCAGTCTCGACAAGACCGCCCAATCCCGCTATTTTCTGCATATATGCTTTTTTCAAAAACAGGGCGGCCGCTAACGTTTGGGCCTCCATGGTGTCTATCTGAAAGGTGACAAGGTATTGCCACTGCAGCAGAACGATGACGGATCGCTGGTATTGGCCGCCCAGAAGGGCGAGCTTCATGCCTTCGAGCAGCTCGTCGAGCGGTACCAGAGGCAGGCGACGGCCATATCATATCGGCTGCTTAACAACCGAGATGACGCCATGGAAGTGACCCAGGATGCTTTTCTGAAGGCATATGAAAAGTTGGGGACGCTCAGCCAGCCCGAGAGGTTCGGCTCCTGGCTGCTGCGGATTGTCAGCAACCTGTCGCTTAACCGGCGAAGGTCGCGGGCGCTGAGGAAGACGGCCTCGCTTGACGCCGCTCCTCCGGACGACGAAGGACGCGGCGAACACGACAGGCCTGACGCGAGAGCCGAGACACCGGAGGAGATCGCCACGGCGCGTGACATGAAAGAACGGATTGACGCAGCCATCGAGAAGCTGCCCGAAAAGCAGCGGATGGCGCTGGTGCTTTTCAGCATCGCGAAAATGCCGCAGAACGAAGTGGCCGAGGTGCTCGGCTGCAGCGTCGAGGCGGTGAAGTGGCACGTCTTCATGGCTCGTAAAAAACTGAAGGAAGAACTGGAAGAGTACCTCTAGGACGAATTTGCAAAACGGAAAACGCAGGAAGATTCAAAATGAACGAAAAAGAACAACTCGATCTGGAATTCCGGATAAGCCAGTATCTCGACGGGCAACTTTCCGACCGTCAGGCCGCTGAGCTTGAAAAGCGGATTGCCGGCGACGAGAAGCTGGAGCGTCTGATGGAGCAGTACGCCGCCGTCGTGTCGCACGTATCCGGCGAGCCGCTTGACGAAAGCAAGTTCGACTTCACCGAGCAGAAGGCCGGGATTATGCAGGCCGTCGAGCGGAAAATGCTGCTCGGCGGGCAGAAGCGCCGCCGCATAATAGTTCTGCGCCCGTTCGTCAGGATGGCCGCGGCCGCTGCGGTGCTGGTGGCCTCGTTCGTGGTGTTCTATCTGCTGCGGAGCTCACCGCCGCCGGCGGAAACCATCGAGGTCGCCATAGTCAGGCCGGAACCGCTGCCCACCGGCGAAATCGCCATGGACATGAAGCTCGTGCCCATGGAATGGGACGAAGTGAACCTTGCGTCGAAGGAAGAAACAAAGCCCCTGAAAATTCCGGCCGGCACGGTCGTTGTTTCCTTCGGGTCGTCCGCCGAAACAACTACCGACTTGCTGTTGCCCATGTAAACGATATTCTGTTTTTATAGTTTTTGAAAAGCTGCCAAAATGCAGGAGACAAAAAATGAAACGGTTTCTCATAGCTAGCCTGGCCGTCGCCGTCGCAGCGTTTCTGCCGGCACTTGCAGCGGGGCAGGAGCCAGTCAGCCTGCAGCGCCTGCTGGACAGACCCGTAAGTGTCGAGGCATCAAGCATGCCGATAGGCAAGATATTCGAGAAGCTCCAGGCCGCAAGCGGCGTGGAGTTCATCATCGACCATGACACGCTCGACGTGCTGCCTTACGGCGACCAGACGCGGCTGTCGGTCAAACTAAGGAACACCACGCTTCGCACGGCGCTCACGCCGATTCTCTCGGCCCAGGCCCTGCAGTGGGAAATCGAGGGCGAAAAGGTGCGGATTATTCCCACCGAGCCGCTGTATCGCATGTGCCGCCGCGCCACGTACGACGAACTTCTGCTGCTCGGCAAGATGCACACGGAACAAATTACGCCGGCTGAGGGCGAGGATGCCTTCCAGGCCATCAAGAACACGCTCAAGGTCAAAGACCTTGAAATACTTTTCCACGTCAAGGATGAGCAGGACGTGAAGGACAAGGCGTTTAAACGCGCCGCCGCTGCGCTGCCTGGCGCCGCCGTCGCGTATTTCGACAGGCTCTGCCACGGCCAGGGCTGGACATGGTATCTCTCCGGCGACCGGATTGTCATCCGCGACAGGGTTTCCCAGCACAAGCGCCAGCTCGAAAAGCATATTTCGGTCAAGTACACGAACGCCGAGCTTGTGACCGTGCTGGCCGACCTCGCGCACGCCGCCCGCGTCAAGCTCACGATGAAGCCCGGCGTACTTCAGTATCTCTCCGAAGAAGTGAAGAACAACTTCAACCTCACGATGTCCGAGGCGTCGGTCGCCGAGGCGCTGGAAGTCATCAGCGGCGCGACGGGCCTGGTGTTCAAGCCCACCGACGACGGCCTGCTCGTCGACGCATCGGAAGAGCTTGCGTCCAGGGGCGCACGCGACGGCAGCGGCCGCGCCCGCTCGCCGTTCTTCGTGAAGCTTTCGGTGCCGGGGCCGAACGGAACGGTTTATGAAGTTTTCCTTCGCTCCGACGAACTGCCAGAAGACGTTGAGAAGGCCATCGAGGCCGAGAAGCAGAAATTCATCGACAGCGTCAGGAAGAACGTCGAGCCGCAGCCCGAAAAGACGGAATAGTTTTTCCGGGAATCCGCCGGATTAACAGAACGATAAAACAGAACCGGGCGGTCCCTGAGGGATCGCCAAGTTCGTTTTTGAAGCTCTTTGCATGGCGGTCCCTCAGGGACCGCCATGCAATATTTTTTTGGTGTTTTTACTGGCCGGCTGGCTTGGCCTTCAATTCATCAGGCGTCTCGTTGGTGAATTTAAGATCGTCGCCCGGGTTGCTTATGCGAATCGCCCACGCCCAGTTGCCGTTCCAGTTGCCGCACTTGACCAGCAGCGTGTTCCAGCCCTTCTTGAGCGGGCAGAGCGCGATGTGCTGGTCGCTGAGGTAATGGCTCCAGGTTTTCTTGTCGAAGACCAGTTGCCTGTTTACCCACATTTTCAGTGCGTCATCCTTGGCGATGAACGCGCCGACGTTCCTGTCGTCCGGCGACCAGATGTAGGTCACGCCGTAGCAGACCCGCCATTCGGCTGCCCCGAAGTAGCGGTCCGCCGGAACGCCCGCGCCCGGCGGAAGGCTGATTTTCTGCCATTCGACTTTCTTTGCGACCGGCTTGCCGTCCGGGCCGGGGAACGTGGTTTCACACGGTGCGTCCAGGTTGATTTCTCCAGTTTCGGGCGAATTGGCGGTTTCCCAGCCGCCGTCTTTCGGGCATGGCCAGGTGCCGATTATCGCCCACTTGCTGATGAGTGTGGCCGAAAGAGGAGACATCTGCATCGTCACGATGCCGAGGTCCATTTCCTTCGAGCCTTCGCCCGCGGCGATGGACTGGAAGCTCAGCTTGCGGTCGCCGCCCTGGAGATTGTGTTCGCCGAGGTCGAACATGACGGCCGGGTGATAGCTGGGGGCGTGAGTGTTGACTATGCCGATGAGGCGGTCGTCGATGAACACGCCGTACTTGCCGTAGTTCGGACCGGTCGCGAGGAACAGCCTCATGCGGTAGAGGCCGTCGCCGCCGACGCGAAGCTTGCCGGCGATTTCCTGGCCGACCTTCGTTACCTTGCAGAGATACTGTCTGTACGGCGGGCCGAAGCCGATCATGATTTCATTGCCCGGGTCGCCGGGGCTGCCGGGCTGGCTGATTGCCGGCACTTCCTTGCCGTCGGACGTGAACGGGCCTACGAACTCGCAGCCCATCATCAGCGGGCCGCCGAGAATCTCGTTTCGGACGCGGCGCTTCGCCATCTCGGGCAGTTTCGTGGCGGCCGTCGGCTTGCTCAGATAATAGTAGCCGACCGAAGAATAATCGGTTGGGAAATCGCTTTCTGGCCCGTGCTGTATGTCCACTCTGATGCGCTTGGTGAACGAAATGAAATCGGTAATGTGCCACCGGTACGCACAGACGCGGTGCAGCCAGTCGTCGCGGAGGGTCATGCCGCCGAACGGCTGGTCCTTGTCTTCCGGCTGAACGCTGTTCCAGTAGTACGAACCGTTGAAGTAATCTTCCGTGCCCGTGCCTACCCAGCGAGAAGGCCATTTCGTTTCATCATCAACATAGATGGCCTCATCGCCTTCGAGGAAGTACATGCCGGCCAGTCCCTGCGAGCACTGCATGAGTATGTTGCAGCCGACGAACTTGCCGGCGGCGCCCTCGACGTCGAGTATGTTGTAATCGACGCGGTCAGCGGTCTTCGGGTCGGTGTGGAACGCCGCATGGAAGTATCCCGCCTCGTTCGGCAGTGCGGCGACGCGCAGAACCTTGACGGTCCTGTCGAGCCTGGCCGCCTCGGCCGTATCGTTGCGGAGCAGTACCTTCACGCTCTTGCGATAGGGCATGGGGAAGTAGCAGTAGTAGCCGTTGTCGGTGCAGCCCATCGGCATCGAGCGGTATCGCAGGTCGCCGCCGGCGGCGCCGAAGAAATCGCCTATCGGTGCGTTGACGCTGTCGAGGCCCGATCCTTCATACTGAATCTGCAGAACAAGCCCGCGGAGATTTTCCTGCGACGGGCTTGCCAGCTTCACGCCCAGTTCGCGGATGACGGCCGGGCCGGCGCCTTCGTACAGGACGGCTGTCGCACCGGGGGCTACTTCGATCGGGCCTTCGGTAGTTTCCATCGGTCGCGAGGGCGGGGTCGGCATCTGCCCGCGGGCGACGAACATCTTTGCGGCTTCTTCAAGCACGGCGCGGTTCTTCTCGGCCAGTTCCTGGCTGAAGCTTTCTATCTTCGTGCCTTCGGGATACCTGATGTAATCCACGTGGTAGAACTGGGCCGCGTTGCTGGTGATTTTGATGTGCCTGGCGAACGGAATCGGCACGTAGCATATGCTGGCTGGGCCTTCAAGCAGGCCGATGAACCCGCTCTGGAACGTGCGGGACAGCGGCGGGACGAACGGCCATTTCGAGCCGTGCTCGCCGAACAGCTCGCGCATCGTCAGGCTGATTCGCGGCGCCGCTTCGCCGTCGAAATAGAAATTGAACCTGATTTCGGGGTGGCTGTGATAGTTGCCTGTCGCGCCTGTCGACCAGAATCGGTAAATGACGCCCGGGCCGTCCGTATCAACCAGGACGCGTTCTTCCCTTTCCTTGTCGCCCTGGTTGTCGATGCGGAGATAGTTGCCTGCGTCGGCGTTCTTGTGCTCGCGCGAATAGCTGGAATCCTGATAGCTTTTCCAGTCCACCAGCAGCGGCAGGCGGTCGAAGGTCGTCAACGCTTCGAAGCCTATCGCCGGCTGGGTCGCCATGGCGGTCTCAGCCGCTGGCGCCGGCTGTTGCGCGGCGCAGCCGGCCGCAATTGTCAGCAAAAACAGAATTGTCAGTGTGTGTTTCATTCCTTGGCTCCTGTCTGTTTGTGTTTGGCCGGCGGACGCCGTCTCACTGGCGTCAGTAATTTAAAAAAATGTCAAAACTTTTCGACGGATACTCTTCTCGCCTGCCAGCCGCCTTCGAAAACCGATATGTCCTTAAACGATAGTTCCTCGGGATACTGCAGAGGCATCGCCGTACCTACGCCGCAAATCAGCGGCAGGCCGTGCCAGTTCGTGTCGGCGTCGTTCTGCCAGTGCCCGCACAGTACGCACGAAACGTCGTGCTTCCTGAACAGTTCAAGAAGCTCGCGGCGGTTCGGCATGTTCCAGTAATCGTTCGGCTCATCGGGTTCCGTAGCAAACAATACGTGATGCATCGTTATGAAGCAGTGCGTCGAGTCGGCGGGTTTTTCCTGGAGCCTTGCGGTCAGCCAGTCCCACTCTCGCTTCTGATATTCCGCCCCGTAGTCGCCTTTCAGCCAGGATGAATTGAAACCGACAAAAAAAGAGCCCTGGTGCGAAAAGGCGAATCGGTTCTGTCCGTCTCTCCGCGTATATACTGCCGGTTCGCCCTCAGGATCGAGTTGATCGTGATTGCCTGCGACAGCATACCAGGGCTTTTTCAGCTTATCCACGCATGACATGAAGAGGTCGAACTCCTCCTCCTTGCGCGGATCATTTATCTGATCTCCCCCGAATATAACAAAATCGACGTCGTTGGTGTTAATCCATTCTATGGCAAATTGCAGCCGTTTTGCATCCGACTGCGGTCCGTCAGCCGGCCACATGAAATGATGGGCCATACCTATCTGCGGATCGGCTATGAATGCAAATCTGAAATCCGGTTTCGCCATTATTCTCATCTCCGGCTGCTATTTCATGTCCAGTTTCACTATCGTGTGCGTCGCGAAGGGCTTCAGCGTGACGCTTACGTAGCCTTTTTGCGGGCCGGGTTCGACTGTGAGTTTCTTGCCGAGCTGCGATGCCGCGGTGCATTTTTTGCCGGCCGGCAGGCGAACGCTGAGCTTCGCCTTGTGAATTTCGGTCGGCTCGTCGATGTAGAACGTAACTCTGGTGCTGCCGACGGGGCGGCAGATGTTCGCGTCAATAAGGTGCACGAACAGGCTGTTGTCTCGTTTGCGGAGCGTCACTTCGCAGGTCGCCGGCAGGTTCGTCGCGTATATCTGCCTCCTGCGGTCCAGCAGCTCGTTCAGGCACGCCAGTATTATCTTGCGGAGCGGAACGTACGACGTGTTCCAGTAGTCCGCCGCTATCGGCGTTGCGATGCCGATGACGTTGCCCGCCCGCCATACCGCCGGGTCGTTTGTTATCTTGCCGGCCGGGGCGTGCTGGTGCGAGAAGAACGTCTTCTCCGTTCTCTCGAACAGCGGATACGCCCACCGGCCGAGAGTTTTCGCGCCCTTTGCAAGCGTTACCGAGTGGCCCTGTATGCGGGCCAGCGTGGGCATAGGCTCGGGGCCGTCAAGAAGGTCGTCGTTCATGCAGATGTAGCTGACCGAGTAGGGCAGCGGCTTGGCGTTTTCGATGCCGAACATCTTCCAGTATCGTTTCGGCGGCATGCCGACTGCCAGCACGCAGCCGCCCCCGTCGATGAACTTTTTCATTGCGGCGGCCGATTTGTCGGTGTCGCTCAGATGGTCGTCGACAATCACGACACGGTATTGCCCGCTTGCAAGGCTGTCCAGCGTGCTCAGGACTGCGACGGGGCAGTTGGAGTCCATCATCGCCTTGAACAGGCCCTCGCCGCACGCGCACAGGCCGGAGTTGTAGAGAATCGCGCCCGGATCGTTGAGGTGATGGGGCGGTGCGGCGAATACCGCCACCTCGGCCGCGTCGACCGAGCCGGCCGAGAATTCCTGCCGCGGCTTCAGCCACCTGTAAACGTCGCCGATGCGTTCGTAGACTGCCGGCTCGTGGCTGCCGTCGCCATAAAGCTGGTCGCCTATGCTTACCACTCCGCCGTGCGCCACGATGGTCGCAGTGTCGAACTTGAGGGCTTCTTCCTGCCGCAGCGTCCAGTCGCCCCAGCCCTGTTTGAACCGCTGGGTGCAGATTTCGAACGGGCGGCGCTTCAGCGCGCTGTCGAACAGGCCGGTGTAATAGCCCAGCATCGCCAGCATGTGAGGCGAGCAGCCCGTGCCTTCCTCGCACCACTGCTGGTCGGCCTGGTTGGTCCAGCCGGACGCCTTCTCCGGTATGCCGGTGGCGGTGTTGTAGAGCACGTCGCAGTCGCTGCGGATTTTGCGGACTTCCTTGACGATACGCTCAGTGTATCGGTCCAGCATGTTCCGCTGCCAGATTTCGAACTCCACGCCGATGCCTTCCTTGGGCTTGTTGTCGTCGAACGGCAGCGGCTTGCCGGTTTCCTTCATGTATCTCTCGCGGCAGCGCGGGCAGACGCAGAACGGGTAATACCCCGCGATATCTATCCACAGGCCGGCCACGTCGTAGTTCCGCACCACTTCAAGAAGCTGCGCCAGCGCAAACTCCCCGTACGGGCCGTTGATGCAGGTCGCCTTCCAGTGCCCGGTATTCGGTATGACGAACGGGCGCGGGTCCTGCATGCAGTCGGGATGCTCGTTGCCGTAATGCCAGTCGAACTGCAGGCTGTAGTATGCGAACGTCAGTATGCCTCGCTTGGCGGCGGCGGCTGTGAACTCGCCCAGCATGTCGCACTTGAGGTTCGGGTGCACGCGGCCGATTTTGGTCGGGTAGTAGCTGTTGCCGTAATGGCATTTCGCGAAGAACGCCGCCTGCTCGACCTCCGCGGCGGCCAGCACCTCGGCGAAATGCTCCGCGTTGAGATTCCCGCCGACGTTTTCCGCGGCGTCCGGCGTGTGAAAGTCCATGTGTACGCGACGCGTGGCGATTTTGTGGACCTTTTTATTAGACTTGGACATCTATTTTGCTTCCTTATAGGTTGTTTATGTTTAAAAACGGCCCGGCGACGCTGCCGGAAGCGTTACAAAGCTAAACACGAACGCCTCTGCAGGGCAATGCCAAATTCCGGAATACTCTATCCGCCGTTCGCCGGAAAGCAATTTGTTTTATTTAACCCCGCGTCCTTCGAGGACGCGGGGCCTTTTTAACGCTCAGCATGACGGTCACTTAGGGACTGACATGCCGGGCGAGAAACAGGCCGTTTCCTGTAAAACCCCGATTACCGCCCATGGATACCGGAATTAATGAAAAAATCGCAGGTCATATCCTCGACCGGAAAGATTACGACCGCAATTTGGCCAGACGGGTCATTTACCGCCGCTCTTGATTGTTCATATCTCTTAACGATTTAATTTTCATAATTTTTAAAAAGCCAGATATACTCATACGCAAAGAGGTGGAATGAATATGGATAGGTCAGATTTTAACTGGCAGAATGAACTGGAGCGTCTTTCGCATAATCGTTCCAAGTATGAAGCGAACTGCCGCTTACTTAGGACTTGGTTCATCGCCTATGGTGTTGGCGCACCCGCTGTCATTCTTTCCAATCAGCATATTTTGGCAAAGGTTGTGAACTCTGGTCATGCTTTGTGTATAACACTATTCTTTCTTGGGGCAGTGTTCGTCCAGATAACTTCGGCGATAATAGTTAAGGGCGTATTCAACACCGATGAGAAAGAATGGGAAGGATATATTGGTCGCTTCTGGGACAAGCATGCCCGTTTTTTGGAGGGCACAGTTGTGGATTGGATAACCCTTGGTCTGTACGCCGCGGCCACAGTCCTGGCAATCATAGCTGTAATGGCCAAATAGCTACTTGCAGACATGCCGCCCCTTTTACTTTGCCATTAGGTGTGGCATACTTGCTACAACTCTTGATAAATAAAGGGGAATAACATGGACTTTGCTACTGCATTCGCCGCAACAGGGCTTCTTATTGACGGTGCCAAAAAAGCTCTTGAAGTCAGCAAGAAAATGAAAAGCGCGGAGCTTCAGAGCATCATAGCCGATCTTATGTCACACGCGGCTGATCTGAAGTGTCAGCTTGCAGATCTTAAGACGGAAAACGCCAAGCTCATCGAAGAAATTGCTGCGATCAAAAAGCAACAGGATATAAGGTCGAAGCTCGAAAAGCGTGACAATTACTACTATCTCAAAGAACAGGTTGACGGTTACGCTGAAGGACCATATTGCACGCGGTGCAATGATGTGGACAACAAACTGGTAATCATGCACATGAACTACTCTCTCAACTGTTTCTTCTGTCCCCAATGTGAACCCCTTTGTCCTCGTTAGGTATCAACGCGTGCTTTAGCCCTTCACGAATTTACCGGGCGGACTGTGCAGGGGGAGAAGTGGTACTAATAAGATTGATATTTGCCGATTATGCTGCAGTCGAGTTAGAATGCGCTAAAGCAAAGGAATGCAAGCAATGCCTGACATAGTGCCGCATAAGCCTGAAGGGGAATTCCTGCTGTATCAGACCGAGGACGGCCGGACGCAAATCCAGTGCCGGCTCGAAGGCGAAACGCTCTGGCTGACGCAGCAGCAGATGGCAGAATTGTTCCAGACGACACCCCAAAACATAACGCTACATTTGAAAAGAATTTACAAAGATGGCGAGCAGGAGGAATCGGCAACCTGTAAGAAATACTTACAAGTTCAAACGGAAGCGGAACGCCGGGTTCGCAGGAATCTGAAACATTACAATCTCGACGCCGTAATTTCTGTCGGCTACCGGGTAAACAGCCTGCGTGGCACCCAGTTCAGGATATGGGCGACGCAGCGGCTGAGGGAGTATCTCGTCAAAGGTTTTGTAATGGATGATGAGCGGCTCAAGGCCGCGGGGGGTGCCGGCAGCAACTACTTCGACGAATTGCTGGCGCGGATTCGCGATATTCGTTCGTCGGAGAAGATCTTCTGGCGTAAGGTGCTGGATATTTACGCCACGAGCATCGATTACGATCCAAGAGCGGAAATTTCGCAGGAATTTTTCCAGGTGGTTCAGAACAAGATGCACTGGGCGGCGCACGGACACACCGCCGCGGAGATAATTTCCCAACGTGCCGATGCAAACCAGCCCAACATGGGTATGACCAATTGGGCGGGCGGCACGATTCGCAAAGCGGATGTCGGCGTGGCGAAAAATTATCTTCAGCCAGCGGAGCTTGATGTTCTCAACAGGATGGTGACGGCATACCTGGAATTGGCGGAGCTACAGGCGTTGAATCGTCAGCCGATGTACATGAAGGACTGGATTGAACGCCTGAACGATTTTCTGAATATGACCGGGCGCGAGATTCTGGCCCATGCCGGGACAGTCAGCCACCAGCAGGCGATGGATAAGGCGCGGAAAGAATATGAAAAATATCACCAGCGAATTCTGAACGAACCGTCACCTGTAGAGAAGCACTTCATCGAAGCCATTGCTGAAGTCAAAAAGATTGAAGATCAGAAAAAGCGAATGACTGGGAAGCGAACCGGGGAACATGATTGAGCATGCTTTGCGCCGAATCCGCCTGATTTAACTTTCACGATTGCTGGCGGAATGATACGCTGCAGGGGCATTGCCGGTGGGGCTTTGCGGCAGGCTGCGAGCGGCACTTGCTAAGCAGCCGGTGATTGATTAAAGGGTAACGGGAGAAAATCGTGAGCTACTATTGGACTGGCACAATTATCTACTGCCTCGCGATGGTTCTTGTCGGCGTATGGGTCCGCATGAAAGTCCGCCACGAAAAGGGCGAGCAGGCGAATTACGAGTTCTGGATCGCCCGGCGGCAGCTGCCCGGCTGGCGGCTGGCCGTTTCGCTGACGGCCGGCTGGCTGATGCTCGGCTGGCTGGGGTTCGGCATGAGCCAGATTTACATGTACGGCGCGACGGCTCTGTGGATTCTGCCGATACCGTGGCTGATTCTCTGCTTCATCATAATTTTCATGGTTCCCTACATCCGCCGCGTCGCGGCCGTCAGCCTGCCGCAGGGCATCGAGAAGCGCTACGGCAAAAGCGCAAGGGCGATGATAGCCGTCATGTCGTTTCTCGTGTTCGTCGCGTGGACGCAGGCCGAGCTGTTCATGGGCGGCAAACTCATGTCGCCGCTGCTCGATATACCGCCGTGGGCCTGCATGGTGCTGCTTATCGCGCCGATTATCATCTACATGTACCTCGGCGGCTTCCGCGCAAACGTCGCCACGGACGTCGTGCAATTTTTCATCATGGTTCCGTTCATGATAATCCTGGCCGTGGTCGCCCTGCGCGAAGCAAGCGCCGCCTCGAGCGGCCGCATACTCGACGCGCTGCAAACATCCGCACCGCCGTGGTCAGGCCCCGGCGAGGCCCTCAACCCGTGGTTCCTGGGGTTCATGTTCCCGCTGGTGCTGCTGGTAGGGTACCTGCCCGGCTGGATGATGGAGCAGGACCTTGTGCTTCGCATCCAGGCCGCCCGCAGCACGCGCGAGGCACGCAGGGCGTCCGTCCTGGGGCTGGTGCTTATCGGCACGTTCGTCATTGTGCTGCCGTCGATAATCGCATTCTGCGCGATAGTGATTTACCCGCCGCAGAACGGCTCGCCCGACCCGGCCGTCGGCGAGAATGCGTACAACATTCTGTCAGCCCTCATACAGAGGCTGCCGATGTGGCTGTCGGTGTTCATGCTTGTGGGCATCGTCGCATGCCAGATGTCCACGGTGGACACGTTCACGAACGTCTCGGCACTTGCGCTGGCCTACGACCTCATCGAGCCGGCCATGCACAGGCAAGGGCGGTTTTCGCCCGCGGCACGGCTGCACCTTGCCAGGGGCGTGTCAGTGCTCGTGCTGCTGATTTCGCTTGCCTGCGCGATCATCAGCAATTCGCTGCAGGACGTTTACTACATCTCATCCGGCGTGCTGTCAGCGTGCGTGGCCGTCCCGGCGATTTTCGTGTTCTGGAAGCGCACGACGCTTTCGGCGGTGCTGACATCAGCCTGCCTGGGCTTCGCCGGGACAGTCGGCGGGTTCATATTTGAGTATCACTATCTTCAGGCCGCCGATCCCGCGTTGCCGCACTACTACACCGACATGCTGCCGGCGTTTCTTGTGGGAGCGTACGGGTATATTTACGTGGCTGCCGGCGTAGTGCTTTCGCTTGTGAGCATCATAGTGGTGAGCCTCGTTACAGGCCCGGCGACGGTGAAGCAGCTTGCCGCGCTTCAGCCTCAGCCGGTTGAGGAATACGAGCGGTTCGTTGCCGACACCGCTCCGCCCGGCTCGTTGGAATAACCTGAAAAATTGTCGAACATATTTGACAATGCCGACGGGTTGAGTATTATAAGACACGCAGTTATTGGATTTGTATCGGACCAGGTCATTAACCATTTAAGGAGACGCACGATGCATAGCAGGAAGTTTGATAGTGTCGGCATGTCGCGCCTCCGGTGGGCCGCGGTCTGATTCAGCAGCGTTTTTCGCGAAAAATTTCTGACTGATTTGAAGGCCGCTTTTTCGGAGCGGCTTTTTTTATCTGATTCCAACTCCAGCCGCCTTCCACCTCGCGCGACAGTGACTTTCTTTAAGAGCACCTGACAAAAAGAAACAGCCTGAACCACGGAGAACACAAAGAGCACAGAAAATACAGTAGCTTGAAGTTTTTTGCGTGTTTACTTCGTGTCCTCCGTGAACGCTGTGGTTCATTTTGTTATGGGTTCCAATTTAACTTTCTGAATTTCGCGTTTCCGTGTCTTCCATTGTTTTATCACGGGCGCCGCTGTGCCCGTTGCGTTCATTTACGAAAGGACCGTTTTATGTCGGTTGCGAAATACAAAAACCGGACCGTTGTCCGCGGCTTTGCCGAGAGCATCGCCCGGACGGGAGATGATGAAATGAAAAATCCATTTTCTGGAGATAAACGTGAAGAAGCATTCAGGACGGAACGATTTTCCGGACCAGCCGCCCCTCAGGGGCGCCTTCATCTGCGAGCACTGCCGCCGGACTGTACCGACAGTCGCAGACGGGACGGAGCATCGCAACCATTGTCCCGCATGCCTGTGGAGCCTGCACGTGGACATACGTCCCGGCGACCGCAGGGCGGGCTGCAAAGGCGGCATGGAGCCGCTGGCTATCTGGGTGCGGCGTGACGGCGAGTGGGCCATCATCCACCGCTGCACACGCTGCGGCGCGATACGGATAAACCGCATCGCAGGCGACGACAGCGAGCTGGCCCTTATGTCGCTGGCGGTCAGGCCGCTGGCTCAGCCGCCGTTCCCGCTGGACCGCCTGGCATCCGGACAGGGCTGGTGATGACGAGGCGAAGTAAGCAGTAATGTGCAGCCGGGCGGTGTTGGGGGCGCCGCCCGGTTGATTTTTTAGTGGAGATTACGCCGGACCGGCTGCTTTATCTCTGCCCGGACTGACGTTTGACTGCGGCGACTGGTTCCGCTTCGCCACGCCGACGGCGAGCAGCCGGCATAGCTGGCGAATTGCGTCGCAAAATGCTGGGAAGAGCACCATCCCAGCTCGATGGCTACGGCGGTTACCGGCATCTGAGTGTCTGCGAGCAGGCGCTTGGCCTCCTCCATCTTTGCCTTCAACTGGTACTGCTTCGGCGAGAGGCCGAAGACGGCGGCGAAGTGCCTCGATACCTGCCTGTAGCTCAGAGGCATGGATTTCAGAATGTCCCGCGGCGTCCGTGTGGTGTAAAGCGTGGCGTCCAGAAGCTGCCTGGCCGACTCGGCCCACCAGCGGGGCGAGCGACGCCCGGCCATGTCGGCCGATTTCTGCGAAAGGCCGACCGCCTCCCATGCCATTGCCCGGCCGAGGCCTTCCAGGACAGCCGCAGCTTCCACGCCGCCGGTCGCAAGCTGCTTGCTCATCAACTTCGCCAGCGACATTATCTCGGCGCTGGCGGCGACGGCCTCAGCCGGCCCGATGAATTCTCTCGGCAGCTTGCCCTTGGCGATAAAACATACACCATGATATCCGGAGCCTCTGCATGAAAGCCTGAAGCTGCTGCCTTGCCTCAGCAGCAGTACGCCGCCTTGTGAAACGCTTTGTCGCTCGTATCGGCTTTCAAAATACACGGTTCCGCCGCTTACGTATATCACCTGAAACTGCTCATAACCGGCCGACTCGAAGCTGTAGCCGGGCGGCTGAAGCTTCTGGCCGACGTTGATGTCATATTGCGTATGTCTCATTTACGAACATTATATGTCCCATATGCGGAAGCAGTCAATGCGCCGCCGGCCGTAGAATGACCAAAAGCTGTTTCAAAACACCTGTTGTGCAAGTTAAGGGTGCCACGGCCCCTCAGAGCCGTGTTCGTTAAATGCGGTACACGGGTTGCGAGCAACCCGTGGCACCCCCAAAATGGTTTTGAAACAGCTTCTGAGGAACTGACGGCGATATTTCAGAGAACTTCGGAGTTGAATTATGACGCCAAGGCAGCGGTACATTGAGACGTTGACATTCGGCCGGCCGGACAGAATCCCGTTCGAGCCGGGATCGCCCAGACAATCCACTATCGAGAGGTGGCGGACCGAGGGGCTGGCCGAGAGCGCCGACTGGAAGCGGCAATTGTGCGAACAGCTCGGCCTGGATGCGTCCGCATTCGCCGAGAGTGTTTCCGTGGACGCCGCCTTCCGCATGATTCCGCAATTCGAGGAAAAAATCCTGGAGCATCGCGACGGGCATTACGTGGTGCAGGACTGGAAGGGCAACATCTGCGAGATATCCGACAAGTTCGACGTGTCTTATCTTCGCGAGCCGGTCGATTTCGTCACGCGACGCTGGATAAAGTGCCCCGTCGAAACCCGCGACGACTGGGAGCGGATGAAGCTGCGATACGGTATCGATTCCCCGGGTCGCTTTGCGGAGAATTTCGCCGAGCAGTGCACGAAGCTGGGCGAACGGAGCAGCGTGCTTGGTATCGGTTTTCCCGGCCCGTTCTGGCAGATGCGCGAGTGGTGCGGCTTCGAGGGACTCTGCATCATGATGGTCGAGTCGCCCGACCTTGTGGACGAGATGGCCGCCTTCTGGACCGACTTCGTCGCGGCCATGCTGGACAGGATTTTGCAGCACATCACGCCGGATGTCGTCGGCATATGCGAAGACATGGCCTATAAGGCCAAGGCGATGATCTCGCCCGACATGACGCGGCGTTTCTGCATGCCCAGCTACAGGCGGTGGTGCGGGCGGCTCCGCTCGGCCGGCGTGCCGATTATCGACATGGACAGCGACGGCTGCGTCGAGGAGCTGATACCGCTGTGGATCGAGGCCGGCATAAACGTGTGCGACCCGCTGGAGGTTGCGGCCCACAACGACATCAACGAATATCGCCGCCGGTTCGGTAAGTCGATGGCGTATCGACAGGGCGTCGACAAGCGTGCGATAGCGAAGGGCGGTGGGGCGATTCGAGAGGAACTCAGGCGGCTCGAGCCGGTCGTTGAGAGCGGCGGCTTCATTCCCGGCTGCGACCACGGCGTGCCGGCGGATGTATCCTGGCCGGCGTTCGTCGACTACGCCGCGCTGCTGGCGAAAATGACCGGCTGGCTGTAACCGGGGACCATGTTTCCAGCTGCGGGCCTTTGAAACGGTTGCCGACTGCGCTGCAGTAGCGGTAGAATGCACGCAGACGACTGGAGCGTGCATGAAACGACTTGCAGCCAATCCTCTGCTTACGCCGAACGATGTGAAGCCCACGCGGCCGGACCTGCGGATACTCTGCACGCTCAACCCGGCGGCCGTCAGAATCGGCGGCGAAACGCTGCTGCTCGTCCGCGTCGGCGAGAGCGCGCCGCAGGAAGACGACGCCGTCGCCGTGCTGTACTACGACACCGCCGCTGGTGAGCCAGCCGTCAAACATATTCCCAAAGACGACCCGGACCTCGACATCCGCGACCCGCGCAAGATTCTGTATCGCGGCAAGATGCTGCTTACCAGCATGTCGCACCTGCGGGTCGCGCGAAGCAGCGACGGCGAGTGTTTCACGTTCGACCCGGCCCCGGCGATATATCCGGCCACGCCTTACGAGGCGTTCGGCTGCGAGGACGCGCGGATAACGCTCATCGACGGGCGGTACTACATCGCCTACACAGCCGTCAGCGAAATGGGCGTGGCGGTTGCGCTGGCCTCCACGGAAAATTTCCGCACGTTCAAGAGGCACGGCATTATCCTGCCGCCGTACAACAAGGACGTCGCGATTTTCCCGCGGAAGGTCCGCGGCATGTATGTCTGCAGGCATCGGCCTTACCTGAGCGAGTTCAACGACGCGTGCATCTGGACGGCGTATTCGCCGGACCTGCTTAGCT
The DNA here is from genome assembly GCA_964631565.1 of uncultured Planctomycetaceae bacterium. Lineage (GTDB taxonomy): Bacteria > Planctomycetota > Phycisphaerae > SM23-33 > SM23-33 > CAZVYJ01. Next base: position 28,522 of record CAZVYJ010000036.1, read on the forward strand.
GGGGGCGGCATGAGATGACACTCACGCCGTCGCCCGGCTGGGAGTCGCAACGCGTCGGCTGCGGCGCACCGCCGATAGAAACCGACGAAGGCTGGCTGGAAATCTACCATGCCTGCGGGCCGGACGGCTATGCGCTGGGGGCCATGCTCAGCGAGCTGGAGCATCCCGAGCGAATCATCACGCGCAGCACGCAGCCGGTGCTGAAGCCGCAGGCCGACTACGAATTGACCGGCGTTTTCAACAACGTGGTGTTCTGCAACGGTCTGGTCGCGGATGACGACGGGACGATTACGATTTACTACGGGGCGGCCGATACCATCTGCGCCGCAGCCGTCACGAGCATCGACGAAATGCTCGCCGCGGCGAAGAAATAAACATCGAATCCGCGAGCGCAAGGACATTATGCACTAAGCCTCCCCAAGTACGTATCTCTTGCGA
>CAZVYJ010000037.1:0-27935 GCA_964631565.1 uncultured Planctomycetaceae bacterium
CGCCGGGACTACGGCGGGCAAGCCCTGCTGCCTGCTCCCTATTCCCTTTCCTCCCTAACCCACATTTTTCCATACTCTAAAACCCTAACTACTTAAAGAACATGAACTTAAGACCGAAAAAATCGGGCAGAATCGGGCAGGCGGGGGAATAGAAGGCAATCAAGGGCAACAGGCAGCAGGCAACAGGCCCCAGCTGGAACGAACCGGCGCCAAGGGCGATAGAGGGACAGAAATTGTGCTTCGCAGCGCCTTCGGCATTGGAACGCGTATTCTGGAACCCGAAACCCGTTTCTCCAAACTCAGAACTCAGAACTTAGAACTCTGAACCTGTTTTGTAATTCGCGACTCGCGATTCGCAATTCGTGATTCGGTCATACCCATACGGGGGCTGACGCTCCGCCCGCCCGTATGGGCGGAATTCGGATTTCCAGCCTGTAGCAGGAATTCTCTGAACTCTGAACTACTATTTCGGATTTCCCGCCGCAGGCGGATTCGCGGTTCGCTGTGGGTAAGGTTTGGCGAAAGCAGAAAGCGCTTGAAAGGACGGCCGGTAAACCTATAATCGTCGTGCTGCGAACAGGTGCAGCCGGCGGGGCGCAAGGTTATGTCAGATATGGCACAAGGTTCCAAAGCAATGCCTGTAGCAAAATGGCTGATAGCAGCGCTGCTCGGCGTGATAGCGGCATGTCTGCTGGTTGAGGCGGGGTTCGCCACATCGGCGGCCCGCGCGCAGGATGCGGAAACTCCCGAAGCCGGCGACGTCACCTCCGGGCGGGCCGGCGAAATCTTCGCGGTAGCCGGCAGAATAAGCCCGACCACCTACGGGCTGTATCTTGTCAACACTCGCAGTGGTACAATGGCGTTATACGAATGGCAGCCCAAAGGCCGCAAACTCAGGCTGCTGGCCGCCAGGAATTATACATTTGATCTTCAGCTGGATAATTTCAATACTGAACCGGCTCCGCAGGAAATAAAGAAACTTGTGGAGGAGAACCGGCGTTTAGGTTCAGAGAGCAAGTGAACACCGGCGCGCCGGGATCGCCTGCATTAGGAGTTACAGGTTATGTCAAAGAAGATGTACTACAACGAGGAAGAAGCGGCAGCGAAGCTCGGCATCAGCGTGGATGAGCTTAAGCAGTGGGTCAGCGAAGGCAAGCTTCGTGCTTTCAGGGACGGCGCTCGCAATATGTACCAGGTTGACCAGGTCGATCCTCTTGCAAAGTCCGCCGGCGGCGATACGGGAGAAATCGAACTCGCCCCGCTCGATACGAGCGCAGGCGACATGGCGAGCCTGTCCGATGTTGATGAGGCGGCGCCGGCCGGCAAGGAAGACACGGTAATCACCGCCGAGGGCATCAGCATCTTCGACGACGAGGATCTTGAAATCGAGGCGGCCGACCCGATGGCGAAAACACAGATAGCCCAGAGCCTCGAAGAACAGATTTCGATGGAAGGCGTCGGCAGCGGCTCGGGCCTGCTGGACCTGACTCGTGAAAGCGACGACACGTCGCTCGGCGGCGTGCTCGACCAGATCGACATCGAAGGCGGCGGCGCCCAGGAAATCGGCGACGTCATCGCCGAGCCGGAGCCTTATATGCCTTCCGCTCCGGAACCGATGATGGAGCAGCCGGTGATTATGGAAACCCCCGACTCCGGCGCCGGATTTTTCGGCGGGCTGGCCATCGGGGCCGCGATTGTCACGCTTGTGATGGCTGCGGTTACCGTGTCGGTGGTGCTCGATGTTCAGCCGAACTTCGTGCAGAAACTCAGCGAGAATCTGCTCGGCGTGGTGGGCGGAGGCGCAGCCGTATGCGTTATCGTCGGCGTAGTCGGCCTGCTTGTCGGCAAGTCGACGGCCGGCATCCGCGGCATGAAATAGGAAACGTCGGCAGGCGCGCTGCCTGCCGTTGAATATGACTGAAAAAAGGGCCGCGAGGCCCGTGTACGAAAGGGATTGACCGATGAAAATCCTTACTGCAGCTCTGAGCGTTACCATGCTGATCGGCATGCTCGTTGCCGGCGGCTGCGTGTCACAGGAAGAATACAACAAAGTCGTCACCATGAACCGCAAGGCGGTTGACGCCCGCAAACAGGCCGAGCAGGACCTGGAAGCCGCCCGGGCCGCCAACCAGAAACTCGAAAGCGACCTTGCCGTGCGCGACCAGATAATCGCCAGCAACAAGAACGAGATAGCCCTGCTCGACGAGCAGAACAGGACGCTGCTGGCGGAGAACAAGCGGCTTAACGACCTGCTGAACAAGGGCGGTCCCGATGTCGGCCCCACGATCGTTCTGCCGGGCGCTTTGAACGACGCCCTTATCAAGCTGGCGAAGGAGAACTCGGACCTGTTCGATTACTATCCGGAATACGGCATGGTCAAGATCAAGGCCGACATGACGTTCGACAAAGGCTCCGCCGAAGTCAATGCCGGCGCGAGGGAAGCCCTCAGGAAGCTTGCGGAAATCGCCAACAGCCCGACCGCCAGACCGTTCAACATTTACATCGCCGGCCACACCGACGACATTCCGATCAAGCGGCCCGAGACGCTTCGCGAGCACAAGGACAACTGGCAGCTGTCGGCCCACAGGGCCATCGGCGTTGCGAAAGTCCTCTTTGAAGCGAACGTAGCCCCGGAGCGCATGGGCGTTATCGGCTTCAGCAAGTATCATCCCATCGCACCAAACGCCCCCGGCAACAAGGGCAATCCGGCCAACCGCCGCGTGGAAATCTGGCTTGTGCCCTCTGACCGTTTCCTCACGGGAACCGGCATGGAAGTAAAGTCGAGCCCGACGACCAGTCCGGATGATGCTGAATAGACGGCGCCGTAACAGCCGACTGCAAAATGCAAAATTAGAGCCAGGCCCTGATGTTCGGCATGAATATCAGGGCCTGCGGCATGAAATGGAGCATGCATATCGAATGAAGGCATTTGGCCGCATAGCAATGCTGCTGGGGCTGCTCAGTCTGGCCGGACTGACAGTGCTGGCGATAGCCGGCGCCTTCATGGGCGCGGAGCGTGCGACCGAGTTTTTCAATTCCCGTCCGCTCACGGTCTTCTGGGCGGCATTCGCGGCTGTGCTGATTATCGGGGTGATTGCTTCACGCAACGTCGGCCGCAGCGGAGGCCTGCTGGCCATGCATGTCGGGTGCGTGCTGGTTATCGCCGGGGCGATGTGGGGCAGCAGCGAAGCCCACAGGCTGCGGGAAGCCCGATACAATGAAAAAAAACTCACCCGCGGCGACATGATGCTCGATGAAGGCCGCAGAACCGAACTGGCGCAGGCCGAGGGCGGCGAACCGTATCTGCTGGGCTTCCAGGTGGGGCTTGACGGCTTCCGTGTCGAATATTACCCGCCGTCGGATGAGCGATGGGTTATCGGCGCGGTTGTCTACTCCGCGGATGAGCAATCCGGGTATCGCGCCGAGCAGATAAACTGGCGTCTCGGTGAGCCGGTGAAAATTCCATTCACCGACATCGAACTTACTGTCGCGGGGCAGCATGGATTTCAGCGGCCGCAATTCAGTCTGGCTCGCGGCGAAAAAGTTGTCACGCCGATTCCCAAAACCCGGGCCGACGAGGAAAACTTCCCGCTTACGCTGCTCTATGACAGCGAGCAGCAGTGGCGCGACATGGGTTCGCCGACGCTGATTCTCCGGAAGCCGCATCAGGATATTCGCGACGAAATTGCAAGCCTCGTCATTGTTGAGAACAACAGGGTCATCGAGCGGGCGGAAGTTCGCCCGAATCACCCGATGCATTACGGCGGGTATCATTTTTACCTGGCGGGCTACACGCCGGGCGAGCCGGCGCGGATTCATCTGAAAGTCGTCAGCGATTCCGGCCTGATACCCGTGTACATCGGTTTTGCGATGATATGCCTCGGAGCGTTCTGGCAGTTCTGGATCAGGCCGATTTACAGGGCGAGAGCAGCGAATGATTGACATCAAGTACACAATTCTCGGCGCGATGATATACACGACCATGCAGATTTATCTGCTGGCGTTTGTCGCATATGCCAGCCGGGTGCGAAAACTTGGTGTTGTGATGTACGCAATCGGTTTCGTGATTGCCGCAGCCGCGGTTGTCTGTCGCGCATGGGAAACCGGCCACGCGCCGATGAGCAACATGTTCGAAGTGTTCCTGATGCTGGCTGCGATGATGTTTCCGCTGTCGCTTTTCTGCCGGCGGTTCCTTCGGACGGGCGGCCTGGCCGGCGACATGCTCATAGGGTTCCTGCTGCTCGTTCCGCCGGCGTTTTTCATGAGCGATGCGATCTCGCCGCTGCCGCCGATACTTCGCAGCCGGCTGTTTATCCCGCACGTGACAGCCTACATGCTCGCTTACGTTATCATGGCCAAGGCCGGCTTTTTGTCTCTGGCCCAGCTTGTACGCGGCAACAAGCCGTCCGCGTCCGGCCTGGTCGATCGCGAGACAGCCGCCTGCCGCCTGGTCTGCCTCGGTTTCCCGCTGCTGACAGCCGGGCTTATCCTCGGAGCGTGCTGGGGCAAGCAGGCGTGGGGCGACTGGTGGAACTGGGATCCGAAGGAGCTCTGGTCGCTGGCGACCTGGAGCTTCTTCCTGTTTTATCTGCATTTTCGCGGCATGTTCGGCCGGCGCTTCGCACGCATTAACGCGATGCTGGTACTTCTGGGGGTTGCACTTGTTATCATCACGCTGTCGTGGGTGAACCTGTCAAGCCTGTTTGCGGGGCTGCACAGCTACGCCTGAGACGCGTCATTTCTCCGCCCGCTCCGCTGGCGGAAAAACAATCGAATAGGCACTTCATGGAACGGAAGAAATTCTCTGAACTGATTTATCAGGAATCGCTGATAGCCCTGATCGAAGCTTCGCATGTCGTTGACGAACAGCACGATTGTCGGCGGGCAGGTGCTCACCTGCGAAGCGTAGAGAATTTTCGGCGGCTTGGTGCCGGTCTTGTGGCTGGGGCCGCGAAGCTTGAGTATTTCCTGCACGGCCGCGTTAAGCTCAGCCGTCGGCACGCGGGTGCGGGCCTGGTCGAAAAGCTGCTCCGCCAGTTCAAGGGTCTTGATTACGTTCGTGCCCTCGGTCGCCGTCGTCAGGCTGATGGGGGCGTAGGAGAACTCCGGGAATGTTTTGGCGAAATACTCAACGTAGTCCTCGCCGGCGACTTTGCCCTTGGCGAGGTCCCATTTGTTGACCACCAGGACCACGGGCTTGAACTGGTCGGCGATTTCGCCGGCCAGCGCCTTGTCCACCTGCGAAACCGGCACCGAGGCGTCGATCATCATGGCGACCACGTCGGCCCGGCGGATGGACCGCATCGCGCGGTGCTGGCTGTAGAATTCGATATCGCCGGAGAAGCTTTTGCGTTTGCGGACGCCGGCTGTGTCGATAACAGTGAATTTCCTGTCGCCCAGTTCGATGTTCACGTCCACGCTGTCCCGCGTCGTGCCCGGCGTTTCCGAAACGATGACCCGGTTTTCGCCGGCAAGTGCGTTGATGAACGTGCTCTTGCCGGCGTTGCGCTTGCCGACCACGGCGAGCTTCATCACCGGCTCGGGCGGGTGGTCGGTCGTGTCGCCGAGACGCTCGGCGATGGCGTCGATAAGGTCGGCGATGCCGCTGGAATGCGCCGCCGAGATCATGTAAGGCCGGCCGAACCCAAGCGCGTGAAACTCGCCGACTTCCGTGGCGAGGTTAACCTCGTCTATCTTGTTGGCGACGAGGATGACCGACTTGTTCTGCTTACGGAGCTTCTCAGCAACCATGCGGTCCAGCGGCATGATGCCCTCGCGTGCGTCGACGATGAAGAGGATGAGGTCAGCCGCCGCAATGGCGTAAGCTATCTGAGACTCGACGTGGTCGGTGAGCTTGTCGGCGTCTTCGATGCCCATGCCGCCGGTGTCTATAAGCTCCATGTATCCGTCTCCGACGGGGCAGCAGACGCTTATTCGGTCGCGCGTGACGCCCGGCGTTGGGGCCACGATCGATATGCGGCGCCCGGCTATGCAGTTGAGCAGGCTGCTCTTGCCGACGTTAGGCCGGCCCACGATTGCCACTATTGGAAGACTCATGGCGTGGATACTAACCAAAAGCCGGCCAATAGCAAGGCCGACCAGCCGCAGCCGGCCCGCAGGGGGCTACAAATCGCTACCAATAGCCGGCCGGACGGCATAAAATCGTCGCGCGGGAGAAAGGCAGAGATATGGAATTTATCACAGGGTTCATAATCGGCGTTCTGACGGGTGCGGGCATCGTGCTGGCCGTGGGATATATTCGCGGCAGGGCGTCGCAGGCACAGCTGCGAGAAACCTTCGCCGCGCTGGCAGGCGAAGCGCTGGACGCCAACAGCCGCAGGCTCGCCGAGCAGGCCGGCGCAGCGCTTGACGGCAAGAAAGCCCTCATCGACCAGACCCTCAAGGCCATCGACCAGCGCCTGGAGCAGGTCCGCCAGTATGTCGCCAGGGTCGAAGTGGACCGCAAGGAAGACTTCGGCAAACTTAGCACATCGGTCGGCGCGCTGGCGACGACGACGGGCGAGCTTCACAAGATGCTCGCCAGCACGCAGCGACGCGGCGCGTGGGGCGAGCGGATGGCCGACGACATACTGCGCCTGGCGGGCCTGCAGGAAGGCGTAAATTACCGCAAGCAGTTCACCGAAGGCGCCGACACGGGCCGGCCGGACTTCACATTCTTCCTGCCGAACGAGCTTGTCGTGAATATGGACGTCAAGTTCCCGCTGGAAAGCTACAAGACCTACGTCGATGCCGCCGACGATGCCGCCCGTGCAGTCGCACTTCAGCAGCTCGTCAAAGCCGTTCGCGGCCACATCGACGCGGTCGCCAGGCGGGGATACATCGACCCGAAGGGCGGCACGGTCCCGTACGTGCTGCTGTTTATCCCGTCCGAACAGATATACAGCCTCGTGCTGGATGCACAGCCGGACCTTATGGACGAAGCGCTCGGCAAGAAAATCGTCCTCGCCGGGCCGATGACGCTCTACGCGATGCTGGCCGTCATATGCCAGGCAGCCGAGAGCGCAAACGTCGCCAAAACCGCCGATGAAATCAGTTCGCTGCTCGGCGAGTTCTACAAGCAGTGGCAGAGCTACTGGGAGCAGGAAGACAAGGTTCTCCAGCGGTTCCGCCAGGCCTCCGACGAGTTCGGCAGCCTGGTCAGCACGCGTCGCAACATGCTCCAGCGGCCGCTGGATAAAATCGAAAACCTCCGCAGCCAGCGCGGCCTGAAGGAAAAACAGGAATAAGGTTTTCCGACAACCGGGGCGAGTTTACATGTGACGCGCCGTGTCGTATATTGCCTTAGGAATGGTTTTACTGAATGAGGCAGTAAATGAGTGATATAAAGCTTCAGGTGGCGTTGGACTTCATCGAACTGCCGCGGGCGCTCAAGGTGGCCCAGGCGGCTGTGGCCGGCGGTGCGGACATTATCGAGGCCGGCACGCCGCTTATCAAAAGCGAGGGTCTGGACGCCGTCCGCAAGCTGCGTGAGATGTTCCCGGCTGCCACCATCGTCGCGGACATGAAAACCATGGACGCCGGCAGGATAGAGACCGAGGCGGCAGCCAAGGCAGGCGCGAACGTTGTTACGGTTTGCGGCTCGGCCGGCGAGACGACGATAAAAGAGTGCGTGGAGGCCGGCCGGCACTATGGCTGCGAGGTGGCGGTCGATCTGCTCGGCGTTTCTGACCCGGTGGGCTTTGCGAAGAAAATGAGCGCACTGGGCGTGGCAGCCCTCGGCGTGCACTGCGGCATCGATCTGCAGATGCGCGGCGGCGACCCGCTGGGCCTGCTGAAGCAGCTTCGCGGCGAGGTGGAGCTGCAGCTGGCCGTCGCCGGTGGCATAAACAGCGAGACGGCCGCGGCGGCTGCGGCGGCCGGCGCCGACGTGATAGTCGTCGGCGGTGCGATAACCAAGGCCGTTGACCCAAAGGCCGCCACAGCCGACATCCGCAGGGCCATCGACACGAAAAAGGCCGTCGCGACCAAACTTTTCAAGCGCACGTCGGCTGAGAATATCCGCGAGCTTCTTTCCACCGTTCGCACGAGCAATATTTCCGACGGCTCGCACCGCCTGCCGTGCCTGGAAGATATCGGCCCGCTGATGCCGGGTATTTTCGCGTGCGGGCCGGCCGTAACCGTCAGGACATTCCCCGGCGACTGGGCAAAACCCGTCGAGGCTATCGACATCGCCAAACCCGGCGACATTCTCGTCATAGACGCCGCCGGCCAGCCGCCCGCGATATGGGGCGAGCTTGCGACCGAGAGCGCGAAGAACAAGGGACTCGCCGGCCTGGTGGTCAACGGCGCGGTTCGCGACACTGCCGACATATGCAGGCTGGAGTTCCCGGTCTGGACGAAGCTGGTTGTCTCGCACGCTGGCGACCCCAAGGGCCTGGGCGAGATAAACCAGCCGATTACGATATCCAATCAGCGCATCTGTCCGGGCGACTGGATAGTCGCCGACGACGACGGCGTGATTGTGCTGCCGAAGGACCGGGCCGTCGAGATGGCCAACCGCGCCGCCGACGTGCTGGAGGCGGAAAACCGCATCCGCGCCGAGATACGCGACGGCAAAAGCACGCTGGCGAAGGTGGTCAACCTGCTTCGATGGGAAAAGAAGGGCGGTGTCGATGCCGGATAAGGAATCACTTCGGGCCGCGGGGCAGGACCTGCTCCGGCGGATCGAAACGGTCATGTCGCAGGTCGACTGGACCAGCATCATGGAAATGGCCCGCATGCTGCCGCGCGCGCGGCGGACGTTTGTGACTGGGGCCGGCCGAAGCGGGCTGGTCGCGCGGAGTTTCGGCATGAGGCTCATGCACGCCGGGCTGCCGGTTTTCGTGCCGGGCGAAACGATTACCCCCGCAGCCGGCAAGGGCGACCTGCTTGTCGCAATCAGCTGCACCGGCGAAACAGGATTCACCGATTACCTCGCTAAGCGGGCGCGGGAGCTTGGCGCGAGCGTGGTTGTGATCACTGCTGAGCCTAAATCGCCGCTGGCCAGGGACGCCGACAAGGTGGTGCACATTCCGGCGACAGCCGAGGACATCGTCGTCCGCGCGGCGGTCTTCGAGCACGCGACCAGCCTCTGCCTCGACGCGGTGTTCAACGTTCTGGCCGACAAACTGAAGTTCGACCTTGACCAGTACCGCCAGCGCCACGCGAATCTGGAATAACGAATCAGGAGATGCACGCCAGGATTGCCGACCATATCCTGCCGAACACGGGGAGAAATCTGTCAGGCTGAGTTTGCGTGACAGGTTTGCCAGCCAGCACGGCGCGAACGAACGCCATGTCGAAATCCAGCCGCCCGACAACGCGAATGCCGGAGGCTGCGGCGAGCGAATCTATCTCGCGGACGATGTCATCGTTCAAATCGGCCTTGTTAATGAGGATTGCAGCGGGGATATTGAAATGCTCGCAAAGCTTCAGGACGCGCTTCATATCATGAACAGCCGACGGTGTCGGCTCGGTGACGATCAGCGCCAGATTGACGCCGGCCAGCGACGCGATAATCGGACAGCCGATGCCCGGCGAGCCGTCTATGAGCACCGTTTCAATGCCGCTCCGCACGGCGATGCCGTCGGCGCGGCGGCGGACCTCGGCCACCAGCTTGCCGCTGTTGGACTGGCCGGCGATAAGCTCCGCGTGGACCATCGGCCCGAAAACAGTCCTGCTTTCGGATATCTGCCCGGCCTGCCTGTCGAGCAGCTTCACGGCGTCCATCGGGCAGATATCGACGCACCCGCCGCACCCTTCGCAGCTCAGACGGTCTATGTTTGGAATCGTGCCCGCCGGGCCGTTCATCTTCACGGCGTCGAACCGGCAGGCGGCAAGGCATGCGCCGCAGCCGATGCACTTTTCCTTATCAAGCTCCGCTGTGGAACCGGAGACGAACGGCTCGGATTTTGTATCGCTCGCGCCGGCAAGCAGGTGCAGGTTGGCTGCGTCCACGTCGCAGTCGGCGAGCACGACGGGCCTGGCCGCGTCGGCGATGGCGGCCGCCACGGACGTTTTGCCCGTTCCGCCCTTGCCGGAGATAATGAGAATGCGTTTCATGAATTCACTCGCTGAAGAATGGCGTCCAGCAGAGATGAAAATTTTTGCCTGTAATCTGGCAGGATGTGAACGAGCAGTTCGCCGCGAGAATAAGCCTTCGCGGCGCGGCGGTCGAAGGGCAGTTTCGCCAGCACCGGGATATTCCGGCTGCGACAGAAGTCGCCAACCGCGTCGTCGCCGATGTCGCTCCGGTTGACCACGACGCCGAACGGCGCGCCCAGTCCGCCGGCCATTTCAACGGCCATCCGAAGGTCGTGCAGTCCGAACGGCGTCGGCTCGGCGACCATCACGATGTAATCCGCACCCCTGCACGCCGCGACGACGGGGCAGCTCGTTCCCGCCGGGACGTCCACTATGCGCAAGGAGGCTTCCGGCGCGGATTTTCTGACTGCCTCTATCAGCGGCGCCGACCTCGCCTGCCCGACATCGAGCAGGCCGTCAACAACCGCAGCGCCGCTCCATGTTCCCTTTCGGATGGCGCCGATTTCAACGTCCGTTTCGCGAATCGCCCCTTTTGGGCATGCTCGCAGGCACACTCCGCACGAGTGGCAAAGCTCCGCGAACAGCATCGGCGATGATTTTGGAACATTGCAGATGGCGTTGAACCGGCAGGCCGCGGCGCACAGGCCGCACGAGTCGCATTTGCCGGCGTCAAACGCCGGAATGCGCACGGCGAAGCGGGATTCCGCGGTTTCCTTCCGCGGCATGAAAAGATGCGCATTTGGTTCTTCGACGTCACAGTCCAGCAGGGCTGTTCCATGCGGTGCAACTGCGGCGAGATTGGTGGAAACGGTGGTCTTGCCGGTTCCGCCCTTGCCGGATGCAACGGCTATCGTGATGCTCACGTCCGAGTCTCTTTATGTTGGGGTCGGGTCAGTGCGAATGCGAGCCGCGGCAGACGTTGCTGGCGTCCGCGGGTGCAATCCTGCCTGCCTGGAAATCATCGACCATTGCGGCGACGGTCGCCGCCTGCCCGATATAAACTTCAATGCCGGCCTGCTGAAAACCGGTAAGCGGCCTTGCGCCTATCCCGCGCACGGCGATGGCTTCTACGCCGTTGCCGGCCAGCAGAACCACCGGGCCGAGACAATCGGTATGGGGCGGATTGTCCACGACGGAAACCCCGCCGACCTTTCCGTTGGCGATTTCCACAAGCGTAAAACACTCGCACCTTCCGAAATGCACGTCGCATGCGGCGTCCAGCCCGCCGGGCGAGGCCGATGGAACCGCCAGAACAACGGATTGCTCCTGGCTCATATTGATACTGCCTTTCAGTTAAACATTCGGGGCGGTCGCTTCGCTGAATTCGCCCGCTTTGAACCTGTTGATTGTTTCAGAAACTGTGCCTTCCGCGCCGACGCCGACCTTGACGCCGGCTGCATTAAGACCGGCGAACGCCTTCGGCCCGCAGCTGCCGGTGAGCAGCCATTGCGCGCCGCTCTGCGATATGGTCCTCGCCGCCTGCACTCCGGCTCCGCTGGCCGCCGCCGCTCCGGCACTATTGTCGATCGCCTCGAACTCCATGCTGTCCGTATCGACGACGATAAACCACGCCGCCCGGCCGAAGCGGCCGTCCACCGGCGCATCGAGATTGTCGGCTGTTGCCGTTACCGCAATTTTCATTTGCCGTCCTCTTGTTTTTCCTGCAGCTTGGCGCGCAGCTGCGCGTTTTCGGCTTCCAGATTATCAAGTCGCTGGAGCAGTTCCCGGTAGTTTGCGGGATTTGCCGCCGGCATGTTTGCGTTTGGTGCTGTTGCAAACCTGCGGCCGCCACCGAATCCTCTTCCGCAGCCTCGGGGCAGGCCGCCGCGACCCAGGCCATAGACAACATTCTGTCCGTAGCCGCGAGCGCCGACATTACCGGCCGGCACTGCGCAAAAACCTCTTCCGCCGCCTGTCAAGGGGCCCTGTCCGGCAGGGCCTGTACCATCAAAACCCGGCATGATTGTCTCCTTTCCGATAGTGAAGATATCATTTACATTTCGCGAAGTCCGCAACGGCGGCCTCTGCCCATTCCGCGGCCGCAGCCTCGCCCATGCCATCGCCCGCCTCCGCCCATTCCGCAAGGCTCTCCTGCGACCATGACCGGGCCGCCTTCGATGGCCAGCGCCGTTCCGCCGGCGAGCATCGCCGCAAGTTTGCTGCGCGCCGAGGCGAGTATCCGCGTGACTGTGGGGCGTGAGACGCCCATTCGGCCGGCCGCCTGTTCCTGGTCGATGCCTTCGCCGTCGACCAGGCGGACGGCCTCGTATTCGTCCAGTGTCATCCACGTCCAGTTCAGCGAATGGGCCGGCACGCCGGCGGGCTTGTAAACCGTCGCAGCGGGCTGTCCGACTATCATTCGTTGTTTGCATGGCCTGGGCATTGGTTTTTCCAGCTGAAAATAATTATGAACGTACGTTCATAATATCGGAAAAACGAAACTGTGTCAATAAGGAAAAATAACGGAGATAACTCTTTTAATGGCTGGGTGTTATGCGGATTACCAGTCCCTGGAGTCCGGAACGTCCATCCATTCGCCGCCGCGAAGTATCGATTGCTGCGAGACAAGGCCCGGCAGCGTGAAATCCATCGCCTCGTGTATGCCTATGGGGCATCGCGCGCTGCCGCGGGCGGCGCTGACGAAATCGAATATCTCGAAGAAATCGCCGCCGCCGTGGCCGGCCTTCAGCGCCTCCGCAGGCGGGTTGCGCCACATGTCGGGCATGTATTCTTCCGGAATATTTTCGATATCGGTCCACTCCTGCTTTTCGGAAAGCTTTCGCAGCCAGATTTTGCCTCCGGTATGGCCGAAACGGTTGGATTCGTACACGCCGTCGGTTCCCTGGAGCTGGTAGTTCATCATCGCGTGCGGGCGGTCGGATATCATGTCCACGCGGATTTTAATCAGTGCGCCCTTGGCGGTTTTGCAGAGCATGACGGCGGTGTCCTCGTGATAGTTCTCGCCGCGCGGGTCTTTGTAATGATGTCCGCTTCCCTGGCAGCAGACTTTCACCACCCTGTCGCCCGGCATCCACTGCAGTATCGGGCCGAGGCTGTGCGTGCCGTATGTCACGCCCTCGACGCCTGTCTGCCACCTGCGTCGCCACTTTGTGATTTCGTTGAGGGCCTTCAGTTCGTGGAGATATTCTCCTTCGGCATAGTAGACGTCGCCGAAAAGCCCGCGTCTTACAAGTTCGCCGATAAGCACGTTCTGGCGCGTGTAGCAGTAGTTTTCGGCCATCATGTATATGGCTTTGGACCGTTTGGCCGCCTCGACAAGCTTTCTGCATTCGTCGATGGAAACGCCGGCAGTCACTTCGCACATCACGTGGATATTCCGCCGAAGCGCTTCGACAGACTGAGGCACATGAAAATGCATCGGCGTGCCGATTACCACGGCGTCGAGGTCGCTTTTTTCGAGCATTTCGTTGTAGTCGGTGTATTTCTCGTCAGCGCCGAGCCTGTCTGCGCATTTATCAAGCTCGTCCTTGTTTATGTCGCATACCGCGTGGATGCGGGCGCCGTTGGCTTCGAAACCCGCGCGAAAACTTCCGCCCCGCCCGGCGGCGCCTACGATGCCTACGTTCAGCTTTTCAGAAACGGACATTTCAGATGCTCCTTCGACTCGAAATATATTGCAGTATTTCTATTCTGCCGGCACGCCTACGGGAATCAGATACAGCGGGACATGATCTTTCGGCAGCGAGAGCGCATCGGCGACCTTGGCGTCTTCGAATGCTCCGATCGGCACGGCCCCAAGCCCCAGCGACTGCGCCTGCAGAAGTATATTTTGTCCGGCGTGGCCGACCTCCATCATCACATAGCGTTCCGCGCGGTCGCCGTACTTTTTCTGCGTCCGGGCGGTCACTGCGGTAATGACGAATACGGCCGGCGCCGTGCCAACACACTGCTGGCCCAATGAGGCTGCCTGCAGCTTGCCGCGAAGGTCGCCAGCCAGGTGAATTTCCGTGGAGTGCGTCTTGGGCAGGTAATGCTCGACCCCGTCAGGCGTCACGACATAAAGCTCCAGCGGGTACAGAGCGCCGGCTGACGGGCAGGTTCGCAGTCCCCGTTTGGGCTCGGTGATGCCCTGTGCAGCCCAGCACAGCTGCGATATCTGTTCGCGCGTCAGGGTATCCGTCTTGAACCGCCGCACGGACCGGCGAGCTGCGAGAACCTCTTCAAATGATAATTTGCCGGATTTGGCCGGCTTGGGGAGTGCGGCGTCTTTCTTTTCTGAGTCAGCCATAAGATACAGGCAGGTCGCAAGCATGACGGCCGCGCCCGCGACAGGCAGAACGGTACGCAACAGCGTAGTCATAGCATGCCTCCTTTTCCGTACACGATATTCCGAATTTCCTGATTCCATCCTAATGTGCCGCATTGGTTTAACAAGAGAAAAGGGCTTTGGACTTTCAAAATCGGCTTCTTGACGTTAATCTTTCCTGTCCCAGAAAATATGTTGTTCGGGAATTGCAGTAATGAGAATCGAGAAACATCCTATTCTTGAGTTCGACAGAGGCGGCGAGGTTACATTCACGTTTGAAGGCCGGACAATGAAAGCCTTTTCGAACGAGACGGTAGCCGCCGCTTTGCAGGCCAACGGAGTGGATATTCTGTCCCGCAGCATCAGGCACGGCAGGGGGCGGGGCTTTTTCTGCGGCATCGGCAGATGCTGCTCGTGCGACATGATAATCAACGGCGTTCCGAACGTCCGGGCCTGTATTACGCTTGTCAAAAACGGCATGGATGTTCGCGTTCAGGAAGGGCGAGGCAGTTTCCATGTCGCACAGTGACGCTATTCACACCGATGTGCTCGTAATAGGCGGGGGTCCGGCGGGGCTTTGTGCCGGCATCGAGGCAAGGAAGCTCGGTGTCGAGACGCTCGTCATCGATGACAAGAATCGCCTCGGCGGCCAGCTTATCAAGCAGACGCACATGTTTTTCGGCTCGAAGAACGAGATGGCCGGCGTCCGCGGCTACGATATCGCGCTGAAACTGATTGAGGAATATCGACAGCTCGGCGGCGGAATGCTTACCGGCACGTTCGCCGTCGGCATTTATGAAGACGGCATCGTCGGGGCTGTGCGGAACGAAAGCGAGTTCTTGAAGATAATTCCGCGCAAGATAGTCATCGCCACCGGTGCGTATGAAAACATGCTGCGATTCCCCAATTGCGACATGCCGGGCGTTTACGGGGCGGGCGGTTTCCAGACGCTCATGAACATCGACGGCGTCCTGCCCGGCAAGAAGGTGCTAATGGTCGGGGCGGGCAATATCGGCCTGATAGTTTCATACCAGCTCATGCAGGCCGGCGGCGAAGTTGTCGCGATTGTCGAGGCCCGGCACGAAGTAGGCGGCTACGATGTCCACGCCGCGAAGGTGAAGCGCATGGGCGTGCCGATTCTGCTGTCGCATTCCATCAAGTCGGTTGGCGGCAGGGATCGCGTCGAATACGCCACCATCGTCAAGCTCAACCGCTTCAGGGAAGTGCCCGGCTCGGAATTCACCGTCGAGGTTGACACGGTGTGCCTGTCCGTTGGCCTGTCGCCTCTGGCGGAGCTTGCAGCGACGGCGGGCTGCGAAATGAAATACATCCCGTCGCTCGGCGGGTGGGTTCCGTGGCACGATGAAAGCATGATGACGTCGCGGCCTGACGTTTACGTCGCGGGCGACAACAGCGGCATCGAGGAAGCCTCTGCCGCGATGATCCAGGGCCGAATCGCCGGCTGCAACGCCGCTGCCGGCATCCGGGGCCGCGAAGTCTACAGGGAAATCACCCGCTTCCAGGAGCAGCTTGCGGCGCTGAGAAAAGGGCCGTTCGGCGCCAAGGTGTGGCAGGGCAAGGGCGAGCTTGTCGGCAGGACTTTCGAGCACGGCAAACTCAAGCCGGCCCCCAAACTGCCGGAGGCTGATTTATCTTTCACCGGCGGCAAGCGAGTCGTTATCGAATGCTACCAGAACATTCCGTGCAATCCGTGCATGGAAGCATGCCATTCGGGTGCGATCAAGGTCGGGCCTGATATCGTCGACCTGCCGGTCTACGATGCAGCCGTCTGCAACGACTGCAAGCAATGCCTGGTGAAATGCCCCGGCCTTGCGATGTTTTATGTGGATATGGACTACAGCGACGCTGCCGCCGAGATTACCATCGCCTATGAGCTGCTGCCCGTTCCCGGCAAGGGCGAGACATGGTGGGCGGTCGGCCGCAGCGGAGAATTTCTCTGCGAGGCGGAGATTACAAAAGTCGTTTCTGCGAAAAGCTTCGACAGGAAGCATCTGGTTTCCTTCACGGTCGCCAAAAAGTTCGCCGCGAAGGCCAGGCATATCGTTCCGGTCGGCAAAATCCGCAAGCTTGAAAAACTGCCTCCCCGCGACGTTGTTGAAGACCCGATTATCTGCCGCTGCGAAGACGTGCGGCAGTCGGAGATAGAGCGGGCCATAGACGCCGGCCATCACAGCTTCGAGGAACTCAAGCGGGTTCTGCGGATAGGCATGGGGCCTTGCCAGGGCAAAACCTGCCAGGCGCTCGTGCAGCGGATGTTGTCGGAGAAGCTGCGTGTGCCGCTCGCCAGGCTCAAGCCCATGACTACGCGAACCCCACTCAAGCCGGTCAGCTTGGAAATAATGTCGCGTGTATTCACCGGTCTTCCGCATGAGGACCACAATGGCTAAGAAAACCGCGAATGTCGTAATCATAGGCGGCGGGTGCGTCGGTTCCAGCGCGGCGTATCATCTCTGCAAGGCAGGGGTGGAGGGCGTGGTTCTGGTGGAGCGGGACTTCATGTGCTCCGGCGCTACGGGGCGGTGCGGCGGCGGGATGCGGCAGCAGTGGTCCACGCACGGCAATATCGTGCTGTCGAAACATGCACTGGCTGCGTTTCGCAATTTCGAATCCGAAGTCGGCCAGGATATAGATTTCGTGCAGGGCGGCTACCTGCTGCCGGCATATACCGAAGAAATGGTCGAGCAGTTCAGGCAGAATATCGCTCTTCAGAATTCGCTCGGCGTCAACACGCGACTGATCGGACCGGATGAAACCCGCGATATCGTTCCCCTGTTCAATACCGACGGTATGCTCGCAGCCGCTTACGGGCCGACCGACGGCAAGGCGAATCCGTTCCTGGTTGTCGAGGGATATACGAAACGCGCGAAGGAGATGGGGGCGGATATCCGCATCAACACGGAAGTGACCGGTTTGAAAACTTCCGCCGGCAGGGTGACCGCCGTGGCGACCACTGACGGAAGGATATCGGCGAACTGGGTTATAGACGCGGCCGGCGGCTATACCGGCGTAATTGCGGCGATGGCGGGCGTCCATGTTCCCATCAAGCCGTTCCGCCACCAGATATTCGTCACCGAGCCTCTGAAGCCCTGCCACGACCCGATGGTTATCGACCTGCACCACAATATTTACTTCTCGCAGGCCAGACACGGCGCGTTCCTCATGGGCCAGACCGACCACGACGAGTTGCCGGGCTTCAACACGTCGGAACGCTGGCAAAGCTGCGCTGAAATCGCCCGCAAGTTCGTAACATTGATGCCGTCGCTCAGAAAACTTAACATATTGCGTCAGTGGGCCGGCCTGTATTCCATGACGCCGGACTGTCAGCCTGTTATCGGGCCGACCATGGAATATGCGAATTTCCTTATCGCCGGCGGGTTCAGCGGGCACGGCTTCATGCTGTCGCCGATAACCGGCAAGCTGCTGAGCGAAATTATCGCCAACGGCAGGACCGTTACGGTGGACATAGCAGAATACTCCATCGAGCGGTTCAAATCGCAGAATTACTCCGTAGAACAAAACGTTGTCTGACAAGGATAAGAAAATGGCGAACGCATTTTTCAACGTTGAAAAGCCCGAAAACGAACCCGTGCTTTCCTACGCGCCCGGCACGCCCGAGCGGAAGCAGCTCAAGGCGAAACTCGCGGAGCTGAAAAGCAGGCAAATCGAAATTCCGCTGATAATCGGCGGCGAGGAAGTTCGCACGGGCGACACGGCCGACTGTGTCATGCCTCACGACCACAGGCACAAGCTCGGCGTTTATCACAGAGCCGGCGCAAAGGAAACCGCCGCCGCCATCGAAGCTGCGATGGCAGCCCGGAAGCAATGGGCGGAAATGCCGTGGGAAGACAGGACAGCTATCTTCATGAAGGTGGCGGAACTGCTGGCCGGGCCTTACCGCATGCTGCTCAACGCCGCGACCATGCTCTGCCAGGACAAGAACGCCTTCCAGGCGGAGATCGACTCGGCCTGCGAGCTTGTAGACTTCTTCCGGTTCAACTGCTACTTCGCCACGCAGATTTACCGCGACCAGCCTCACTCGCCGCAGGGCTTCTGGAACCGGCTGGAATACCGTCCGCTGGAGGGTTTCATATTCGCCGTTACGCCGTTCAATTTTACCTCGATTGCTGGCAACCTGCCCACCGCGCCGGCTATCGTCGGCAACGTGTCTTTGTGGAAACCCGCCTCGACCACGGTTTACACCGATTATTACCTGATGAAGCTGTTCGCCGAAGCCGGTGTTCCGAAGGGCGTCATCAACTTCATTCCGGGCAGGTCCAAAGAAATAGGCGACACGGCGATCGCCAGCAGGCATCTGGCCGGTATACATTTCACCGGCTCGACGGACGTATTCCGCGGCATGTGGCGGCAGGTGGCTGCGAATATCGACAAGTACCGCACGTATCCTCGCATCGTCGGCGAGACCGGCGGCAAGGATTTTATTTTCGTGCACAAGTCGGCCGACGTGCCTGCGACGGTCACCGCGATGGTGCGAGGCGCGTTCGAATACCAGGGCCAGAAATGCTCGGCGGCGTCGCGAGCCTATGTGCCGGATAATCTCTGGAAAAAGGTCCGCGAGGGACTCGTTAGTCAGATAAGCGAACTGAAAATGGGCTCGCCGGAAGATTTCACCAATTTCGTGAACGCCGTCATCAGCAAGCAGGCGTTCGACGACATTAAGGGCTACATTGATTATGCGAAGAACAGCAGGGATGCGGAAATACTCATCGGCGGCAAGTGCGACGACTCGAAGGGATATTTCATCGAGCCGACGGTCATCGTCGCCAAAAAGTCGGACTTCAAAACGATGGTCGAGGAGATATTCGGCCCGGTGCTTACGATCTACGTTTATCCGGCAGACGAATACGAAAAAACGCTGGAGCTTTGCGACGCCACTTCGCCTTACGCCCTGACCGGCAGCATATTCGCCCGGGATCGTGAGGCGATAAGCCTGGCGACGAAAGTGCTCGTCAACGCCGCCGGCAACTTCTATATCAACGACAAGCCGACCGGCGCCGTCGTCAACCAGCAGCCCTTCGGAGGCAGCAGGGCGTCCGGTACGAATGACAAGGCCGGCAGCATGATAAATATCCAGCGATGGCTCTCGCCGAGAACCATAAAAGAAGCTTTTGTTCCGCCAACGGACTACCGATATTCATTTATGGACGAAAGCTGACCCGCAGTTCGGTGGAGACATCATGATAGACTACACGCTTGGCGTTATCGGGGCGGGCAACATGGCCGAAGCTATAGTGCGCGGCATTGTCCGCAGCAACAGTCTGCCGGCCAAAAGCATCGTCGCTTACGATCCCGTCATAAAGAGACAGCAGGTGCTGGCGATGGAATTCGGCATATCCAGTGCCCGCGACAATACTATTCCCGGTTCATGCCCGCACGTTCTGCTGTCGGTCAAGCCGCAGATTGTTCCCGAAGTGCTGGACGAAATCGCCGACGCGGTCAAAGAGGACGCTACGGTCATATCCATAGCAGCCGGCATCACCACCGCGTTCATCGACAAGAAGCTCAAAGGCAAGGGGCGGATAGTCCGCGTCATGCCCAACACGCCGATGCTGGTCGGGGCCGGCATCTCCGGCATAGCGGCCGGTCCGAGAGCCACCGCGGACGACGTTCAGTGGACTCAGAAACTCTTCGCCGCCAGCGGCAAGACGGTTGTCGTCGAAGAGTCGATGATGGATGCCGTTACCGGCGTATCCGGCACGGGGCCGGCATATCTGTTTTATCTCATCGAGGCGATGACGGAGGCCGGCGTCGCCGAAGGTCTTGATGAAGATGTGGCCCTGCTGCTGGCGGCCGAGGCATGCATAGGCGCCGGCAAGCTGCTCGAGGAAACGCAGAAAAAACCGCAGGTGCTCCGCGCACAGGTAACCACGCCCGGGGGCACTACGGAACGGGCGATGGGCATTCTCGATGCCGCAGGCGTGAAGGCGAAATTCGTCGAGGCTGTCCGTGCCGCCGCACGGCGCAGCAAGGAACTCGGACAATAACCGGATTCGTCGATTTACGAATCTGCCGACTTTTCGAAAACCCGCCGGAGTCATCTGGCGGGTTTTATTTTGGATCCATGGGTTTGGTGGCGGGAGTTTTTTCCGGTTCGGCTTCTTTCTCGGACTTGTCGTTCCATGTAAGCTTTGCGAAGACGAGGTAATGGTCTGACGGTTTGTCGTTTTCGAGGACTTCGTAATCCAGCGTTTTGAAATCTTTCGAGTGGAAGATGTAATCGATACGGTATTTCCAGACGCCGCCTTTCCAGTTCCAGTGCCATGTCGGCTGTTCGTCAGGCTTTTCCGTGATGGCGGCTGAGTCGATAAAATTATGCTTCCGGAGATAGCTCGGCGCCTTGCCGTTGGTAAGGCTGTTCATGTCTCCGGTTATGATTGTCGGCATTTTGACCTTCAGCTGCCTGCCGAAGTAGACAATTTCATTGGCGCGGATTTTTTCACACCTGTTGTATTCCTTGAGGTAATCGACGAAGGTTTCCGCTTTGCCGGGCAGGGTGGGGTACAGGTGCACGTTCATTATCTGGATTTTTTTGCCGCCCGCTGTCGTGCAGCATATCCATGCGCCGAAATACCCGTGTTTTACGGGCACCCATTTGAGCGAGTCCATCGGATGCTTTGAAAGGAATCCGAATCCGCCGGCCCAGTTCTGCTTTTTGAACTTCATGTGCTTGTATTTCCGGGCGAGGTTTTTCTTTATATGTTCTGCCGCTTCGGTGGTTGTTTCCTGGAGGCAGACGATATCCGCATCGGCCTGCGTTATCGACTTGACGACTTCATTCAGGTCGCGGTTGACATAATTGATATTGAACGTGGCGACGATGAATTGAAATTCGCCCTGCGTCGTCGGGGCGGAGGCAGGAGTTTCGGCGGTCAACGTTCCAGCCAGCACCAGCAGCAATATGCATGTTGTTGTCGCTTTGCCCATTTTGTTTTCCTGTCCATTAAGCCGGATGTATATCTCAGGTTTTGGTCATGCGCAACCTGGCCAGGCCGCGGTTATACGGCGGCTTGGCTGAAATGACTCGTCTGATAAACTCGCGGAATTTGCCGGCGGCTTCGCCCCAGTCGGTGCAGGAGTCCATTTTTTCCATCGCCTCTTCCCTGGAGAGGCCGCTGCGATAGGTAATGTTGAATGCCTCTTTTATCTGCCGCCGGTCTTCGTCAGAAATATGTTTCGCCCGGTGCAGGCCTACTGTGTTCAGGCCGACTACCGAGTTTATGTTCGCGATAAGCGTGTACGGCGGTACATGGGTGCTCATGCCGGAGTGGGCCTGGCTCATCACCATTTCGCCGACCCAGCAGAACTGGTGAACAGCGGTATATGCCGAGAGTATCGCGCCGCGACATGCGGTGGCATGGCCGGCCAGCACTGTGCTGTTCACGAGAATGACATTGTCTTCGATGATGGCGTTATGCCCGGCATGTGAACAGGCCATCAGGTAGCAGTTGTTGCCGACCACCGTTTCGGAGCCTTCGCCGGTGCCTCGCGAAAGGGTGACGCCTTCGCGAATGACGTTGTTGTTGCCGATACGAAGGCGGCTGACGGATGCGCGGTCGAATTTGAAGTCCTGAGGCTCGCCGCCGAGCACCGCGTGGGCGTCTATAAAATTGCCGCTGCCTATAGTCGTATATTTGCGCACAACCACGCCTTCGCGCAGACAGGTGCCGGGGCCTATTTCAACATCGTTTTCGACGACACAGTATGGGCCTATTTCCACATCGTCTGCGAGTTTCGCCTTGCTGTCGACTAAGGCTGTGGAATGAATTTTCGACATCGTATGACTCCATTGGTTCAAATATTAATTGTCGGTATTATCCGGACAACCACCCGGTTCGCCAAGGGGTAAGTTGAGCGTTTGCATGGCTGGAAATTCAACTCTGTTATTCGGGCATGGTTTTATTGTATAATCGGCCGATTGCTTTATCGCCCGGCTTGGCGGAAAGAAAAAAGAAAGCGGCCGGGCGAATATTTTCTATTGGCCCGGAATGACAAAGCAGCAAGTCAAAAAGAATCTTGGCGAGCTTCTGGCTGCCTATGCAGGCCTGTGCGAGCGTGATCTGGATATCTGGCTTCTGGAAGCGGATGTTCCCGATGCCCTTGCGGAAGCTATGCGATACTGTGCACTGGGAGGCGGCAAGCGCCTTCGTCCGGCCATCGTGTACATGGCCGCGGAAGCGACAGGCGCCGACGCCAACGCCGAAATCGTTCGCCGGTCTGCCGTCGCCGTCGAGCTTATTCACTCCTACAGCCTCGTGCATGACGACCTGCCGGCGATGGACAACGATACGCTGCGTCGCGGTCAGCCCACCGCGCACGTGAAGTTCGGCGAGGCGATGGCGATACTTGCCGGTGACGCACTGCTGACGAGGGCGTTCGGCATACTGGCAGAGGCGGACCATCCGATGTCGGCCAGGCTTGTCTCGGAGCTGGCTGCGGCAGCCGGCGCAAAGGGCATGATTGCAGGGCAGGTTGCTGACATGGGCCTGTGCGATCTGCCGGCCGGCCCGGAGGGCACGCGATATATACACCTGACCAAAACGGCTGCGATTATTACCGCCGCGGCTCGTATGGGCGCAATTTGCGGGCAGGCCTCCGCGGAGGAGCTTCAGGCTGTAACCCGCTACGCCATGAATATAGGGTTGTTATTCCAGATGGTTGACGACCTTCTCGATGTAACAGGAAACGTCGAGCACCTTGGCAAAACGCCCGGCAAGGACGTTTCTACAGGCAAGCGGACTCACGTAGCCGATGTCGGCATCGCCCGGAGCATTGCGATGTGCGAAGAATTGACCGACGCGGCTGCCCGAGCAATCAGGCCTCTCGGTAAAAAAGCAGACAAACTTAAAATGCTGGCGACACTGCTGGCTGAAAGAACGTATTAAAAGTCATGAAGTCCGAGCAGATTCTCGACAGTATCGCCACCCCGCATCAGTTGCGGCGATTGACGGACCAGCAACTCAGGCAGCTGGCCGATGAATTGCGGCAGCGGATTATCGAAGTGGTTTCCACACGAGGCGGGCACCTGGCAAGCAATCTCGGCGTGGCCGAACTTACCATCGCCCTGCACTATGTTTTTGACTTCACTACCGACAGGCTGCTTTGGGACGTCGGACATCAGTGCTATGCCCACAAGATTCTCACCGGGCGCGGCGAAAAATTCGCGAAGCTTCGCCAGGCTGACGGGTTGAGCGGTTTTCCGGCTCCTTCAGAGAGCGAGTACGACCTGTTTGCGACCGGCCACGCCGGCACGGCGATATCCACGGCGACCGGCCTTGCGTGGGCCGACCATGCCGCCGGGCGCGACACCAGGATAGTCGCCGTTGTCGGCGACGCCAGCATAGTAAACGGCCTGTCGATGGAGGGGCTTAACAACGCGGCATTGCTCAGGCGGCAGTTCCTGATCGTGCTGAATGACAACTCGATGGCGATTGACAAGACGAGCGGTGCGCTGGCCAGAGTACTTGACCGTGTAAGAATGGCCGGCAAATACACCGACCTGAAGCATTCAACCGAAAACCTGCTGCAGCACATTCCGCTGGGCGGAGAAATCGCCGATGCGCTGCGCAAGATCAAGGCCGGCATGAAAACCACGCTGCACGGCGGGCAGGTATTCGAGGCGCTGGGGTTTGAATATTACGGGCCTGTCGACGGCCATGATGTCTGCAGGCTTATTCATGTGTTCCAGCGGCTCGCAAAGCTGGATCGCCCGGCGGTTCTGCATGTTCACACTGTAAAGGGACAGGGCTGCCAGTACGCCGTCGAAGATCCATGCCGCTTCCATAGCCCGTCCGCCTATACGGTGGAAGAGGGCAAGGCGGTATTCAAGGCCAAGGCCCGCCCTACATGGACGCAGACTTTCTCTGACGCCATGGTCGGGCTTGGCGCCGCAAACGACAAGATTGTCGCCATTACCGCCGCTATGCCGGACGGCACGGGCCTGGTCGCCTTCCGCGAAAAGTTCCCGGAAAGATACATCGACGTCGGCATCAGCGAGTCGCACGCCGTGGCGATGTCGGCCGGCCTGGCTAAAACTGGCCTGCGGCCTGTCGTTGCGATTTATTCGACGTTCATGCAGCGGGCGTTCGACCAGATATTCCAGGAAGTAGCGCTGCAGAAACTGCCCGTCGTGTTCTGTATGGACCGCGCGGGCCTGGTCGGCTCGGACGGCGCGGTTCACCACGGCTTTATGGATATCGCCGCCCTGCGGCCGCTGCCGGGCATGATTCTGATGGCCCCGGCAGACGCCGCCGAAATGAAGGCGTCGCTTCAGTTCGCGCTGTCGCAGGAGTATCCTGCTGCGATTCGCTATCCGCGCGATGAGGTTCCCGAAAACCTCCCGGGCGAATGCCCGCCGTTCGAGCTTGGCAAGGCCAGAATAGTGCGCAAAGGCGACGACGCAACGATACTCTGCTACGGCACGATGACCGAGCCGGCGCTCGCCGCGGCTACCCTGCTGCAGAACGACCACGGCATCTCAGCCGGCGTGATAAACGCACGGTTCGCCAAGCCGCTCGATGTGACGCTTCTGTCCAGGGTTATTTCGTCGGGCAAGCCGGTCGTCATCGTTGAAGACCATGCCGTCGCAGGCGGGTTCGGCTCGGCCGTGTTGGAGATGGCCGCCGCACGCGGCCTGAACGCATCAAATGTCCTGCTGATGGGCATTCCGGACCGGTTCATTTCGCATGCCGGCAGGCTTGAGCAGCTTGTCGAAGTCGGGCTGGACGCAACGCATATCGCCGGCGCGGTCAAAGACATGATCCGCAACAGTTCAGATAACAAGATACGCGGGCTTATCTGACCTCCAGCTCAAGGCGCTATTCAATCAGCATCGCGTCGCCGTAGGAGTAGAAACGGTATTCCATTTTCTGGGCCTCGGCGTAGGCGTCGAGAATCATTTTAACGCCGCGCGTGTCGCCCGGCGAGCAGAAGGCGGCTGCCAGCATCAGCAGCGTGCTCCTGGGCAGGTGGAAGTTTGTTATCAAAGCGCCGACGGCCTTGAACTCGGCCGGCGGGTAGATGAACAGGTCGGTCCAGCCGCTGTGCTGCTCGAATCTGTCGCCGCGGCGGGCCAGCGTTTCAAGGACGCGCAGCGACGTCGTGCCGACGGCGACAATCCGCCTGCCCGACTCGCGTGCGGCGTTTAGTTGCCCGGCCGTCTCGGCTGACAGCTCGTACCATTCCTCATGCATTTCATGAGCGGCGAGGTTTTCCGCTTTGACCGGCAGGAATGTCCCCATACCGACGTGCAGTGTCACGTAAGCCAGTTCGATTTCCGCCCGCTTAAGCTCGGCCAGCAGGGCATCGGTGAAATGCAGGCCGGCCGTCGGAGCTGCGACGGCGCCTGGCGAAGAGGCGTAAACCGTCTGGTATTTCAGCCTGTCCTCACCGTCGCTGATGGCGCCGGGCCTGTGGATGTAGGGCGGCAGTGGAGTCTGGCCGATTTTCTGAAGCGTCTGCTCCGCCGGCGACGCGTCGCTGCACGCGACCTGCCAGCGGCCGGCGCCGAGATTTTCCAGCAACTCCAGCGTGATTGATGCAGCGCCTTCGATCTGGAGTTTTTCGCCGACCTTGCAGCGGCCGGCCCCTTTGAACATGACGTTCCATTGTCCCGGCGAAGACTCGCGCAGGAACAGGCCCTCGATTCGTCCACCTGTCTGGCGTCGGCAGTGGAACTTTGCCGGCACGACGCGGGTTTTGTTGAGCACCAGCAGGTCGCCGCTGTGCAAAAGCTGCGGCAGGTCGGCGAAAATCCGATGGCTCCTGCGGCCGTCGCAGCGGTCCAGGACCATGAGTTTCGACTGATCCCGCCTTTGCAGCGGAACCTGTGCTATCCGCCGCGGGTCGAGGTTGTAATCAAAGTCGCCTGTAGTCAGCATTTCTCGGAGTTTCCGTAATAATCGGACCGGGCGTGTTTAACTCTTAACATATTTACAGAACATCATATATTTGGTTAACCACGCCATTATGAAGAGCTTAGTATCAGCTTTCACCGGTTATCCACAATTTTTCAACAATTTTGTCACTTTCGCCTTGTTAAAATCTTATAGCGGCAGGTCTCCCTTAAAATGACATCTTATGTTGAGTAAATTGCGGAGCCTTGGCATTGTGTTTTGGTTGTAACACTTTGTCATTTCTTCGATTTTGAACTGAAAAGATCAAGAACTTTCTCTCTAAGATATCGCACGACAAACGAATTCACTGTGCCGTCAGGATATAGAATACGATTGCCGATAAGTTTTTTCAGCTCCTTATCAAGTCTGTAGTTATTTTGTCCGCTTTTGGCAATGAGTTCATCTACACAGAATTTGGCGTTATCCCACAACCACTCCCATACTATGTTTTCGGACTCATCACATGGAGGAGTTACAACTTTTGTTCGACTGACAGTTATGTTGTTCCATGCAACAATAATTTTTATAAGCTCGGGATTATCGGCAATGAGAAGGACGACTTCCGGTTTTTCGTTTTGTTTGAACCACTCCAGCTTCTGAGCAAAAACATCCCCGGACATTTTGAACTCCCTTTAAGCCGACTAAGGTACGCGGATAACTTTGATACCGATTCGTTTTAGTGCTTCCCCGGTTATCGCATCGCGGTCGCACGATGGGCTGCCGCCCTTAAGGTATGCGCGTTTTGCCCCCACGATTTCCGCTATCTCTCGCGTGTATTTGGCTCCATTGACATGAAAGCATGTTACATCTTCTCCGGTTTCCGGTGCAATCAGCCGCAGGCCTTCATCAAGCACCTGGGCTCCGGTTCCGTTAAGCATTTCACCGGTTCGCGGTGTCGGCATGCCGCCGAGCTGCTCTGGACAAACCGGAACCAGGACGTATTTTTTCTTGAGCCGTTCAATCAACGTGTCGCGTTTCTTCGGCCGGCGGCCATGCCAGCGACATGGAATCCCCAGCAGGCAGGCGCTGATGAGCACCGGCTCGCCGCAATTACAGTTACCGAAATCTTCGAAAAGATAACCATCCCCGTGCTTGTTTTCGTCTCGCATGCTATGCGTCCTTTACGATGATTCGACGCCAGAATCGATGTCGCCACCCCATGCAAAATTTCAATTTAAGACATTTGCCGCATTGAATGCATCCCTCAATCTTAAGCATTTTCTTAATTCGGTCGAATTGACGACATGGAAAGCATTCTATCATGCAAAATCCGCAATCCAGACAATTGATCATTCTTTTAATCAGAATGTCAGTGACTTTCTCTGGTATATCCCAAAATCGAATTTCGTCACCTATGCGTGCCCATTTGCCGTTTACCGGTTTCAAATGTTTTGTTGAAATCCATTCGTTATGCCGAATTTTGTAACTAAACACGTTTGGGGATAACGACCGTTTTATGGCACCTACTTCATTTTGGGTTTTATTCCGTCTCCAATGGATGAAGCCATGGCGATGCAATTTCTCTTCGCGCGTTTTATATTCGGGTTTCAGTTTGGCTTTATGAATTAGGCCACTATCAAAAAGCATTCCCTCGATTTGGCTGTAATATCTTTCGCAAATACTAGGATAATTATTTTGGCTAGAACCTATCCCAAAAACCTTAAGAAGATGACGATACAACCTAACTGCACCAT
>CAZVYJ010000038.1:0-27848 GCA_964631565.1 uncultured Planctomycetaceae bacterium
ATGTCTGATTTTTTGAAGTGCGAGTTTCAATCCGCGCCCCCGCACAGGGGGCGATACAAGATGATTAAACTGTCGTACAATCTCATACCTAGTTTCAATCCGCGCCCCCGCACAGGGGGCGATTCCAGAATTTCTTTCCGGGTGGCGTGCCTATGTGGTTTCAATCCGCGCCCCCGCACAGGGGGCGATGGGCCGCAGCGGTAACATGGGCAGCAATGGCCGGGTTTCAATCCGCGCCCCCGCACAGGGGGCGATAAACGACGAGGCGCAGGTCTGCACCGTCTCAATAGTTTCAATCCGCGCCCCCGCACAGGGGGCGATCCGCGATGGGCCGATTTGCCGCCGCATGGCGGCTGTTTCAATCCGCGCCCCCGCACAGGGGGCGATGGAAGCGGTTGCCGCGTGCGAAGCCGAAGCGTGGGTTTCAATCCGCGCCCCCGCACAGGGGGCGATGGTACTTTTGTAATTATCCTAAACAACAATTATTTATGGCGCCTTTTTCGCGTACAATTGATTTTGCACATCGCACTTTTCTGACAGGCGTGTCAGATGTGTCTGCAACATTTTTTTCTTTATTCACTTATCAAGCAACGCGAACCCACTTGGATTTGGTTGGGCGCTTCAGGTTCGCGGGCCTTATCGCCCTTAAGAAATAATCAGACTATAAGCGGTCCTTCCGGGTCATATGTTTGTTTTGCTCCAACATGCTCGACTCGGCGTTTCCAATTCTTACCGAGGAAGTAAAACCGCAGGCTGTCGGCTTTTTTGTCTATCTCGCTGACAAGTTGTTGCCGTAGTTGTGTCCACTGTGCCGGGTCCACCATGCATTCGAAGACGGAGTTCTGCACACGCTGGCCGCGGTCCACGCAAAGTTTCGCCACATGGCGGAGGCGTCTTCTGCCTGCTGCGGTTTCAACTGACACGTCATATGCGACAACTACCATCATTGCATAATCCTCATTTCCAGAAAAAAGGCGGGTAGGCGTCCAGATCGCCTCTCAGATGACGAGCAAGAAGTCTCGCCTGCACGTGCAGCAGCAATCCGACGGTGACTTTTTCATTCAGGAACGGGTGCGTAAGTTCATCTGCTTTGCGCTTCTGCCAGGCGACCAGCAGAGCCTTGCGGGTATCGTCGTCCATTTCGACGCCGCCGGATTCAGTGATGCGGAAGCCGGCCGGCGAGACCTGTTTCCGGTTGATCATGGAAAGCGTCAGCCTGTCCACCAGCACGGGGCGGAATTCCTCCATGATGTCGAGCGCAAGGCTCGCCCGGCCGGGGCGGTCACGGTGCAGGAAACCGACTTGCGGATCCAGACCGACGGACTCACAGGCAGACCTTGCATCATGCGTCAGCACGGCTGATAGAAACGAAATCATGGCGTTGACGCGGTCGCACGGCGGCCTGCGGGATCGGCCGGTGAAATGGAAATCTTCTTTTTGGGCGACGATGAGATTGTCAAACACGCCATAATATGCATTTGCCGCCTCGCCCTCGCAGCCGCGTATTACATCCAGCGGCAGCGGGTTCTTGAGTTCGTCAAGCACCATGGCCATACGCCGGCCGGCCTGCAGCACAGCCGGCGGCGTGTCGGCCTGGTCACGTGCGGCGCGAAGCAGAACTGTTCTCGCGTTGGCGATTTTCGCGGAGACCATCGCCCGGGCGATTTCAGCAGCCTGCGGAGAATCGGATGCACGATACTGGGCGCGACGGAGAAGCACATTGCCTGACATCGGGCCTTCAACTCGCGCGAGGAATCGCCCGTGTTCGCTCAGTAAGGACACGCTGACGCCGTTCTGCCCGCACAATCCCAGCGCGAACGGGCTGAACGATACGTTGCCGAAACACACCACACCGCCGAGCGTGTGGATGGGGAACTGCCGCTTCGTCTGCTCGTCGATGCGGACAAGCAGATTCTCCCGCTGCCGCGACATATACGCGC
This sequence comes from uncultured Planctomycetaceae bacterium, assembly GCA_964631565.1. Classification (GTDB taxonomy): domain Bacteria; phylum Planctomycetota; class Phycisphaerae; order SM23-33; family SM23-33; genus CAZVYJ01. Next base: position 1,941 of record CAZVYJ010000038.1, read on the forward strand.
CCTGCGAGGTCACATACAGCGTGTTGTCATGGTTTTTCATTGTTTTCGTCCTGCCGTTCATCCAGTGTCTGCAACTGCTTTTCAATGTAACTTCTGGCGGATCGCCCGCCGCCGGCCGACTTTGGCATGCACTGCTCGACCAGCGAGCACGACTTGCATTTGCCGGAATACTCGGCCGCCGGCGTTACGCCGGAGCGGATAAGTTCGCGAAGCTCCGCGGCTGCCTGCCGAAGCTGCAGCCTGAGCGCATCGTCGAAGACGACCTGCTGCCTGTGCCTTAATTGGCCGTAGTACAGCGCACCGGCTGGTATGGAGATGCCGAGCATTTCCTCAAGGCAGGCGGCCTGCGCGCACAGCTGCACGCGGTCGCAGGCGCTGGCCTTGGGCTTGCCTCGTTTGTACTCGACGGGATAGACGATCCATTGCCCGTCGATGCCGGGGAAAATCGCCTGCTGGTCTGCCGGCGTGTCGGAGCCGGTGCGATGAAGCTCGACGACGTCGGCACAGCCGCTCAGGCCGAGCGCCAGACTTCGCAGCCGCAGGCCGCGGACGATGCGTACATCGCCTCGTGATTCCGGCCCGGCGTCGTGCGCGCGGTCGTGCAGCTGTCGGCCCTGGGCGGTCAACTGGTTCTCCGACCATGCCTGCTCAAGATGAATCAGCGCGCACTGCCTCCGGCAGAACAGCAGATGCTGCAGCGCCGATATCGGCAGCAAGTCGTCTTCGGTGAACATGCCGGTCCCGCTTCATCAAATTGCAAGGATGATGGAAATCATCTCAGCCAACGGCGATTACACCCAGCGTTCGATGGTGATGCCGGCCGGCAGATTTTTTTCATCCACGCTGATTTCGTAATCGTCGAAGCTCCTTGCGGGCTGGTCCTTGTGGCATTTTTCCTCGCGGCGGCTGCACGAAACCCGCTTGAACAGTTGCTCCGCCCTGGCGTTGCCCAGCGGCGACTCGTGGCGGAACGCGATGCACGCCCGGGGCGCCATCAGGCCGCGAGCGGCGGAACGGTCGTACTCGAACATCTGCTCGAGTGCTTTTTTGAAAAGCTCCAGGTCCTGCTCCGAAAAGCCTGTCTGCTCGGCCAGGTGCGGATTTATAAAACCCTGCACCTGATAAAGGGCGTAGGGAACGGTGAACTTTCTGCCCATCGTTCGCTCCTTTTCCAGGTCGCGTTCATTTGTGACGGCGCATCGCGTAACGGCGTGCTCCATCGTGACGATCGGCTCGACGCTTCGGGCGAAACTGAACTGAACAGGCCCGCGAACCTGCCCGCAGTTGACTTCCATGGTCATCACCGCACCGAAAGCGCGGATGTCGAAAAAGTTTTTGCACATGAAACTGGTCAGGGCCTTCGCCTTGGCGGCGTCTTTGGGGAGTTTTTTCTTGTCGGCGTCTTTGGCATTGGGGTCCACTTCCTGCCAGGCGCGATTGTGCAGTGCATTAAGGACCACCCGTTCTTTGACGTATATCTCGTAAGGCGGTTTTTCGCCGTGCACCACGCCGACGTAGTTGCGTATCTTTCTCTTGAGGCAGACGTCGGTTACAAGTCCGTGTCCGGTTTCATGGTCCAGGCGGGGCAGGTTGCCGGCGTCGGGGTCGCCATTGGGATTGCCGTCTGTTACGTCGAAGAAATATATGAAGTCATAACGATTCATGGTTCACTCGCTTTCACTGGTTAGAGGTTTCTTTATCGTTGTTATTGTTCCTGGGCGTATAGAAATCCTGAGTCTGGTGATAGTAGCCCAAGTGGAAAAGCCCCTGTTCCTGCGTATTCAGGCGTTTGGGGAAGCTTTTCAGACGTGATGCAATTTCCTGGGCTTCTTTTTCGCGTTTTATACGCCAGCCGGGGTTCTCTATTTTTTTGAGATGATGTTGATGCAGTTGCAACAGCCTGGGGAAAATCGTGGCCGGCGCAGTTGACGCCGTGACGTAGAATTTATCCTTTATGGTAGCGTTCAGATTTTCTCCGAGTGCCTCTTTCTGTGTTTTTTCCAGAATCGCGAACCACCTTCCGAGGTGGTACGCCGGTTCGGGGCGTTCGGTGTCCAATGCCATGTTTATCTCCTTTCCGAAGTTTCGTATGAGTATCGTCTTGATGGCCGCCGCACGGACGGCCATGGCTCGTTTCCAGTCTTTACGTCTGTTCTTGTCTATGAACCCCTCGCAGCGGATGCGTCGCAGCAGCGCGGCGTAGAAGCCGGCCGGGTAGGGCTGATTCCTGACGACCGCTGCGGTCAGGCTGGCCTCCAGCGGCCGGGGGATTTTTTCATCGTCAGGATAGTCTCGTTTAAGGGGAGCTGTCTCACAAAGCAGTTCGTGGAAGCCGGGTATGCGGTCCAGGCCGCATATGTCCAGGTCTCGAACGTGATGGGCGAGGTTGTCGTTCAGTTCGCCGAGCGTTCCGACCAGCCAGAACCTCACGCTGATGCGCGAAGCGTTCGGCGACAGGCCAAGCAGGTAGAATACTGTGTTTCTGCCGCCCGGCGTTTCGACATGCTCGTCGGGCCTGCCCTTCCTGAGGCAGGTGAGAAACGTGTTGAGCCGCTTGAGCCGTTCGTTGTCCTCCGTTTCTTCGCCGAGCGACGGCGGGCTGTTGAAGAAATCCGGAATCAAAGTTTCCTCGGGGACGGGTTTTTCGGTCCAGAAGACTGTCGTCGCGTCGCCTATCTGTATGCGGCGGCCTTGCTCATTCAAAAGATGATTCAGGGCTGTCGCGTACTGAAACGCCGCCTGCTGTGAAACAGGTGCGTTGTAGCTCTGCTCCCTGCCGTACGATTCAAACGCATCGAGATTGAACGATATCAGCAGCGCACCTGAAGTCTGGGCACCCGCGACGCCTTGAATTTTAGGCTCGTGAAGCCGGGCAATGGGGAGCATCTCACCCGTGACGAGGCAGCAGCCCGTTTCGCCTTCCGACTGGTTTGCCACTTGGCTTCGCCACCAGTCCAGCACGGCAGGCTGGTCGTGGACGTATCCCTCCTCGCCGCGCAGGCGGAATGCGCCGAAATTCGTCGCCATTTCAGCCAGTTCAGGATGGCTCTGAAGCTGGTCGGGATTCCATTTTTCCAGGAAACGGCAGACGGCTGAGAAAGCAGTATCTTTAATTTCCTTCTCTGCGTCCAGATGACGTTTCCGGAATGCATCGAACCGCTGCTTTGCCCAGTCAGCCGATCGGCCTTCGGGAACCTGCCCCAGTATGTAGGTGGCATTGTCCCACAGGAAGCAGGGATTGATTCCAGCGCCGGGCGGCTTGGCCTGACCGGGAACAATAAGTTTTTTAGGCAGCGATCGGCCGCGGACAACCTCGGAAACAACCGGCTGAAAACTCACAAACGAGCCGTCATTTTCAATCACCACGCAGAAGCTTATCTTCTGCCGGCTGAAGCCGAACGGCGCGATATCCTGGTCGGGGTCGTTCTGAAGCCGCTCGTAATACTGGTTCAATGCCTGCAGTATCATGACCGCACCTCCTGGCCGCTGATGGCCGGAACGTCGATGACGCCGCCGCGCATCTGCGCCCTGAAGAATCTCGGCTCGGCGGACAGCCGCGTCCCCTTGTTGGACTCGATGATCTTGCCCTTTTTGTCGGGCGTGAATTCCATGTCCAGCAGCATGAAGCCGAAATCGCGGTCCTGCTGGTCGGGCGGCAGGGCGGTCTTGGGAATTTCGCCGTCTATCCATTCGAAGGCGGCGGGAAACTCGCGGCAGCCCAGGTAGGGACGATGAAAACACTGGCCCCGCTCGGCCCGCCGCTTGAAGATGTTGTAATGCTTCTCGACCGGCTCATCGCCGCCGAGCAGTTCAAAGCGGGCCTCGATGACATACGCCACGTTTCGCAGTATGGCGGCGGCCCGCTGCTGGCGGACATCTTCTACATACATGCCTATGATGCCGCCGTCTTTTGCAGCCTTGGCGGACATTGAGGCCCTGGAAGAGACCTCGTTGCGGCGGATGCTCGTGAATAGGATAGGGTTTAGCACGTGAAGGCGTTCGATTACCCAGCGTATCTCGGGCTTCCAGTAGACAGCCTCCAGTATGCCGCGGGCGGCAGAGGGGGTAATTACGTCGTAACTGACACGCTCGACCTTCATCTCCGGCCTGGTAAAGCAGGCGTAATCACCCCAGACGCGTAATTTTATTGGACTTGCCATAATCACCTCACAATCTGGTTCAGTACCAGGATTTAGATATTTTGCAGTGTTAAGCAATCATTGAATCGTCCTGCAGTGTCACCCCTGTGTCACCGTATGATTTTTTTATGTCTATCAGTACCGGGAAAATTTCGCATGTATGGTCCAGCAGGCCGGCTGCGTTCAACTGGTTCCAGTCCCTTTCATATAGCGGCACGATATACCGCTGGAGTTTTCGGCGAATGGGGCGGTCGGGAAACGGGTTCAACCGCAGCTGACCGGCGAGTGATTGGCCTTTTTCGCCCCAGGGCACGACGACGGGTTTTGTAATGTCCGGTATGAGCCTGAACTGCTCGGCTGCACTGCGAAAATCCAGCAGCGGAACGGCGGCCCGTCTGAAATTTTGCATGATGCCGTGACGATCCCACTTGTCTTTGCACTGCCAGTAGTAGAGCCTGAAGTAACGTTCGATGGCGTCCAGCCCGAGCAGGTCGTCGAACATGCCAATGAGTTCTTTCGCTGTTTCGGCCGACTGCCTGAGATGCCCGGGCGGCGGCGGGTCCTGGCAGTCGAATATGAAAAATCGTCCCGGCTCAGGCCTGCCCTCGCGATTGCATCGGCCGGCCGCCTGGGCGATGCTGTCCAGGCCGGCCATCGCGCGATAGACGACGGGAAAGTCTATGTCCACGCCGGCCTCGACCACCTGCGTCGAGACCAGCCTGCAGGGCTCGGAATTCTTCAGGCGGCGTTTTAGCTCCTCAATGATTTCACTTCGATGCTCCGGACACATCGCAGCACTGAGATGGAAAATCTCATCCGGGCTGCCGCTTTCATCCTTCAGCCGCCGGTACAATGCCGCGGCATGTTTCTTCGTATTGACGATGCAGAGTGCCGAGCCGGCCTCCGCCAGCCGGCTGGCGAGTTCATCATCCTCCAGCACGCCGACATGCTCGCACCTGACCCGCTTCATGCCAAGGTAAAGCTGCCGCGGATCCGCGACGATTTCCCTGATTTCATCCTTCTTGATGCCTATGTCGAAGTTCCTGCGGGAATGGATCGCCGGCTGGGTCGCCGTACACAGTACGATGCTGCAGCGGTAGTTCCTGACAAGTTCCTTTATGGCGGCCAGGCAGGGGGTGAGATATTCATTGGAAAGCGTCTGGGCCTCATCGAGAACGATAACGCTGTTGGCGATGTTATGCAGCTTGCGGCAGGCTGACGTGCGGGCGGCAAAGAGCGATTCGAAAAACTGGATGTTTGTCGTGACCACGAGCCTTGCGTCCCAGTTTTCGCAGGCCAGCCGGCTCCAGGGTGTCTCCTTTTCCGTGGCGAGGTTGCTATGATGCTCAAGGACGACGGAATCGCCGAGTGCCCCCAAAGCCTTTCTAAACTCGTCAGCATTCTGTTCAATTATGCTCGTGAACGGCACGACGTAAATCACGCGATCGAGCTTGTGCTTCTCCGCATGTGAAAGTGCAAATGCCAGTGATGAAAGCGTCTTGCCGCCGCCTGTCGGAACGGTGAGCGAGAAGAAGCCGGTTTTTTCATTCGCCGCGGCAAGGCACGATTCGAGTATCTCACGCCGCCGCGTGTTCACATTCGTTTCCGGAGCTTTTGCCTGTTTCTGCTCCAGGAAATTTCGAACCGCCTTGTTCATGTCTGCGATGGCGGCGAGCGGCAGTTCACGGCTAGATGACTTATGCGGCTCCATGAACTTTTCTGTGTCCTGAAAATCGGCGTCCACCAGGCACGAAAAAACCATACGCGTGAAAAAGGCTATCTGGAAAAACAGCTCGGCTGGCCTGTCCGACGGTGCAATTTTCGGCATTTCCGGCGGAACCTGCTGCAGGATTTTCTGCGGTGCATGTTTCAGGGCGTCGGTAGTTTCTGGTTTAAGGTTGAACAGCCTGCGGCTGAGACAACTGCCCTGATCACTGTCCCAGTCGGCCAGGCCAGGATGATGGCCTGCGATGCAATACGCCAGCAGCCTGCCCGCAACCGCGTTGACTTTCTCAAATTGTTCAACGGCATGAACTGCGCCGGCTGTCGAGTGGTCCACACGGCCGGGCTGGCCTTCCATGTGTGCATTGTCACCGTCCGCCTGGCGAATATATTTTTGGAAAGCGAGGCTGTATTTTCCCAGGTCATGCCAAAGCCCTGCCAGCCGGCCCCAGTCGCCTGCGCCGAAGGCAGATGCAAATTTTTCAGCGAGCTGAGCGACGTTTTCAAGGTGCTTATCTAGCGGCTGCCAGAATTTCCTAGGTTTGTCGGGTAAACTATGCGCGTAGTAAATATTGTCATCGTAGCCGCCCGCATATGCATTATTGATATTTCCCGCCATTTCCCCGGCCTTTCAATATCCAGCCAATTGGAATTATGAGTATACCCAACCGGCATGAAGCCACAAGCGGGCGTTTAAAGGAGGCACCGAGTTTAATTTGCCGGTACCGGTTGCTTTGGGTCCGGTTCGCCCATGAGTTTCAGCCGTTCTTCGGCCCAGGCTTTCCATTTGGGACGGTCTTCTTTCATTATCAAGTCTGTCAGCAACTGTCGGGTTTTTTCGTCCTTACGATTTTCGCGGACATAGGCCCTGGCGAGGTTGCCGATGACCTCTGTATTGTCGGGTTCCAGTGCTAGCGCTTCCTCGTAATATTTTGCGGCGTCGTCCAGTTTGCCTACCTGCTCGAATACCAGGCCGAGATTGTTCTTCGGCTCGGCCTTGGTGGGCATCAGCTTTGCGGCATACTGGAATTCCCACGCGGCCAGGTAGAACTTCTTCTGCATGTAATAGACGTTTCCGAGATTGTTATGGGCCGGCCCGAAGAAGACATCCGCCTCAAGCGCCAGCTCGAGCTGTTTCCGGGCTTCTTCGAGGTTGCCGTTCTTTATTAATTCGACGGCCGTGGCGGCCCCGCTGCTCCATATTTTTACTGCCATTATTTTCCCCCTCGAAACATATTGGCGATTGGGTATAATTCAAATCGAAAGGACTACATCAATGAAACGCTTGCTTGCAGTCTTAATCGTGCTGTCGGTAGGTATCGGAGTTGGAATTGCAGGGGACAAGGTGGCGAAGAAACTCAAGTTCCCGTATGCGGGCGAAAAATGGAACAAAGAAATCACCATGACGAAACTGGAATATGAGTGCATGAAAACGCAATTTGCCGCCATTGGACCCATGAAAATCGAGGCCCCAGAAGACGAAAAACCCTGCTTTGAAATAACCCGCATTTATGCAGAACCCAAAACAGAGGCCCTTTCATTAATCATTGAAGTTAATACGCTTGATACAAAAGCCGTAACTAAAGAACAAATGGCATGGGCCATGAATACCGGAGTATCTTGGTGGTGTAACAAGGTTCCATACGGCAAATCGGGAAAGAAATTGCCGTGCGATTTTTACTTAAAAACTGGCGGTAAAATCATTGCGCATAGGGACAGTTCTGGAACAACAAAAACCGTGCTTGACCCTAAATAGCCTACCAGTCATTACCTATCTGCGTTCCGGGATAATTGCTGGGATGCGGGGGTAAAATTTAAAATTAGGGACAGTCACCTATTTTACGTATCAAAAATAGGTGACTGTCCCCTATTTCCCCTATTTCTCCCCTATTTCTCCGAAACTAAACTGGCAGCAGAACTCCAGTATCTTGCGAACAGAGATGAAAAAGGGCTTGCCAATTCGGGATGCGGCTGTTGATAGTTTCGGCAACCGAATCAACAACACAGGCTTCTTGAGGGCCGAGCGCAATCTGCTACAGGAACATGGGTGGATGTACGATCCTCAGACCCGGCTGTGGAGTCCGCCGGCGGCGAAATAGGGTGTGTAATGACTATCCATGAATCAAATAACGGGAAACGGGAGCAGCTTGGCTTCGTGGAAGCGGTGAGTGAGTACATTGCGCCGGTGTTGGCGGAGCGAGGCTTCGCCTGCGTCGAGGCCACGCCGTACTCGGTCAAGTTCCAATCTCACAACGTCGCGCTTGCCGTGTTCCATGAGCCGGTTTCTTACGAGATTGATCTTGTTTATGCTCTACAGGCTGTCCCGTCGGAGCGATATAACTTGTGCGATATGCTGGACATGGTGCTTGGTCTCGGCCACAAAGAGCAGACGTTCTTCCAAGCAAGTGAACATGACCGCATTGTTTACTGCATCAAGGTTATTGCCGACTATTTGCGAAAATATGGCGAAAAAGTTCTGATCGGCGATCCGACCATATACCAGCGGATGAGGGAAGTAACTAGGCTGCGCAATGATGCCCATGAAAAACAAGCTGCTCGACAGTCCATTTGCCGAGCAGTTGAAGAGGCGTGGCAGAAGCGCGATTATGCGAAGGTCCGAGAACTGTATGGGCCAATCGAAGCTGACCTGACGCCGGCGGAGAAGAAACGGCTTAATTACGCCCGGTCGCATTCCCCGCGCATTGATTCGTGAGCTTTGTTGATTCAACCGTGCGGCGTGCCTTTGACGAGGTTCGTCGCCCGGATTAACTGCCGGGCAGCGTGATGACCTCCTGATAGAGGAATAAAGGGGCAGGAATAAAGGGGGAATAAGGGGGGGGGAATAAAGGAGGGAATAAAGGGGACAGGCTACTTTTTTATTGACAATAATTAAGTATGATGTCCCGCGAATCCATATTTTGATTCTGTGCTTCAACCAATGCCCAGCCGATTCTAATTTTAAGGTCCTTGTTACGACGACCATTTGGGACGGCTTTTGTTTATCTGAATGTCGTACAATTTTCACTGTGCAGGCTGGACGGGCACAAGCAGCGGTGCGCGGGCGCTTTCGCGGCCTTTCGCGTCCACCGCGACCAGCAGAATTTTCTCGCCGCCCGGGCCGATGCTGACGGCCTGCGTGTACACCTGCTTGTCCTTGTCGGCTGGAATGTCCGCCAGAAGCGCCGGGTCGCTCTCGGCGTCGTTGCTGTGCAGGCGAGTATAAAGCCTGTAACCGATTACGTCGGGCGTCGCGGAAGGCAGGAACGATACGACCGCCTCTCTGGGGTTTGTGTAAGTAACCTTATCCCACTGCGGCTTGGCGGGGGCGTCTTTTGCCGGGATGTGCGTCAGGAAATCGTAATATGCCGTATCGGTATTGCCGCGGTAGGCCGGAATCGTGCTGAAGGAAATATCCACGATGAAGTGGTCAACCTCGCCTCGTCCCTCCACGCTGATAAGCATCAGGCCGTTGCCGCCGACGACGTGGTAATCTCCCCACGGATTATCCGTTCTCTGGAACCAGCCGGTATCCAGAGGCGTCGTGGGCTGATTCGGCATCACAACCTGACCCTTGGAATCCGTTATTGCTGCGGCGTGCGGCTGGGCGAGGAATTCCTCTTTGGCCAGCGTCCGCTGCCGGAATGAAACCTTCGCACCGGCGACTGGGTTTCCGTCCTGATCCTTGATGGTGATTATCGTTTTCTTCGGCATGTAGAAGTTGTAATCGCCGTAGTGGCCCCTGTGCCTGTCCAGCTGCATGTTAAGGGCGGCGACGTCTGTTTCGCAGAACCGCCTGTGGGCGTCGTGCCAGCACATCATGGTCTCCGGATGGCGGAAGGTGTGAGTAAGAACAATCGGCTCGCCGTTTTCATCCGTGCAGTTGGCGAAATGCTCCGGCCGCGCAAAGAACTTGTACCAGTCGATGAGTCCCAGCTGGTGGCCGCACTCGTGGAAAGTGACTCCGCAGGGGCCGAGCGTTCTCAACTGTGCGCCTTCGCCGCCTGTGTATCCCCATATTCCCTCGTACATGATAAGCGAGCCGCCTTCGCGAGCGCGTTTCTGATATTCATCCCACCCGGCGTCCTCGCCGCCTAGGAAGCGGTTGTCCAGGTACATTATCTTGTCGATGCGCATGCGGTCCAGGCAGCCTTCCGGCGACGATGGATAAATCGAATCCATGAGGATGAAATTCCACACCCGCCAGTTGTACTGAACCCAGTCCTCGAACGAATACGTGCCGAGTATGCCTGGCGTTTCGCAGAAGGTGCCCACGGTTTCCTTGTCTATGTGAATGAGGAAGCCCTTGCCGTGAATGGGATCCTCGAGTTTATTGTTTATCTTGCTGATTTCAGTGATTTGCTCGACCGGCTCGACCCGCAGCGCGACGGTCTGCGCCGACTTTCGCCATGTCCACTTGAGCGTTACCGTGGTTTCTTCGCGTCTCTTGAGAGTCTGATTCACTACGCCTTCGGATACTTTTTGGCCGTCGATCCACCATGAGTATTTGAACGCGCCGCTGTCCGCGAAACCGGCGTTCATCACGTGGCCGATGAACTCGGCCTGCGTTCCGTCGGCCGGTTCGATCGGGTCCGGATTAGGCTGGATGAGGAAAATTTTGTTTTCCTCGTAGCCGACGTTCGTGTGATTGCCGGCGTATCTGGGCAGCCGCTCGATATAAATGACGTCGAGGTCGGGCAGCTTGGGCGCGGCGTCGATGCCCGGCCTCTTCGCCGGATCGCGCCATGCATCAGATTCTCTTTTCACGGAAACTATCCGGTGGAACGGAATGACGTATCGCTTCTCGTTGGTTATCACAATCGAGTACGTTCCGAAATCGATGTACTTGCCGACCAGCGTTTCGGTGGGGGCGTCGGGGGCCGGGCGCTGCGGCGTCGGGAAATTCTTGTAAACAGTCACTTCGTCCGTTGCGGTAATCGTGCCGGGTTTGTAGACGTCGGCATACACGCCCATCAGGTAATTGATGTTCCGTGCGATGGATTGCTGCATTTTCGCCCTGACTGCGGGCGTGTCGCTCTTGTCGTTGACAAGCTGGATTCTGCCGGACTCGTACCTGTTCCAGCCGAAGCGCGAAACGTCGTTATAGGCGACGCCGCTGCCGCCGTTATCGGTGCAGCCTGCCGCTAAAAACGCCGCCTGCAACGCCAACCCCAAGGCGAAGGTGCCTTTTGCCCATAACTTATGCCCAATCAACGATTTTTCCACGATGCGCTTAATCGGTTCCATGATTTGTCCTCAGTGTTATCATGCAAGAAAATAAAAGTGGTCCGGAAGTAAGATTAAACCGCCTGTACGGACAAAGGTTCCGTTGTTATTGAGGTGTCGATCTGTCGTTATGTATTTTCCTGCACATGTTGTAGTCATGAGCCATGATATATGTGATTATTTGCTTGTTAAAACGACGACGGCCGTTAAAATCGTGAATATTCCTGGGTGACTCTTCGGCGGGAAGTCTTGTCTTTGAGAAGATTTGGCGCAAAGTGTCAGGCATTTAGCTGAGGGTGATAATTACTTATGGGCAGGTTTATGTGCCGTTAAGGGGAAGCTTCGATGACTAACCACAATAAGCTCTTTACACGAGCCGTGGCCGGTATTCTGGTTATTTTCTGTTCTTTCGCTTTGGCCTCTGGTCAAACAGTTCGACTTGATGATGTGCCGGCCTACGAATGGACTCATGGCTGCAGTCCGACCGCAGGCATGATATTACTGGGTTACTGGGATATCTATGGCTACACCAATTACATTTCGGGAATGAGCTTGTGGGAATATAACCAGGCAGGCATAGAAAACGCCATAGCAAGCCAGGGGCATATTGATGATTATGCCTTGTACAATGGCGTGGAGGATTCAGAGGGCAATATTTATCCCGACATGTCGGAGATAAATCCATCCGGTGCTCATGCCAACGACTGCCTGGCTGACTTTATGGGAACGTCTCGAAGCGCGTATGGATTATCATACGGCGCGACAAACTCCAGCCAAATAGCACAGGGAGTCGTTGATTATGCGACATGGAAAAGTTATTCGCTCACGGCAGGGGGGAACGACTATGCGATGCCGACGTGGGAAGAATTCACCAGTGAAATAGATATAGGACGGCCAGTTTTATTCTCAGTTGATACAGATAGAGACGGCGTAATAGACCACTCTGTTACTGCTTTTGCTTACAGAATCTACAATGGTGTTCAGCAGTATGCTTGTAGGGATACATGGAGTTCATCAACCAGCACCATCTCATGGAAGACATTCAGGGAAGTTTCCGACGCATATAGCTGGGGAATTGGCGGGTGGACCACTTTTCGGCCCGGAGAAACTACCGTCGATGCCGAACGACTCTCGGACAGCGGTGACTGGAACGATCCCGATTCCTGGTCCTCGACGCCGACCATGAGCACATATGCTTACGTTGCCGCGGGCAAGCCGATGACAATATCAGGCGCGGCACAGGCCGGCTATCTGCTCAGCATGGATAATGTGACGATTAACGGAGGCAGCCTTGCCGTTTCAAGTATGCATGTCGATGGAAATCTGACATTGAACAGCGGCCAGATTACATCCGTAAACGGCATCAGCGTCGACGGTCGTTTCGAATGGCTCGGGGGCTCAATACAGGGCACAATAACCGGGCGGGGCACGTTTTATGCGACCAGCAGTTTCAATGTCGGCGCCCCGGCCAGTGGTATAGCAATTGACGGGTGCAATACGGTCGAACTGGCTGATGGAGTTAATATAAGCCAGTCCAGCGGCAACACCATATTGCGACACATCTATCTTGGTAAAAACGCGGGGGAAACGAATACCTTCAATTACAACAGCTCCGGACTGCTGCGAGGATATAACATATATATCGGCCATACCGGTACAGGTTATCTCAATCAGAATGGTGGCGAGTGCGTGACCGACAACGATTTATACATCGCCTATCAACCTGGCAGCTATGGAAGATATGTACTTGATAACGGCAGTGTTGAGGCTAAGTATTTGCTGGTCGGACTGCAAGGCGATGGTAAGTTCACTCAAAATAATGGGACAGTAAGTGTAGCCTCCGGTCTTTATTTGGGAGGAGCAGCTGGAAACCAGGCCATATATGAGATTAATGATGGCGAATTGACAGTCAATACAATGAGCATGGAGTCGAGTACCGGCACCAACAAGCGATTTGTTCTGAATGGCGGAAGCGTACAGGTTACAAATCTGTTTCAATTAAGAGAGGGCGATGCGACATCGGGCTTTTTCATGAGCGGCGGATCATTCAATGCTCATGACACATTTATTCACCCTAACTCATTATTCAGGCAGTCGGGCGGTTCTTATACTGCTGAGGCGTTGACGGTTAAAGAGGGGGGAACATATGAAATGTCAGCCGGTTCTCTCAATGTGACGGATGCCCTGAAAGTCGAAGGCTTAATGGACCTTGAAAACGGTAGTCCGACAATCAGTTTCGACTCTTCCTTAGGATATTTCGGAGACGGCAGCCTGCAGAATTATTCATTCGCTAATGTTTCTATTTCTGAAGATTCGCTGGTTCGATTCCCTGAAGGCTTTAATCCGGCTGTTGAATTCCAGAACGGCTCATATACCTGCAATGGTGTCGAATACATTGCAGGCAATACGTGCGTAATAGGTGCAGGGCAGAATCTTACCACCTCCATTATAGAATTTGATATCGACGACCATGTTGACTGTTACGGCAGCTTCCGGAATCTGCTGTCAATATACAACTCAGGAAACTTTAATTTTACAAAAGGCCTCTATTTGCATGCCGGCGCTTCCGTTGATCTCGGAGTCTGCGATCTGACCGTCAGAAATGAAATTTCAGGCATGGAGGCGGGCAGTACGCTGTTTTGTCATTCCATGATCGTCGGTAACGAACAGCCGGGCAAGTTTATACAATACGGTGGCACCAATACTGTCGAAGCTACAAGCGATTGCCAATTAGAAATCGGCTATCTTACGACCGCCAGCGGTGTATATGAACTGCACGACGGTCTCCTTGACTCCAAAGGGCATACCCGAATCGGCGGCCACGGTGCTGGAAGGTTTATCCAGACAGGCGGTACGCATAGAACGGGCGACTTGTGGCTTTATTCCAGTTACGATGTTAGTGGCGGTGCCAGCTACTATGAAATGCAGACTGGCAGTTTATATGTTGATGAGGACTTGTATGTTTCAGGGAGAAACCCTGGGGGAATGGCCTATTTCATTCAAACCGGAGGAACAGTAGTAACCCAGGACTTAAGCTTGTCTGGTTATGAGGAAACCACCAGGGGGTGCTACCAGATAAGTGACGGTACCCTGACTGTGACACGTGACCTGATCGCCAGAATAGGATCTTTCATTCAAACCGGCGGTACAGTGACCACGGTGGGATTCAGCCTGGGTGACGATGACTGTCCGGCGGTGGCCGAATTCAGGGGCGGAAAACTGAATGCTACGGATGAAATGTTTCTCTATAATCCGGCTTATCAGTACGACGGCCACGAAAACACGTGTGCCACAATGTTGCTGCTGAGTTCGTCATATGTCCAGTATGGCGGGACAACCAGTGTCACTGGCCAGTTTAACCTCGGAGGATGGTCGCCGGACTCCGGCAGTCGTTACGAAATGCATGGCGGAGAATTCAATGCTGCCAATGCATATATAGGCTACTACACGGCCTACGGCACGTTTGCGCAAACGGCGGGCAAGGCCACGTTTTCCACCTCGTTGAACATCGGCGACAGTAGATATTTCGGATTATATGATGTCGGGGGAAATTACGAAATATCAGGCGGGGAGCTTACTGCCGGGGCTTTGTATGTCGGTTGCCAGGGATACGGTACTTTGGACATCCAGGATTCTTCAGCCGATATTACTGTTACCAAGTACCTCTATTTGGGCCAGGATGCTTACCTGCTGGCCGTGCCCGGTTCGAGCATCGAGATAAGTTCCTCGTTGTTGCAGATGTTCCGTAACGAGTCCACTAATGATGCGAATTTGTCCGGGTTTGCAAATCTGACTCTGGTTATGAAACCGTCAAGTGCAACTGGCACGTTCGAGGTGGCCGGCCAGGACATGGGGGCCGTGACTGCAGGGTGGGTTGATAACTTTGTTCTTAACACACTGGAACTTGGCGGAGTTAATGGTGGCAAGATTCGCCTGGTCGATAACTTTGATAATCAAGAGGATGGAGGTGCAGTTGAAGCCCTCTATGTGTCCAATCTTGTTTTTAATGCCGGGGGTCAAGTCGATCTGAACGGCCTGAGTCTCTATTATCTCAACGGCGGCGATCCAAAGCAGTTGTTCATCGGAGATTGTAACCTTGATGGTAGTGTGGACTTGCTGGATCTCGATACGCTGGCCTACAACTGGGGCAACAGTATAGATGTCGATTGGGCCGAGGGCGACTTCAATGGTGACGGAAAAATCGACCTGCTGGACCTTAATTTAATAGCTGCAAACTGGGGCAGCGCTCCAGCTCTTGGCAATGTTCCCGAACCGGCGACGCTCAGTATATTGGCCATCGGCGGCCTGGCGATGCTGAGACGCAGGCGGTAGGATAATTGCTGCACAACTTCGCTCGATTGGGCAAAATGAATCTGACAGGCGGTTCCTCCTTCGGGAACCGCCTGTTTCCTGTGCCGGCGAAACAGAAGTTCGGCCCCTGACGATATGCGATACATAGTGGAATACAAAAACATCTGGCCTGAGAGTTTTGAGAAGATAGCCCAGTCGCTTCGAGAGGAACTGTCCGCCGTCTGCCGGGTGCATCATGTCGGGTCCACCTCGGTGACCGGCATGCCGGCCAAGGATATCATTGATATTGACATCGAGTGTTCCGTTGGCTCGATGCGGGCTGTTATTGATGCGCTGAGCGAACTCGGCTATGAGCATGAAGGCGACAAGGGGATAACGGGTCGCGAGGCGTTTCGGGCCATGCCGGGCTCTCCTGCGGAAAATCTTCCGCCGCACCATCTCTACGCCTGTGAGGAATCGGCATTTGAACTGCGCAAGCATATCGCCTTCGGGGATTTTCTCAATGCGCATCGCGACAGGGCGCTCCGGCTTGCGGAGCAGAAGCGGCTGGCCGACAGCAGGGCACGTACACGAGGCGAGTACATACAGAACAAGATTCAGGCCTATTCTGCGATTACTGCCGAATCTCTCGAATGGACTGCCGGGCCGGAGCGTGCCTGGCAAAAGTTCATATCCCATGAAACGGAATCCTGAAGCTTCAGCCTGCCAGTATGGTAATAAAAACATTACCAGTGCTGGCATGACAAAAGGGTCTGATTGTTACACAATAAGTAACACCGGTCTTCCCGTGGCGCGTCCATATTGAAAAGCTTCCATAGAATTGCTTTTTTCGCCTATACTTAAGGCGAGCCGCTAATATTGGCCTGTATTTTTATTATAAGTACTGGGCGAAAATGGCGAAACTTCGGTTCCCCGGTCTGGTTTGAAAGGTATTACCAGAGCAGCTGAAGCAGGAAGCATCCGGCGTTTCGTAATAAGCAACATGTTTTTGCGAACGTCTGTGCGAGCAAGATAAGGAGAATTGACATGTTATCTGTCCGTGTCCTTCGCGAAGCAGGCAACCTGCGGGTTTCCGGGAGAGGCTTGCCGCATTTCATTCGGACAATCGCGGCTGCGGCGTCGGCTTTGGTGCTGACGTTTTCTGCAGGGCCGGCTCTCGCCCAGCAGCAGTCGGAAGACCCCGGCGAGCCGCTGTATCATACGGTCAGTTCGCCGGAGTGGCTGAGGTTGTGCCCGGCGTTCGCTGCGGCGCATCCTTACCCGGCCGGGCGGAACACGGTTTTCCTCCGCTATTACACCAATCCCATGCGTGCCGACCAGAACAACCCGCTCTGGACACCGACGTTCGGCGACTATTTCGATTATATTTTCCCTTATCAGGGGCTGCCCGGCATTACCTATCAGCCGGCCGGCTGGTCGTCTCCGAAAGTCGGCAAGGAAAACTCCATAAAGAACATTAACTATCTGGGTTTCAGCAAGGCCACCCGCATGATGCATCGCAAGGGCGTCTGGATCATGCCGCATCTGCCGGCGATGCAGTGGTGGGCGGCATCGTCATCGATGGAGTCGAGCCAGGAAGGCGCGCTGTATATCAACATGCAGCTTCTCTCGCAGAAAGACCCGCCCGACGGATTCAACTTCGACGCCTGGCTTGAAGCCGGCGCAGATATCGATGCAATCCGCAAAAAGGCCGACGAAGTGTTTCCAAAAGGTCACTACGTCATGCACGCCGAAAGCCACGTCGCCCAGCCGCCCGGGTTCAATTCGCACTACATGTACCTGTTCGGCCGGCGCTTAAAGCCGTGGAAAGACGATATGCACGGCATACATTATCTCTGGTTCGCGATTCGAGGCCTTCGCAGCCACGAGTACGGCGACGACTGGGGCCAGAGAATTTTTAAACTGGCCCTTTGGGACACGCTGTTCTGGGGCGGCGCGAGCGGATACCTGGACCTTCCTCCGGCGCACTACTACGACCGCGACCGCATGCAGGACTACGTGAAACTGACGCGACTCCTGGAAAAGCACGGCGACCTGCTCGGGCTGGTGAAAGACCCGGCGCCGCTGCCGAAGAAAGACATCCTCCAGGACTACCTTGCCGTCAACGTGTTCGACGGCGCATCGCCTTCGTATTTCCGTACGGCCGATTCGCCCGGCAGCGACAAGCGGCTGTATTCTTTCAAGACGGGCGGCGCGCCGCTGAAATTCGGAGAAGGCGCGTATTACGAAACGATGCCGCCCATTCCCGATAATCCGCCGACAGGAGATATATTCTCAGTCCAATATGAGCCGGGCTATCACTTTGTAACCACCGGCATGGTCGACACGTGGCGCACGCCGACGCGGCGGGACGGCGAGAAGGTCATCATACGCTCCGAAAACGGGATCGCTCGGTACGGCACATTCCCGAGCCGCGGGCAGACCATTCACGTGGTGCGGTATAAAAACATTCTCAGCGTCGGCCGAAGCGACGATCGCACGATTCATGCCATGGTAAACAAGAAATACACCGAGAACCTGGTCGTGGAGTTCCAGCTCAAGCGGTCGGACTTTGACGATAAGGACTGCATAGTCGCCAGGCCGGTGATTAACCAGGAAGTCGTCGTCGACCTGAAAGATGTCTTCGGCATCGACAGCCTGCATACCGGCGACGAGCTTCACGTTCGGCTGTTCCGCGAACACCCGATGGACAGGTGGCATATTCCGTACCTGCTCTGCGACGAGGTGATACTGTTCGGCCGGGAGATGCGGACATCTGCTTCGATCCGCAGCTGTCCCGATACGGTCGGCCGCGGCGAGGAAGCGGTGCTTGAGGCCGAGGTCGGCAACGACGGCGACAGGCCTGAAACCGTCCAGCTCACGTGGCAGCTGCCGGATGGCTGGGAAATCACCAAAGGCCGGCCCTCGGAAAAGCTGGATATCGGCTCTCACCAGGTTGTACGCACCTCGATTCATGTTCTCATTGGAGAAAGCGTACCGTTCGGCGGGCAGAGAATCGGTATCCTGACAAGCACAGGCGAAGAAGCCGGCGGCACTGCGGTTAACCAGGGCATGGACCGCAGGACCGTCACTGTCGCTCCGCCGGAACTGATCAAGGCAGGCGACGACCGGAAGTTCATCAGCGTCGAGACGGGCGGCTTCGCGGGCGAGAAGGACGTCGCCATTCCGATTACGCATGAAATGCCCGTGCCCCAGCCGGGAGAATACATACATGTCGTCGAATACGATACCGACGGCAAGACAATCGGCAGCGAGATTGCAAGCGAGTTCGCGGCCATGAACCCGGGCTGCCCGCGTGGCGTGCTCGGCTGGATGGTTACAGGCGATGAAAAGCCGTACCGGAACTTCTGCATCGTCATGGACAAAACTCCGGTCAACCCGCCCAAGGACAGGATGCTGCTGGGAACCGGGTACCTGGCCATTTCGCCGGGCCAGACGCTCACCTCCGGCGTGAAGTGCAAGTATGGCATATTAGAGGTGAAGATGGCCGTTCCGTATTCTCGCGAGAGCGACTGCTCGGTCGGGTTCAAAAACCCGCTTCCAGAGAACTGGGAGTATGAAAAATTCGATCCCGACAACCCGCATAACTTCATCATGTGGCGTTTTCAGGACCGCGACGAGAACCCGATTGTGGCGATGTTCGACAACGGAAGCGGACTGGCCGAGATAAGCTCCGGCAAGAAGATAGATGTCAAAGGCTACGGCATTGTGGACTGCGATAAGGTCTGGGGCGACTACTGCTGGCCGGCCGGCAACGACAGGATGAACCGCTACGACCCAACCGGTTTTGAGCATACATACCGCATCGAATGGCAGCGGATGTTCCAGCGGTGGTATATCGATAACGAGCTTGTGTACGAGAGGCATATCGTGCTGGACGAGCCTCTGCCTCTGGCTATCGAGAACCGTACGAAGGGCAGCATGTCTGTTCCATGGATTCGTGTTTCCACGCCGTATTGCCGGAAGTAACGCACGACAATCAGATATCACGAGCGGAGAATCATCATGACTGCGAAAACATATAACGTGACACGTCGATTCGGCGCAGCGCCAGCCGCAATGGTGTTGTGCGTTTGCCTGCTTTTGTCGGAGGCGGCAACTCCGGCCGGCGCGCAAATGCACGATTACACATACTTTTTGAACGAGCTGGTCAACCTGGACGGCCTGCCGCTCATCCAGAACGGCGTCAGGTGCGCCCAGAACTCCAGCGGCGTGCCCGGCTTTCAATACAACCCGACTCAGGACCTCTACTACGACGCGGTCACCACGCTGCAGGCTGACGGCGGGCATTACCTGAGCATAGATAAGGATACCGGCGAGGGCGTGATGGCCGACCTGGAAGGCCCCGGCTGCATCTTCCGCATCTGGTCGGGCAATCCGCGGGGCGTAATCCGCTTTTATCTCGACGGCGCCAAGGAACCTACGTACGAATTCGACTTCGAGAAACTCATGAGCGGCAAGATCGAGCCTTTCAACCGCCCGCTCGTCTGGCAGCGCAGCGCCGTGCTTGGCCAGGACAGGCTGGAAGGACGCTCGGACGTCGATTTCAGGTTCTGGGGCATGCCGACAATATCACGCACTGATGTCAATAAAGCTTCTGTCTGCTATCTGCCGATTCCGTTCGCAAAGTCATGCAGAGTTACGACAGTGCTGGTTCATGATAAAACAGGCATGTCGCTCAGAAGAGCGCCGCAGGACCTCTACTACCATGTCGGGTACAAGCTCTATCCGAAGGACTGGCAGGTTGAGACATTCAGCCTGCCGCTCAAGCCCCGGTACAAAGCAAAGCTCGAAGAAGTATCGCGCCTGTGGAATGCCTGCGGCGAGGACCCTCAGCCCGCAGCCGGCGCCAAAACAAGCGAGGCGACGATTACGATTCAGCCCGGCAAGACGGCTGCCATATTCGATATGACCGGGCCGGCTGCCATCAGGCAGTTCTGCGCTAAGGTCACTTCAAAGGATGCGTACGCGACCCGCAACGTTGTGCTGCGGGCGTCATGGGACGGAGAAAAAACGCCGAGCATCCTGACGCCGATAGGCGATTTTTTCGGCCGGGCCGTCGGGAAGAAGGATTACCGCTCACTGGCGCTTGGCATGACCGACGATATGGACTACTGCTACTGGCGGATGCCGTTCCGCAAGCAGGCGGTTTTCACGGTCGAGAACCAGGGCAGCGAAGATGTCGTCCTGAAATATCGTTTCGTGTACACGCCCGGCGCAGTTCCCGACAACGCGGCGTATTTCCACGCCAGGTGGCGCCGCGACGCCGGCGGCGAGGCGTTTGACTACCGCATCCTCGATTGTGACGGCAGCGCCGGCGTTTTCCTCGGCGACATCGTTATGATTGACCACATCGAGCGCAGCAGGTGGTGGGGCGAGGGCAACGAGAAGATATTCGTCGACGGCGAGAAGGACGCCTCGACCTTCGGCACCGGCACGGAAGATTACTTCGGCGATGCGTGGGGCATACGCTGGTTCGTCAATCCCTGCAGCGGCTGCCCGCAGAACGAAGGCCGCCAGCAGCTCATGTACCGCTGGCATATCAGCGACTCGATCCCGTTTGCCAATTCGCTGCGGTTCGACCTGGAGAACTATTCCGCCGCCGGCAGGGTTCTTCACAACGGCTATACGTCGGTGGCGTACTGGTACCAGATGCCGGGCGGCAAGGACTTCTTCCCGGCCGAGCTGCCGTCTCCCGTCGACCGCCGGCCCAGCCCCGATGAGCTGATTCCTGATTCGATGGAGGCCGAGCGTATATTCACTGAGCCTTCGCAGGCGACTGTCGTCAGCGATTCCGCAGGAAGCCGCGATTATTCGTGGGGCCACGCCGTCAGGCCGAAGGGCGAAACAATTGAGCTGAAAGTGCCCGCGGACTCCGAAGCTGTCTACGCAGTCGCGCTATTCAGCGGGCTGGACAAGCCGCTGCCTCAGGAATCGTTCACGTTGCTGCAGAACGGCAAGCCGGCCGGCGAATACGTCCATCTTTACGAGGGCAACAACCACCTGACAGTGAAGTTCAAGTCGCCGGCTGCTGAAAATGTCACACTCGATTACATCACCGTCGTGCCGACGAATCGCAGGATTACCGACGACATGAACGTCATCACGGAAAAGTTCACGGACGATTTCAGCTCGTACAGGAAGGGCACGAGCGGCCAGCCCGTCTGGAGGCCCGGAAGCGGCAACTGGATCATGCAGGACGGCGAATATCACCAGCTTCTCACGGACGGCTACGATTATTTTTCCGCAGCGAACGCGTGGGTTAAGGGCGACTACCGGATTCAGACGAAGATCCGCCTTGTGAGCGGATTCCTTGAAGGCGGCCTGATGTTCAACATGTCATCGAGGCAGAGCAGCAGCTCCTGCCAGATGGTGCGGTTCAACGGCAGCGGGAAGCTCTGGTACGGCTCGTTCGACTCCGGCGGCGCATACGACCTGGAGCAGGCCGTTTCGACCGGGCTGAAAAAAGACGCCGACGGCTGGATTACGCTGACAATCACGGTGCGCAACAGCAAAGGCGCCTATGACATCGCAATCGACGGCAAGCAGGCGGCCGAGGGCGTCAAGCTCGTGTATGTGCCGACCGCCGACAAGCCTCAGTGCGTCGCGCTGGTGAGCTGCCGCGGCCACACCGCATTCGACGACGTGACAATCACGCCGATAAACACAAAAACCGCCGAAAAAGGCAGATGAATCTCTGTTATCGACCGGAGGTGTTGACTGCCTCACAAATTCCGGAGATACTCGCGCCGCCGGATGAACATGAACAAGAGGTTGATATGGCGGCTTACTTTCTGGTTGAGATTCTCGGCATAAGCGATCCGCAGCAGTACGGGCGGTACGTTAAGGCGGTTCCGGCGATTGTTAAAAAATACGGCGGGGAATACGTTCTTCGCAGCAGCAGCGTGTCGCCGTTTATCGGCGGATCGGCGCCGCAGCGCGTAATCCTGATTCGCTTCAAAAACAGGCAGGCGCTGGAAGCCTGCTTCGGCTCGGCCGAGTACAAGCAGATCGCGCCTCTGCGCGAAAGCTCCACGCAGTCGCGGGCGGTAATCGTCGAAGAATGATTATCGAGTGTCGGCTTACTTCACCGCGGCTTTTTTGCGATCGCCGCGGCGTGGTTTGCCCGAGCGTCCGCGGCCTGACCGCCTGGACTTTTTGCCCTCGGCCCGCTTCTCAGGTTCGTAGCTGTCCAGCCGCGTCGGTTCCGGCAGCTTGTCGCCGATGAGCTTCTGCACGCCTTTCACGAACCGGTAGTCCTTGCCCGTGATGAAACTCGTCGCCAGCCCGCTGGCGTCCACGCGCGCGGTTCGGCCGATGCGATGAACGTAGTCCTCCGGGTTGTGCGGGAAGTCGTAGTTAATCACGTGCTCGATGTTGCTGATGTCCAGGCCGCGAGCGGCAATGTCGGTGGCGATGAGCACGCGGCTGGTGCCTTCGCGGAAAGCCGCTATCGCCTTGTCGCGATGCGCCTGCTCGAGGTCGCCGTGGATTCTCGCCACTCTTGCCCGCCGGGGGTTTATCCTGCGGGCGAGGCGGTCCACGCCGCGCTTGGTGCGCACGAAGACCAGCACCCGTCCGTCGCTCTTGTCCAGCAGCTTCATCAGCAGCGGGATTTTGGCGTCTTCGGACAGCTCGAAAAGCTCCTGCTTGGCGCGGTGGGCCGGGGCGCAGACGCCTATCTGCACGTGCACCGGGTTATGCATGCTCCTGCGGACTATCTGCTCGACGTCCTCGGGCAGCGTCGCGGTGAACATCATCGTCTGCCGCTTTTGGGGCAGCACGGATAATATCCGCCGTATCTGCGGGATAAAGCCCATGTCGTGCATGCGGTCGGCCTCGTCGACCGTGAGAACCTCTATCTCCGATAACGAGACCTTGCCGTTCTCGATATGGTCTATCATTCTTCCCGGCGTCGCGACCAGCACGTTCGGCCAGCTCCGCAGCGCGGCGTAGTCCTTGTCCATCGGCACGCCGCCGACGATGGTGGCCACGCGTATGCCGGCCGGTCCGCCGAGCTGGTTGAACACGTCGGTAATCTGGGCGGCCAGCTCGCGCGTCGGCGCGAGCACAAGCGCGCCGAGTTCGCAGCGCCCTGCGAGCCGCTCGATAATCGGAATCGCGAAGGCGGCCGTCTTGCCCGTGCCCGTCTGGGCTATGCCGATGACATCCCTGCCTTCAAGAGCCGGCGGGATGCATGCAGCCTGAACGGGGGTGGGCGCCTCAAAACCTGCCTCGCGAATGCCCTGGTGAACTGATTCCTTGAGGGGAAACTCCGAGAACTTCACATCACTTTTTTTAGTCACTTCCAAAAACCTTAAAGCCCACGAAAATAAAAATACCTAATCGCGGCTGGGAGGTGCAAATCCGATGAAATGCCGACTCCGTGTGGGTTGCCGCGTCGGGCAGTCGGGAATCGCGACGCACGACCTGTTCGTGCCGGCCGCTTCCCATTGCGCCCGACTTTTTTCCGCGGGCGCCCGTCTGAGTCTGTGACGCCGGTTGATTACCCCGGCTGGTGCACAATGCATCAAACATTGAATATTAAAATATTCAATACGGCTATTATATCGGCTATCGACAGGAAGTGTGTAAAGAAACAAATAAACTTTATTGCCGATATTGCCGGGTTCCCGCCCCTTCATTTTCTTTTGCGATTGGAGCTTCACCGTTCCTTTTTTACATTTCCCGGGGGCTGGCGGAAGATATGGCCAGCGTTGCGGCCAAGCCTACGAGGGCGGCGATTATCAGAGTTCGTTTCGCTTCGCGGACCTACGGTATCATAATCCTGCTCCTTTCGGATTCATGTGTTTTGTCGTCTTTGCGGCAGGATATATCAAGCTCACTTAGATGGCTTTGACGCAGTGGATGAAACCCACTATTTACCCAAACTGTAAATCTTGACACATCCATCCGCACCTATGGTTGCCGCCCTCGTTCCATCCGGCGAAATGGCGCGGGGATAATCTTCAAGCAAAGGCTTGATGTCTTGGCCTGAGTAGTCCGTTGCGTACTGTACCGGCGAATCTCCATAATTTCCCGTTGGTACCACGCCGACCCAGCCGGGCATTGGCAATCGGAACAGCCACGGGTTGACTGATGACCATTGAGTTGGTGAGGCGAAACTAGGAGCCACTATCTTCCCAAGCGGGACGACTCGCCACGGAGTGGGCTGCACGAGGTGCCCGCTGATTTTCAGTGCGTTCACAAGCACGTACTGCCCATCAGCGGTCCACAGAGGCTCAATCTGCGGCGCGTGCTCCGCAAAGGTCGTCTGGAAACCAGGCGAACAATCCACCGTCGCCCCCGTTGCCGGATCGAGTAGAATCGCTTCGTAGTGATCCTCTGGCCCCACCTTGTCGCTGACGCAGAACGCGCGGCGGGAATCGGTAGTCCACGCCACGCCAACATCATATGAATCTTTGTTCCCGAATGCACGCGCTGTTCCGGCAGCTACACTCACACAATAGTATTGGCCGCGGACCGCTGGCTCCATGACCACAAAAAACTTGCCGCACGGCGACCAGTGCCCCGATCCGATGCTTGGGTCCTTGGAACGTTCTGGGAACACAAAAGCATCTGTCTTGTTCCCAGTGCCTAGGTCGACGCGGACGATCGTACGTCTATTCTTGTTCCCGGCCGTTCGGCAGGTGTGGTAGGCGAGTTCGCTATCCGAGAGCCATGCAAAGCTCGTGATGGTGCCATCCCGAATATCCGTCTTTCTACCCGATTCCGTTTCCACAACAACCAGTTTCTGCCGCGTCATTACCCCAATTCGCGAGCCACTGGGCGACCAACGAACTTCCGTGCCTACGTTTATGTACCCCTTGTACTCCAATCCCAAGGTATCAATATGGACAGAGGATTCCTTCGTCGGGTCGCTTGTTATGCACCAATGGAGGTTGATCGAGCGGGAGAGAATATCCCCGTCCACAACCTTCTCCTCGACTCGATTCTCCCGAATATAGCAGACGCGCTGTCCGTCAGGAGAGAACGTTATGCTGCCGGCCCCGGAGCCGGGGCCAACGCATCCGGTCAACTGCAGGAGCGCCAACGCGAAGGGAATCAAGTGACCAAGAGTCTTCATGATCGCAAGCCTCTATTTGCAGTGGCATTTGACAGCAGGTATCTTCCATATCTCCTCGAGTTTTGCTTTTGTGTCCGCCACGGTGGCAGCATGATCAGCGGGCCATAAATCCGGATCATCTGGCCGATAGTTCAAGCTATCACCCACCTTATAGAATCGCGTGGCCACCGTATATTGACCAGAGTTTGGCCCCGTAACATGTTTCCAGGGAGTGTCAGCATCATGCGATGCAACATTTAGACAACTCAACCGTCGCCTTCTGCTCAGTTCGAAGTCGTTTTGTTTGTTTCCCGCTCACACCACCCCGTGATATACAGACAGGACGGCCGGAATTCTCCGCCCGCGCACAGGGGGTTGTCAATAACAAAGTTACCTGACTCATCCCCAGTTTTCATGGCTGAGTTCCTTTCGGAGTTCCCGCATGAG
>CAZVYJ010000039.1:0-27384 GCA_964631565.1 uncultured Planctomycetaceae bacterium
GCAATGGGTAAGATGGGCAAAGCGCATAAAGTCCTGACGGTCGCGGCTCGTTTTGTTTACTTCACCGGCTTTGCAGCTTTAGCATCCGGATAAAGCACATTCACCTTGCCGTTGATGTTAAGCTCAAGCTCGTTGAGTATGAGGCATGTCCGGTCGCGGTCGGCTGCGTAGTTCGTCAGCATGCATCTGGCCGAGGCGGGAATCTCGCCTTTCCAGGTTTTGCTCCACAACTTGATTGTCACCGGTTTCGACAGGTCGAACATGCCGTCGACGACATAAAGCCTGAGCTTTGTTATCGAGCCGGCGTTGACTGTCAGCGTGTTCGTGTCGCGGTCGAGTTTGGCGTTGAATTTGAATCTCGCCCTTTCGACGTACTGGGCCATCACCTTCTGCGCGGTTTCGGGGGTTTTCTCCTCGTCTTGGGGTATTTTGACGCGGATCTTTTTATTGAAATCCAGCGGCTTGCGCCCAAGCTCGACCGCTTCAAGGTAATAGCCCCTCGCCTGATGCGCAAGGTGGAAGTAATGGCGGAATGTCAGCGGCACGGGGTTGCGTTTGTGCGCGGCCAGGTATTTCTCGAATTTTTCCGCGGGCGGCCAGGCGTCGCCGTGCCCGGCGTTGGCAAGCTCCGTGGCGGTAAAGTTCTTGTTCTTGAGCTGCTTCATTTTCGCGGCGACCTCGCGGCAGGTCTCGGCGATGCCGATGTAAGGCCGCTTCGTGACGTCGTTTTTGCCCCAGATGGCCCAGAAGGGGAGGTTGTCGATGTTTTCCAGGTATGACATGTATGTCAGATGCCCGCCCTCGAACATGGGCACGCCGGCCATCGAAACGCCGTCTGCAAACAGCCGCGAGTACATCACCGCCAGGTGCCACGCGCACCGGCCGCCCAGGCTGTAGCCGACCACGTGAACGCGGTCGTCGTCGATGTTCAGATTCATACGCGCCCAGCCAAGCGGCTTGAGAAGCGTGATCGCCTCAACCGGCAGGCCCGAAAATTTTCCAGTGTCAGGCAGCAGCGGCGCGAGTATCACGTAATTCTCGCCTGATTCGCCGAGCAGTTCGACGACCTTGTCGCCGATATCCATGCCGGTTCCGCCGGATGCGTGCACCGCAAGCACGGCTGGC
This sequence comes from uncultured Planctomycetaceae bacterium, assembly GCA_964631565.1. Classification (GTDB taxonomy): domain Bacteria; phylum Planctomycetota; class Phycisphaerae; order SM23-33; family SM23-33; genus CAZVYJ01. The sequence goes on from CAZVYJ010000039.1 coordinate 1,126, forward strand.
CAGGCTTTGGCCGGCGTGTAGCCCTTTGGAATGCGAACGTAAAAAACATTTTCGACCGGCTTGCCGTCGACGAGCATGGTCGTGGTCTGCTCGTGCCAGCCCGGTTTCCATTCGGCATAAAAAGTGTCTGCCGCTATCAGGGCCTTGAGCTTGTTTGCGTCGTTATTGCAGGCGTTGAGGACGGCATCGAACTGCTTCGCGGCGGTCAGCGGGTCGCCCTGCGAGAAAAGTTCCTGCCAGGCCTTCTGGGATTCTTCATCCTGCTGGCCGGCTGCGGCGCAGACGCAGGTAAAGATGATTGTGATTATCACTGCCTTCTTCGACATGATGTCACCTGCCGTATTATATGAAACCGGCGGACAGAATATTTGTTTCTTACTGCTCGGCGGGGTTTGGGTTCTGCTTTTCAGGCGACGGCTCTTCTTTTTTGACGTATTTCGGCACCTGCGGCTCGGGAACAGCTTCGATGAGCCGGCGGATTATCTCCACGCTGTCGACGCCCTCGCTGGCGGCGGCGAAGTTGCAGCCTATGCGATGCCGCAGCACCGGGACGGCGACGCGGCGGATGTCGTCGAGGCTGACGGTCAGCCGGCCCTCCATGGCGACGAACGCCTTGGCGCCGAGAATGAGATACTGGCCGGCCCGCGGACCGGCGCCCCAGTCGACCATCTGCCTGACGAAGTCCGGGGCGGTCTGGTCGTTCGGGCGGGTGGCACGCACCAGGCGGGCTGCGTATTTGATGATGAAATCGCTCACCGGCACCAGCGATGCGATTTTCTGCATGTTCAGTATCTGCGTCGCGTTGAAAACTATATCCAGTCCATGCCGCTCGCCGCCGGTGGTCGAGGCGAGAATGGTTTCCTCGTCGCGCAGCGTCGGGTAGTCCACAAAAATGTTGAACATGAACCTGTCGAGCTGCGCCTCCGGCAGCGGGTAGGTGCCTTCCTGCTCGATGGGGTTCTGCGTCGCGATTACGAAGAACGGGTCCGGCAGCGGATATGTGGTCTGCCCGACTGAAACTTCCCGCTCCTGCATGGCCTGCAGCATGGCGGCCTGCGTTTTGGGCGGCGTGTGGTTGATTTCGTCGGCGAGCACGATATTCGCGAATATCGGGCCTTGCACAAATCGGAATTCGCGCCGGCCCGCTTCAGGCTCGTCCAGAACGTTCGTGCCCGTTATGTCTGAAGGCATCAGGTCGGGCGTGAACTGGATGCGCTTGAAGCTCAGGTCCATTATCTTCGCCAGCGAGGAGACCATCATGGTTTTCGCCAGGCCCGGAACGCCCACGAGCAGACAGTGACCGCGCGAAAGCATCGCGGCGAATATCTGGTCAAGGACTTCCTGCTGGCCGATGATGACCTTCGAAAGCTCGCGGGCCATTATCTGCCGCGAACGGGCGAACTGGCTTATCAGGTTCTCGTAAGATTCTTTACCCATGTCGGCCCCGATATCGGAGAAAACCTGGTTTATGCGGGCCGATACCGGGTTACAATATCGCCGGCAGAGCGACGCGCTTTCCACGGGAGAATGATAATCGTGCAGCTTCGCGTGAACAAGGGCCGGCTGATAATCGCTGCGGTGTTATGTGCGGCGCTTTTCGATGCGCCGACGCCCGCCGCCCAGCGCGTGACCAGCGAGCAGGTCCGCAACGCCATCGACAAAGGGGTAACGTATCTCCGTCAGAGGCAGAACCGCAACGGCGAGTGGGACGGAATAGGCGGCTATCCAGGCGGGACGACCGGAATGTGCCTGCTCGCGCTGCTCAACGCCGGGGTGGGCGCTGACGACCCGGCCGTCGCCGCAGGCCTGGATGCGCTGGCGAAAGTGCCCGACCAGCGAACCTATGTAGTCGCCATAAAATGCCAGGTATTCGCAGCTGCAGGACTGGAAAAATATTCCCAAGATCTTCGGGCCTCGGCGGACTGGCTGACGAAAACCCAGCTTAAAAACGGCATGTGGTCGTACGGCGTGGAAAGGAACCGGCCGCTGGGGCGAGGCGACAACTCGAACACGCAGTTCGCGCTGCTCGGTCTGCACGAGGCCGCCAAGGCCGACGTGAAAGTGGCCAAATCCACATGGCAGAGAGGAAGGCAGCATTTCATCAACACCCAGCTCAAGGACGGCGGGTGGACGTACGTATTCAATCCCGCGGCGCCTGAGGCGAGCGGCTCTTACGGTTCGATGACGGCTGCCGGCGTCGCGAGCCTGTTTATCTGCGGACAGAAACTGGACGTCGGCGGCAGAAAAGTGTTTGTGAACGGCGCATATCCGGACTGCGGCAAGTACAGGCAGAACGTCAAGCTGGCGGCCGGCATCAAGTGGCTGGAAGACAATTTCTCCGTTACGAACAATCCTAGGGGCGGCGGAAACACCTACTATTATCTTTACGCCCTGGAGCGGGTCGGGATGATATCCGGCCAGCGATACTTCGGCTCGCACGACTGGTACCTTGAAGGGGCGGAACGGCTGGTTGCGAGCCAGCAAAGAACGGGCGGCTGGGGGTCGCAGATGTACGAGACAGCCTTCGCACTTCTGTTTCTCGCGAAGGGCAACCGACCGGTGCTTTTCCAGAAACTCCAGTGGGACGGATACTGGAACCGCAACATTCACGACCTGGAAAACCTCTGTGTTTTTATCGGCGACAAGTTCGGCAAGCCGGTTACGTGGCAGTCGATCAGTCTCGAAGCTCCGCTGCAGGAGCTGCGGGCCACGCCGATACTCGTGATTACCGGGCACGAATTTCCAAAACTGACCGGGCCGGAAAAAGAAAAGCTGAAACAGTATGTCGAAACCGGCGGCACGCTGCTGGCCGAGGCATGCTGCGGATCGACCGAGTTCGCCGACGGGTTCAAGGCCCTTGCCGATGAGCTGTTTCCAGAGTACAGCCTGAAAAAGCTCGACGCCAGCCATCCCGTATTCAGCAGCTATAACAAAATCGAGGACACGTACGACCTGCACGGCATCGATATCGGCTGCAGGACGGCTGTGTTCTTTTCGCCGAGGGCGCTCAGCTGCCTGTGGGAGCTTCAGACGATACCGGAGCACTCGGAGAAGGCCTTCAGGCTCGGCATGAACATAGCCGCCTACGCCACAGGCAGGGAAATGCTGCCGGACAGGCTGGACGTTGTCGAGCTTCCCGCTGCGGCGGCAGTTTCGTTCCAGCCGGCCGAGATACCCAGAGGCGCGGTCCGCCTGGCCCGGCTGGTGCACGACGGCGACTACAACGCGGACATTCACTGCCTCGTGAATCTCGCCGCCGACCTGCGGGACAAGGCGAAAATAGACGTCGTCGCCCAGGGGCGCAGCCTCGCACCGGACGACGAGAAGCTCTACGAGTATCCCGTTGTCTTCATGACGGGGCATTACGGTTTCGGATATTCCGACAAGCAGATAGCGGCCTTCCGCAAATATCTCGACAGCGGCGGAGTTCTGGTCGCAGACGCCTGCTGCGGAGCAGCCGCATTCGACAAGAGTTTCCGTGAGCTGGCTGCAAAACTTTACCCTGACAACAAACTGAAGCTGCTGGAAGAGGACCATCCGATTTTCACCGGCAAGGCCGGCAGCCCGCTCGGTGAACTGCTTTACCGAAAGGTGCTCGCGGACGAATTAAAATCGCGCGGCACGACCAGGCCGCCCATAGAAGCGGTGGTTATCGACGGGCGAACTGTTATACTCTACAGCAAATACGATTTCTCGTGCGCCCTGGAGGGCGACAAACCCTATTCCTGCCGGGGTTATCAGGATGCCGACGGCAGGAAGCTGGCGTTGAACCTGTTTTTGTATGCGATTACTTATTGATAAAAAGTTCGGAATGGCGGGCGTTGCGTTATGCGTCGCGGTCGTGTTCAGCTGCTGCGACTTCGCCGTCGCCCAGCAGGCAAGGCTGGCGGAGCAGGTAAATGCCGCCGTCAAGCGTGGCCTGGAGTATTTGGAGCGTTCGCAGCAGCAGAACGGTACATGGGAAAGCCGTTTCGCGAAAGAATGCCCCGGCGGGGTGGAGGCGCTGGCGGTTCTTGCCGCCCTTGAGGCCGGACGGGGCATCGACGACAAGTTTGTTAGACGGACACTGAGATATATCGACCGCGTCAATCCCATGACCGTATATGCCCGTTCGGTGCGGGCGATGGTTTACGCCCGCCTGGGCAAGGAATACGCCGACCCCCTGGCCGCCGACGTGAAATGGCTTCTCGACAACCAGATGGACAACGGCGGGTGGGGTTACGGCCCAAGGCATCCGACAACCATGAACAGGCCCGACTGGACCGACAGCGCTAACACGCAGATTGCGATCCTCGCGATAGGAGATGCGGTCGACGCCGGCGCGATGGTGCCGAAGCAGTTCTGGTCGAAGTGCGAAAAATACTGGCGCGAGTCGCAGAACCGCGACGGCGGGTGGGGCTATGAAACGCCCGCCGACGGGAAAACCGACCGCCTCAAGGGCAGCAGTTACGGCACGATGACCGCCGCAGGCGTGGCGAGCCTGCTTGTCATCGCCGATAAAAGCGGCACCCGCCAGAGCCAGCTTGCCGCCGATGCCGTCAATGACGGCCTGAAGTGGCTGACCGCCAACTACACGCTGGAGAAGGTGCCCGGCTGGGTTTGGGGCACCGGCGAGGACTGGTTAAACTACATGTTCAATCTGGTCGTGGTCGCCGATAAGACCGGAATGCGAAGGTTCGGCAGTGGCCATATCTGGATTGATATGGCCGGGATGCTGCTGAAGCGGCAGGACAGGCGCGGGGCATGGGGCGGCCGCGGTGCGGACGACGAAGAAGCCATGCAGACCTGCATGGCGATTCTTTGTCTCTCCCGGGCGAACAGGCCCGTGATGATAAACAGGACCGCGTTCGCGGATGAAAACTCCCCGACGGATGCCGCCGCCATAGTGGAGTGGGCCGTCGGAAAACTCAAAGTACCGATGACGTGGCAGACGGTGCAGCCCAACGACAGCGCCGGGATATTCAACGAAGCGCCGATACTCATGATAAACTGGGATGCGCATTCCCAAAAGCTTGTCATGGCGAATGTGCGCGAGTTTCTACAGAACGGGGGGACCGTTCTGGCCGTGGTGGACAAGAGACTCGCCCGGCAGCAGGCGGTTGACTACTTCGTTTCACTGGCCGGCTACAGCAGGCAGACGCTGGGCGACGACCACCCGATATTCAACTTGGAGTTCAAGATTCGCCCCGGCGACAGGCCGGACTGCCTTGCCGCGGGCGACGCGATAAGGACGCGGGTCTTCGTCGTGGATAAGAGCTTCATCGACGGAACCGCGCCGGCCGACCGCCGCGGACCCGGCGGCCCGCGTGGCGACCGAGCCGACCCGGCAGCCGCCTTCGTCACAAACATGCTTCTGTACACGACGGATATGCAGGCGCCTCAGGGTCGGCTTGCTGCGCGCCAGCCTGCCGCTGCCGCTGCCATTGAGCCAACCCGACGAATTGTGATTTCACGCATCGTGCACAATGGCGGCTGGGATGTATGCCCCGCAGCCTTCGACAGGCTTAGCGAAACGCTTACCGCCGCTGTCAGCATGGGCGTAAAGGAAGAGCCGGCCGTCAAGCTCGACGGGCCTGTCATTCGCCCGCCCGTGCTGCTTTGGATGACGGGCGTGCAGCCGCCCAAATTTGAGGTCGAGCAGCTGAAGTGCCTCAAAAAATACATTGTTGACGGCGGGACACTGTTTATTGACCCGGCCGTCGGGACCGAAGAGTTTTACAACGCCGCGGTGGCCGACGTGGAAAAAATGTTCGGCAGCGGATCGGTCAGGACGATAGATTTCAAAGACAAATTAATCACCGGCGAGTTCGGGGGCGGAATGGGCGCCGACATAACCTATGTCGATTACAGCAGGGCGCTGGACGTGCGGAATATTTCCGCAGGCCCGCATCTTTCCGGAGTGGTCCTCGACGGCAGGCTTGCGGTGATAATCAGCCGCTACGGCGTGACGTGCCCGATGGAAGGCTGCCCGACATTCGGATGCCTGGGCCTGAGCACCGCCGACGCCCGCCGCGTAGCCGCCAACGTCGTTCTCTACGCCGCCTGCGGAAAATAAGTTTGCCGCCTAGAATGGTCTGAAGGAGCAAACTCATGACCATGGAGCGCTGGATACGTCTGATTGCGGGAATTTTCATCCTTGCCAGCCTGGCGCTGGGCTGGTGGGTTTCGCCGTGGTTCTTCCTGTTTACCGCGTTCGTGGGTGCGAACCTCTTCCAGTCGGCTCTTACGAAGTGGTGCCTCATGGAAGACATTCTCGCGGCGTTCGGCGTTAAACGCTGCGAGGAGAAAAACCGCGGAGATATGAAGGCCTAAGCTTTATCCGACTTTATGAACTTGCGGAAGGCGGCCAGCAGCCTGCGCGTGATCGGGCCTACCTCGCCGCTGCCTATAGTCTTGTCATCGACTTTAACCACGGCGATGACTTCGGCAGCCGTCCCGGTCAGAAAACATTCATCGGCGGCGTAGAGTTTTTCCGGCGTGAAATTTTCTTCCGCAACTTCGATTCCGAGCTTTCCGCACAGTTTCATGACGACGTCGCGAGTTATGCCGATAAGTATCCCTGCGCTGGGCGGCGGCGTGATGACCCGACCGCCCTTGACGATGAAAATATTGTCGCCGGTGCACTCGGCCACGTTGCCTTCCTCGTTAAGCATTATCGCTTCGGGCACGTCGGCGTCGATGGCCTCGATTTTCGCCAGTATATTGTTGAGATAGTTCAGGCTCTTCACCGACGGGTTCAGGCTGCGCGCCGACGTGCGTATCGTCTTTGCGATGATGACGGCCAGCCCGTTTTCGTACATATCTTCCGGGTAGAGCACTATCTGGTCGGCGATGATGAACATGCTTGGGCTTGGGCATTTGTTCGGGCTTAGTCCGAGTGTGCCTTCGCCTCGCGTCACGACCAGGCGGATGTATCCGTCGGTGATGTTGTTCGCGCGGAGAGTTTCATGCATCGCATCGACTATCTGCCTGCGGTCATAGGGTATTTTGAGGCGGATGCTCCCGGCCGAGGCGAACAGGCGGCTGATGTGCGCTTCGCACTGGAAAATCCGCCCATTATAGCAGCGGATGCCCTCGAACACGCCGTCGCCGTAAAGTGTTCCATGATCGAAGACGCTCAGCTTCGCGTCCTGCTTGTCAACGAGTTTTCCGTTTACCCAGACCTTCATATCAGGCTCCAGCAGCATTGACCAAACGATGCATGATAAGGCGGGAACGCCGTTTCGACAAGCATAGTTGCATTAATCATTCAGCGGCTGCGGCGGACTGGGTTGCTGCGTAGCCGGCCGGCGTGCCGGCATCGAACGTCAGGCCCGTCGTCAGCTTGAGATAGTATGCATCGTCATGCCGCTTCAGCAGCAATTGCTGGGCGTCGGTCAGCCCCAGTTCGCCGCTGCGACCGGCGGAGGCGGCCAGTTCCTGCAGGCAGTCAAATATCTCTCCGCTGAACAGGTATATGCCGTTGTGGGCAAGGTAGTTGCCGTCTGCCAGACCCGGCGTTGAGAGCTGCTTTCGAGCAACCTGGAGCATGGGTTTTTCGACGATTTTCGTGCATCGGTATACGCCGTCGCCTAGAGGTTCGCCGCGGCAGACGCCGACCAGTGAAAGGCCGGCGTCGTCCACTATCTGGACGCCGATCATCGCCGACCCGCCGCACGACTGGTAGGCCTCGACTACCTGGGCGGAACAGGACAGTGTCTGCGAGTGCAGAAAATGGATATGGTCGCCGAGGTACACGATGCACGGCTCGCCGCGGATGAAGTCGGCTGCGCACAGCACCGCGTCGCCCAGCCCGCGAGGATTTTCCTGCTCGATGAACTGCACGTCGGCAGGCAGGTCTTCGGTGCCGGTCCCGCGGACGGCGGAGATGTAATCCTGCATTATCCCGCGGGCATCGGGCGAAACTACGACGGCTGCCCGCTCGATTCCGCCGGAGGCCGCCTCGGCGAGTATCCAGTGCAGTATCGGCCTGACGAGTCCGTCGCGGTCGGCAAGCGGCAGCATCGCCTTGGGCAGCACGTATGTCCACGGCCTCATGCGCATGCCCGCCCCTGCAGCCGGTATGACGGCCTTGCGAACCGGCTGCGGAGGTTTTCGTATTTGTATTTTTGCCGGCATCGTCAGCAGAGATTAACCCACCGCGGCGTCACGCACAATAAGTTGTCGCCCGTGCCGGCCGGCCTTACAATCAGTGTGGCGAGTATCATGGACAAGCAACAGCGAATAATCCGGTTTTCCGGCATGGTGCAGGGCGTGGGATTCCGCTACACTGCATGCAGGATTGCCGGCCGGTATGATGTGACCGGCTACGTCAGAAATCTCCACGACGGCAGCGTCGAATGCCTCGTAGAGGGAGACGCCGCGGAAATCGACGCGTTCATCGCCGAACTTTCGCAGGCGATGAGCGGATACATAAATAAGCAGACTGCACACGTCGCCCCGTACACCGGACGATATGAGTCTTTCGGCGTGGATTATTGAAGGAGCAGACTTGACCCCCAGAAGCGTGACATGGGCGAGCGTAGTTGCGAATATGGCACTGGCAGCCGCCAAAATCCTTGCCGGCATTTTCACGTACAGTCAGACGATTCTGGCCGACGGTCTGCACTCAGGAAGCGACCTTGTCACCGACATTGCGGTGCTGGCCGGGCTGAGGGTATCGTCCCGCCCGGCCGACAGCGGCCACAACTACGGCCACGGGCGGGTCAGCACGCTCGTGGCGATGTTCGTCGGGGCGGCCCTGCTTGCCGCAGCCGGCTGGATCGCATACAGCGCGATTTCGTCGCTTCATGAGGGCAGCAGGCATAATGTAAGTCCCGATCTGCCGTTCTGGCTGGCGATGATCTCGATACCAGTCAAGGAAATCCTGTTCCGCGTTACTCGCACCATCGGCCGGCGAACAGGCAACCTTTCGCTCATCGCCAACGCGTGGCACCATCGCACAGACGCCTTCACATCGATAGCCGCCGCGATCGGCCTGGGCGGCGTGATAATAGGCGGGGCTGACTGGCAGTTCCTTGACGCCATGACGGCAATGGTGCTTACGGCGTTCCTGATAGTCGTGGCGATGCAGATAATGATAAAGAGCGGCTCGGAGCTGATAGACAGCGCCCCTTCTGAAGAGTCCCTTGCGCAGATCGAAGAGGCGGTGACCGGCACGGCTGGAGTCGTCAGCTACCACGCGATGCGGGCTCGCCAGGTCGGAGGCGCCGTCGAAATGGACATACACATACAGGTGGACCCGCTACTTACGGTCGGGCAGGGCCACGACATAGCCGCGGCTGTCAAGCGCAGGCTCCTGGAATCGCCGTGCGATATCTCCGAGGTCATCGTTCACATCGAACCGGCCGAGAAAAAGGATATCAGGGGATAATCGGTTTGCCGTCCAGTCCCTCCGGCAGCGGGCGGCCCAGCAGCTTAAGCAGCGTCGGCATGACGTCGGCCGTCCGAACGGCGTTGAGCCTGCCCTTCGGCACGCCGGGGCCTGCTATAAGCAGCGGGACGTGCATATCGCCGGGCCTCAGGCCGCCGTGGCCGGCCTTGTTGCTTTCGCGAAAATCCCAGCCAGGCTCGGCGAAGACCGCTATGTCGCCGGCCCGCGACGCCCGGAAATACGCCAGTATCTGTGCGGGCAGGTCGGGATACTGCGTGTTGCATGTCGCCTCGAGCCACTTCCGCTCGTCCATGGCCTTGCCGCCCAGCACATCGGCCGGCACGCTGTCCTTCCAGCCGAACGGGTCTTCGCCGCTTAGCAGCTTGTAACTTATCGGCTTGCCCTGCCCGCCGTCCTGGCGGAACTCCACCTCGCCGCGGCGGACTTTTATGCGGACGATGTTCGGCCCGACCGGGTACGCCACCGCATCTATAGGGAAGTATTCGTCGGACTGCATTTCGCCAAGCACCGACGTGATGTTCATATCCCAGACCGTATCGCTTTGCTCAACTGTAAGGCGCCATTTTGGGCTGCTTTCCTGTGCCCTGACGGGGTATCTTTGGAGGTCATCGACGGTCGGCCTGACCGGCCACGGCTCAAAGCCGGTAACATTGCCTTCCTTGTCGCGTATAGGCTTGCGAAGGCACAGCGCCAAGTACCGGTCGCCGCTGCCGTACGTGACGGCGGAGTGCTCGTTGTAGCATTTCTGCCGCTTTTCGAACGAGTCGTTCTCCCACAGCCTGTCTTCTGAAATGTCCAGAAAGGCGCCGAGATTCTTGTCCAGGGGGAAGTGGTTCTTGACATCGCTCAGGCCATGGTCGCTGACGAGCACAATCGTAAGCGTATCGAGCAGGCCGGCCTTTTCGATGTCGCCCAGCACGCGGCCTATCTGCCTGTCGGTGTGTTTTATCGCGTCACGATACTGCTCGGAACTTACGCCATAACCGTAAGCACGGAAATCCGGGGCGAGCAGATATGCTATCGTCAGGGCGGGGAACTCTTTTTTCTCGCGGGCGATGCCCATCATCTCGCCGAAGCGGTAGAGCGTCAGGCGGTCGACGAATTCGTACCAGCCGAAGTAGAACGGCGGCCCGGCCGACGTCCAGTTTTCGAAAAACTTCGTTGTTCCGCGGTGCGGCTGGAAGAAAATCGAAACGGTCATCTGATCGAACTGCTCGTAGATGTTCGGCGATGTGTAATCGCCGTCCAGCGTGTTCTTCTGTGCGATTGTTTCGTAATTCCGCCAGATGAGCTTGTCGCGGTCGAACCAGTTGATGCCGGTGACATTGTGATGCCCGGGGAACTGGCCTGTGACGAAGCTGGTGAGGTTCGCCAGCGTCACCGACGGCGTGTTGGCGACGGCCCGCGGGGCATACAGGCCGCGGTCGAGGAAATATTTCTTGATGGCTGGCAGCTCGCCGTTTTCGAGCATCTGCTGGAATATTTCGGCGTTGAGGCCGTCTACGAAAAAAACGATTGCGCCCGTCCTGTTGGCGCCGGCAGGCAGCGAGAAGTCCACGCCGAACGAATCGGGCGATCCGCCCGCCGTCGGCACGCAGCCGGCTGCAGCAAGCCAGCAGACCAGGCCCGGCAGCAGCAACTTGATGTTATTCATGTTTATGTCCGCAACTGCAAGGAGGTGCTTTGCCCGTGAACAGCAGCGGGAATACGATGTCGCTTGTGCAGCATGGCGCCCAGACTGCGATGAACAGGATGACCGGTATGATCGCCAGCGTCAGCGGCGAGACTTCGCCATGGACGGCCATCAATATGTGAAACAGCGATGCAGCCGTGCTCAGCAGCACATGCACGGCGTGCGGGAATTTTGTTTTCAGCAACAGCATGCCAAGCAGTATGCCGATTATCGCCATCGGATTCACCAGCCACCACATTTCGATGAAGCCGATATGTGCGTGGCCGTGTACGTGTGCGTCCGAAATCCCAAGCAGCCATTCGCCGAGATACGGAATCAGGCTGTCGCTCATCGTTCCGATGCCCACCGAGCCGACATAGCCTATGATGAGTGTGGCGATTATTCCTCTCTTGCCGTGCCGGCGGTACATAGCCGTCGTCACGAACGCGCTGAAAAGTACATGGGCCGGGTGAAACGTCCAGAAAAGCTTTTCCGACACATGTTTGGGCACCCCGGTATAGATAAACACTACCGCGACGATTATCCCCCCAACGGCGCCGAGGAGTGTAAACGGCGCGTGAGACCTCAGCTCTCTTGCGATTGTCTTTATCAACTAAGGCTCCTTTCACTGGTTCCAGATATTAAACATTTTACGACGTGTTGTGTGGAAAAGTTTTTAGGGCTTTTCAGAAAAGAAAACCAAAAGCCCCCTCGGCGAGCTGGTATGTTCGGCTGCAAAATAAAAAGGTCTTCACCGCCCGGCGAAGACCTTTGTTGTGGTTGGATTATGCGGTTATCTGTTAAGGATCCTTGATGCCGTTGGCTGACGGCGTGAAGTCGTCCTCGTCCAGCCCGACGTTGAATTTCAGATCCTTGTAGATGTAGCTGCAGAGCAGTTCGTCGTCTGCGTTCCAGCCGTAGCCCACGATGCCTATCGGTACTAGATATTCCATGTCAATATACGTGAGCGTCTTGTGTGCCGGGTAGTCTTTCCTGGGAGGCAGATAGCGGACCAGCACCAGAACGGGCCGGTCACACACTTTCTGATAGCCGCCGAAGGATTCTTCGCATTCCTTGTTTTCGCGGGCTTCCTTATAGACGTCGATGAGGCTCTGCAGGCTGTTCTCGAAGCCGAACTGTGTTATCGGCCTCAGCGTGCTCTTCATCACTTCGTCGCACTCCGGGTTGCGAATGGCCGGGTTGCACAGGAATCTCAGAGCGGCCGAGGTCGGCCTGACCAGCATGTTGTTGTTATACTTGCCCTGAACATAAAGCGCCCTGTCGCCCATCGGAGCGGTTTCGGGCGTCCAGGCCATCGCAACGCTGAAAGGCTCAGCCATGAATTTCACGTGAATTTCCTGCTCGCTCAGCAGCTTGCCGCGTATCCGCTCCTGCTTGAGAAGCGTGCAGGTGTAATCGCCGTAGTTGGCCTTGACATGCTTGAGGCATAATTCGAGCAGGGCCACGTGGTCCGTTTTGGCGAGGCGTTCAAGCTCGGCTGTCGCTTCATTTGAGGTTTCGCCGATTTCCTTGCCGGACATGGCGGTCACGTATCGGGAGGCCGATTTGACTGCGTCGGTGCGGGTGCACTGTATGCAGAACAGGACTGCAAGCAACAGCCCGACCAGAACACGAACCTTGCGGTTCGCCGGCCGAATTAACTGCTTTAAAGACATACAGCATCCTTTCGCGGCAAACGCCCGGGTCCCAAACGACCCTGCATACCCGGTGCGTCCTATTGCCGGAGCTTTTAACTAAATCGGCACGCCCGCATGATGCACTTAAGCACCTTTTTACTGCATATCGAGCAGACATAACCGAACACACCCGGTTGGCGCACAAACGCCGCCCGGAAACACTCCGTCGCGTACAATTGGCACCAGTATAGATATTCTCCCAGCCCGAATTCAAACTAATTTCCTGTAAAGTTGGCCTTATTGTGGCTTTCATAATTGCCCGCAAATAAGCATGTTATGGCAATATGTCCGTAAGAGCTTGTTGGGCGAGGGGTTATGGCCGACACAGATACGATTCTTTGGTGAGGCAATGTCATATCCTTTGTCTATCGCAACGTATACACACAATACACAAGAATTAGCAAAGACAGCTTGACGTTTGCCTCTGTGCGCCGTAAATTCCGAACCCGCTTCGTCAAATTTGAATAAATTTGAATAAATTCGAATAAATTCGAGTTGAATATACAGCGTCTGGAGGCAAGCTGCTTAAACAGCGGCTTTTTGCGAGCTCCTCCTCTAGGAAGGATGAGTTGATGAATCTTGTCACCGGTGGAACCGGGTTGCTCGGTAGTCATATCATTGAAAAGTTGCTTCAGGCCGGCGAGCCTGTGAAAGCTCTCGTTCGCCCCGGCAGCGACACCAGATGGCTGGATGAATGGCGGGTCGAAAAGGCCAATGGCGATATTACGGACCCCGAAAGCCTTCGGGCCGCGATGAAGGGCGTCAAGACGGTTTATCACGCCGCCGCCCAGGTCGGCGACTGGGGCAAGTGGGAGAATTTCGTAAGGGTTTCCATAAACGGCACGCGGAACATGCTTGAGGCAGCCCGCGATGCCGGTGTCCAGCGGTTTCTGCATGTAAGCAGCATTTCGGCTTACGGCCATCCCGACGGAAAAGGCCTTGTGCTTGACGAGTCTGCGCCGCTCGGCAGGAATCTGTATAAGTGGAGCTACTACAGCCGGGCCAAAGTCGAAGCCGAAAAGCTCGCATGGGCGGCGCACCAGCGGGGCGATGTTCCGGTTACCGTGGTCAAGCCCAGTTGGCTGTACGGCCCGAGAGACCGCGCCTCGATGCCGAGGCTGATTCGTGCAATCAGACGGGGCAAGGGAAAACTGCTTGGAGACGGCAGCAACAAGCTGAATCTGACTTACGCCGGAAATGAGGCTGAAGGATGTATTCTTGCGGCGACGAATCCCAAAGCTGTCGGCGAATCTTATAATCTCTCATGTGACGGCGACATTACGCAGGCGGAATATTTCAACGCCATCGCCAGGTGCATAGGCGCCAGGCCCGTCACGCGGAGAGTTCCGTACCGTGTTGCTTATTCGGCTGCATTCCTGATGGAACTGTTCGGCCATATGTTCGGCAAAAAGAAGCCGCCATTGGTTACAAGGTACTCTGTCTGGCTGATCGGGCGACAATGTTTCTTTTCGCCGGAGAAAGCCAGAAAGCAGCTCGGCTGGCAACCCACAGTCGGCTATGAAGAGGGTATCAAAAGAGCGGTTCAATGGGCGCTGGATAACGAAGAATGCTGAGTAGGGCAAATACCTGGTATCGTTTGGGATAACGAAAAGCAGCGGAGGAGAGGGGTTTTTATGTGCTTAAAAAGGCGCAATCTGCTTGCTCTGCGATGAAGAAAATCTAAATATAGGCAGACTTTACGACCGATAAACAGCTTTGTTGAGATTGTATTTTAGAAAAAAACAGGCACGCCACACCGCAAGGTGTTCGCAATCGCGTTTTTAGACTTCGGGTCGGGGGTCTTTAGACAGCGACTGCAGGCGTGCCTGTTCTTTTTTCGGTTATTCTGTCTTTGTGGCGTCCCTGCCGAGTAGCCTCACCTTACAGGGACTTCTCAATTTCCTCGAGTAATTGTTCCAGGTTCAGCGGCTTGTGCAGACAGACTCTCGCGCCGCATCCCAGTATTCTTGCCTCGTTTTCCGCTGAAGGATATGCCGTGATGGCAATGACTTCACAGTGCTTGGTTGATTCCTGTGACTTTATCATTTTGCAGACTTCATAGCCGTCCATTGCCGGCATGCGCAGGTCAAGCACTACAACATCCGGCGTAAGCGTGGCCAAGAGCGTCCCGGCCCTGAAGCCATCCTGTGCCTCTGCAACTTCATATTCCGGATGCACCGCCTTGATTGCCTTGGCAATCATCGTGGTGATGCCGGGCTCGTCGTCGACAACCAAAATGCGTGTCGGCGTTGTCTCAAGTTCCTGCGGCACAGGCATTCGATGGCGTCGCAGAAATTTCAAAAGATCATCCACGGCGACCCGTCTGTGGCCGCCGGGCGTCCTGTGTGCTGCAAGCAATCCCTGGTCTATCCAGTTTGCTACCGAACCCGGATCGACATGCAGCATTTGTGCTATTGCAAATGTCGAAAGATTCTTAGCCATTTCAATTGTCCCCGACCCAAAAGCTAGTTAAGCCGCTTTCACCAGAACAGTTTCTATAATATTCTATCGGTTTCTGCCAGTAGTAGTTCCTAAGAATTTTCAGAATTCCTAGGATTCTCATTTAGCCGCTATTGTTTGTAGGTAAGTTACCTTACTTTGAGCAATGGTATCTTGCGAAGAGAAACGGAGTCAAAAGATGCCCGCTGCAAATCTCTGTAAAAGCAGGTGTTACAAACGTTTTTGCGGGACATTTTTCGCCGGAATATCTTGTTGGCCATAGAGATAGGTGTATTAGAGGCGATTGCTGCAGATTAGCTCCTTGACATTTTTTTTAAAATTATGGTATTAATGTGAGTATTAATGGATATCTGCACGACCAACACGACGGCCGTTATCTCCGTACTAGCTGCGGTACGGAACCTCTACGTAGCCGTTGTACGCCAGGTCGCTGCGCATCGTCTACAAGCGTAGCGGCCGTCCAAATCAATCTTGTTCGCCGATGAGGGGTTTTTTTCAATACTGCATCGAGCTTGTAATTTTCCCCCTGCAATCGGCTTGTCTTGATAGTACCATTCGCAAAACGCATTTAAGGGCAGTGACATGACCTCTAAAAAACAGGACGGACAAAACAGCACAGGCAAGTCATACATTGGCTGCACCGGCGCCAGGATATTCCACGAGATGCTCCTGGAGCAGGGGGTCGAAACCATGTTCGGTTTTCCGGGCGGAATGGTTTTGCCGATTTTTGACGTACTTTACAGTTCGCCCATAAAATTCGTGCTTACGCGCCACGAACAGGGCGCGGCACACATGGCCGACGGTTACGCCCGCAGCACGGGCAGGACGGGCGTTGTAATCGCTACAAGCGGCCCGGGCGCGACAAACCTGGTGACCGGGCTTGCGACCGCGTATATGGACTCGATTCCGGTGGTAGCGTTTACCGGACAGGTTCGCAGCACGCTTATCGGCAATGACGCCTTCCAGGAAGCCGACATGACGGGCATAACCCGGCCGGTCACCAAGCACAACATGCTGGTCAAGCGGGTTGAGGATCTCGGCAGAGCGATCCGTGAGGCTTTTCATATCGCCGGCACGGGCAGGCCGGGACCGGTGCTTGTGGATATAGCGGTGGACGCCACCACAAACGCGCTTAAGCAGGAACCCGACCTGGAAATGAGGCTGCCGGGCTACAAGCCCCGTATTACGGGTCATATTCGCCAGATAAAGACGGCAGCCGACGCAATTAACGCCTCGCAGCGCCCGGTGCTTTACATCGGCGGCGGCGTGATTATTTCGGGCGCGTCAACGGAACTGCGGGCCGTCGCCGAAAAAGGCAAAATACCCGTTACGACGACGCTGCTGGGCCTCGGCGCATTCGATGAAACAAGCCCGCTGGCCATGCAGATGCTCGGCATGCATGGCTCGGCCACCGCGAACTACGCCGTCCAGGAGTGCGACTGCCTCATCGCTGTCGGCGCGCGTTTTGACGACCGTGTTACCGGCAATCTGGCGACTTTCGCTCCACACGCGAAGATCATACACATGGACATCGACCCGGCCTCGATTTCGAAAAACGTCCAGGTCGATATCCCCGTCGTCGGCGACGCGAAGGACATTCTCGCCAAGCTGCTGGAATATATCGAATCAAAGGACCGCTCGCCGTGGCTGGCGAAAATCGCCGAGTGGAAGGCGAAGTATCCTCTCAAGTATGAGACCGACGGCCACATCAAGCCGCAGGAAGTCTGCGAGCTTGTCGGGAAGATGACGAATCACGATGCGATAATCGCCACGGGCGTCGGCCAGCACCAGATGTGGGCCGCTCAGTTCTGCGGCTGGCGGAAACCTCGCCAGATTGTCACGTCCGGCGGGCTTGGCACGATGGGCTTCGGCTGTCCGGCGGCCATTGGCGCGCAGTTCGGCAATCCCGGCGCGACCGTAATCGACATTGACGGCGACGGCAGCTTCACCATGACGATGGTGGAGGTCATAACAGCCGCCCAGTACAATATGCCGGTCAAGTTTGTGGTTCTCGACAACGGCTACCTCGGAATGGTCCGCCAGTGGCAGGAAATGTTCTACGGGCGGCGATACTCGGCCGTGAATCATCCCTGCCCGGACTTCGCCGTGGTTGCAGAAGGTTACGGAGCCAAGGGCATGAGAATTTCCGACCGCAGCGAACTTGCCGACGGCATAAGAGAGATGCTCAAACACGAAGGCCCGGTTGTGCTCGCGGTTGAAGTCGAACCTGAGGAAAACGTCTATCCGATGGTTGCGACCGGCAAAGGCCTGCATGAAATGGAACTCGGCAAGCTCGCGTAGCTTGACGAAGTGGAGAATAAAATGAGACACATAATCACCGCGCTCGTTCAGAATGAACCGGGCGTCCTGGCGCATGTCGCCGGAATGTTTGCAGCGCGTGGCTTCAATATCGATTCGCTGGTTGTCGGCCGGACGGAAGAACCCGGCCAGTCCAGAATGACAATTGTCGTCGTCGGCGACGATCGCGTACTGGAGCAGGTCCGCAAGCAGCTCGGAAAAATCGTGACAGTCGTTCGCGTACGCGACTTCCTTGATGTCGATTACATCGAGCGAGACCTGATGATTGTTCGCGTTCACGTGCCGGCCGAGAAAAGACCCGAAGTCGTCGAGTTGGTCAACCTCTTCCGCGGGCGCGTTGTGGATGTGGCCCGCACGAGCATGCTCATCGAGCTTTCAGGCCCAGAGGCCAAGATAGAAGCCTTTGTGGACCTCGTCCGCCCGTACGGCATACGCGAGCTTGCCCGCACCGGCGTCATAGCGATGGCCCGCGGCGCCAGCCAGCAGCGAAAGAAAAACGAAGAAGACGAAGAATAGGACGTTTACAAACAATTGCGAGCTGAAACCGGGTAAGTCCGAAACGTACCCGGTGTCGGCTTTTTTATGCGCATGAAAAAGCCGACCGTGGGACTCGAACCCACAACCTCAGCTTTACGAAAGCTGTGCTCTACCATTGAGCTAGGTCGGCAACAAAATTGCGTCTATTCTGTTTTCTGTGCTTCCGCCTTCGTCCCTGGGGGGCTTCGGCGGGATTCTCGCATCCCATCGGGTTTGCCTCGCCGGCTCCGCCGCTCCGCAAACCCGTGGGCTGCGGAACTACCATTGAGCCGGGTCGGCGAATGCGACAGAATCCGCTTTCAGCAGTGGGCGGACATGATAAATATCATCGGAACGCTACGGCAAGTCCTTTTCTTGTTGCCGGACCAGAAAGATCCGGCCTGATGAAGGTGGCCGGGTTGACATCCAGCCCCTTTTGGGAATTGTAGGAGATAACACTGGTGCCGGTGGCCGGCCAGGATGAACTTATCCACGGCGAGACGTACGTGGCGACGAAATTCACCTTTGTCGTGCTGAAATGGGCGTTTCCGCCTCTGTCCGTGACCTGTATCTGATAAAGCTTGCTGTAAGCGACGCGTTTTTTGGCGCCGTCATTTTCGTCCGGCACATCGAAACCGTCCAGCCCGGCCGACGGGCCCTTTCCACCGTCAACGTTGCTGAGAATGGTCGTACCGACGGCAAGCAGGCCGCCGTCGCTCTTGTTGTAGAAATTCACAATGCCGTTCTTGCAGTGCGACAGCGCCTTTGTCAGGTCGTAACCCCTGGAGATGCTGGCTGACAGCAGAATCAGCCCGTCCACCTGCCTGCCTTCGGGCAGTCCCTCGGCTGCGAACACCGCCACACCGCCGCCGCCGCTGTGTCCCACGATAAATACGGGCCTGCCGGGATACTCATCCTGGTATTTGACGATCATGTCCGAGATGCCCTGGCCGGCGATACGGTTGCCGAGGAAGTCCACCTGGTTGATCGCCATTCCGATGACCGGTATGGGCCTGCCCCAGTTGTGAATCGGCATAGCCTGGTAAACGCCGGCTGAAATAAGACCGCGGCGGATATTATGATTGGCTTCGCTCTCGCCTTCGATGCCGGGCAGGATAATGACCAGGCCGCGCTCAAGGCGTTCTTCAGTCATGTACTTGGCGTTTTCGCCGTTACATCCGACCGCCGATAAGCCGGCCAGAACCACCGCCGTCAGCAAAAGATATTTCATGATTTTCAGCCTTTTCCTTGCAGCAACAACGAAGCGTAAAACCTTAACTGTAATTATCGACCGGACCGAATAATCTTAACGACCTGAAACCGGATTATTTTGTAGAACAATCCCCCGGCAGGCTACTAAAGTTGCCTGTGAAATTCAGGGGTTTGGGCCTGGTTTTTATCGGTCACGAAATCCGGCAGATTTTACCTGCCGTCGAGGAAAAATTATATTGAAATAAATGCCCTTTGGTGACGAATATGATTCTAGTAGGTTTTGTGTTTTCCGGTTTGTCTTTGAGGCGAGGTTTAAGGCCATGGCAAGTAAGAAAAAAGGCTCGAAAAAACAGGGTGACGGGGACAACGCAAATATGGTTCCGGTAGTGTTCGCCCGTAACGAGGAAGAAGCGCTGGAGTATCAGGAGCTTCTCGGCGACCATGACATTCCTTCGACATTTACCATGTCCAACATAACTAATGCGGATGCAGAAGATGCGGAGGAGGAAGACCTTCGCAGCCGGATGTCGCGGGGCATCCCTGTTATGGTACCCGAAGCGATGCTGGACGAAGCCAGCGAAATTATCGCCGACCGCGAAGATACAGAGGAATTCGCGCTTGACGATGAGGACTTCGAAGACGAAGACGATGATTACGAGTATGACGAGGGCTTCGACGGCACGCTGGATGACGTGCTTGACGATGACGAAGACGACGACCTGTAATGGTCCCGGGGTGATTTGGTCAGTTGACAGTTCGTGGGCGTCTGCGATTGGCTTATGCTGAGAGCCGACCCGGTCGATAAACTATTAGACTCAGCAGGCAATGCCTGGAGAACGCGTTATGACCGACGAAGCCAGAAATATGGAAGGAGCCGGCCAGACCCCGCTGCCCGAAGATGAAAGGCGGGAGGTATCTGACCGCCGCGAAATTCAGCGGCGAAATGTGGTCGATCGCCGCACAGGCCTGGCCCGCCGCAAATCCGGCGACCACGGCAAGGGGCCGGAACGTCGCAAGCTGAAAGACCGGCGAACCGTCAAGGAACGCCGCAGCGAACTCGAAAGGCGCAGAGGCCCCGGCCGCAGACGCAGCGACGAACGCCGCGCCGCCGAAGAAGGCGAAATGACCGACGAGCAGTTTGAGCTGATAATGGCCATTAACGAGTATAAAAAGATCAATAAACGCCCGTTTCCGACGTGGACCGAGGTCCTGGATGTTATGCGGGCTTTAGGCTATAGAAAAGTGGCAGAACCCGAAGATATACGCTGAGCAGCCCCTACGGGGCTGCTGGAGCAGGAGAAAGTAGAGAGTAGAAACTGCGTTTTTAGCCAATAAAATTGGACAAAAACCGTGCTCTCCTGCGGTCTACTTTCTCCTTTCTACTCTAAAAATAATATTCACACGCGATTGTATATAACCTAGAATATTACAGAGACTTTAGGCAGACCCGTGATGATAGGCAGCGAACACATCGGGACGTATCTGCAGGTAGCCACGCTCGTGGTGCCGGTGGCGCTGTATTTTCTCATTCTGGGCCTGCTTAACAGCCGCCGCCACCCCCAGCTTCTGAGCAGCAGGCAGGACTTCGCGCTGCTGACCGGCGCTATGGGGCTGATGGCCGTCATGGGCATAGTAACCTATTTCGGCACATCGTTCCCGGTGACCCTGGCGGCGATTGCCGGCATTCTGGGCCTGCTTGTGATATTACGGCCGAATCGCCCCGGCTGGGTCATTTACAACATAACCGCCGGCGAGGCTCGCGATATAATCCGCCGGACACTTGAACAGATGGGCCATACCCTCGTCGAGGAGCCGTACGGTTTCAGGATTCGCGGCGCGACCGACAAAATCGTCATCAACAGCTTCCCGGTGCTGAAAAACGTCACGGTCCGGCTCCGCGAATGCCGCAGCGGGCTGGCCGAGGGTATGAGCCCGACCATGGGGCAGGCACTGGGGCGAATTGATGCCGAAACAAGCCCGATGGCCGCGTCAATGCTGCTTGTCGCGACGGCCATGATTATCGCCCCGATGGCCCTGGCGGTGCAGCAGGCGCCGGAAATCGTCCGTCTGCTGACGGACCTGCTGAACTATTAGCCTCCGGCCGGCCGCGAAATTCCCCTTGCCACGGGGCATTCCTCTGGTAAACTAACCAACCCTTGATTTTGAGGTATTTAAGGTAACACGGAAATGAAAGCTGACATACATCCGGAATATAAAGAAGTTAACGTTCGCTGTGCGTGCGGCAACACGTTCAAGACCCGCTCCACGATGGGCGAAGACATTGTGATCGATATTTGCAGCTCGTGCCATCCGTTCTGCACCGGCAAACAGAAGTTCATCGATACCGCCGGTCGCGTCGAGAAGTTCCAGCGCAAGTTCGGCGGCGATTACTTCAAAAAGAAAAAGTAGCTGCTTCAGACAGCATAACGCCGGCTGTGTCTGTACATCGGACAGGTCGGCGTTTTTCTGTACTCACTGAACGAACGGCAAAAGGTAAGCAGCCATGGCATCCCAACATCAGACATTGATAGAAAAGCTGGAGGAGCTGAACCGCCGGTATTCGGAAATCGACGAACAGATGAACGACCCGGCCGTTGCCGGCAACAGCGTGAAGATAGTCGCCCTGGCCAAAGATCGCGCGCAGCTGAGCCGCATCGTCGAGCCGTACCGCATCTACAAAAAACTCAGCACCGCCTGCGAAGACGCCCGCGCCATAGCCGACGACCCCGCCAGCGACGCCGAAATGAAAGCCCTCGCCGCCGCGGAAGTAGAGCAGCTCAAGCCGCAGGTCGAGGCTGCACTGGAAAACGTCAAGGGTCTGCTCGTCATGAGCGACGACCGGGCCATCGGCTCGGTCATGCTGGAAATACGGGCCGGCACGGGCGGCGACGAGGCTGCTCTGTTCGCCGGCGACCTGCTGGACATGTACCGCCACTACGCCGAAAGAAAGGGCTGGAAGTTCGAGATACTTTCAGGCAGCCCGACCGAGCTTGGCGGTTTCCGCGAAGTCGTCGTCAACGTGACCGGCGAGGACGTCTGGAGCCGCCTTGGCTACGAAGGCGGCGGACATCGCGTTCAGCGCGTGCCGAAAACCGAGGCGTCGGGCCGCATTCATACCTCCGCCGCCACCGTGGCCGTCCTGCCCGAACCGGAAGATATCGAAGTCGACATCAACTGGGAAAAGGACGTCATCGAGCACACCAGCCGGGCCGGCGGGCCGGGCGGGCAGAACGTCAACAAGGTCGAATCTGCTGTAAAACTTGAGCACATCGCCACCGGCATCACCGTTTCCATGCGTGACGACAAAAGCCAGCACAAGAACCGCGCCAAGGCCCGACGAATCATGGCCGTCCGCGTTTACGAGCACTTTCGCAATCAGCAGATGGCCGCCGAGGCAGCCGCGAGAAAATCCATGATCGGCTCCGGCGACCGCTCGCAGCGTATCCGCACATACAACTTTCCGCAGAACCGCTGCACCGACCACCGCCTCAAGGGCGAAGGCCAGGAAGGGGCCAACTACAATCTTGACCGGATTCTTTCCGGCGACATGGACCCGCTCATCGAGGCCCTCATCGCTCACGACAAGGCCCAGCGGCTGGCGAACCTGTAAGACACTCTTAATGGCCTTGTCTTAAAGAAGTTAAGTGGCACAAAACATGTTTTGGGGCATCTTTCCTCTATGCGTCATGCCGTTGCGATTGCCGGGTTTTTTCCCAGTACAAAAATAATTGCCAGCGGTTAATAGTGTGCGCAGACATATACGGGACGCCGTGTTGTCGGTATATTTTCGTATTTCTGCAAAAGGAGACGTACATGTCGTCTACGGTTCCGGCGCCTGCGACAGAAATAAACGCCGCGCATCCGCGGCATAAAATTGTCACAGCATTCTGGTTGGTGATGTTCCTGATCTTCAACACACTGGCCTCGGTGTGCTTCAAAGAAGGCGGCACTGATCGCGCCCACAAGTTGCAATATTTCATCATCGGTAACACGTTCGGCCCCCTGAGCGTGATTTTCCTGATGATCCTCTACAAGCGGATGCACGCGAATCTCGCCCTGGCGCTGGCTGTCGGGCTGGCTACAGTCGTCGTACAGATTGCGTTTCTGTTTCTCTATAAACAGTATCTGCAGTGGTGGCAGTGGGGAGGTATTGCGATTCTGACAGTGGGGGTAGCCATGGTGATGATGGGCGGGAAGCAGAAACCTGCCGAACCGGAAAGTGATGAGCCGCCGGCGTGAATATCGGATACATAGCTTTAATCCTGATGATATTTGTCGTCATGCAGGTGCTGGCGCAGCTGGCGATGAAGTTCGGCAGCATCGGCACGACGGCCTTGCGGAGCCGGCGATGGTGGCTGGGCTTCGCACTGGCTAACGGCGTCGGTGCGCCGAGCATCCTGTTTTTTATGGAACTGTACGGCAAGTTCCCGGATTACCCGAACCTGGTTGCAGCCGTTGTGCCTGCGATATGTTTTCTCGCGAGCCAGGTAGCGCTGGCTGTGATATTCAAATCTCGCCTCAGCAGGGTGCAGTATGCTGGAATCGCGATGATTGCTGCGGGAACGATATTGGCGTGTCTGGGAGTTAAATAGGCCCGCCGTTATAGAAATAAAATTGCTTCGAGAACAGATTTCGGAAAGGGCTGCTTATGAAAGCGCGTAAGCATTCTGCCAAAGGTTCACGGATGACGAAAAAAGTTTCTGATCCTGCCGCATGGTCGGACGTGCTGCTGACCGAGGGGCCGGAACCGATTATCACATATCGCACGGCCATGGTCGTATACGAGGAATCGCTCACCAACGGGCGGTTCGTGGGACGAGGCTGGAACGGCTCGGGTTATGTTAACTTCTACGCCGGGCGGCTGAATCCAAACGATTATGCCTCACCACAGGCGTTCTGGCTGGAAATCGACGGCCAGCTTCTCGCATGGGACTGGCAGTGGGAAGGTTTTGAGAAGAAAACAGAGGTCCGCACAGGCCAGCAGGGCGAGTGCGAATGCCTGCACATAATCATTTCGCTCCGGCACGCGCTGCGGCCGGTGGCGGTGAAGGTTCACACGCTGCTTGACGGCACGGCTGTCCTGACGCGATGGCTTGAGGTGACCAACACCAGCAAAAAAACCGCCGCGCTGTCGGCTGCCTATTCGTGGAGCGGGGCGCTGCAGAGAACCGACAGGTGGAAAGTGCTGATGGGCGACGCGGGCAAGTCCCTGTATTCCCTGGGCTGCTTCGACAACTCGCACTGGGGCAGCGAGGGCGACTTCCGCTGGTTCGATCTGCCGTCGGCGAGATACTCGGTCGACGGGCGATATCTCCGCGACCGCCATCGCCATCCGTTTTTCGTTCTGCGCAACAACGCCACGGGCGAATATTTTGTCGGCCAGCTCGCATGGTCGGGCGGGTACAGCTTCGAGTTCGATCTCGACGCCGACCCGGGCACGTCCGACCTGTCGGCGAAGATGTCTTTCCGCGCCGGCCCGAACGCACCGGCGCCGCAGCGGCTGATAGCCCCCGGCGAAACCGTTCGGACGCCGGAGATGCATCTCGGTCTGACGCACGGCGGGCTTGACCGGGCCTTGCAGGAAATGCACGACCACCTCCGCCGCAGCGTTTTCATGCCGCAGGTTCGCGGGCGCGGCTGCTGGGTCGAATCAGGCATCGGCCCGGAAATCGAAGTCACCGCCGAGCAGACGATGCATTCCATAGACATGGCCGCCGATTTCGGCGCGGAGATATTTTTCATCGACGCGAGCTGGTACACCCCGCCGCTTGGCAAGTGGTGGACTACGACCGGCGACTGGAATGTGGACCGCAAGCGGTTCCCGCAGGGCCTCAAACCGTTTCGCGACCGCGTCCACAAGCACGGCATGTTGTGGGGGCTGTGGATGGACGCTGAACGCATCGGCACCGAGAGCCGCATCGCCAAGGAGCACCCCGAATGGATAGCCCAGCCGTTCCCCGGCGAGAACGTCGGCGGCATGATTGACCTGACCAACCCGAAAGTCGCCGACTGGATGGAGCGGCAGATAACTCGCGTAATCGAGGAGAACGAGCTTGACTTCTTCCGCCTCGACTACAACACAAACGGCTGCGGACGAACGCAGCGCGATGGCGGCTACGTCGAGACGCATTTCTGGCGATACTACGAGGCGCTTTACGCCATTTACGATCGGCTGCGGGCGAAGTTCCCGAACGTAATCTTCGAGAACTGCGCCGGCGGCGGCGGACGGACCGACATCGGTCTGGTGCGGCGGTTCTGCCACACGTGGGTGAGCGACTGGCAGATTGCGCCGCGCTCGTTCGCCATTATCAACGGCATGACGATGGCCTTGCCGCCTGAATACGTTGACAGGCTCATCGGCGGCTGCAGCGGGCATTTTACGGCCGACTTCGATTTCCAGTGGCGGCTGATGATGTTCGGCCGCCCGTCGGTTTCGTTCTCCAAGCCGATGGGCGCAGAATGGAACCCGCACATGCTGGAGAGAATGAAGCACTGGGTTTCGCTCTACAAAAACTTTATCCGCCCGTTCATGCCGACCGGCAGGATATATCACCACACGCCGCAGGTGGACCACCCCGAGCCGCACGGCTGGGGCGTACTGGAACTCGCTTCGCGCGACGAAACGAAGGCGATTTGCGGGCTGTTCCAGCTTGCAAGCCCAGCCGCGCCGGAATACCTGCTGCGACTTCGCGGCCTGGACGCCAGCCGCCGCTACCGCGTCACGTTCGACAACACCGGCCAGGCGTCCGAAATCGACGGCGCTGTGCTGACGACGCAGGGAATAACCATCCGCCTCGAAGGCGCACTGACTTCCGAACTGCTGTTGGTCGAGGCGATTGACGCTTAGTAAAGTGTTTTTATAACCAATTGACGTTCCATTACCCTCACTAGCCGCGAACGACAGTGAGCGGGTGTTGTTATCGAACAGCTATTTCCGCTCACTTCCGGACATTATGCACTAAGCCTCCCCAAGTACGTATCTCTTGCGA
>CAZVYJ010000040.1:0-27058 GCA_964631565.1 uncultured Planctomycetaceae bacterium
TAATAGTTTGATCCAGTCCCAATTCTGCTGCGATTTGCCTGACAATCTCTTTTTTTGTCAAGGTCGGCTCTCCTTATCACTTACGGAAACCAGACTATGCAGCATCCTGACGCCACCGGATGCCAAAGGCAGCAAAGGTGCATATCGCCGTGTCCACAAAGTGTGATGCAGTTACGATGCGGACCAAGCGGCGAACCTCCTTTGCACGAGTGCCTTATGCCCGCTGGAAACGAATTAACTTATTATTGAAAACACAATCGACGTGTTGCCGGAGTAATTATGCTTTTGCATTGAAAATTCGTCAAGAAAAAAGGAATGGGATTTGAAGGCATTTTTTTCATAACTTAAGTTTTGGCAAATAATTGCAAGAGAGCCTCGGTGAGTTCGGCGTAAGCATATGGCACACAATGCTTTTGGTGGAGCATACGAATCATGGAATGATACGTTTCATAGTACTGATTTGCATTTTCGGTATCTTTTTTACCGCAAAAAAACACACGGCAGCCCAGACTTCTGCGGTTTCGGGCTGTGCACTTGGTGTCCACCTGGTAGGGGCATCGCCTTATAAAGGCAGGCCTTATATCCGGCGGGGGTTCCATGGTCAGCATCGCCAGTTCACCGGTTGAAAGATAGAGGCGGTGGTCTGCAAGATCGAACATGCAGCATTTTCCGCATGCGTCGCACCGGCTGGCAGTGCGGGCGATATCGGCATCGACGGAGGCGTAGATTTCGCTTAGTTCGGCCAGGAATTCGGCTGTGCATAATTTCACAGCCGAGGCGATGTCGACCGGCTGGTTGTTTTCGCAATCACTCACGTGTTTTATTGCACTTGGTTTGTATGTCTTCGAAGGAGTGCATCAGGCCGCGGTTTATGCCCGGGCATCGCATACCGGCTGCAGCCCACAACTGGGGGCTGCGAATGTTGCTCGGCCAGAACGGCCACGTTCGGCATTGCATCGGCCGCACTGAATATATCCTGCATTTTCTGCCGCTGGAACCGTCGGGGACGAGAAAAATGCAGTCGTTGTTGTCCTTGCGTTCGACAAGCGTTATCCGCCGGCCGACTTTGCGGACGTATTTCCTGCGCATTTCCGCCTCGCTGATGCGAAGCTCTGCTGCGATGGCGGCGATTTCGTCGTCCGTCACCCAGATGTAGCCTTCCTCCGGGCCGGCGCAGCAGCCGCCGCAGCCGGTGCATTCGAAGGCCAGTCCGGCGACGTACCAAGGCGGTTTGTCTTCAAAGAATAGCATAGCTGCAAGTATACCAGAACTGAGGCGAGAACAGAAAGCATTCCCCGATGTCTGCCGTTAGTCAGACTCGCTCATGCGGCGATAGTATTGCTGCATCACATCCTTGTAATCTTCGGGCATCTTGTCCTGCATCGTGTCGGCGACGTTGTCGCGGACCTGCTTGGTCATGGCGGTCGATTTGTCGGACCTGACGTTGATCATGCCGCCGAGCAGCAGGGCGGTCTGCTTCAGCGAGGATATGAGCACGTTCCGCTGCCGCAGGACGTTTTTGTATCGGCCGGCCTTGAGGTCTTCGGCGTTTTTCTTCATCAGCGTGACGGCCGAGTCGAGCTTGAAGCCCGAGTAGTCGCTCTGCTTGAAATTCGCGCGTATGCGTTCGGCCCGGTTCACCAGTGCAGCCTGTTTGCCGGCGAGACGGTCGAGTTCCTGCTGCATCGGCGGCGGGACGGGGCCTTCGAGCCCTTCGCCGCCCGCGCCTGATGTCTTTCCGCCGCCGGTCGCGCCGCCGGCCGGCTCGGTTGAAGTATCTTTGACCTGGCCCTTCTGGTAAGGCTCTTCGCCCAGGCGGGTCGGCGTTTCGCGTCCGCCTTTGCCGACGGCCTTGTCCTCGACATGCTCGCCCGAAGATTTGCCCTGCCTGCCTTCGCCGCTTCGCCCGCCAACCTCGTCGTTGTTCGGCAGCTGGTTGCCCGTGACGCCCTGGGCGTTCATGTTCGATATCGGTCCGTCGACGGCGTCCCACCCGATGCCCTTGTCGCCGCTCATGGTGTACTTGCTGGAGACGTCCTCGACTTCCTCGAGCAGGTCTTCTTCCTCTTCCAGCAGGTCGCCGACGAGGTCTTCCAGTTCTGTGGGCAGTTCGGCCTGCTCGATGTTTTCCTGCCCGGTGGGGTCTTCCATATCCCATTTTTCGCGGTCGGGCTTGTCCGACAGCCATTTTTCAATGTTGGCCGTCAGCGTCTCGGCGTTTTCTATGCCGTTTTCCTCGCATGCGGTGGCGATTTCGGCGGCCTTGTTGGCGAGTGCGTTTTTCGCCATGGTCACGTCGCTCTTGACCGACATGAGCTCCTTCAGCAAAGCCGGGTTGGAGAAGTCCTGCTCGGCGAGCCTGGAGAAGTCGGTTATCGCTTCTTCCAGGAACTTCTCCCATTTGTCCTCGATGGCCCGCAGTTCTTCGAGGAGCTTTTTGTCCTCTTCGGTGAAATCATCGACCGGTTTCTTCGCCAGCCGCTGCGACGCTTCGATGACTTTCTTGTGCTCCTCGACAAACTCTTCCAGCTTGCTCTGCAACTGGCGGAGTTTTTCTTTTGTTTCATCGCTCAGGTCGCCGGCGGCGGACTGTTTCTGCGAGTCAATATCGCCGCGTGCGAGGGCGGGGAGAATCGCCAGCATGGTCTGGAGTGCGTCGATTATTTTGTCCTGCGTGTCGGCGAGCATCTCGCACGGCTTCTGCCGGGCGTCGAAGTTTTCCAGTGCCGCAAGCACGCCGGCCTGCTGTATCGCCAGCGCAGCCTCGTTCACCGACAACAGCGCCAGGCCCTGCTGGATGGTTAGCATCTCCGGCTCGAAGTCGAAGTGCTCGACGATGTCCTGCATGTCGCTGCGGATGCTTTTCTGCGCCTCGACGATGGTTTTCGCCATCGCCGTTACGCCTTTCAGGTCCGCCGGCTGACAGCGGCACTGCTCGGTCTGCAGCCGCTGTTTCTGCTGTGCGGCCAGCAGCGCCGCGAGTCTCTGCCGGAGCTGCTCGAATCGTTTCGCTCGCTCGGCAGCGACGACGGCCGGGTCGCGAACTGCTATCTTGAACAGCGGCGTTTTGGTGGTCTGATATCCGCCAAGCCCGGGCAGGTTGCGGTTGTCCGTAGCCGCCGCGAAGTAAACCACGGTGTCGCCGAGCCTGTAGTCGTCGAGCCTGATTTCGAAATCGAAGCGGCCCTGTTTTTTCTCGCCGAAGGCATACCTGTGAATCGTTTTCGGTTCTTCTCCTTCTCGTGAGGCCAGCAGGACCGCCTCGGTCAGGCCGTGATCGTCGAGAATTTCGACTCGCGTTTTAACCGTTCCGCCGGGCGGTGCGTCGATGTCGCATCCGGGCGACAGGAAGCGGACCTTCGGCGGCTCGTCGGCAATCGCGCGGATGCTGAAGTATCCGTTCATCATGCTCCTGCCGGAGCTGCTGTACGCCTCGGCTGACTTGCCGCTCTCGGCGAGGTCGGGAATATACTGCATCGCTCCGCCGGAGCGGTCGCGCAGCACGATGCGGTACTCGCCGTCCTTGTCGATGGGCAGCTCAGCCGAAAACGTCCTGTCGTCCCGGTCGGGCGCCATTTGAATCGAGCCGTTGTCCTTGATTTCCAGCTGCACCTGCGGAGCGGGCGCGGACAGCCGCAGTTCGATTGTCGCCTTGCTTCCGGCCGGCGCCTCGATGTGACCGCCGGCGCTGGAAACCTTCCGCGGGGCCATGCCGGTGTAGGGCGGGTAGGTGTAGTCGATGTCGAACGCCTCGACGTCGACGCGGTTGACGACTTTCACGTTGTAGTAAGGCCTGTCGAGCGGCCAGCGGGTGTCGCCTATCTGAACCGCGTATCGGAAGCTCTGGGCGGCCGGCGGAAGCTCTGCCGTGAATACGCTGCATTTAATGTTCGACGTCATCGGCTGCGGCTGGGCGTTTTCGATGATTATCCGCCCGTTGAGCGGCTTCTCGTCGTCGTTGCGTATCTGCACGACGACCGCCAGCCTGTCGCCGACGAAGCAGGTCGCATCGCCCGGCAAGAGTTTTACCAGTTCGACGCTGCCGTATGTCGGCACGTATCGCGTGGGCTGCATGGCCGCCAGCCCGCGCAGGAATGGCCCTTTCTGCAGCAGGGCGAAACCGGCGAGCACAATCACCGCAATTGCGGCGGCCAGCGCCCATCGCCTGGTCGTTTTCACGGGCAGCGATGTTCGCGGGTCTACATATCGCGAATAGCCGACGGCTTCGTCGATGGCCTTCTGCACGAGGTGCGGGCTTTTCTGGTCGGCGTCGGCGGCCAGCTGCACGGCGTTTATCAGGTGATTCTGCAGGCCCGGCGATGCCTGCTCGACGATTCTGGCTGTCCGGGCGGGATTCTGACGTCGCCCGAAAATCCTTCGCGCGACGAACCACCACGCCGCTGCGCCGCTGACGGCGCAGAAGCCGATGAGTATTATCCACCGCAGCATTACCGGCGGCTGGTCATGCCAGTATCCGCCGGCGACGACGGCCGCCAGCAGCGCCACGCAGACAATAGTGATGACGGCCGAGATGCCGGCTGCGAGCCGGAGCATCCACCTGCGGACGCTTACGCCGTCCAGCAGATGCAGTATTTCATCAATGCCTTGATAGCGATTGAGCGTGCTCATCGCGGTTTCCGTCCGTGTGCAAAGGTTCTTATTAAGTTTAACGACAAGAGGGGGGAGATTTCGTGCATATTTGATGGATTTTTTTCGGATTATATGGGGCAAAATAAAAACCCGGCGTCCCTCGGGGACGCCGGGCTAAATATGCGATTTATTTCGCACGAAAAATTATTTGCAGAACGACTGTTTGTACCATGCGTGCATTTCTTCGTCGCTTATGGTGCTGGTTCTGCCGTTCTGGTATTCGGCGTCCACCTTGTCGCGGATTTCCAGCAACCGCGTGTCGTCCTTGGCGACGATGACTTTGTAATTTGTCTCTATCCAGTGCTTGATGCCGGCGGCGCCCGACTTATCGGTTATCGCGACTCCCGGCGGGCGGTTGAGTATCCTGCCCGTGTCGAACGGGTTGTAGATTTCCTCGTTCTTCAGCAGACCGTCGGCGTGTATGCCGGCCCGCGTCGTGTTGAAGTCGCGCCCGACCAGCGGATAATTGCTCGGTATCGGGTAGCCGATTACGTCGCGGAAGTAATCGGCGATTTCGGTGATGACGCCGTAGTTGATGCGGCTGTCCATTCCCTTCAGTTGGGCGGCCTCGATTACCATCGCCTCGACCGGCGTGTTGCCCGTCCGCTCGCCGATGCCCAGCAGGCTGCCGTTGCATGCGCAGCAGCCGTACAGCCACGCCGTCGCCGGGTTGATGAGCACCTTGTGGAAATCGTTGTGCCCGTGATATTCCATCAGCTCGCCCGGCACGCCGGCGTCGTGGATCATGCCGTGCACCAGCTTCGGCACCGAACGAGGCAGGGCGGCGTTCGGCCAGGGCACGCCGTAGCCCATCGTGTCGCACAGGCGGATTTTTACGTTCATGCGGTATTCTTCGCGGAGCTTCATCAGCTCGATTGCGAACGGAATGACGAAGCCGTAGAAGTCGGCCCGCGTTACGTCTTCAAAGTGGCATCGCGGGATAATGCCTTCATCCAGCGACGAGCGAACGATGTCCAGATACTGGTCCATCGCCTGCCTGCGCGATTTCTTGAGCTTCAGGAATATGTGGTAGTCGCTGCAGCTGGTGAGGATGCCGGTTTCCTTGACGGCCATCTCCTTGACCAGCTTGAAATCGTTCTTGACCGCGCGGATCCAGCTTGTGATATGCGGAAACTCAGCACCGACCTCGAGGCATTTCTCGACGGCTTCACAATCCTTCTTCGAGTAGATGAAGAACTCGCTCAGGCGGATGATGCCGCTGCCGCCGTCGAGCTTGGCCAGCAGCTTGTATATTTCTACAATCTGCCCCACGGTGTACGGCGGGCGCGCCTGCTGGCCGTCGCGGAACGTCGTATCGGTTATCCAGATTTCGCCGGCCGGGTTCAGGGGGACAGTCGCTTCCTCGAACACGACCTTGGGAATCGCGGTATAGGGAAATACGTTCCGATACAGGTTCGGCTCGGAAACGTCCTGAAGTTCGTATTTTTTCTTTGAATTAGGCAATTCGACCTCGCAATTATCCCGGATTAACAGCCGCGGGAGCATTTCTGTGCATAACGTTACAACAGAAACGAAGCATTTTAACAGAAAAACGCAACTGCTTCAAACATCTTTGCATATGGAGTGAAATTATAGGCGGGGAAATCTTTTTGCAGGTTATCTGCCGAGTTTGCCGGCTGCGAACAGGCGTATCGCTTCCGGATATGCGATGCATTCCTGCTCGAACACGCGGGCGGCCAGCGTGTCGGCGTCGTCGCCTTTCAGGACCGGCACTTTGCGCTGCAGGATTATCCGCCCGGCGTCGTATTCGTTCGTGACGAAGTGCACCGTGCAGCCGGACTCCTTGCGCCCGGACGCCAGCACAGCCTCGTGAACGTGGCGGCCGTACATGCCCGCCCCACCGAAGTCAGGCAGCAGGGCCGGGTGGATGTTCATCACGCGGCCTTCGTAGCGATGCGGTATGTGCCACAGCGAAAGAAATCCCGCCTGGATGACAAGGTCGACTTCGGTTGCGTCGAGAATCTCAGCGATTTTTGCAGAGTATGTTTCGGTGTCGGGCATCTGCTTGTAGGGCACGATATGAACGGGCAGGTGCATTGCCTCGGCTCGCTCGACGCCTTTGCAAGGCCGCGACGCGATGACGACGGCGATCTCGGCCGGCAGCTTGCCCGCCTCGATAAGCTCCTGAATGTTCACCATCGTCCGCCCGCCGCCTGATATCAGCACGCCGAGCCGCAGCTTTTTGATGTTGATTTTGCCGGTCTTGCCCATGGCCGGATTAAAACGGAATCGCCCGCGGCTGTCCAGACCATACCGACTTCCTTTTTAGCCGCGAACCACGCGAACACCGCGAACTTTTTGCCAAAAAGGCAGCCAAACTGAGGGACTTTTGTTGCATAGTACACTGGTGACCCTCTGTAGTTATCTGGAATTGACTCTGATATCCTTTGGAGACGCCTCTGCCTGTCATGTTGACCCTAACATATCCCGAATATGCCCCTATGGCAGCGCAAACAACGTCTTATTGAAGGTCAAATAAACGTTATTTCTTGCAAAGGCGAAAGTTAAAATCTTTGGCACGGACATTGCTAACTATTCTATATGCCCCTTTGTGGGCAGTATGGGGCAGAACCGGGCAATAGCCCGGTGACAATAGATTAGATTTTTGCCATGGAAGGTTTGAGTTTGTTCGTCCCACTCGCTCTACCTCCAAAGCTTGATCTGTTTCTGTTGCACACTAGGCTATTACCCCGCGGAAAAAAACTAATTTGGTAGTGCGTATCTATTTGCAAAGTTAAGGAGATTCAAAATGGACTGGATTGAAGGTAATGTTACAGACGTCATCGATGGCGACACTTTTAAACTCGACGTCAAGTGGGTTGGCAAGAGTAACCAAGCGAATTATCACAGCAAAGAGACTATTCGCTTGGCGAACATTAGCAAACCAGAAATATCGACTGCTGCGGGTCGACTTGCGGCAGTTGTTGCCCGCAAAAAGTACTGTGGTAAATATCTGCACTGCGACATTCAAGCTCGCGACGTTTACGGAAGATTAGTATGCAAAGTACGCGAATGTCTAGAACGATAAGGCTATCATTGTAATTAGTTTGCAGATTGAAATAACAACGACCATGCTACAGGCAGAAGGTTTGTAGATGTGCTGTAAAAGAATATGTCGATATGTTAGGTCTTGAATTAAAGTGCACTATAAGGTATGGTTAATACGAGCTCGTAAAGTACACGAGGCTAGTACAACATGTAGCTGTTTGGCGATTGAGCAGGAGCACGGACTCAATCGAGCTAGTCTTCTCGGTTCACGCCCTTTCCCCTCTCATTTTGCAGCAGCATTTCAAGGACTCGCTTAGTAGGTAATTTCCTCCTAAGGAAGGACGTACCCTCATGGACGAGACATTGGTGTTTGTTGACGAAACGGGCGACCCCAAAGTCGGTGGTAAACGTGGTAGTTCACACCTTTTTGCAATAGCTGCCTTGATAGTGGATGGTAGTGTTGTACCTTTGTTGCGAGAATTTGTCAAAAGCGCACGAAAGGAGTATGCGCCCACCAAACAAGAATTAAAGTTTTCTGACCTTAGTAACAAGGCTAGGAAAGCGATTTTCAAAGAACTGGCAAAATATGATTTTTCGTTTTATGGAATAGTTGCAAATAAGCCTAGGATAACTTGTCCTGGGCTAATTTATTCTTCTATTTTCTATAAAGTCTTCTTTGGGAAACTCGTGAAAACAATTGCGCAAAGATATGCTTCCATAGATCTATACTTCGATGCGTATGGTGATAGCAAATTTCAAGAATCACTCAAAAAATATGTTAGACGTAAATACAGACAAAAAGGGTTGTTTGAAGATAGGGTTTTTCTGGGGCAAGATAGCCAAGTGTGTGAATTGACCCAAATTGCCGATCTGCTTGTTGGTGCAATCGGTAGGGCCGCAGGTGTTCATGGACGTCCATGTGACTACTCCTATATTAGTCTACTTTCTCGTCAATATCACGGTATCAAACATTGGCCACCATATTTGAGAGCGGCCTCCATCGAGGAAGATTTAAAAAATGAAAATGATCATGCATTAGAACAGGAATCGGAAAGGCGCGTTCGTTATTTTCTGGAGAAAAATGACAGTACCGGGGATGTAAAGGTAAACGCTCAAATAGCAGTTGCAGAGAGTCTGCTGTATTCTAAAAACTTTTTAACCGGAGAGGAATTGGTGAATTTGTTGGAAGAGATGGATATTTACCCTGAGGGGATATCTATGGAGGAAAAAAGGAGGTGGGTTCAGAAATATGTGATACGAGTACTTAGAGATACCGAATTGTTAGTCACTAGTCGGTCTGGAATATTGCAATCAGGATACAAGCTTATTCGAACATGCAGCGAAGCGGGAGAATTTGTAGTTACCAACTATAAGAGAATGGCTGCGATGGGGAGACGAGCTTCCAGTGTTACTAAAGCGGTGAAGAATGTAAGTGGCGGCGAAATTGATTTGTTATCTCAACTGTCTATTGAGGTGGTTTTGGATCTTATGCAAGCCGGATTAGATATACGCGAAACCCAAAACAATCGTACCGACAGAGCACAAATAGGAACACCCTCAATCAGCGGTTCTAGGCCTAGCAATAATGAGGCGTTTCGACAGAAACTAATGGAAATCCGGAGTAAAGCAGAAGGAACTTTAAACGCACAGAGCGGAAATAAGGGTGTTGTCGATAATACACCTTTTCCTGATCGCACTGGTAAAAAGGTTAATATACGAAAGTAAGTTTGTGTCGTTCGTGGCTAATTAACTGATATGTGAGGGCGGTATATCGAAGATTGGTAAAATGGGGGATTTTACGCATGGCGATTTTTGGAAATGTTTTCTCTCCGGCCTTGCCAAAACGCCAAGGCGATTTATAATAATGTCTTATATGTAAGGGGTCCGGGAGCCTCAACTCATCGACCCCGTACATGCCTGTTTGGAGTGGTAAATGTCGCCTTCTGTGAGAGAGGGTTTGCAGGCTTTTACAGTTGTTTGTATTACGCCTGGTTCTCGCATGAGGCTGTGAAAAACTTAAACAAGGTCGTCGGCATTTTTCGTTCGCGGTCTGAACGTCGGGCGGCGCCCGGTATCCGCGAACGACATTGGCCATGGAAGCTGGCGATGATAAGTGCCGAACATGAAGAGGGAGAGGGTATATGAAACGGTTCATGGCAGGGATTATTGCAGTGCTGTCTCTAGTGGCCGCAGCCTCGGCCGACACGATCAGCTACGATGTTGATTTCGGTCCGACGTCGGTAGGCGCGACGAGTTATGACATTTATCTGAATCAGTTCAATCCGAGTCTTGGCACGCTGACAGGCGTTACGCTTACTCTGGACGCCACAGCCAGCGCCGGCACGATTTCATGGGACAACGAAGCCGGCGTTTCTTCCAATGTTACGCTGGGCATCGGCGCCACTGTGACCGCTGTAGGCCCGGATGCATTGACGCTGATTGCCGTTCCGCTGCAGAAAGGCACTTCAACCGTCACTGCCGATACGGACGATGTTGCCGACTTCATCGGCACGGACGCGTTCTCGGTTACCGGCGGCACCGGCTCGGATTCGGATACTGCTTATCCGACGTCACCTTTCGCCGCCTACCTTGGCACGGGGACGTTCTCTGTGAATGTCTCCAGCGCGGTCGAAACATATCTTTCGACCACAGGCGGCTTCG
This sequence comes from uncultured Planctomycetaceae bacterium, assembly GCA_964631565.1. Lineage (GTDB taxonomy): Bacteria > Planctomycetota > Phycisphaerae > SM23-33 > SM23-33 > CAZVYJ01. Next base: position 10,321 of record CAZVYJ010000040.1, read on the forward strand.
GCCCGATAGACTCCAGCTCTGGTTCATTCAGCGGCACAGTGACAGTGACCTACGAATACATCATTCCCGAGCCGGCGACCATGTCGCTGCTGGGCCTCGGCGGGCTGGCGCTGCTTCGCCGCCGCAAATAAGAATACAGAAGTTAGCTATATTTGTGCATGATTTGAATTGAACGAACATACGGGCGGCCTTTTTGCGAAATGCGAAAAAGGACCGCCCGTTTTCTCCGGAGGGAACGGGGAATACGGTTTAATCTGTCCGGCTCATGGGTTTTAAGCTCCATGCCGTTTTACAAGGCTTTAAACAGCTTGATGTTGCATTCCATGAATATTAATCCGCATTAATTTGTTTCCCGCCGTTTTGAATCCTATTGTTTCTTAGATGACAGGGGTATAGGTCTGCATTTAGCCCTTTAACAGGAGGCTCTGTTTTGAAGTACATCATACTCAGTTTAGTCGTATTTCTGTCCGTGACGTCGAACATCTGGGGGGCCACTGTAAACCCCGGCGATTTTAACGTTTATAGTCTCGGCGACATCGGTTTAAACAGTCATTATTACGGCTCTGATTTCCAGGGCGTAACCGGCGCTGCCGGAAACGCCTATTTCTCCGGCTTCACGCTGACCGGCCTTGAAAAAGCGGACGGCTACGTCCTGTTTACGGGCGGTTCGACGACCCTTAACGGCGGCGATTTTCTTGGTTCCATCGACGTCGGCGGCAATGTGACGCTTCAGAGCTTCTCCGTCGCCGGCGACGTTCGCAGCGGCGGAACCGTCTCCGCCGGCGGCGGCACGATTTCCGGTTCTGTTACGCAGGGGGCATCGGCGACGCTGGTTGACCACGCCGCGATGAGCCAGTATTTCCTCGACACGTCCGCAGCCGTCGCCGCGATGTCCGACACCGGCGCGATCACCAACAACTGGGGCGGGCTGAGTTATACCGCATCCAGCGGCGTCAACGTGCTGACCATCGACGCCGACTCGCTGAAGAACGCATGGGGCTTTACGCTTACCGGCCCGGCCGATGCGATTGTCTACATCAACGTCACAGGCACGAATGTAACGATGGACTGGCTGGACTGGGCGTTCGTCGGCGGAGTCGGCGCCGATGACGTGCTGCTGAACTACAACCAGGCCGAGACGTTCACGCTGAATCAGGGCGGGACGACGAACATCCTCGCGCCCAACGCCGATCTGACGTATACCTCCGGCGTGTTCAGCGGCAGCATCGTGGCCGGCAACCTGTACGGCAACGGACAGGTCAACCTTGGCGGCTTCAGCCATTATGACCCGGTCCCCGAACCGGCGACGATGGTGTTGCTGGCGTCCGGCGCGATATTTGTTATCCGTCGTCGGGGACGATTTTTAATTCGTCGTTAGAAGTCATTCCCAGCCCGAATCGGGATTTTGGGATGCGCTTCTGATAAAAAAAGCCCGGCCGATGCATCGGCCGGGCTTTTTGCCGCCTTGCAGGAAGCTGCGGTTTACCCGTGAAGTTCTGTTTGATAAACGAAAACGGGCGCCCCTCAGGGACGCCCGTTTCTTTATTACGCGAATGTGTGTTGATCTAACCGCTACAGTTTCCGCAGCCCGTAGTAGCCGTTGTTGAGGTACCTGAGTTTCCCCTGGCGTACGAGTTCCTGCCAGACCGCGGATGGGTATTCGTCGGGCGGGATGATCGCCGCCTCGGCGCTGCCGCCTTTGGAGAGCGGCCCGCGGCCTAGTTTCGACTCCTCGTCGAGCATCGTGACGGCCAGCCGCTTCTTGAACGCATGGTAGGCTTTTTTACACGTTTCGGCGTCGGGGGCTTCTTCCGGCGGCGGGGCGGATGCCGGATTTCGCAATTGCGATATCAGTTCCGCCAGGCCGGGCGCGTTTCGCATGCCGACTATGCCGGTCACGCGGTCGGCCGGCACGCTGGCTTTCTGAAGCAGCTTGTAGACCTGCTTCCATTCGTCGCCTGCGCGGCGAGGGTCTTCGTAGCCGCCAATCTTGGCGGAAAGTTCCTCCAGCTTCGCCAGTATTGTTTCGTCGGTCATGCCCGACTCCTTATCGCCGGTATCGGCGCAGGAATTCTAACACCGCTCGGTTGGGCTGTGAATGTTTTTCCACGACAATGTTCCTCTGGGCTTTTCTGCGAGACAATGTCGCGTCATATAATCGCCGCACGCTCCGCAGGACGGGGGTTTTCGATGTCTTCGGGAAGCCATATTGCACCTGGCGCGAAATCCGTGTGGAACGGCGCGTCAGGGTAGAATCCGATTGATATCAATATCCGCCTCCACCATGGAAGCGATTGCTTCCAGCCATGCACCGCTTTCTTGAGCTGCAGAACAAGGGGATGCCGCTTTTCCGGAATTTCGCCGAGAAGCTGCAGGCCCACGGCCATGTTGTTCATGAGCAGCAGACTGGTGACATAGTTGGCGCGGAGGACGGTCGGCATATCGTCCGGAATTGCAAAGGCCCCGTTGGGGAACACGACATCGCGTAATATGCTCATGGCTGCGTTGAATCTCCCCATGCGCATGAGGCAAACTCCCCTGGCGTTTTCGATAGCCGGCGAGGCCATTCCGGAATCCGAAAGAATCTTAAGAGCATTCTCCGTGTGCCCCTTGTCGAGCAGTTCTTTCACGCGGTTGATTACAGCGGCGGTGTCAATAGTCGAGTGCTTCATTGTGATATCTCCATGCTGCGTTTTTGTGGGCGGCCGGCGAGTTTTTATCTTTCCATCGCGCAGCCGGAAAGCGCAATCGGTTAATGTAATTGGCGGCTGCCGGCGCAATGGATACGCCCATCACATCTCCGGCAGCGATCCTGGACTGTCTTGTCGCCGCTGTTACACGGTCAGGAGACAGTGGAGAGACAGAAGTGAAGCGGCGGTGAATGTGGCTGCGAACTGGTTATCGATTGGTCGGGCGAAGATGCATCCATTGAAATTGCCATGCAGGCCGGCAGCCGCCGGCAGCACTATCGCAGGACGCAGCTCGCGCAAATCCTGCTGCTGGTTTCGCAGCGGGGCGTAAACGGCTGACGCCGGCCCGGGATTGCTTAACAAAAACGCGGCTGCGCCGTTATACTCCGTGTCCTGCCGGAATGCGCAGCGTTGGTCCGCTGCCGGCAGAAATGCCGCCGCCAGCAGGCTGGCTATGCATATAAACCGTAATGTCCGGCAACCTCGCATTCAGATACTCCGCATTTTCGAACATAATTATATCACACATTCAGGCGGAATGTATCAAGGGACGACTCATCCGCCCGGCGGCGCATGCACGGAAGTTTGTGGCTTGCCGGACGGCTGCGGGGGATAATTCCCGCAGTACTGTAAAGGAGAGAAACGCAATGGCGGTCATGTTGGTGCTGGCCGGGCTGGCGGCTTTGATAGTCGGTGCTGAACTGCTGGTGCGAGGCGCCAGCGGACTGGCGAGAGCGGTGGGGCTTCCGTCGCTGATAATCGGCCTGACCGTGGTTGCTTACGGCACGAGCGCTCCGGAGTTCGCCGTCGGCGTGAAGGCGGGACTTGACGGACAGGCCGATATCGCCGTCGGCAACGCCGTCGGGAGCAACATATTCAATGTGCTTTTCATTCTCGGCATATCGGCGATCATTATGCCGCTTACGGTCTCATCCCAGCTTGTCCGCCTGGATGTGCCGGTAATGATAGGCGTGTCCGCCCTTACTTGGCTGCTCGCTGCGGATGGGAATATCGGGCGGATGGAAGGCGCGGCTATGCTGCTGGGAATATTCGCTTATACCGCGCTGCTGATTTATCTCGGCAGGCGGAATCAACGGCCGGCTGAGATGAAACCGGCCGACGCGAAGCCCCGGCAGCGCCCGATGCATATCGGGCTGTCGGTTTTGCTGGTGGTAATCGGCCTGATTCTGCTTGTAATCGGCTCGCGATGGCTGGTTGACGGGGCGGTCGGTCTGGCGAGGATGCTCGGCGTCGGCGAACTGATAATCGGCCTGACTGTCGTGGCGGCTGGAACATCCATGCCGGAGCTTGCCACTTCGGTTGTTGCCGGCATTCGCGGCGAGCGGGATATCGCCGTCGGCAACGTGGTCGGCAGCAATATCTTCAACCTGCTGGGCGTGATGGGCGGCTCGGCGCTGGCGGCTGACGGCGGGATCGGCGTTGCGGATACCGCACTTGAATTCGACATGCCGGTGATGCTGGCTGTCGCCGTCGCCTGCCTGCCGATTTTCTTCACGGGCGGATGCATTTCCCGCTGGGAAGGCGGGCTGTTCCTCGGCTACTACGCCGCTTATGTCCTGTTCCTGATATTCGCAGCGGTGAAGCACGATGCGGCGGAGAACTTCGGTGCGGCCATGCTCTGGTTCGCTGTTCCCGCCACGATCCTTGGCTTGGCAGCCAGCGTGTTTTTTGCGTTCAGGCAGCGGCGAAGACAATCTGACGGTGTCCTTGAGATTGGTAAAAGCGGCTTGCGTAATATTAAGATCGCCTGCGGCTCGTCAGCGAAAGAACGCCGCCATTGACCTGCGAATCTTATTGCTATTATTATAAATTCCGCAATTCTTTTTGGCAGTGTAGCCGATATCTTGAAACTGGCAAGTTCCACGCTATAAGTGCGTTTTGGGTACAGGGAAAGGATTGTATTATGACGAAGAAACTGGGGTTGTGCATCGGCGGGTGCGTTCTGGTGGCAGCCAGTATCGTATTCCTGGTGCTGGCATTGACCTGCGGCGGCGGCAGCTCGGAATCGACGGAAGTTACAGGCGACATGAGTGTCTCCCTGAACACCCGTGAGTACGTGATGGCCGGCGTTTATAAAGTTTACGCCCTGAAGGGAAGCCCCGTCGGCATATGGGTCGCCAAGACGGTTTTTGAAAATAATACCGGCGCACCTGTCAAGGACCTGAAAGTCAGGTACAAGCTCGAAGGGTTCAGCGACTGGAGCGACTGGCAGGTTTACAAGAAGATGGTTCCCACGCAGACGGTGGTGGACACCTACTATCCGCTGCTGGACAGCCGTTGCGGCAAGCAGATTAACCGCACTCCGACTGAACTGAAGATGGAGTACGAATACACCGACGCCGCCGGCAAGAAACATTCCGATTCAATGTCGAAACGCCTGACCATGCTCGGCGTTCACGAGCTGGTTTACCGCACGCTGCCACTGGAAGAACTGCATGGCCAGTACCAGGAGTTCTTCGTGAACTCGCCGCTGACTGCAGCCTGGGTCACTCCTGACGACAAGGCTGTCGGCGGTCTGGCTGCGCTCGCCAACGAAAGGGCGCTCGGCGCAGGCGCGTCGATTAACGACGAGAACTGCGTCAAGGTGATGCGCGAGGCTTATGAAATCATGCGGGCGATTAACATCACCTATCAGTCGCCCGGCGGCGGGGGCAGCAGTTTCGGCGACAAGAGTTTCGACCCGCTGCTGGTGCAGTCGATACAGTATCCGTGCGACACCATCCGCAAGCGAAGCGGCACGTGCATCGAGCTTGCGATTCTTTATGCGTCCATGCTGAAAAGCCAGGGCATCAGGCCTTACCTCGTGATGCTTCCGGGGCATTGCTTCCCCATGGGTCAGCTTCCGCAGAGCGGCAACTTCGTTCCCGTTGAAGCCACCTGCGTTGGCGGCGGCGGGCAGCACAGCAATGATTTCGACAAGGCGGTCGAAATCGGCATCAAGGAGTGGAAGGAACTGCAGCAGAACGGCCAGTTCATCCTGGTCGATGTCGAGCAGTGCATTGAACTGGGCATAGTTCCGCCGGACCTCGAACCGCTGCCCGACGATATCCTGCAGCGGTGGGGTATTCCCGAGATGCTCGCCAAAGCCGGTGGCGGCGGTGGTGGTGGCGGTGGCGGCGGTGGCGGCGGCGGTGGTGGACAGGCCGCAATCGCCCCCGGCACGTGGCAGGTGACGGTCACCAGCGGCCAGAACCAGTTAGCCGCAATGGCTAAAGTGCAGGCGCAGGGAAACAAGGTTGTGATTATTTTCGGCATGCAGTACCAGATAACCGATGCGAACGGCGTCGTTCATCAATGCGAAGAAGTGGATCAGTTCGACGGTACGATGGAAGGCAACATCATTACGGCTGTCTGCCAGCAGGCAGTCTGGAAGATGGACGGCCAGCAGGTGCAGCCGAGCCTTCCGATGAATCTGAAGCTTCAGGTGGCTGCCGACGGAAAAAGCGCACAGGGCACCGCCGCAGGACCCACTGGCCAGTCGCAGATAACGATGCAGTTTGCCAACGACTAACCCGCTTCGAGCGGATTTTATATCGGGAGAATCATCATGCATAAGATGATAACAATAATAACAACCGTTGCGATGCTGCTGATGATAACCGCCTCGGTCGCGCAGGCCGGCGGGATCGAGTGGCGATACGAAGTCAAGTACACCGGCACATGGGACATCCAGCCCAACGGCGACGTCAAGGTCGTCCGCAAGTTCGTCGTGCCGACGATGATGTACACCAACTGGAAGGCCAACAATATCCACATGAAGGAAATGCGGAGCTTCCACCCCGCGATATCCACCGTGAAGGTGGACGACCTCGGTTTCACATGGGACGACATCAATCACACTCTGACGCTGACGATGACCGTCCGCGGGCTGGCCGTCAACAAGGGCGACCACTGGGAAGCGATAATGGCCCCGGGCGTGGAGTTCTCCAACATCGACCAGAGCAAGAAGAAGGCGTATTTCCACGCTTCAATCGCCAATCAGGAAATCACAGTCAACGGGCAGGACATAGTCAGCTTCCCCGCCGAAGCGACGGACATAAAGAACATCGACGGGCGGACGCTGCGATTCAGGATGGCGGATAACGCCTCCGGCTCGACGATGCTCTGGTGGATACTTTTCGGCGTAACGCTTGCCGGCGGAGTTGCTGTGCTCGGAGTTTCGTTTGTCGTCCCGGGCAGGCCGGCCCCGACAGAGCCGCAGAATGCATGAAAGCCGGTAATCCAGTAATTTGGTAATTAAAAAGGGCCGTCCACTGTGGCGGCCCTTTTTGTTACAGGCGTTTCAGTTATTTATTGCCGGCCTGCAGCTTTGCGATGGCCAGTTGAATCTGCTCCCTGACCTCGTGCGGCTTGTCGAGCGCGTAAAGCGTGGCCTCCGGGAACTGATAGCCGGCGCCGGCGGTCTGTATCTGGAGCAGCCACAGGTCCATTTTGTTGAGGATGGGGCCTTGAACCAGCTTCATGTCCGTAATCTTCGCCAGCGGAATACACTTTTCCCGGCGGGACAGCACAAAACCCCAAAGGGTTACGCAGCTGGATACCGACAGGCTTTCCTCGTCCATCCGGTATTCCAGCGACTGCGCCCAGTTTTTGACGGCCTTGCCCACCCCCAGCAGCCACAGCAGCAGGCCCGGAACGAGCAGCCCCGCGATAAGGCAAATTGCTTTCATGTACTGGGCCAGCCGCTCCCGCCTGATTTCAAATGTGCATTCGCCCATGACCGTTCTCTCCATATAAAGTATATCATGCTCCGCGAAGACATGAAGCTGAACGAGTTAAAAAATTAAAGAGTTGCGCCGGCTGCTGCGGACAAGTCGCTTTACAGGGAAAATCGGACATGCAAACAAGCAGCTTGTATGCGGGATTTCTGCTCAGATGTAACGGGCAGGCCGGCCTATCGCAGCCAGATGTAGATGGCTGCAGTCAGCGCCGTAAGCAGCGCCAGGTGGAGTCTCCAGTCGCTCCAGCCGGAGAACGGCGTTATCTTCTGCTTCCAGTCTACAGTTGTGACTTCAAGTTTTTCCGGCGCGCAATATGCTTCCGCCGAATGCAAGCGTTCCGATTATCCAGTCGAGGTATGTCAGTGACAGTTGCATCGCGCCATCCTTTTGTTATGTGCTCTTTTGGTAAGGCTAAGTTGGCCTGCCTGGTGAATCAAGCGGAAAATCACAATAAGGTTATATTTATATGACCACTTTGTGGAGCCTTTTACGGGTCGGCGATGAGGATATTTTCATTGCCGGCAGGGGTTATTCAGGAAGGGCTTTGATATCGCTAAAACCCGAATAATTCGGTAATAATGGAGATAAATAGCGGCGATGCAAATGGGCTGCACGCCGCCGGGGCGGCATTTTATGGCGAAGAATAACCTTGACCGGCCTGTGCCGGCTTGTTAACGTTTTAACGGTATAAGGTAAACAGGCAATAACCAGTACGACGTAGAGGGTTTGCCGTGCGAAAAGGCAGAAAAACGTCGGTTCGCCACAGGGCGCCGGTATACAGGTATTATCAGATTCAGCTGATAATACAGGACCGTGTTGAAAGCGGCGAGTGGGCCGAAGGGCAGGCGATACCGTCCGAGCGGGACCTGTGCCTGGAGTTCGACGTCAGCCGGCCGACAATGCGGCGGGCGATAGGCAACCTGACGGCGGCGGGGTTCCTGGTCAGGAAGCAGGGCAAGGGCACCTTCGTCGCAAAGCCGAAACTTGTGGAGCGGACGCTGACGGTTGAGGGCAGAAGCGCGCTGCAGCGATGGCGGAAACAGGGGCTGGACTTCAGTGTGCGTGTGCTGAGCATGGCCGTTGGCACGCCGCCGCATCACGTGCAGCGAGGCCTGCGGCTGGGCAAGGACGGGCTGATCGTCCGGATCGAACGGCTGCTTTACGTCGGCAGGGATGTCATACGCCACGTCGTTTCGTTCATCCCTTACAAGCTGTGTCCCGGGATTCTGAATGATGATCTGACGCGCCAGTCACTGACCGAGCTTCTTCGGAACAAGTACGGGCTTACGATACACCAGTCGACACAGCGTCTGCAGTCGCAGCCGGCCTCGCAGCTGGACATCCACCTTATGGGTATATCTCCAGATACGCCTGTGTTCGACCTGCAGACGATCAACGTTAACAGCGCGGGGACGCCCATCCTGATGGATTTCGACCGCGCGCGGGCGGACCGCGTCGTCTTTGAAGTTGTGCTGGGCGAAGACGGAACGATGAAGCAGAACATGACCACGCTCCTGCGTTCGGCGGATTGAGGTTGCGTCCTGATAATGATTAAAACATGGAAAATTAAATGAAATGAGAAAGTCTGATATGGACAAGATAAAGATTGGATTCATGGTTACCGGTTCGTCGCACTTTGAAATGAAATGGCCGCTGAAAAACCGCGAGGCCTCCGGCAAATATCTCCGCACGCTCGACGCGACGGTAATCGACGCCGGCGAAGTCATCACAAACGTGGAGCTTCTCGCGCCTGCGGTGAGCAAGTTCAAAAAAGAGGACATCGACCTGCTGATAGTCCAGGCAGGCTCGTTTACATGGGACAACATCGCAGCCTATATCGCGCAGCATCTGCGCGAAGTGCCGCTTGTGCTGTGGGCCGTCAGGGAGCCTGTATCCACCGGCGGCGGGCTGGAAGTCAACTCGATGTGCAGCATAATGATGAACGGCGCGACCTGCGGCAAGCTCGGTAAGGAGTTCACGTTCGTCTACGGCAACCCAGACGAGGCCTGCGTTCGCGAGCCGATAGAGCGGACGGTTCGTGCGGTCGCGGCTGTCAAGACGCTGAGGCGCACGCGGGTCGGCCTGATAGGCTCCCGGCCGACGGGTTTCTACGGCTCCACGTTCAGCGAGCTTGGCATCCGCAGAACGCTCGGCATCGAGATGGAGCCAATCGCACTGAGCACGCTGCTGGACGCGTGGTCGGAGGCGTCCGACGAGGAAGTCGCCGCGGACATGAAAAAGGTGCAGAAGCTCGGCTGCAAGAAGGGCGAAACGTCGGACAAGGGTTTGGCCGATGCGTCGCGGCTTTACCTGGCTGTCAGAAAGTGCATGAAGGATGCATCCGTCAGCGCCATCGCATTGCAGTGCTGGCCGGAGCTTCTCGCCAGGAGCCTGCTGCCGTGCCTGACCAATTCACGCCTCGGCGACGAGGGCGTACCGGTCGCGTGCGAGGGCGACGTGCACGGGCTGATTTCGCAGCTCATGCAGACGACGCTTACAGGCGAGCCGACGTTCTTCTGCGACATGGTCGACACCGACGAGGCGAAAAATACGGTGGCGATGTGGCACTGCGGGGCATGTCCGACGAAACTCGCGCCGAGCGCCGCATCCGCGACGCTCAAGACGATGCCCGCCCGCAAGAAGGAATGGCAGCTCACATGCCCTATAGTCGAGTTCCAGCTCAAGCCCGGCCGCGTGACCGTTTGCCGTTTCTGCGAGCTTGGCGGCAGGTACAGGCTGTTCATCGCTTCCGGCGAGGCGGTCCGTGTGAGGGAAGGCCTGGGCGGCAACGGCGTGGGAATCAGGCTGGACGCCAACGTCCGCAAGACCGTGGAATTCATCGTGGCCAATCATGTGGAGCATCACTTCTCGCTGGCCTACGGCGACCTGACGGACGACCTGGTTGAAATGTGCCGCCTGACGGGCATCGAACCGCTGATAGTCGGCCGGTGATGCCGGGAACTGTCAGTGACGGAAGGAAGATTGATAATGCCGAAGTCGAAGTTGACGCCGAAGGAAAACATGCTCAGGGTTCTGCGCCGCCGGGACCCGGAATACGTGCCGTATCGCCGGCGCCCGCGCTGCATACCGGGCATAGAGCTTGTCTCGTCGCCTAACGCGCTTGCGCCTGAAAGCGGGCCTGACATCTGGGGCGTCGGGTGGCTTGCCGCCGAGGGCGGATGGGAGGCGTATCCGGCGCGGCATCCGTTCAGGACGGTCGAGGAGATGGCCGACATGCGATTTCCGCAGCCGCAGGAGATGGTCGCCGGCCTGGAGCAGCGCATAGCAGCCGTCAATCGCGATGACGCGCTGGTCGTGGTCCATCAGCCGCGAGGGATATTCGAGCGCAGCCACCTGCTGCTCGGAATGGAGCCGCTGCTTACCGCGATGATAGACGCGCCCGATACGCTCGGCTATTTCTACAACCGGCTGGCGGATTATTACATCGAAGTCGCCAAGCTGCACTGCAAGCTCGGCGTTGACGGGTTCCGCGTTACCGACGATTACGGCTCGCAGACCTCGCTGCTGATGTCGCCGGACCAGTGGCGGCGGCTCATAAAGCCGGCGATGGCCCGATGGATAGGCGCGTATAAGCAGGAGGGCAAGTTCTTCTTCATGCACTCGTGCGGCTACATCACGCAGATTCTCGGCGACCTTGTCGAGATCGGTATCGACGTAATCGACTCGCTGAATCCGTCTGCCGGCAACGAGCTGGACATGTGGAAGCAGAAATACGGCGACAGGCTGAGCTTCATGGGCGGCGTGGACACGCACTATGTTCTGTCGTTCGGCACGCCGCAGGAAGTTCGCGACGAGGTTCGCCTTCGCCTGCGTCAACTGGCGGCCGGCGGGGGATACATACTCGGCCCTGACCAGAGCATCGCAATCCCCGAGGCGAATTACGAGGCTTATATTCGGACGGCGGAGGAATTTTGCAGGTATCCGCTGCGAGAGGATTTATAGCCGTAAAATTAAATTGGTAACATAAAACATACCATTTGATTCATCGCATTTTATCCAGTAAATATTGATAAAAACGCAAAATATGCCAGGTTTTTTGTTGGCATCACCTTGCAACAGGTAATATATTACATACCATTGAGGCCGCCTCGGAAAGGATTGATGAAAATGATTGCGTGTCTTGGTCACATGGCCGCCGACATCGTGGTCAAACCCGTCGACGGTTTTCCCCGGCTTGGGACGGCCGATCGGGTCGATCTTCTCGACCTGCGGACCGGCGGATGCAGCCTGAACACCGCATGCGTGCTGAAAAAGCTCGGCGTCGAGACGGCCCTCATCGGCAAGGTCGGCCGAGACGTCTTCGGCGATTTTCTCTACAGGACCATTCAGCAGCGAGGAATCGACGCGGGGCCTATCGTGCGCGACCCGGCCGTCAAAACCACATCCGTGATAGTGATGATTTCCTCCAGCGGCGAAAGATCGTTCCTCTACTGCCCGGGCAGCGCCGAGGCGATGACGATTGACGACATCGACTTCAGCATCATCAGGCGAAGCAAAATAGTTCACGTCGCCGGAATCATGAAACTCGAAAGCCTCGATCTGCAGGAAACGCTGCGGCGGATCAGGGAAGCCGGCGCGCTCGTCGCACTTGAGACCGACTGGGACGTTCGCGGCCGCTGGCTGGAATGGCTCGGACCGTGCCTGCCTTACGTGGACATCTTCCTGCCGAGCCTTGAAGAAGCGGAAATGCTCTGCGGAAAGCGCATTCCCGAAGACATTACGGATTTTTTCATGCAGGATTACGGCATCAAAACGATTGCATTGAAAATGGGCTCCGATGGCTCTTACATACGAACCGGCAAGGACCGCATCAGGATACCGGCCTACGACGTCAAAACAGTCGACGCATCCGGCGCGGGCGACGCGTTTGCGGCCGGTTTCCTTGCCGGTTTCAGCAAAGGCTGGGACATGGAGACCGCAGGCAGGTTCGCAAGCGCGTGCGGCGCGCTGTGCGTCACCGAAGTCGGCACGACCGAGGGCATAAAGTCCATGGACGCAACGCTGGCCTTCATGAAGACGGCGTCCGTCCGGAAATCGGAGATGGAGAAAGAATGAATCCCGACGGGAGGACTCTGGGGCGGATTCTGGGCGATTGCCGGAAAAAAAGAATCGGCATGCCCATGTTCGCGTACACGGACGTATGGGACCTGCTGGCCATCGTCCGAATAGCGGAGCGGATGAAAACCGACATCATAGTCGGCAGCAATCCGTCGGTGGCGGGGGCGCTGGGCGTGGATGTCTGTCATGCGATGGCCTCAGCGCTGGCTGCGTCGAGCAGCGTGTCCATATTCAACGAGCTTGACCACAGCAGCGACATATCGCTATGCATCAAGGCCGTCGACGCCGGCTATTCCATGGTGATGATCGACGGCTCGGCCAGGCCGCTTAAGGAAAACATCGAGATGACTTCGGTGGTGGTCAAATACGCCCACGAAAGGGGCGTTCTGGTCGAAGGCGAGATAGGAAAGATAAAAGGCTCCGGCTCAGAGGGCAATTTCAGGGGCGGCGCGTACCTCGCCGAGACTGACGAAGTGGTCGAGTTCGTCGAGAAGACCGGCGTCGACCTTCTCGCCGTCGGCATCGGGACAGCCCACGGGTTCTACACCGAAAGGCCCAGAATTCGTTTCGACAGGCTTTCCGAGATTGCCCGCGCCGTCGACATACCGCTCGTGCTGCACGGCGGGACGGGCATTCCGGACGAGGATATCCGCAAGGCGATTTCCCTGGGCATCACGAAGGTCAACGTCGGCACGATAATTCACACGACGTACCTGCGATGTCTGAGGGAGCAGCTCAACGCAAATCCGGCCAACCCATACACGCCGGACATAATGCGAAAGGTGCTGCCGCAAATCGAGGAAGTCGTCGGAGACAGGATACGCGCCATCGCCGGCGACTCCTCCGCAGATTGAATTGAAAGGATGCGTGAAGCGAAATGATGTACAACGACGAGGGTTTTGCAAGCCTGGACGGTATCGAGCAGGAGGATTACATCCTCGCCACGTACCTTATGATATCCAGGTCGGATGACCTGCTCAGCCGGGCCGCCGCCATTGCAGTCGAGCAGACCACCGGCACATGGACGCCGGTTCCGGAAGAAACGCCGGAAGTCAGGAGAAAGCACGTCGGGAAAGTTCTCGGCGTTTACGAGGCGCCCGACTACGAAATGGCCGTGCCTGCCGACGTGTCGGAACGCAGCTACATCGTGCAGATAGCCTTCCCGTTCATCAATATCGGAGCGCAGATTCCGATGCTGCTGTCGACGGTCATCGGCAACATATCGATGGCCGGCAAGCTCAAGCTGCTGGACCTCTCGTTTCCGAAGCAGTTTCTCGACGCCATGAAAGGCCCGAAATTCGGCATCGAAGGCGTCCGCAAATATCTGAACGTCCCTGTCCGTCCGCTCATCAACAACATGATAAAGCCGTGCACCGGCATCGCACCGGAGGTCGGCGCGAAACTCTTCTACCAGGCGGCCGTCGGCGGGTGCGACATGGTCAAGGACGACGAACTGCTCAGTGATGCGCCGTTCTCGGCCATGACGAAGCGCGTGAAGCTGTTCATGGAGATGGAGAGAAAGGCGTTCGAGGAAACCGGCGAGCGGACGCTTTACACCGTCAACGTCACCGACCGGCCCGACCGCATGCTCGAAAATGCCAAACGAGCCGTCGATCTCGGCGTAAACGGCCTGATGGTCAACTACCTGACGGTCGGCATATCGGCGCTTTCGATGCTGGCGGACGACCCGGACATCAACGTCCCGATTCTCGCACACCTGGATTTCGCCGGCGTGATGTACGAATCGTGCTGCTCCGGCATAAGTTCGCAGCTGGTGCTGGGCAAGCTGCCGCGTATCGCGGGCGCCGACATAGTCGTGTATCCCAACCCGTACGGCAAGTTCGAGTTCATGCGCGAAAAATATCTGCGAATCGCCATGGCCCACCGGTTGCCGCTGCACAACGTCAGGCCGGTCTTCCCCATGCCGGGCGGCGGCGTCCACACCGGCATGGTCGAGGTGCTGACCGCGGACCTCGGCTTCGACTACGTGCTGGGCGTCGGCGGGGCGGTTCACGGCCATCCGATGGGCGCTATAAGCGGCGCGAAGGCGATGCGGCAGGCGGTCGACGCGGCGGTTGCCGGCGTTCCGCTGGAGGAAGCCGCGGAAAACCACCCGGAGCTGAAGGCCGCTCTCGAAAGCTGGGGCGTCTACGGCCGCAACGAAAAACGCCTGTTCCAGATGAAATAACCGCCGCGCCCGATAACCGGAAGAGCTGATAAATTTGTTGCGTGGCGACCTTCTTAATGCTCTGTCGCACATAATTTGAGGGTGGCACGGCTTGCTCGCAAGCCGTGTTCGCTTGGAGGCAACACGGGATGCAAGCATCCCGTGGCACCCGTCAATTGAGCAGCGACAGAGCACTGGGAAGGCCGCCAGACGGAAAACAGAATAATGTAAAACCACTTTGAACGCCATATGCCGGAAAACCGGAGAAAAAAGCTGATGAAAGACTGGGTGAAGGAAAAACTGGACCTGATAGACGAGCTTTTTCCGCCGGAAAGGCTCGAGGCCAGCAAACGCCGGTGGACGTGCCTGTGGAGCGGGCGCCTGCCCGACGACCGGCTGCCTTTCACCCACTGGGGCCGCGTGTTTCTGCACAACGAGGAATTTCTCAATCCCGACCAGGTCGAGCAAAGTCTCCGCGCCAACCTGGACGAGTGCATATTCCACGGCCGGCTGCGGGACGATTTCGTTCCTTCGCTGTTTCCCGGCTGCAAGCAGAACACAATACCCAGCATGTTCGGCGCGGGCCAGATTATCGTGGATGGAACCTGCTTTGCGGAAAGGATTCTCCACGAGCCGGCCGACATCGACAAACTGCCCGAGTTTTCCATGGCTCCTGGAACCGTCGCAAACGACTGGCTCGAACGCCAGAAATATTTTCTCGAAGAAACCGACGGCCGCATACCGGTCCACGTGACGGACATGCAGGGGCCCGTCGATGTCTGCGGGCAGTTGTGGGGGTACACCGACCTGTTCACATGCGCCTACTCCGACCCGCAGCGGTATCACAAGCTGCTGGGTATGGTGACCGAGGCCTTCATCTGCTTCTGGAAAAAACAGCAGCAGTTGTGCGGCGAAAACTTCGTCGGCACGCACCTGTGGCCGTGGAGCTGGCTGCCGAAGGGCATGGGCGCTACCGTGTCGGCCGACAGCTTGGCCATGGTCTCGCCGGCGTTCTTCGACGAGTTCATGAAGCCGTACTACCTGAAAATCGGCAGCGAACTGGGCGGCGTGACGATCCACTCATGCGGCCAGTTCGGCCACGTCGTCGAAAGCCTCCAGAAAATCGAATGTCTCAGGGGAATCAACTCTTCCGAGACCAGCCTGCAGAACCTGCTGAAGGCCGGCCTGCGGAACGACAAGGTCCTCATCCTGCTGGCCGAGTATGACAAGGCGTTCGAGGTGTTCCGCCTCATCAAGGAGCACTCGCTGCCGGCCGAGGTGTCTGTAATCATGTGCCCGCTGGTCCCGACCGCGTGGCGCGGCGACGAGCCGGCGATGGCCGTCAATCGCCCGGCCGACTGGACGCAGCAGGACTGGGATCTCATGCGCGAGCGCGAAAGCCGCATCCTCGATGCTGTTGCGATGGCGTAAGGCCGGCCGACTGTCATGGGCAAACCGTTGCCTCAAATTGAAACAGGTCACGGTTATGGCGGTCTTTGTTTTGCTTAAAAAAACTCGACGAAAGCAATCCTCTTCGAACACATCCCACGGATTCTTTTGCCATGTCTCGGTATCAACAAATTCGGGGGACACCATACTTAATTATTGTCAATACCCTTTATCCCCGCCGTGCGATGGCTTATGTCGAGCAGAATCCCGCTTGTGCGAAGATGGTTCGCTCTGCGTGGTGTTATCGGTGGAGCAGTGCAGCCGTTCATTGCGGGCTGGCGACGGACGAGGCCGGCGTTCTGGATATGGCTGCGTGGGATCGTGCAGCCGGCGATGTGGCGTGGCAGGATGTGCTGCGAGACCGGCTGGATGCGGAAGAACTGGCCGGGATTCATCTTTGCACGAGTCGCGGCCGACCGCTGGGGAGCGACAACTGGCTGAGCAAGCTCGAACGCAAGCTTGGCCGGCGTTTACGACCGCTGCCGCTCGGCAGGCCAAAAAAGAAAGCAGAAAATAGGGGACAGTGGGGCTGTTGAAAAAACCCTCATTCTGGTAGCGAATATATCTTCAATCGAATATGATAGCCGGCGTTAAAGTTCATCGTAATGCAT
>CAZVYJ010000041.1:0-26471 GCA_964631565.1 uncultured Planctomycetaceae bacterium
TGTCTTTCACGTACCACAGGCCCATACGGGTAGACTGTCTCGCCTGTGTCTTTCACGTACCACAGGCCCGTCTCCATGCGGGGGCTTCGCTACGGGGCTGTGCTACAAGAGAAGAAAAAAACGTATTTCAAAATCGGCTCATATGATATAATACGGTTAATACAGAGGTAATCGGTGTTGTCTTTATGCGCGGAGGACAGGAGGCCGTCTGTGAAGAATGGTATGAAAGCCGCCTTTCTTATATTTTTTGTAGTATTGATTGCCGCTGCCGTTGCCGATGCGGCAGTTACTGCCGTAATGGTCGAAAACCCCGGCGTCACGCTTGCAGGCTACACCACATATGACCTCATGGTCAACTCGAACGCCGACTGGACCAATGCCCGCCTTGAACTCATTGTGAGCTACGGCGCCATTTATCAGTATCCCGGCCCAGAAGATGATGAGGTGGTGCAGCAGTCGCTCTGGTCATCGATTCCGGAACTCCAGTGGGACAGCTGGCTGGCCGGGCCGAACCTGACGGTTCCTCTTCTTGTCGAACCTGTGCAAGGCTCCGACGGCTGGACGAACACCACGGTCTACAGGTCGTGGTATGATCTTGAAAGAATATATCTCACGGAGGCGTTTATCGCCGCCCGCATTACAGTCACCGAAGGTTCGGTTCTTACCTATAACGGCAGCGTGGTGTTCGACAGTGAAAGCGGGGGTATCGCCACCGTGTTCAGCGGCATTGCGGCCGAAAAGGGCGACGCCAATTACGACGGCGCCGTTGACATACTTGACCTTGACATACTTGCGCTGCACTGGGGCGATACCGGCGCTTCGTGGACCGACGGCGACTTCGACCAGTCCGGCATTGTGGACATCCTGGATTTGAACCTTCTGGCCGACAACTGGGGCATCGGCGGGGCGACGGGCATGGCGGGGCTGTCAAATGTGTTTATTGTTCCGGAGCCTGTGACACTGGGTCTTTTCGGTATTGGCGGGCTGGCGCTGCTTCGCCGGCGTGCATTTTCGTAGCACAGGCCCGTACGGGTAAACTGTCCCGCCTGTGATTTTCTTCTTCAAAAACCTGCACAGCCGAGACGGCTGTGCTACAAGAGAAGAAAAGAAGAATCACAGCCTGTCGATAATCACGATTGTTTCATCGTCTTCCTGTTTTGCCCCTCTGCGGAATTTCTCCACTGCGTCGAAAACGGCGTCGGCGCATTCATCCACTGTGTTATCGAGCTGGTTTGAGATTATCTCGTGCAGCCCTGATTCGCCGAAACGGTCGCCGTCCACGTCAGCTGCGTCGGTTATGCCGTCGGTATAGAGCACCAGCCGCTGGCCTGACATGAATGTCAGGCAGTCTTCCTCCGGGACGAAATCTTCCACGCCCAGCAGCATGTTTCTGCTGCCGAACGGTATAGCGGCGCATTTTTCCTTGTCGCAGAGGATCGGCCTGTGGTGTCCGGCGTTGACGAAGAACACTATGCCGCTGGGAATGTCCAGGACGGCGTAAAACATCGTACAGGACATTATCGTGTTTGTTTTGTTGCTCAGGTCGATGAGCATGCGATTGAGGCCTGTAATGACCTCCGACGGGCGGGTGCGGTTCTGGATATCCGAGCGTATCCACCCCAGTATTTTTGTCATGAGCAGGGCGGCCCGGACGCCGTGGCCGATGACATCGCCTATGACGAGTGCAATCTGGTCGTCGTTGATGCGGAGGAAATCGTAAAAATCGCCCCCGACGCTGCCGCACATTCGGTTTCTGGCGGCGGCGGCCTGATTCTCACATGCAGCGGGGCAGGTTTTGGGCAGCAGGGCCGCCTGAAGCTCCGCGGCAAGGGCCAAATCCTGTTGTTGGTCATCTTCCGGGGCCATACATCATTCTATCACTGCAAACAGGGCCGCATGGCGATTGCTTGCGACTTATTCCTGAGGCTCGAACTGGTCTTTTTCCGCCCCGCATTCAGGGCATACCCAGCTGTCCGGAATATTCTCAAAAGCCGTGCCCGGCGCGACACCGTTTTTCGGATCGCCTTTCGCCGGGTCGTAAACCCATCCGCAAACCGTGCATACGTACTTGGTCATGGTTCATCCTTTCCTTACATAATAATAGGCCAACGGCAAGCCCGGCGTGAGTAAAGTTCTGTTTCGACGCAATAACCCGATTGTTTTTCTTACCAGAGTTCTTTGATGATCCTGGCGATATCGTTCCATGTTATGGCCACGAATGCGAACAGCAGCAGGCCAAGCCCTATAAGCTGAACTATGTTCATGATTTTTACCGGTACGGGCTTGCCTCTGACCTTTTCGATAATCAGGAACATCGCGTGCCCGCCGTCAACCACCGGAATGGGCAGGAAGTTCACGACGGCAAGCGAGGCGGAGATCATGGCCATCAGGTAGATGAATTCGACGAGGCTTTTTCTGCCCACCTTGATAGCTATGCTGCCGATGCCCACAGGCCCGCGCAGCTCTTCCACCGAGACCGTTCCGATAATCAGGCTGCGGAAGCTGGCGTACGTTGACAGGATGAATTCCCATGTTTCGCCAAGCCCCCATGGCAGGGCGGCCAGCGGACCTTTCTTGACCTCAGGTCCCATCAGCAGCTTGAAGTCTCTCGGTCCGGCGAACAGCACGTAGCTGTACTTATCGACATCGAAAACGGACTTGTCGAGCTTGTCAATATCGGCGGTTTTCTGTTCGCCGCCGCGGTTGTATGTAATGGTTGCCTTTTCGTCCTGGAGCTGTTTGAGAGCGTTGAAAACGTCTATCCAGGTTGTGACGGGGGTGTTGTTGATTTTCTCTATGACGTCGCCCATCATGAGGCCGGCCTTGGCGGCGGCGGAATCCGGGCGGACTCCGGCCAGCACGGTATGCGTGAGATCAATCCGCTGCATAATGCCGACTTGCGCACCATTTTCACGCGTTTTGGGAACAATCCATGCAGCCGGCAGTGTCTTGTCGTCCCGCAGAACCGAGATATAGGTGCCCTTGTCGGCGAATTCCGCGTTTATGTCGTGCATTTGCCGCAGCGTCGGCGCGCCTCGCTCGGCATAATCTACAATTATATCTCCGGGTTTCAGGCCGGCGTTGTCGGCGGGCGAACCTTCACTTATGCCGACAATCTGAATCCTAGGTATCATGCCGAGGATGTCGAGGAGTTCGTCATTTGAAAGATTGTAAAGTTCAACCTTTTCCGTCGAGCCGTCTTCAAGCTGCAGTTCGGCAAATTTATCGTCTTGCGATATAACGGCGCCGTAACGCCGCGTTTCGTCTTTCCTGTCCCAGAAAACCTTGCCGGTGTTTCCGCCCATCAAAGTCGGCTGAACCGTGATATCGACGGGTTTTCTGTCCTGGCCGCGATCAACGGTGACAACTACGGGTTTGCCTGTGAGCGTCTTTTCTATTTTGTCGATGTCCCAGTAGTGTTCGACATCCTTGCCGTCGATTTTGACGACCCGGTCGCCTTCCTCGAAATCGTCGGAGGCGATCACATCTTCCATGCCGTCGAAAACAGTATCCCTGGCCGGGACTATGCCGAAGCCCAGTCTCTTGCCGTCCGACACGAATGCGACGGGAATGATTGTGGTGCCTGTCCATTCCCGCCCATCGACGATACGTTTGATTTTAAATGTGAATTTGTCGTCCGGGTCGGCCAGCAGGGCTTCAAGGTTGGGCTGGCTGAAACGGTCAACCGGCTTTCCGTTGATTTCGAGAATTTCATCGCCGCTCTGGATAGTGTCTTCCGGCGCAACTGCCGAAGGATCGTCAGGCATCCGCCACTGGATTTTCGCCATCGCAGCCGGCATGCCCTTGATGGTGCCGCCTATAACCGGCGCCTGGAACCGCATGCCTATCATGCAGACGATGATGAAGAATATCGCCGCGAAGATGACGTTCATTACGACGCCGGCTGAGATTACAAAAAACCTCGCGCCGACCGACTTGTTATTGAACGCGCGAGGATCGCTCTGGTTTTCTTCGAGCGGCCTGACGTCTTCCTGACCGAGCATCTTGACGTAACCGCCTAGTGGCAAAAGCTTTATGCAGTAGTCTGTTTCGCCTTTCCGGAAGCCCACCAGTCTCGGTCCGAAGCCTATGGCGAATCGCTCGACCTTGATTCCGACGGCTTTCGCCGCCAGGAAGTGGCCAAGCTCATGCACGAAGATTACAAACCCGAGACCTATTACCAGCAGCAGGATTGGCCACAGCCATTGCGACCAGATACCGGCGGCGAGTACAAAAGCCAGACTCTCCATAATTTCTCTTTCAACAGTTGTGTATTGCGGCACTATCCTTCAACGGCCTGGGCAACCTGCCCGCGGGCCCACTCATCTGCATCGGATAAAGCCTTAAGTGTTATTTCGTCAATAGATTGTGCGCGGTTCAATATATCTTCGACAAGCGGAACAATTTCGCCGAAGGAAATCTTTCCGGCCAGGAATGCTTCGACGGCTGCTTCGTTCGCGCTGTTCAGGACGGCCCCGGTTACGCCGCCGCGACGGATTACCTCATAGGCGAGGTTTACTGCCCGTTTGAATCGCTTGGTAAGCGGGGCGAAACGCAGCCTGCCCAAGCGGGCCAGGTCCAGCGACACGACCTCGGGGCGATTGGCTCGGCTGGGATAGTTCAGCGCGTATGCTATCGGCAGCGTCATGTCCGGCATGCCCATCTGGGCGATGACCGACCCGTCGCAGAATTCCACGTATGAATGCACGATCGATTCGGGGTGGAGGATGACCTCGATCTGCTCGGCCGGCAGGTCGAACAGCCAGTGGGCCTCGATTATCTCCAGGGCCTTGTTCATCATGGTGGCCGAGTCGATGGTAATCTTCCGCCCCATGTTCCATGTCGGGTGGTTCAGTGCGTCCTTGGCGGTGGCGTTGGCGGCTGCCTGGTCATCCCAGTCCCGCAGCGCTCCGCCCGAAGCTGTTATGACGACGCGTCTGACTTCCTTGCGCCGGCCTGCGGCGAGGCACTGGAAAATCGCCGAATGTTCGCTGTCTACCGGCAGCACGTTCACCCCGGCCTTGCGGGCGGCAGGCATTACGATCGCGCCGGCCATCACGAGGGTTTCCTTGTTGGCGATGGCCAGCGTCGAGCCGCATTCTATGCCTGCCAGCGTGGGTTTAAGTCCTGCTGCCCCCACGACGCCCGAAAGCAGCACATCGGGCCTGCAGGTGCGTACGAGTTCGCTCATGGCGTCCGGGCCGCTCAGAATGCGTGTATCGCCCCCCAGGCGGCTGCGGAGGGCCTGGGCGGCTTCCGCATCGGCCAGGGCCAGAAGCTCCGGTCTGAACTGCTCGGCCTGCTCGGCAAGCAGCTGCCAGTTGGCTCCGGCTGACAGGCCGCAGACAGTCAGGCTTTTATCACGACTGATGACGTCGAGCGTTTGCCTGCCTATGCTGCCGGTCGAGCCGAGGATTGCTATTCGTCTGGTTTTCACACGCAGTATCCGTTCCGTAATGGGACTGAATAACCGCTATCTTAGCGACTGTGCCCCGTGGAACAAGTCTTAGCTTTATCGCCCCGGCGGCGCGCAATTGTTTGTTTTCGCTGCCGGCGGCAATATAATCCTTCGTATGAACGACAGATTTGAATCAGACGAGCTTATCTATAAGGGCAAAGTCGCCGAGGTCCACAAGGTAGGCCTGCGAATGCACGACGGGCGGGTTGTCCCGCGGGACTTCATTAAATATCAGGGAGCGGCCGTCATACTGCCGATATTGCCCGACGGATCGATGGTGTTCATAAAGAACTACCGTTTCACCGTCGATGAGCACCTGTACGAGCTGCCGGCCGGCATGCTGGAAATCGGCGAGCCGCCGGAATTGTGCGCCGCTCGCGAGCTTGCCGAGGAAACCGGCTACACTGCCGGGAAAATCGAAGAACTCGGCATGTTCTATACCGGCCCGGGAACGACGAACGAGCACATGCATTCGTTCCTGGCGACCGATTTGAAGAACGGCCGGCAGGCGCTGGAAAATTACGAGGAAATCACCGTCGAGATTCTATCCGAGTCCGACGTGCGGAAAATGATACTCGACGGGACGATTCACGACGGCAAGACAATCGCGACGCTTGCACTGTACTGGCTGAGGAAGGGCGAATAGTGGGACTGCACGACAGGCCATACTGGAAAGAACCGCCGCCTTATCAGGACGGCGGGGGACCGGCGGGGGGCGGCATTGCGTTCGGCCTGCCGAAGCCGGGGAAAATGGTCAAATGGCTGTTGATCATAAATGTGGCAATGTTTGTCACGCAGATTCTGTTTGAGCTGGTGATAAAAAGAGATTTGAGCAGTTATCTTGGCGCCACCGCAGGCGGATGGTGGCAGCTTTGGCGGTATGTGACATTTCAGTTTCTCCACGACACAGGGAGCATCTGGCACATAGCGCTGAACATGCTTGGTTTGTATATACTGGGCACACCGCTTGAGGATCTCTGGGGGCGGAGAAGGTTTCTCATTTTCTATCTGAGCTGCGGTGCGGTAGCGGGCATTGCATATGTTATCACCGCTTTGGCGCTCAAACTGCCGCCGGCTATTCCCATTATCGGAGCATCGGGCGGCGTATATGGAATCATCCTCGCTTGCGCGATATTGTTTCCGCATTTCAGGATAATATTTCTCTTCTTCCCGGTCCCCATCAGGCTGGCTTCATTAATTATTTTCGGCGGCATGGTGCTTGTTATTCTGGGATCGATCAGTTCAGGTGAGGTTACTTCGCAGTTCTGGAGCGACGTCGCCCATCTCGGTGGTGCGGCAGCGGCTGCTGTCTGGGTGTGGGGCGTTCCGAAATTCAGAGGCTCCGGGGCGTCAGTCGCTGCCGGCACAAACGAAGGCGCCTGGCGGCGGAAAATGCAGCAGCGGGCAGACAGGCAGGCTGAAATAGACAGGATTCTCGACAAGATTCATGACGAAGGCATCGCCAGCCTGACGAAAAAGGAAAAGAAACTTCTCCAGGATGCGACAAAGCAGCAGCAAAAGGAAGAGCGGAAATTCGGCAGATTATAGTTCAATTGATTTATAACATTAACTCAGTGGGTGGCACGGACCCTCAGGGGCCGTGTCCGCCGGGAAGCTACACGGGATGCAAGCATCCCGTGGCACTCACCAATTGAGCATTGACTGATTGGAAGTTGACATGAAGTATATCTCGACACGAGGACAAATCGAACCGGTCGAATTCTGCCGGGCGGTGATGATGGGCCTTGCCGATGACGGCGGGCTTGTGATACCTCGGTCGATACCGGATGTTCGAGGCGGACTGAATGAATGGCGCAGGCTGGGCTATTCCGCTCTCGCTTTCGAAGTGTTCCGGCAGTTCGTAAGCGACATACCGCAGGCAGACCTGCAAAAGCTGGTGAACGAAACTTACGCCGAAGCGTTCCCGCCGGCTGTCGTGCCGGTGGTTCCGGCGGGTGATGTTTTTGTTGCGGAGCTGTGGCACGGCCCGACGCTGGCGTTCAAGGATATTGCGCTGCAGTTTCTCGGCAGGCTGTTCGAATACATTCTTTCGCTCACCGGCGAGCGGCTGAACATCCTCGGCGCGACCAGCGGCGACACGGGCTCGGCGGCCATCGCGGGCGTTCGCGGCAGGCAGGGCGTGAATATTTTCGTCATGCATCCTCGCGGCGCGGTTTCGCGCGTGCAGGAACTCCAGATGACGACTGTCATGGACGCCAACGTTCACAATCTCGCCGTTGACGGAACGTTCGACGACTGCCAGCGGATCATGAAAACGCTCTTTTCCGACCTTGATTTCAAGCGGCGGGTGTCGCTCGGGGCTATCAACTCGGTTAACTGGGCGAGGGTGATGGCCCAGATTGTGTACTATTTCAAGGCTGCATTCGATGTGCAGGCGGCGACCGGCGCGAAAAGCATCCGGGTGGCCGTTCCGACGGGCAACTTCGGAGATGTGCTGGCGGGCTGGTACGCCATGAAAATGGGCGCTCCGATACGCAGGCTCATACTGGCGACCAACCGCAACGACATCCTCTCGCGGTTCTTCAATACCGGCGAGTATTCCCTCGGAAAAGTTGTCCGGACGATGTCGCCGTCAATGGATATCCAGGTGGCCAGCAATTTCGAGCGGTACCTTTATTACAAACTCGGCTGCGATTCGGCCCGGCTGCGCGATACGATGCGGCAGTTCGCCGAGACCGGCTCGCTGCGCGTGGCCCCGTCGGCCAACGGGGCGGTTGACGCCGATTTTGTCGCCGGGGCAGCAAGCGAGGAAGATTGCCTTGCAGCAATCGGCGAGTATTACAGGCGGTACGATTATCTGCTGGACCCGCACACGGCCGTCGGCGTTTCGGTCGCCGGCAAACTGCCCGAACCGAAGTGTCCGACTGTCTGCCTCGCCACTGCGCACCCGGCCAAGTTTCCGGAGGCCATCGCGAAAGCCGTCGGCAGGGATGTCGCCCGCCACCCGGTCGTCGAGGCGCTGGCGAATCTGCCGACCCGCTGCGAATTGCTGCCGAACGACGTCGAGGCGGTGCGGCATTTTATTCTCGCCAATGTCTGAGCCGAAGTATCCGCGGGTGTTGATAATTCACCTCGATTCGGTGTAATCTGGCTGCAGGCTTTGTCTGATAACTCGATAAAGTGGGTGGCGCGGCCCCTCAGGGGCCGTGTCCGCCGGGAAGCAACACGGGATGCAAGCATCCCGTGGCGCCCTCAATATAATAGATTTTCCGTAGTTTTCAGACAGAGCCTAACAAAGCAAGAGGATACCACAATGGTAAAGATAGCTATAACCGGAGCGGCGGGACGGATGGGGCGGCGGATAACGGCCCTGGCGATTGAGAGCGAGCAGTTCGATATTGTCTCCGCCATGGAAATGCACGGTAATGCAGCCATCGGCCAGGATGTCGGCGAACTGGCCGGAGTGGGCGCCTTCGGCCTGAAGGTCACCGACACGCTGCAGGACACGCCGAACGTGCTCATCGACTTCTCGCTGCCTGAAGGTACGATAGGCTGGCTGGACGTCTGCCGCGAGAAAAACATCGCTATGGTCATCGGCACGACGGGGCTGACGCCGTCGCAGCAGGCGGAGGTCGCGGACGCCTCTTCGAAAATAGCTATTGTCCATGCGGCCAACATGTCTGTCGGCGTCAACGTGCTGCTGAAAGTCGTCGCCGACGTCGCAAAAGCGCTCGGCAGCGACTATGACATTGAAATAGCCGAGACGCATCACCGGTTCAAGAAGGACGCCCCGTCCGGCACGGCCCTGGCGCTGGCGAAGTCGATTTGTGCAGCCACAGGCAAGGACCCGGGCGAGACGCTGATCTACGGCCGCGGCGGACAGTGCCCGCGAAAGCCGGGTGAAATCGGCATGCATGCACTGCGGGTCGGTGACACGGTCGGCGAGCACACGGTTTACTTCGGCAATCTCGGCGAGACCATAAGTATTTCCCATTCGGCTCACACGCGAGACACTTTCGTCCGCGGCGCGCTTCGCGCGGCACAGTGGGTGGCCAACAAGCCGGCCGGCCTGTATTCCATGCTCGACGTGCTGGGCCTCTGACCGGGAAATACGCCATGCTTCGGCATCGATGGGACATCTCGCCGAAGAAAGCAATCGAACTTCAGCGTTCTCTTGCTCGCAAGGTCATATCGCAGCCGCTTGACCATGATATCCTCACCGTCGCAGGCACGGACTGTGCGTTTCTGGACGACGGGCGGCGGATAATCGCCGCAGCCGTTCTCTGCGGCGTCAAATCGATGAAAGTCATCGATTCCGCCACTGTCGTTCAGCCCTGTGGTTTTCCTTATGTTCCGGGGCTGCTCAGTTTCCGCGAAGCGCCGGCAGTTATCGCTGCGGTGAAGAAGCTGCGATACATGCCTGACCTGCTCATGTGCGACGGGCAGGGGCTGGCCCATCCGCGCGGACTGGGGCTTGCCAGCCACGTGGGGCTTTGGCTGGACATTCCGACAATCGGAGTCGCCAAGAGCCTGCTTTGCGGCGAATATCGCCGGCCCGGGCGGACGAGGGGCTGCTGCCGGCGGCTTATGTATGATGGCAAAGTAATCGGCGCTGTGCTTGTGACGCGAGATAACGTCAAACCGCTGTTTATTTCCGTGGGGCATCGCATTACGCTGGCTGAGGCGGTTCGCTGGACGCTGCGGGCCGGCCGGGGCGTCCGCCTGCCCGAACCGACACGGTTGGCGCATCAACTGGTTTCCAGTCTGAAGCGATAAGAGGCAATTAACCACTTGGAACGGCGGGGCAGGCGTTCTATAATCCTGCTAAGTTATTTCTTGTCAAATCTTACTGACGGATAAAGCGTGAAGAATCTGCCACTCAAATTCTGTGTGCCGTTGCTGTTGGTTCTCGCAGCGGCGGGTTGCGGCCCTTCCGGTCCGGAGTTGTATCAGCAATTTCAGGATGAAGACCCGGCCGTCCGCATAAAAGCGATTGTTCAGGCAGGCAAGCTGAAAGACCAGAAGTCGGTTCCGTATCTTGTGGACCGGCTGACCGACAGCGAATCGGACGTGCGGTTCTTTGCCATAATCGCACTTCAGAAAATCACCGGCGAAGATAAAGGCTACAAGCCATGGGAGCCGGACGCGAAGCGCAAGGAAGCCGTAGGCAGGTGGCGGCAATATCTGGAGGAACGGAATCTGACCGCAAAGCCGGATACCGTGGAAAACGATGCACATAAAACCGAACAACCCGATAAAAATTAGTATTTTGTCAACGCCGAGCCATCTTCCTGTGGTTCGGGCGGCGGCGGAAAAATTCTGCGAACTGATCGGATTCAGCGAGGATGCCGCCGGTAATATCGTGCTGAGCCTTGATGAAGCCATGACCAACATCATAAGGCATGCTTACGACGGGGCGGCCGACAAGCCTATCGAAATAGAACTGGAATCGTTCGAGTCGGACCATAAGGCCGGGGTCTGCATACGCCTGCGGGATTTCGGCAAATGCGTGGACCGTTCGAAGATCAAGTCGCGCGACCTGGCCGATGTCCGGCCGGGCGGACTTGGCGTTCATATAATTACAAAGTGCATGGACAGCGTGGAATATACGCCGGCGCATGGAGGCGGAACTACGCTGACGATGATAAAAGCTCTCCAAGAGGCGGAAACGAAATGAACGACGAAGCCGGTTCACCCGTGGAAAACGTCCGCTGGATCGACAGAACGGCTGTTGTCGACGCCGTCGGAGATATCGACCTGCATCGAAGCCTGGCTTTTCAGCGGGCTTTGCTGGATGTACTGGATGAAAACCCGCAGCGGATGATCGTGAATCTGAGCAGGGTTTCCTACATGGATTCATCCGGCGTGGCGTCGCTGGTGAAGCTGCTGAGCCGCGTTCGCCGCATGGGCATGCCGATGAGGCTGGCCGCCATGTCAGACAGGGTCCGCAGCGTTTTCGAGATTACAAGGCTGGATACGGTTTTCGATATATACGCCACTGAAGAGGAGGCTCTCGCCTAGTGGACGGCAGCCAGGCCAGACGAAATCCGATCGAGGCGCTCGGGGCGAAGGTGCTTGCCGCCTTCATCTATGCAGGCGGCCTGGCTTTGCTGCTCGGCATGATAGCGCGATGGACCTTCCGCGGGCTTTTTACACGCAAGGTTCGCCTCGGGCGTGAAGCGCTGGCGGCCCAGATGGTCCGCGTCGGCGTTCGCAGCCTTGGAATTGTCGTGCTGGTACAGGCCTTCATCGGCGTCATTCTCGCCCTGCAGATGACCCCGCCTCTTCGCGACCCGTGGCAGCAGCATCCGCTTGTCGCGAATATTATCGCGGTGGCCGGCTTCCGCATGCTAGGCCCGATTATCACAGCCGTCGTGCTGAGCGGTTTCGCCGGCGCGTCGATAGCCGCGGAAATCGGCACCATGGTCGTCGCCGAGGAAATAGAAGCCATGGAAGCGATGGCCATGAACCCCGTCCGCTACCTTGTCGTGCCGCGAGTGCTGGCCACGTTCATAATGATGGTCATGCTTACGATAATCGCCGACCTGATGATAGTTATCGGCGGGTGGATTACCTCGCTGCTGGTGCTGGGCCCGGACGTGTACATAGGCTACTGGGATCGCACGCGAGAGCAGCTTCAGTACAAGGATTTGTACACCGGCCTGATAATGGCCGGAGTTTTCGGCGTCCTGATAAGCCTCATAGCATGCTACGAAGGCCTGAAGGTTCGCGGCGGGGCCGAGGGCGTCGGCAAGGCCACCACGATGACGGTGGTTTATTCGATCGTCGCGATCATCAGTGCGGCATGCGTGTTTACGATGATATTCTTCGTGTTTAACCTGTAGCGGCGACATGAATTTGATATCTGAAATTTGAGATTTAAAAGGCAATGCCGGACACAGCCGACAAAACGAATTCAGCAGCCATCAGGGTTCACAACCTTGTCAAGCGTTTCGGCGACCGGGTCGTGCTCGACGGCGTCACCCTTGATATTCAACCCGGCGAAACCATGGTCATCATGGGCGGATCGGGCTGCGGCAAGAGCACGCTGCTGAGGCACATGATAGGCTCGTTCATGCCCGACGAGGGATATGTCGAGATGCTGGGACAGAACCTTGAGATGATGGACGAGTCCCAGCTTGATGAGATGCGAAAACGGTTCGGCATCCTGTTCCAGTCGGGGGCATTGTTCAACTCGATGACGGTCGGGGAAAACGTGGCGCTTCCGCTGAAGGAGCATACGAACCTCGACGCCGACACGATAGATATCATGGTCCGCATGAAACTGGAACTTGTCGGGCTGAGGCACGCCATGAACCTCATGCCGGCTGAAATATCCGGCGGCATGAAAAAGCGGGCGGGCCTGGCACGCGCGATAGCGCTCGACCCGGAAATTCTTTTTTATGACGAGCCGTCAGCGGGCCTGGACCCGGTGACGTCGGCGGAAATAGACCAACTCATGATGGACCTGTCACGGAAGCTCGGCGTTACAAGCGTGGTCGTGACGCACGAGATGGACTCGGCCTTCAGAATCGCCGACCGAATGGCGATGCTCGATTGCGGCAGGGTGCTGATGGTCGGCAAACGCGAGGAATTCGAGGCTATCAGGGACGGCCGGCCTACCGGCGACGAGAATACGGACCTGATAAGGCAGTTCCTGCGGGGCGATTCGCAGGGGCCGATTACCCGGCGGCGGCTTAGTACGGGTTACGAGGAAGACCTTCTTGAAGCGGCTGACGGCTGGTGAGCGAAAATTGAGATTAAGACTCAAATGGAGATTTGAGATATGCCCAGGAAAAAAAGAAACGAGCTGACGGCGGGGCTTTTCGTGGTTGCTGCGATTGTGCTGATGCTGGTGGTCATACTCTGGCTTGGCGCGAGCGGGTTGTTGAAGACCAAAGGCCAGCTGGTGAGCTTTTATTCGCCCCTGTCCAATGGCAGCCTCGGACTGAAGGAAGGCGACGTCGTTACTATCGGCGACGCCAAGGTGGGGCAGATTGTGAGCGTCGAGTACAAGGATGACAGGTGCATATATCAGGCCAGGCTGGAACGCGAGGATATCCGTGTGAAGTCCGACGGACAGGCCATGGTCGCAAGCCCGCCGGTCGGCTCCGCCAAGATCGTCATAACGGCGATAGGCAAGTCGGATGCGCCGGCTGACGAAGAACATCCGATTATGATTTCCGGCGGGCTCGACAAGGCGATTGCGGACATCAGCCAGGCCATAAGCGTGGTCAAAAACGAACTCGACGCCAGCAAGAGCACGACGATTCTTTACAAGATGCATGCGATACTCGCCAGCTTGTCGGATGCGTCAGTTGACATCAAGGCGATTGCCCAGGCCATCAGGCAGGAAACCGACATCACCAATTCCGAGTCGCTCCTGGCCAAGACGCATACAGGCATGGACGATATTACCGCCATAACGGCCGACGCCCGAACAAATCTGCCCGAGATTATGACCAAGCTGCGCAGGACGAGCGACGAAGTGTTTGAGATCGTCAAGGATTTCCGTGTCGTTTCAACTGAGGTCAAAAGCATTGTCGTGGTCAATCGCGACCGCATCGACGAACTTATAGACAACATGACGCTTGTCTCGGCGAATCTGAAGGCCACCAGCAAGGAAATCCGGCGAAGCCCGTGGAAGCTCATCCGCAAGCCCGAGCCGGGAGATGTTGAATCGGAGAATATCGCGGATGCGGCAAGGGCGTTCCTCAGCGGGGCGGAGCAGCTGGATCAGGCCCTCATGAGGCTCGAAGCGCTTGCAAAGTCCAATCCGGACGGCATTCCGAAAGACGATCCGCAGCTTGAGAAAATCCGCAAACAGGTGGAGGAATCCTTCACCAGGTTCAGCAAGGCTGAGCAGACGCTCTGGAAGGAAATCGCCAAGTAATCAAAATATTTTTAGGGATGCAAGATCAGATATTTCTGCGTACTTTCTGCTGCCGACGGCAGTTTAAGGCGGCATGTGAACTGTTCCGCCTTGACTGTTTGTTTTAACCATTATTTTTCGAGGTGTCTTCCCGCACCATACCGAAAGGATGTTTGTCAGTATGAAACACTTTGCACCGAATAAGTTTGGATTCGCATTCCGTCTTGCCTTTTTATTGCTGCTTGGCTCTTCCCTGCTGGTCGGCTGCCAGGCCGAGAAGCCGAGGAACGTGATTGTGCTTATCGGCGACGGCATGGGGTTCGAGCAGACCAAGGCCGCCAGCATATATGCTTACGGTCGCGACGGCCGGTTGGCGATGCAACGGCTGCCTTACAGGGGCGAGTTGAGAACTTATCCGGCCAACGGCGAGAATGAAATTACCGACTCCGCCGCCGGAGGCACGGCGATAGCGACCGGCAGGAAGGTCTACAACGGCGTGGTGTCCATGGCCATCCCCGGCGACGGAACACCGCTTCTTACCGCGTTGGAATACAGCCGCGACGAAGGCAAAATGACCGGCTTGGTGACAACGGCGTATATAACTCATGCGACGCCCGCCACTTTCGGCGCCCACGCTGAAAACCGCGGCATGCTCGACAAAATAGCCCAATGCCTCCTCGAACAGTCGAGGCCCAATGTGCTTTTCGGCGGGTTTGGCGGCAGGTCTGGCGAGGTTGTCGGCGTGACGCGAGAGAAGGCCGAGGCGGCCGGCTACAAAGTCGTCACGTCGCGCGATGAGATGAACGCCCTGACGCCGGCTCCGGATTGTTTTGTTTCCGGCCAGTTCGGTCCCGGCGGCGATTGCATGCCATATGAATACGACTACGCCGTGGCTGCGAATACAACGTACGATACGCAGCCGCATCTGTCCGAGATGACCCGCAAGGCCCTTGAACTGCTCGATGCCGGTCCCAACGGCTTCTTCCTCATGGTGGAGGGCGGGCGCATCGACCATGCCGGTCACGAAAACAGGCTGCCGCATAACATATACGAAACGCTCGAGTTCGACATGGCCGTCAAGGTCGTTCTCGACTGGGCGAAGGATCGCGACGACACGCTGGTGCTCGTCACCGCTGACCATGAGACCGGCGGCCTGAAGGTTCTCGAGAACAAGGGCAAGGGAGAGCTTCCGGTAGTATCATGGTCGAGTGGCGGGCATACAGGCGCGAATGTTCCAGTCTATGCCAAAGGCCCGGGCGCCAATCGCGTTCGCGGCGTCATGATGAACACGGATATATTCTGGATAATCACCGGACGGGCGGACGAGATTCCGCGACATTCATCTGTTGTGGAAAAGAAGGCGGCGTCGCCTCAGCCTGTCGCCGCCCATTGAGAGTTGCGGGATATCAGGACGACGTCCGCTGCAGTTCCTTCTGCAGTCCCTGGATGAGGTTCGTAAACTGCTGACGATTTGCCTCGTTCATCGAGGCGAGCACTTTGTGTGCGGTCATGATGCGGTTCATCTGGGCAGGGCCGCTTTCTATAGACTCACGCAGCGGCGACATTTTTTCGGGCAGCGGGGCCGGCGTGCTCTTTGCGCACGCCAGAACGTTTTCCATGCCGAGTTCTTCGAAGAGTTGCCTTATTTCCGGCGCCATCCCGTGAATCGCCACACCGGAGCGAGCGTGAATGGCCGTAATGACGATTTCCTGTATGGTGCCGAGAAAAGTGCTGTCCAGATAGGTGCACTTTGACAGGTCTATGATAATCGCGTGCTTGTTTTTTATCTCGGATGCTAAAGTTTCGAAGAACGGCGTGGCGTAAGTCCATGTTCCCCGGCCGATGAGGCTTATGGTTGTGCTTTTGTCGCTGTTGCCGACAAGCACGCTTGTGCCCGGCAATGCGGCTGCAGGCTCGATATGGTTTTTTTCGGGCGTTCCGTTATCAAGTTCGCAGGAAGTTTTCTCCGCCGAAATCAGCAGCATTGTTATATCATCTTCCTGGTACGTTGTCTCCTTGTGCTTCGTTGCCTTCTTCAGCAGCGAGTTCAGCACCGCCTGTCCCTTGAGCTTGCTGTTGTTTAGGCTTTCGACAATCACTTCCGCCACGAGGGCGGTCGTACCGTCTGATTTCAGCAGTCCGTCGGTGAACAGCATAAGCCTGTCATGCGGGGCGAGCGTGGTCTGAAATTCGGTGTAGCTTGCGTTTTCACTGAGACCCAGCGCCGGGCCGGTGTGGTATACCATCTCGCAGTCGCCGGAGGCCCTCTGGATAATCAGCGGGGGGTGCCCGGCCGACGCCGCAGACAGCTTGCCGTTCTGCGTATCGAGCAGGCAGTAAGCCACCGTAACGAACATGCCAGGCGCGTGGCACTCGTTTATTATGCATTTATTGACGAGGTTCAGCACCTGTGCCGGCTGAAGCGGCCTGGATGAACTTTCCTCTATCGTCCTGAGACGGTGCTTGAACAGAACCGCCAGCATCGCGGCGCTGACGCCGTGGCCGGCCGCGTCGGCAACGTAAAAGCCCAGCGTTCGGTTATCGAATCGCACAATGTCGTATAGATCGCCGCCCACATTGCGGCTGGGACGGTACAGGGCGTTTATGGAATAACCTTTTACTTTGGGCATCGAACGCGGCAGCAGGGCCTGCTGGATTAACTCGGCCCGATACAGGTCTTCCTCGATAATCTCAGCCTGGTTGCAGAGAAGCTGGCAAGCGTCTTTCAACTGGTTTACCTGCTCCTGCAGGCGCTCGTTGCGGAATTCTATCTCATTATGCAGATGCGTCCGCTCAGCTTCGAGCCGCCTTTGTCGCAGTGCGTTGCGGACGGTCACCTCCAGAACGTCCGGGGTCTCCAGCGGCTTGCAGATGAAATCGAAAGCCCCTATGTGTATGGCCTCGACGGCGTCCTCGAGCGTGCCGTGCCCGGTGAGGATTATCCATGTCGTTCCGGGGCGGTTTTCCTGGGCCCAGCGCATAAGCTCCAGTCCGCCCATGCCGGGCATCTGAAGGTCGGTAATCACGAGGTCGTAGTCGGTGGATGTAAGCATGCCCTGGGCTTCGATACCGTCGGCGGCCTCGTGCAGTTCATAGCATTTGGTCCTGTCCAGGACGCGCATGAGGTATGTGCGAACCACCGGTTCGTCATCAACAATAAGAATACGAGGTGCTTCAGATTCCGGCCCTGATTGACTGTTCGTCATGGCAGTCCGCTTCCGCTAAGATGTTGTTCCGCCGAAAGTATGATACGCCTCAGGTCATTCTCCGGACCAGTCGGGCGGCGGGGCTGGGCATGGTTGATACGGGCAGCAGCGGGGCGAAAACTATTACTCCTGCTCCCAGAAGGCATTACGTTGTCGAGATGACAGAGTGCTTTGCCGGTTGAAGTCCAGAATGACGGAATTTTCATGCCGTGGACATTATGAAAAAAGGCCCGTCGGTTTGAGTCCGACGGGCCTCGAATTCACATAAGTTGAATGGAGGAAATTAATCTTCTTCAGGCGCTTCTTTTGCTTCCATCCAGGAGAACATCTTGCGGAGCTGTCGGCCGACCACTTCGATCGGGTGGTTCTTGTCGGCCTGGTAAAGCCTCTTGAAGTTCGGCTTGCCGGCCTTGCATTCAGCCAGCCATTCCTTCGCGAAGCTGCCGTCCTGAATCGCGGTCAGCACCTTCTTCATGTTTTCTTTCACATGCTTGTCGATAACTTTGGGGCCGACGACCATGTCGCCGTATTCGGCCGTGTTGGAGATGCTGTACCGCATGTAGCAGATGCCGCCCTCGGCCATCAGCTTGATGATGAGCAGCAGCTCGTGCAGAACTTCGAAATATGCGATGCCAGGCTGATAACCGGCTTCGACGAGTGTTTCAAACCCGGCCTTCACCAGCGAGGTCAGGCCGCCGCACAGAACCGCCTGTTCGCCGAACAGGTCGGTTTCGGTTTCTTCGGTGAACGTGGTTTCGATGATGCCGGCCCGCCCGCCGCCGATGCCGATCGCCCACGCCATCGCCAGGTCGTGCGCCTTGCCTGTGGCATTCTTCTCGATTGCGATAAGGCAGGGCACGCCGGAGCCTTCCTCGTAGCAGCTTCGTACGGTGTGGCCGGGGCCTTTGGGGGCGATCATCACGACGTCAACGCCTTCCGGCGGGACAATCTGCCCGAAACGAATATTGAACCCGTGGCAGAAGCCGAGCGTCTTGCCGGGGGTAAGGTTTGGGGCGATATCTTTCTTATACACCGTCGCCTGAACCTCGTCCGGCAGGGTGATGATAATCAAGTCGGCTTTCTTGGTGGCCTCGGCTGCGGTCATGGGCTTGAAGCCGGCCTTGACGGCCAGCTTGTAGTTGTTCGTGCCTTCCAGCTCGGCGACGATTACCTTTACGCCGCTGTCGCGCAGGTTCTGGGCATGGGCATGGCCTTGGCTGCCGAAACCGATTATAGCTACTGTCTTGTCTTTCAACGGCTTAAGTGAACCGTCTTTATCATAATAAATCTTCAGTTCTGCCATGTTTTGACTCCTTGCAGTTTGTCGTTATTTGAACAGGACTTTCTACAGGCCGGAGGCGGCCGGGTCAAGAACTGATTTGCCCTGTTTTAGTGGATATCTTCGACTTTTATCGCATAAGCGCCTCCGTTTTAATGCTGACGGGGGGTGAATTTGGCGTTACTATTTTATCCTGTAAGTGTTTGGAAATCCGGCAGCAGGCGACTCCGGCGATGACAGCAAGAGGAACCAATATGAAAAAACAGAACTTTGAGCGGAAAAACGAGAAAATACGCACGGCGTTTATCGAGGCCAGGAAGGCCAATCCGAAGAAGTTCCAGCGACGTCTGAACCTGTCGTGGAGCAACTGGGGTTTCGGCCTGGAGAAACTCGCCGATTCCGCGGCGAGGCTTTCCAAGGCCGGCATCAAATATATCGAATTGCACGGCAACCACTACGGCGACGATCTTGGCTACAAGCCGGCCGAGACGCTCAGGATTCTCCGCGACAACGGCATGGAAGTCGCCGGCATCTGCGGCATGTTCGGCGCGGACCAGGACCTGTCCAGCGTTAACGCCAGACACCGCCAGGCGGCGATTGATTATCTCCGTCGCGAAACCGCATTCGCTGAGGCGGTCAAGGCGAAATACATCCTCGTCGTGCCCGGCGCGGTCGGCCGTCCAGACCCCTACGACGCGATGGAATTCGACCGAAGCGTCGAGACGCTGCAGATTATCGCGGACGAGTTCGTGAAGCATAAGGTCAAAGGCGCAGTCGAGCCGATTCGGGCCGCGGAAGTAAGCTTCTGCCACACTATCGCCGACGCGAAAAAATATATCGCCGCAGTGAACCATCCGGGCATCAGGCATATCAACGGCGACGTATACCACATGCAGGTGGAGGAGTCGCACATAGGCGAGGCGCTTCTGGAAGCAGGCGACATGCTGACCAATCTTCACATGGCCGACAGCAACCGCTGCGCACTCGGTGAGGGTTCGATGGACCTCGATACCATTATCATGGCGCTCTACCTGGTCGGCTACAACACGGACGGCAAGTTCGTAACGCCTGAACCTCTCGGGCCGGGCGGCAATCCATATCCCGCGATGTTCGGCAAGCCTGACAAGGCGCTTCTCGACAGAATGGTGAATCAGACGGCCAGGTACTTCCGGCAGCGCGAGGAAGAACTGCTGGCGATGTAAGAGTGGCTTTCTTTCGGCGTATCGCCGTTTTTGAAAGGTATTCATATGGCGGATCGTACAGAGTCGCATTACGAGCATAGCGGGCGGGCTGACAAGGTTACATTCAATGCGGGCATCAGCCGGCCTTTGAAAGTCGTTTTCCTCGGGGCAGGCAGCGGCTTCTTCGTGACGCTGTTCAACGACATCCTCAACATCCCCGGTGCGGACAGGGGCGAAATCGCCCTTGTCGATATCGACGTCGCCAGGCTGGGACTGTCGGCGGAGATCGGCAGGAAGCTCATAGAGTTTCATTCGAAGGACTGGAAGCTCACCGCCACCACCGAGCGGCGAGAGGTTCTGGCCGACACGGACTATGTCATCAATTGCATCGAGGTCAGCGGCGTGGACTGCGTCGGGTTCGATAACGACATTCCGGCCCGCTACGGCGTGCTGCAGTGCATCGGCGACACTATAGGGCCGGGCGGTCTGTTCAAAGCGCTGCGGACCGTGCCGGTCTTCCTGGATGTGCTGAAAGACCTCGAAGAACTCGCACCCAAAGCGGTGTTCCTGAACTACACCAACCCGATGAGCATAATGTGCCTCGCCGCCAGCCGAACCAGCAAAATCAAGGTGGTTGGCGTCTGCCACAGCGTACAGAGCACCAGCAGTGCGCTCGCCTCGTATGCCGGCGTGCCGTATGAAGAAATGAAATGGAAATGCGCCGGCATCAACCATCTGGCATGGTTCACTGAACTGTCGCACAACGGCAAAGACCTTTACCCGGTGCTTCGCGACAAGGCGCTCAACGACAGGGAAACCTACGAAAAAGACCCCGTCCGTTTCGACATGATGCTGCACTTCGGCTATTTCATTACCGAATCCAGCGGGCACCTCAGCGAGTACCTGCCTTACTATCGCAAGCGGCCCGACCTCATCGAAAAATACTGCCGCGGCGGGTATCTCGGAGAGAGCGGCTTTTACGCCCGCAACTGGCCCAAGTGGCGAGAGGGCGCCGACGACTGGAAGCGAAAGCAGCTCACCGGCGAAGAGAAACTGCGCACGACACGTTCGCGGGAATTTGCAAGCTACACGATACAGGCTCTCGAGTCCGGCTCGCCGTATACGGCGTATTTCACCGTGCCAAACGACGGCCTGATTGACAACCTCCCGCTCGACGGCGTGGTTGAAGTGGCCTGCCGGATAGATGGTGACGGCATCACTCCGCAGAAATTCGGGCCGCTGCCGCCTCAGTGTGCAGCCATATGCGATTCGAACATGCGCATGTTCGACCTTGCGGCGACCGCATGTATCGAGAAGTCTCGCGAAGCAGCCGCCCTCGCACTGATGCTGGATCCGCTGACGGCCGCAGTCTGCAGCCCGGCCGAAATCAAGAAAATGACAGAAGAGCTTTTTGAGGCAGAACGTGACTTTCTGCCCGGCTTCTGAAGCAGATACGCCTTCAAGAAGGTTGCTCACGCGTTTAAGGGTGTGTATCCTCTTGGGACTGGTCTTAATGACTCGAACACAAAGGTCTGATAGATGAACATACTTATAACAGGCGGCGCGGGATTCATCGGGTCGCATCTGGCCGAGGCCATGCTGCGGGACGGACACAGCGTAGTGGTGGTGGACGATCTGTCGACCGGGTCCATGAACAATCTCGCCGGCGTATTGGAACAGAAGAAATTCCGGTTTGTCCGCGAATCGGTCCGCAACGAGACGACCATGACCGCCCTGGTGGACCGGTGCGATATCATATTTCACCTGGCGGCCGCCGTCGGTGTGCAGCTTATCGTGGACAGGCCCGTGCATACCATCGAGACGAACATCCACGGCTCGGAGGTAATGCTGAATCTCGCCAACAAGTTCAGGCGCAAGATACTCATCGCTTCCACGTCCGAGGTTTACGGCAAGAACACCAAGGCTCCGTTCAATGAGGACGACGACACGACCCTGGGCTCCACCCGTTTCACCCGCTGGAGCTACGCCTGCAGCAAAATGGTGGACGAATTTCTCGCGCTGGCGTATCACGACCAGTACGGTCTGGACACGATAGTGGTCCGGTTCTTCAACACGGTCGGCCCGCGTCAGACCGGCCAGTACGGCATGGTCGTGCCGCGATTTGTCAGAAGGGCGATGACGAACAAACCCATCGAAATTTACGGCACGGGCAAACAGAGCAGATGCTTCTGCAATGTAGCGGACGTGGTCGAGGCTCTTCAGAAGCTTATCGTCTGCGATGCCGCGGTAGGGCAGGTCATCAATATCGGCACGACTGAGTCGATAACAATCGAAGGCCTGGCCGATAAGGTAATCGAGATGACCGGCTCGAAGTCCGCAAAATCGTTCCTGACGTATGAAGAAGCCTACGGCCGGCCTTTTGACGATATGCTTATGAGAATGCCGGACCTGAGCAAGGTCAGGAAACTCATCGGCTACGAACCGAAGCGTACTCTCGATGAAACGCTCAGGCAGATAATCGCCTACGAAAAGGCACGGACTTGAGCCTGCAGTACTGAAGGGATTGACCATATTATGGCAAAATATCTGGTGACGGGCGGTGCGGGATTCATAGGTTGCAATCTGGCCAGGTTCCTGCTGGACAAGGGACATGATGTTGTAGTACTGGACGATTTTTCGACCGGCAAAAGAGAGAACATTACCGACATCGCCAAAAGGATAAAACTTATCGAGGGCGATGTCCGCGACTTCGATGTTGTTAAAAAGGCGACTTCGGGATGCACGGCGATTTTTCATGAAGCGGCCCTCGGTTCGGTTCCCCGCAGCGTGGCGGACCCGGTAACCAGCCATGACGTCAACGTCAACGGAACGATAACCGTTCTCGAAGCCGCCCGCGCCTGCGACGTGAAGCGCGTAATATTCGCCGGCTCGTCCAGCGCCTATGGCGACCAGCCGACGTCCCCCAAGCACGAAAACATGGTGCCCATGCCCATAAGCCCTTACGCCGCCGGCAAGGTTGCGTGCGAGGCCTACATGCAGGGCTACGCGGCCGTCTACGGCCTTGAAACGCTCTGCCTGCGGTATTTCAACGTGTTCGGACCTTTCCAGGACCCCACCGGCGCTTACGCCGCTGTGATACCGATATTCGTCAGCAAATTGCTGCGGGGCGAATCTCCGGTCATAGACGGCGACGGCGAGCAGACGCGGGACTTCTGCTATATACAGAACGTCTGCGAGGCGAACTGGCTTGCCGCCAACGCCCCGGCGAAAGTGTGCAACGGCCGGGCCGTGAACATCGCATGCAGCCGGCACACAAGCATCAACCATGTCGCCGAAAAACTCAAATCGCTGCTCGGCAGCAAGGTGAAGGTGCTTCATGGCAAGCCGCGCCCAGGCGACGTCAGGCATTCTCTTGCTGACATTTCCAGGGCTAAAGATACAATAGGATATGAACCGAAGGTTTACTTTGAAGAAGGCCTCGAAATGGCCATAAACTGGTACAAAGAAAACCTGGGCTGATATATTTATCATATTTACGCGCGTCCGAGTTGTCCGGCAATTCTGCCCAAACGGCATGCGGAGTTTTGTCCTGTCGATGACGTTGAACGATGTTAACCCATGTTGAAGCGCCTCTTTGACATTTTCTGCAGCGTGTCCGGCATAGTCCTGCTTTCTGTGCCGATGTTGATCATTGCGATAATCATCCGGCTCGAATCCAAGGGGCCGGCCATCTTCCGCCAGCGCCGCGCCGGGTGGAAGGGCAGGCCGTTCACGATGCTGAAGTTTCGCACAATGAAAGCCGACGTCCATCCATACGGTAATTCGCCGCATGACGGTGCAGACCCTCGTCTGACAAAATTCGGCAGATTCCTCAGGGAAACCCGAATCGACGAGCTGCCGCAGCTTTTCAACGTGCTGCTCGGCCAGATGAGCCTGGTCGGCCCGCGGCCGCTCTATGAACGCCAGGCCGAACTCTGGAACGCACATCAGAGGCGGCGACTTGAAGTCCGCCCCGGTATAACCGGATACGCCCAGATAACCGGCGGGGCGGAAATGACGCATGAAGATAAAATCGAGCATGATATCTGGTACGTGGATCACCGTAATTTTTGGCTGGACTTGAAGATAATTTTTGAAACAATCAGGTCGGCATTTGGTGGAAAAGCCAGGATTTACGAATGCCGATATAGTAAGAACCAGGATTACGAAGGCATGTCTTCTGACGCAGAAGATACCGGCGATTCTGCGGCGGATACGGAGAACCGTAGAAATTAGCAAAAATAACCTTAACATTCTGTTCACCTGTGCCGGACGGCGGGTATCGCTGATAGAAGCGTTCCGCAAGGCTATGGCCGAGCTGAATGTCAGCGGTACTCTTTACGCCGCCGATATCACCAGCGCTTCGCCGGCGTATCATATTGCCGACCAAGGCCTTACGATAATGCCCGCCGGCCGCATCGAGTATGTGCCTCACCTGCTCAGCCTGGTGAAGAAGCACAAAATCGGCCTGGTTGTTCCTCTGACCGACCTGGACCTGCGAAGCCTCGCCAGGCATCGCGACCGTTTCAGGGATGCCGGCTGCGATGTCATGATCGGCTCCGAGGAGGCCGTCACGCTTTGCCGCGACAAGGCCCGCACCAACGAACTGCTCGGCAGGCACGGCCTGGCCACCATCAAAACTCTCACGCTGAGCGATTTTCGCATCAGCCCGTTTTATCCCTGTTTCGTCAAGCCCATTCGCGGCTCCGCTAGCGTGGGCACAGGCGTCATCCGCAACGAACGCGAGCTTACGGCCCACGTGGCCACCTTCGGCGACCTGCTCATCATGCAGGAGTACGTGCCCGGCCAGGAGTTCACCATTGACGTCTACCGCTCGCGCGACGGAAAAATCCACTGCGTCGTGCCGAGGCAGCGGCTGGTCGTCCGCTCCGGCGAAGTCGAGAAGGGCATCACCGTCAAGGACCAGTCGCTGATTGACGAAGCAATCAAGCTGGCCAACATCATCGGCGATATCTGGGGCGTCTTCTGCTGCCAGTGCCGCCGCAGCAAAGACGGCGTGCCGAGATTCTTCGAAATCAACCCGCGGTTCGGCGGCGGGGCGCCTCTCGCAATTGCCGCCGGCGCCGACCTGCCGAAATACCTCATACAGGAAGTGCTCGGCATGAAGATCACCGCCAAAATCGGCGACTTCAAGGACCACCTCCTCATGCTCCGGTACGACAAGGCTGTCTTCCTCGAAGTCGAAGACCCCAGCGGCCTGCCGGGCTACGACGCGCCTCAGTTCCGATAGGACCGGCCGCCATGCCCGCACTCCCCGGCAAAATCGCAGCCGTCGTCTTCGACCTCGACGACACGCTCTATCTCGAACGCGACTACGTCCGCAGCGGCTACCACGCCGTCGCGGAAGCACTCCGCCGGAAACTCAACCGTTCCGAGCCCTTTGACAGCTGGCTGTGGCAAAGGTTCCTCGCCGGCAACTCCGCCGGGGCGTTCAACGCACTTAACGACGCGTTCACTCTCGGCCTGTCCGACGATGATATATCACAGCTCGTCAATGTATATCGCGAGCATCGCCCGGCCATCACGCCGCTGCCGCATGCAGCGGGCATGCTTTCGACGCTGCACTGCGATTTCAAACTCGGCCTGCTCAGCGACGGCTACCTGCCGGGCCAGCGCCTGAAACTCGATGCGATCAAAATCGGGCGGTTCTTCGACGCGGTGGTGTTCACCGAGCAGCTCGGCCGCGAATGCTGGAAGCCTTCACCGGCCGGCTTCGAAAAAATCCGCGAGCTGCTGGCCGTCCCGCACGAGCGGTGCGCCTACGTCGGCGACAACAGCTCCAAGGACTTCGTCTCGCCCAACAGACTCGGCTGGCTTTCCATAAAGTACCTCATCCCCGGCCAGGTCCACGCACACAAACCCGCCTGCGAGGGCGGCGAGCCGCAGATAACCGTCCACTCGCCCGGCGAACTGCACGCCGTGCTGGTAGCACAGGCGTCCCGCCTGTGACAAAAATCCGAAACTCGAAATTCGAATATCGAAACAAATTCAAAATTTTAAATCCGAAACCTTCCCGCCGCAGCTTCAGCGAAGGCGGGTCCGAAATCCGAATTCCGAAATAGTAGTTCAGAGTTCTGAGTTCAGAGTAAATTCGAAATCGCCAATCCGCCTGCGGCGGAAAATCGCGAACTGCGAATTAAAAACAAGTTCAGGGTTCTGAGTTCTGAGTTCAGAGTTTGGAGAAACGGGTTCCGGGTTCCAGAATACGCGTTCCGATGCCGAAGGCGCTGCGAAGCACAATTTCTGTCCCTCTATCGCCCTTGGCGCCGGTTCGTTCCAGCTGGGGCCTGTTGCCTGCTGCCTGTTGCCCTTGATTGCCTTCTATTCCCCCGCCTGCCCGATTCTGCCCGATTCTGCGGAACTTAAATATATGCCGCTCAGGCATTTGCGGCTTTTGGCGGCATGTTTGTGCGTATGGGAACCCGTAGCCCGGAACCGGGAACCCGGCAAAAAACAGGAGCCGAGATACGTGTTCCGCCCATACGGGGCCGGA
>CAZVYJ010000042.1:0-26173 GCA_964631565.1 uncultured Planctomycetaceae bacterium
TACGAGCCGTTGAAGTAGTCTTCCGTGCCCGTGCCGACCCATCGCGGCGGCCAGGTTTTTTCTTCGTCAACATAGATGGCTTCGTCGCCTTCGAGGAAACTGATAACCTCGGTGCCGATGCCGCCCTGCATGAACATGCTGCAGCCGACATACTTGCCCGCCGCGCCGCTGACGTCGAGAATGTTGTAGTCCACGCCCGTCGCGCAGTTCTTGTCCTGGTGATAAGCGGCGTGGAAGTAGCCCGCCTTTTCCGGCACCGCCGCGGGGTCCACGGAAACAGTGCTCGACAATGTGGCCGCCTCGTCGGTGTCGTTGCGGACGGAAATGGTGATATCCTTTCGGAACGGCATCGGGAAGTAGCAGTAGTAGCCGTCATCGGTGGAGCCCATCGGCAGCGACTTGTAACGAAGGTCGCTTGAGGGCAGGCCGAAGAAATCGCCTATCGGTGCGTTGACGC
The DNA here is from genome assembly GCA_964631565.1 of uncultured Planctomycetaceae bacterium. GTDB lineage: Bacteria > Planctomycetota > Phycisphaerae > SM23-33 > SM23-33 > CAZVYJ01. Next base: position 458 of record CAZVYJ010000042.1, read on the forward strand.
TGTCGTCGGACGAACCGTCATAGCGGATCTGTAGAACCAGTCCCTTGAGATTGCGATTGGTCGCCCTCTGAAGCTTTATCCAAAGCGCCCGCACGACGCCCGGACCGGCCGCCTTGTAAATAACGGCGGTCTGGCCGGCGGCAACTGTCGTCGTGCCGGACCTGGTCAGCATGTCGCCAGCCGGCGGCATGGGCATCTGCCCGCGGTTGAGCATCATGTTGGCGGCAGTCTCAAGCGTGCCGCGATGCTTCTCGGCGAGGGCCATCGAGAATGTCTCAACCGGCGTGCCCTGCGGATACTTGATGTAGCTGAAATGATAGAAATACAAAGCGTTAGTCGTGATCTTCACGTGCTTCGCGAATCCGACGGGAACGTAGCAGATGCTGGCCGGACCTTCCAGGTCGTTATTGCCGCTTTCGAACGTCCTGGACAGCGGAGAAACGAACGGCCACCTGGCGCCCTTCTGCCCGAACAGCTCGCAGGCCTTGAACTCCAGCGGCGTGGTCGAGCCGTCGAAATAGAACCTGACCCACGTGTCGGGATTGATAATCGGAACGCGGCCGGTCACGTTGGTGGACCACATGCGGTAAATAACGCCGGGACCGTCCGTGTCGACCATCACGTGCTCAATTTTCGCTTCCTTGTCGACCGTCTTGGGGTCGAACTTCTCGACGCGCTGGCCGTTCACCTCGGTGTAGAGATAATTGCCTGCGTCGGCGTTCTGATGCTCTCGGCTGTAGCTGGAGTCCTGATACGCCACGCCGTCTCCCAGCAGCGGAAGCTGCGCGAAATCGGTCAGGGCTTCAAAGCCGACCGCCGGAGCGGACGGTGCCGGGTCGCCCGCCATGGCGAGGTTGGCGGTCTGTGCCGCGGGCTGCTCTGCGGATTCGCAGCCGGCTGCAACTATCGATGCCGCTACAGCCAGGGCGATTAATGCGTAATTTTTCATCTCAGAATCTCCATATATAAGGGTTATGGAATCAGCCTCTGCATCAAAAAAGCTTCAAAAGGCTGTAACCGCTTATCCGCCGCGCGGTATCGCAAATTTCTTAACTAATTCCCTACCCTTTCAGCAGCGGGAACTCCGTCACGCGAAGATTTGTGCTGCCGTAAGGTATCAGCGTAAGCTCCTCGACAGGCTCATTGCTGGCGACGGGGCTTTGCGGCAGCGGGCCTGCGGAGTTCTGCTCAAGCCGCCACTGCGGAACCTTGCGACCCATGGCCTTGATGACGACCGGCGCCGCGGCAGGCTCGAAAGGCACGCTGCCGACCTTGCCGGTTTCGGTCACATTGAACGACTCCGCGGGATTGTTCGTGTTTACTATCAGGCCGTAATTCCACGGCGTGGTCGGATATACCGCCCAGTCGCCGTGAGGCGGCTCGCCCTTGATGAGCTTCCAGTCTTCGCCGATTTTCAGGGAGTAGACGAGCGGCCCGCGGGTAACCGCGACCGAATCGTGATATCTTCGCTCGATGCCAATCTGCATCGGGAAGCAAATTTCGATAACATCGCCGTCCGCCCACTTTCGCGAGATTTTTGCGAACTCGCCCGGCCTGGCTGCGACAGGCTTGCCGTTGACGGCGATAGCAGCACCCTTCGCCCAGCTCGGCACACGGAGCAGAAGCGGAAATTCGCCCGAGCCTTTGACCGTCATGCGAACGTTCTGTTCGAACGGATAAATCGTATCGACCATGATGGTCACATTGCCGCCGGCGACCGGTGCGGTTACTTTGCACGGGCCGTAAGCGACAGCCGCCAGCCCGCCGTCCGGCGTGGCCTTCCACATGCTGGCGACAAACTTCGGCCAGCCCTGGTGCATGTTTGACGTGCAGCAGCCATAGTTGGGCTCCAGGCCGTACGTGTTGGAGGCGTCGCCGTTGTTGGTCCACTGCCTCTTATCCACGGTGCAGAGCACCTGATTGACCTGCTGGTCGTACTGATGCGCCCACATGTCCGGCTTGAAGGTGGCCGGGAAGGCGTTGTAAGCGATTTTCTCAAGCCTGTCGGCGAAGGCCGGGTCGCCGAGAATATCGATCAGCAATTCCAGCGAAAACATGTACTCGGCCACGGCGCAAAGCTCCGTGCCTTGTGACGGATCCCTGCCGGCGTAATGCTCGTCGCCTGAGAACACGCCTGTAACCTGGCCGTGATACTTGTCCAGCTTTTCTATTATCGTGTAGACCGCTTTCCTGTCGCCGTCGTCCTTGCTCTGCACGTACCAGACGCCGGGCGTTTTGACGGCCATCGCGTTGTTGACGACATGCGTTTTCAGTTCGCACTTTTCGCGCGACGGTATTTTTTCGGTAAACTTGAAGTCTTCGAAATGGCCCCGCCAGTCGTAGCCCTGCTGTTTGACCTTTTCGGCCACGTCGAGCAGCCACTTCTCACCTGTGCGGTTGTACAGCCAGTGAATGCTGATGACCAGGTCGGCCCACCGCATCATTCCCCAGTCCTTCAGCGGATGCGCGTCCATGTTTTTCAGCAGCCACCTGCAGTATCTGGTCATGACCGGGATAACCCGCTTGTCGCCGGCGGCTTCGTGGTACTGGGTGAGAACTTTCAGCATGATGGTGACAGGCCAGAGGTCGTATTCGTATCGTTTGCCGCCGTGCTCGCGGTCAGCCGATGCCTGCCGCGGGCCGATCCAGCCGTCTTCGCCCTGGTGGTCGAGCGTCCAGTCGAGCCATTTCTGCGCCATGGCCTTCAGCCGCCCGTCGTCCAGCAGATAAGCCAGCGGCACAAGCCCGTCCAGATAATACGGCCCGCGCTCCCAGCCTTCCTTATCGCCGCCCAGCCAGCGGTTATCCGGGCCAAGGTCAGGCCAGAATTCTTCGAGATGGCCGGTAAGGCCCGCCGCCTGAACCTTTAACTGTGACAGCAGCCAGCCCGCCGGCTTAACGGCGCCAAGAGGCAGCGGCATCAATGCGCCGGGTTTCAACGGTGAGACGTTTCCTACAACCAATTTTTCAGACACGATAAACCCTTCCAAAATCAAAGCCGGATTCCGCAATAATAATTACCAGAAAGCACCTAAAAACACACGCAAGAGTCGCCCATGGTATACACAGAATCGAACTTCTCAACCGTATAATGCATATTTTGCGAGGTTGTTTCGTATTTAGATTCCGGGCGGGAAAATAAACCCCGGAGGGCCGGAATTCCGGAGAATTGACGTTTTTCCTTATATAAGCGTCCGGCGGCAGAAACCAAACCGATAAAATCGTGTTTTATCCCCATAACACTTGTATTTTTGTTCAAACTATGAGATAAGGCCCGGCTATGGAAACGGTATCAAAATGGAAAATCGGCTTTAATACCTTCTGGTGGGAAGGTCTCGACAAGCTGGAAAACGTCAGGAAATGCGTTAACACGCTGGTTGAAATCGGCTACGAAGGCGTCGAATTCAAGGTTGATTCGTTCGGCCCTCACCCAAACGAAAAGGCTATCGTCACCGGCGCGAAAGTCGCCAGGGACGCCGGGCTGGTCGTCAGCAATCTGGTGATACTGAGAGGCCTGTCCCAGGAGGCGACGGCTGCGAAGAGCGTTACTGACATCACAGCTGCAATACGCATCTGCGCCGCAGCCGGAATCGGCGCGCTGAACTTCGTCTCGGGCGGCCCAGCACAGGTGCCGGCGTATCCCCCGGAGCAATGGTGGCAGATTCCCACGCGAATAGATCCGAAGGCATGGGACATTTTCACCGGCTGCATCGACAAACTGGCCAAGGTGGCCGACTCCGAAGGCGTCGATCTGGCCCTTGAGCCGTGCAACGGCAACCTCGTATACGATTTCGGAACGGGACAGGAATTCCTGACAAGATGCCAGCAGAAGCGGGTCATGATGACGTTCGACCCGTCGCACTTCGTGCTGGCCGGGCAGGACCTGGGCCTGGCCATCCGCCGCTTCGGCAAGCGCATACGCCACGTCCACATGAAGGACGCCGTAGGCGCCGCGTGCAGCACCCGCCTGTTCCCGATACTCGGCGAAGGCGTGACCGACTGGCCGCTGTTCTTCAAAGCGCTGCGCGACATAGGTTATAATGGCGTTCTCAGCGTCGAGTTTGAATCGTTCCGGTTCATGGACGACGTGTGGAAATGCGACCCTGTTGAGCCTGCCAAGATTTCCAAGCAGGCCGCCGACTGCGTAATCGCGCGATATGCCAATGCAATGTCTTGAAAACACGCCGCCAGCGGCGTGAGATCGCATAATACAGCAAATTTAAGTAAGGACTTGAAAACCGTGAGCAGCACAGTGAATGTTGGTGTAATAGGAGTCGGCAACGCGGGGTGGAATCATGCGATGGGGTTTAACAGCTGCAGGAACGCCAAGGTGGTGGCTGCCGCAGACCCGAGCGACGCCGCCCTCGCGAAAATCGCCAAGGAAATCAAGGGCATCAAGGGCGTAAAGAACTATCATGACATGCTGGCGATGAAGGACGTCGACCTTGTCATGGTCGCCACGCCGCATAACCTTCACAAGAAGATGGTCATAGACGCGCTGCAAGCCGGCAAGCATGTGTTCTGCGAAAAGCCGCTGGCGATGAACACCGCGGAATGCGACGAAATGATCGCAACCGCCAGGCGTACCGGCAAACGGCTGTTCGCCGTGCAGACGCACCGCGCAAACCCGATGTTCGTCAGACTCAAACGCATCCTGAAAGAAAACGACATGGGCAAGCCGGTCGGCGGGCTGGTTCAGTATCTCGGCTGCGAAGTGCAGCGCATGAGCGACGCGACCAGCTGGAAGGGAACCCACGAACAGGCCGGCGGCGGCGTGCTGCTTGACGGCGGCGTGCATGTAATCGACCTGTGCAACTGGTACTACGGCAAGCCTGTTTCGGTATCCGCCCAGTGCCACTGCCCCGAAGGCTGGAACCCCAAAAAAGGCGAGACCACCGGCAGCGTGCTGATAGGCTATGAAAACGGCGCGACGGCCCAGGTGTTCGCCACGTTCGAGGCCCGCCTGAAAGGCAGCTTCGGCGAACCGACTATCAGAATGTCAGCCGACCTGTTCTTCGAGGAAGGCTACGCCCGGGCGGAATACGCCTATTACGGAAAATTCGGAATATCGAAGTCCATCAGCTACATCTGCCGCAGCGACGAAGAACATTTCGTCGAGCCGGAAGAGCAGGACAAAATCAACTACTCGCAGAGCGTCATCAACTGCATACTCGACGGCACGGAGCTTTTCGTGACCCCGCAGGATGCCCGCGCCGCAGTAGCCGTCGCCGAGGCGGCCTACAAGTCGGCGGCAACCGGCCAGACGGTAAAGATAAAATAACAACTGTAAAAACAGTTTCTCCCTCAACAGAACGGGCCTCCATATCGGAGGCCCGTTTTTCATACGTTAACTCCGCGTGGCGGAGAGCTATTTAATCGGCGTAACCGAGAAGCTCTCGAAGGCGACGTGGCCGCGGCAGGCGACCAGGCCGATGTAGGCGCCTTCCGGCGGCGCTATGTTGTTCAGCTTCAGGCCCTGGCCGTCCTGGACGGCCTTGCCGTCGACGTAGACATCGTATGTGCCTTTGCTGTTATGGACATCGATGGCGAGCGTGTGCACCTTGTCGTCGCTTTCGGTCAGGCCGCTTTTGAGCACGTTAAGCAGCGAGAACCCGCCGCCGGCGCTGAACGGCCCGCCCCAGAGATCCAGGTGCCCGCAGAAACGCACCATCTCGGAGGAGCCTATCGAGAACCGCGAAGGCAGGTTGAACACGAATCCGCCTTCCATGATGCCCTTGACCAGCCGCATCTTCGCCTCGATGCGGTAGTCGCCCTTTATCCTCGCGTTGGCGGTCGCCAGGAAGTCGTAACCCTGGGTAACCGTCTGGTGGTAGTCGCCCTGCTCCATTTTCCACTGGCCAGTCAGGGGCAGCCAGACCGGCAGACCCGAGGCGCCATCCTTGTAGGTTGTGAAGTCGTCGCTGAATGCGTTGTCCTTGCTGAAATCGGTGAAGCCGCCGGGGGTGCTTTCCGGCTTGGCCTGGCCGACGATTTCCGTGAGCTTCGCAGCTGATGCCGCCAGCTTCTGCGCCAGCTCCGCCCGCTGCTGATAGTTCATCTCGGCAGAAAACGTCACAAACGCGCCCTTGCCGAACTTGCGTGCGACAATGGCGGCGGCTACCGATTCGGTGGCGGGACGGCCCAGCACGACTTCGTCCTGATAGACGTACATCCTGTTCGTCTTCAGTCTGGCATCGCCTGTCGGCAGGCCGAGCAATTCGAACACCTGTTTGCCGGCTTCGCCTTCGGGAACAATGTCGGCGCCCTGGACGGCGATGGTGAAATACGCCGACGGCAGCAGCTTGCCGAATATGTCGGACGTTATTTCGCCGGTATTGTGCGCCACGATGACGCCGCCGGCGCTCATGTAATCAGTAAACAGCTGGGTAAGCTCGGGACTGCCCCAGAACTGAGCGTATTTCAGCGAACTGGTGATGGAATTGGGCAGCATGTAGAACACGGGCGTATTGAGCGTGCCGTCGCTGCGGATAAGGAACGGCCTCATCCAGGCAGGACTCATAGGATTAAAGCAGCTCAGCAGCCTGTAATTGACGCCCGCCTGTCTGAGATAATCGTACGTGCGGAAATCGGCCTCGTTGCCTTTTCTCGGCTCGCCGTCCAGCAGAACGATGTCGAACTTCGGAACGTCCTTCGGAACGATGTATTCATACCGTTCGCGTTTGAACTCAAGCGGTCCGGGCGGCTGTACGGCATACTCCACCGCCACGGTCGTGACCTTGCCCGGCGTCAGAGACACCGGCAGCGCCGCGGTGGTGAGGTTCCACTTGTTCTGCGGCGTAACCGCAGTCGCGGCGTCGTCAACCCTGACGCTGTTGATCTGCGCAAGCGGCAGCGAAATCTTGAAATCGGCCGACAGCGGTTTGCTGCCGGTCCAGTTAATCGTATAGATGCGGTTGCCGCCGTCGTCCCTGATGCTCACATCCAGCGAGCCGTCGCCGACCTTCTGGCCTGCAACGGACATCGTTTTCCACGCCGCCGGCATGCGCGGGCAGAGTTTGATGCGGCCGTTGCCCATATCCGGCTCCAGGCCGGTCAGGTAGAAGTAAACTGCATCCATGTTGATGCCGCCCTCCCACGGCCTGATGCGGTGGCCAAGGAAGCACGGAATCGGCTCGTAGCTGTCGGGCTGAGTTGCGAGTTTTTCGGTGTATTCGCCGCTGGGCAGTGCAACGCCGACAAGGGCGCCCAGGGCCGGTTCGGCATAGGGATGGTCGATGGCGGCCAGGTTGTAAAGGAACATGCCCGGCTGCATGCCGACGTAAACCTTCAGCGTTTCCGTGGCGTCGGTGACGAAGTTGGGGTTCATTGTATACTTCATCGTTTCCAGGACGTTGGAAATCGCCTTGGGGTTGTCGGGCTTGTTGTAACCGATCCACAGGCCGTTGAAGTTCACCATTGCAAACGGCGGCTGGTGAACGTCCAGCGAACGCATATTCAGGGCCGGGGCGTAGAAACCCTTTTCCGCCATCCAGTAGTCGCGTTCACAGGCGGCGCGGCTGTCTGCGGCTATTCTGCTGAACTCCGCGGCTTCCTTTTCTTTGCCAAGAATCCCGGCGAATTCGGCCATGGCCTCGGCTGTCGTCACAAATTCCCACGTGCTGTCGAGGCTGTACTGATCCCAGTGCGGATGGTCGTTAGGCTCGGGGAATACCGGCGAGTTCAGCACTTCAAAGCCGGGATAAATCCACGTCTCGTCGCCATGATGCGGAAAACGGTACAGCGTGTTCGGGCCGGGCTCGGTCGAGCCGTAATTCACGTAATGAATCGGCTCGCCCTTGCTGTTGGTGAGCTGGCCGTAAAGACACTTGCTCAGATAGCCCCAGTGCTGCCTGATGGGTTCGATATCGCCGGTGTAGTCGTAATACCACTTGTGCTGAAGAACCAGCCAGCATGGGATTTCGACCGGGTCGTTGCCGACCTGCGTCCAGTCCATGTTGGGGTCGATCGGCCGGCTCAGGTCTATGTCCATCGGCAGGAAGTTGGAGATGTATTTGTTGTAGGCGGCGCCGCGGTAGTAGAACTCGAGCATCTTTTTGGCGTCTTCCAGACGCCCCATCCGCAGGTAATACCTGAACGGGCCGTTTGAATCGCGAACCCACACGCCGGCGAAGAACTCCATCGGGCCGGCTGCGTACTGCGGATACGCGGTCTGAATCCTTACAAGGGTTTTCGTGTCATCGAGCAGATCGACGAGTTTCTGGTCTGGACAGCTTAGCGTCGTGGTCGTGGCCATCCAGCCCTTCCAGTCGTCGTAGGTCTTCCTGAGCAGATTGACGTTCTGGCCCCTGACCGTTTCCATGGTGGCGTTTTCGTCGCCGACCTCTTTCATGCTGAAGGCCAGATACTGCGTGCGGACAGCCTCGGCCCCGGGTGCGAGCGGGCCGAGTTTGACTGTCAGCCTGCCCATTCCGGGCTGGCCCTGGGGAGCCGCAACCTCGCACGGCTCGATAAACGAACTGAACATCTGGCGGGTCTGGCCCATTGCGCTGGCGCCGTCGCCGCCCTTGAACGTGTCATACAGAACGCCGTTGACCAGCTGCGTACGGTTCATATGGACGACCAGAACAACGTCGTCCATCTGCGCATTGCCTGTATTGGTCACGACGACGGTGCGAAGAAGCGCGTTGAGATCGAACGGCGCGTAGTTGTAAACGGTCATGGTCACGCCGGGAGCCACGAGGTCCATGACGACTATGTTCGTGCCCCGAACCTTCGACAGGGTGCTCTTGGTGAACTCGACCTGCCTGCCGCCGACCACCAGGCCCATCCCGGTCGGACCGAACGCCGAACCGTTGTTCATCACGCCTGCCAGCATGATATGCGGACCCGTAATCTGGTGCATTCCGGCATGGCGGATGTCCGGACCGACAATGCCGAAAACCCTGCTGTTGCCGACTGCCCACCAGCCGCTTATGTCGCTGTCAGCACCGGCGGTTTCCGACCACGCGCTGCGGTCGTTCAGCCACGGTCTGTCGCCGGCGAACCCCCCCGGCGCCGGCGAAGCCGACATGAATATGCCGACAGCCAAACCAAGCAAAACCCCTGTTCGCACCAATCTCATTTGCTTTATCTCCAAAAATTCCCGTGGGCCCCGTCCCTTAGGGACGGGGCCCGGTTCAAATCCGGCTATTCCGCCAATTTGAACTGACCATACTCGCATACGTCAAACATTTCAAATGAGTAGCGAGGATCTTTATTGCTTTCGGTGGGCGGCAGATAGCCCTGGCACCAGAATCTGATGCCCATTTCCTTGCCCACGGCGGGGACCAGCCCGACGGCTTCGGTCTTCGGCAGGGCGATTTCCATGACGTACCAGCCTTCGGCGTCCTTGCCCCACGCCCACCTGATCTTTTCGCGATTATTGAACAGTTCGTTCGTCCAGCCCGGATAGCCCGTCAGCGGAACCGGCTCGACGTTGTTCCACACCATGACGCCCGGCGGCGGCATGAGGGTGTTGGGCTTGGCGGCATTGTCATCGCGAGGAATCTCAAAGCCGGTGCAGACGTTGTCCTTGCCGTGGAAATAACCGTCGGCGTTGCAGTCTATCTGCATGGCCGCGAGGAACTTGTACGGCGCCCTGACGGCGATATACAGATTCTCATCGTCCCAGTTGAGGTACGTCTTCATGCGATAGTCGGCGCCCTCGACCGGCGTACGAATCTTCTGCAGTATCGGGTTGTCGATGGTCGGCGTGACTGCGTTCGGTGTTTCGGCGAACTCGTCCCACTCGCCAGCAGCGAACGCTCCGTCGATGGTCGGGGTCTTTTTATGCCGCTCATAATCATAACTGAAAATGGCGAAGGGATACTTGAAGTCGATTTCCTTCGTCAGCAGCGGATGCTTGTGCCCGCGGACGGCCGTCCCGAAGTTGTCGGCAGTGAGATTCTGCAGGTCGGTCAGTCCGTTGTCGTAGCTGAACTTGTTGTTCGGGTCGGTGCCGGCCCGCTTTTCGTCCCATATCAGGCTGGGTTCATCGTCCGGAACGCCGTCGCCGTCCTTGTCGGCCGTCAGGCGGATTTTGCCAAACGGACAGTTCAGGTAGGCATGCGGCGGCATGAACTTAAGCGTGTGCGCGAGGAAATCCTCGTTCTCGCCGAATCTGCCGGGATGGCCCCATGGAACGTCGGCACAGTTATAGCCGTGCACGCCGTCATAACCGGGCGTGCCGCACTGGTACATCCAGCCTTCGGTGACGTGGTGGAACTCATGGCATATCAGCCACTCGCCGCCGCCTCCGCAGAAGCATACGCCGGTCGTGTAGGTCAGCTTGCCGCCCCACCACGGCGTCGGCCACGGGTAAGCATAAGTGCCGTTGCCGCCGATGGTGATAACGCCGCCGAAATCTTCCGGCTTCATGCCTTCGCGGTCGGCGACAGTCTTGAGGTCCCTGTAAACTTCCTCGCTGCTGGAGCCGAGGTATGCGAAATCAACCGGCCGCTTCACGAAGTAGTAATAGAACTTCGTGTCGAAACGGTACCGCGAATTCTTCAGATAGAAGTAGCGGACCGCATCGGCGGCAGCCTTGCAGGCCGGGCCTTCAAACCACGCCTCGTCACGAATAACCGGCGCCGGGACCGTGCCGTCAGGCCTCTTCTGGCTTTCAAACGTAACGTTGCCGTAGCACAGGACCGCAACGGGAACTTCAAGGTAGGCCATCATGCCCTCCTGGGCTTCCGTGAAGAAGCGGTAGTCCCTGGAGTTGCCGCCGGCAGGAATCGTCTGCGTCGGCGAAACGATGGCGTAAACGTGGCGGGTGGCCGGCTTCAGGCCCGTCAGGACCACCTTGTGCTCGGTCTCCAGCTTGCCGTCGCCGAATTGCATCGCTTTCGAGTAATCGACCGACGCCGGCATGGTGACGCCGACATTACTGTCGGTGACAAGTATCTTCGTCGGGGTCGGGATGTCGCTGGTCCATGTGATGGTCGCCCCTGTCTGCGTGATGTCCGAAACCTTCGGATCGACCTCTGTAAGCTTCGGATGGAGAGTTACGATGCGCTTGTTCCAGGCATCGGCGACGATGTAGTTGCCGTTTTTATCAACGGCGACCTGCTCGGCCTGCACGCCGTCGGCATAAGTGCCGGAGAATGTCTTGACCGGCTGCCACTGCTTGTCGAACGTCTGGAGATACCGCCCGTTGCAGACAAGAAACAGATTGCCGTCATACGCCACGGAATGGGGCGTGTTGTAGATGCCCATCGGATGAACCTCTGGCGCCGCGGCAACGTTGTTCGGGTCGAAAACCTGTATGCGGAAGTTGTTGCTGTCCGCGACGTACAGCCTGCCCTCGATAAAGCTGATATTCCACGGCAGGTTGAACTGCCCCGGCTCGCCGCCCTGCTTGCCGATGACGGCCGCTATCGCCCCGTCGTTATTCAGGCAGACGATGCGATTATTGCCGCTGTCGGAAACCCAAAGTCTGCCGTTGCCTTCAACGGCGACACCCAGCGGGTTCTTCAGGGCGTTTTCGCCGGCCGGCGCTATCACGCGGATGCTCTTGCCTGTCGCGTCAAAAACCTGGACCCTGTTGTTGCCGTACTCGGCGACATAGATAAGCCCGTCGCCGCCGACGGCGACTGCCGACGGCGCGTTGAGCTGGCCCGGGGCCTCGCCGAACCGCCCGAACTCGGTAACCAGTTTGCCGTCAGGCGTGACTATCTGAATCTTGTGCATGTTGCGGACCGGGTAAACGATGTCCCCGTTCGGGAGAATGGCGACGGACGACACCCATTCCGGGTCAACCTTGCCCTGCGGCGCGACGCGCCAGTCGACGCCGGCGGGAACGGTCACTTTCACGTCGTCAAATTCGCAGTGGCCGAGCGAGCATTCCAGGCCGACATAGCCGCTGCGATGATACATCTTCGCGCCGTCGGCAATCTGCTTGCCGTCCCAGTACAGATCGAACGTGCCGTCGGAATTCCTGACGTCCATCCGCAGCGTGTGCCACTTGCCGTCGACCGTCAGATTGCCGGTCGCCCCGCCCGTGCCGAAGAAGTACCGGCCGGTCATCCAGCCGTACATGATCGGCCTGTTGCCGTCGTAGCGAAGCATGTTGCCGCTGTCGCCGGTGACCTGGTTGAAAATATTCCAGTACAGGCCCGCACCGGCGCCGCCGCCGACCAGACGAACCTTGGTTTCAATCGTATAATCGCAGCGCAGATACAGGTCCTTGATGACGGTGCCGTAGTCGAACGACCCCTGGTCCTGATGCAGCGTGCCGTCCTGGACATACCAGTGCCCGGAAAAGCTGGACCAGTTGTCTTCGAGCTTCGCGCCGCCTTCGCCATAGCCGGAAAAGTCGTCAAAGAATACGACCTGCGGCTTTGCGCAGCCCGTGCAGATAAACGCGGCCGCGACCGCAGCAAACACCATTGCCACATAGATGGATTGCTTCATCTCTCTATTCTCCTGATAAGATCGTGAAGTTCTTTAGTAATAAGTATTTAACGCGTGCGAATGACTGATGAACAGGCCGGAAACCCATAAAAAATGAACCACAGAGTCCACGAAGAACACAGTAAACACTCAGGCACAAGCCTTCCAATGCCGACATGTTAAACCGTTTCTGCGAGAAAACCGGCTTGGGAATTACCAAAAAAAGTTGGCTCGATTCGCATTTCTAACTGGTCTCTCGAACAGGTATTTACCCGCATACAAGGCCCGCCGACGGCAAATATGACCCCGAAGAGCCAAAAAAGCCTTTAATCAATGCACCGCATGGGCTAGCATGGAAGTGTCATGGTGTGTTATTATATAGAAGTATCAGGTATGGCCCTTAATATATTTGCGTCCATGTCTGCAGCAGAAAAAGCATATCGCGTTTCAAAGTTGGTTTGGCCGGGTTTTAAGTACATCATCGGAGAGTGTAGTAATGAATGATATGCAGAAGGGTTGTTTCCGCAATCAGAATAGAAGTTTTACCCTAATTGAACCCTTCGATGCCGACTTCGTCGGCCCTCAGGACAAGCTTCCTGCAGTGAGGAAGCGCGCCTTTACGCTTACCAAGCTGCCTGCAGTGAGGAAGCACGCCTTTACGCTTATCGAACTGCTGGTTGTCATAGCCATAATCGCACTGCTCGTAAGCATCCTCCTGCCTTCGCTGCAGAAAGCCAAACAGCTCGCTATGCTCGCAGCCTGCATGGCCAACGGCAAAACAATGAGCAATACGATAGCGCAGGCCGTTACCGATGAGAACACGAAACTCCATCCGTTGGCTTTTTACGACTACGATTACAGCGCGCCTGACGCTCTGGGCCGAATATCATGGTGGCGACTTAAGGCTTTCAAGTCGGTAGCGCCGCCATGGCCTTACGTATGTGGCGACCCGCCAGTGTTAAGGCCCGAAAAAGACTTCGGTCCCGCAGGGCTTACGTGTCCAGGAACATCAAGCAGGACATGGACAAGAGCCAGCTCCACAACTTCGGACTACAAATCCTTTTGGGTCAAGGCGAATTACGCCATGAATTATTTCGTCAGCAGCCACATATTCAGCAAGTTTTCGTATGTTGACGGACATCCGCATCCGGACAAAACCATTCTTTTCGGCGAATCGGAAGACCAGTACTATGCCAACGACTGGAAAGCCACCTCTGCAGATAAACTGAAATGGTATGCCTCCTATTTCCCCGATCACCATATGGAAAAACTCAATTACGTCATGTTCGACTATAGTGTTCAGACACTCATCAGGCCTGTTGACGCGTATGACGCGGAAACATGCGACGCCCCCGGCCAGGAAGGAGACCAGAATTCCCAAAGCGGCAACTGGCAATATCACTGGTGCTATTACAACCGTTACGGCATTGCATATACGGACGAACTTTGGTAAAGGCAGCTGCCGGCAATAAAACTAAAACTCCAATCGGAATCATAAGACAGACCCGCAAGCGAATTTGCCCGTGGGTCTTTTTTTAATCCAATAGCGGCCCCTTATGTTGTCTAAGAGTGCCTGACAAAAAGAAACAGCCGGAACCACGAAGGCCTACCTGCGGTAAGCAGGCAGGCACAAGGGCACAAGAGATACAGAATTTGAAGGTTGTATGTGTTTACTTAATGTCCTCCGTGAACTCTGTGGTTCATTTTGTTATGGGTTTGCCTTGTCGAATCAGAAGTTGTGCTCGAATCGCCCCGTGACGGCTCGCGAAACGGACAAAAAAGCTGCAACCTGTTTCCGGTTAACAAGTTAACTAATTAACCGGCTAGCGATGTATCGTCGTAGTACTAATATTACATGCGTGGGTTTGATGTCCATGGGGTACGGAGTCGGTGTCGTTTCCTGAACCTTATTTTATGGAAAATGGAAAGGAGAACAGTCATGAGAACTTCTCGAGCATCAGCGGCTGTACGAAAATATGTGCGTATTCTGGCGTTCATGTCGGCGATATCCGTTTGCGCCCCGGCCATGGCGATTCCGGTGACTCACTGGACGGGAGCATACAACACCGACTGGTTTTGTTCAGGCAACTGGACATGCGGTGTGCCGAACTATACCTGGTAGGCGTATATTGACGCATACCATGCGCCCGCGAACCAGCCCATAATTGCAAATTATTCTGCATCGACACCAAGGTTACTCATAACGAACGATTTTGACAATCATCTCACACAGACGAGCGGTTCGCTCACTGTAACCTATGACATGACGATTTCGTTCGGTTCCTACGGCATATCAGGCGGTTACTGCTCATCGCCAACAATAGATGTAACCGATTTTGGCAGCATGGGCCAGAGTGGAGGCACCATCTCCGCCGGTTCTTTGTATGTGACCGTTGGAACTTACTGGATGACTGACGGCCAGTTGACAGTCACAACCCAGATAACAGTCGGCCGCTACAGCACCGGCGGTTTGTTTCATCAGAGCGGCGGCTCTGTGACCACCGACACCCTGTATATCGCCCCGGAAAATGGAATCTTAGGCAACTACGAGCTGAGCGGCAGCGGCAGTGTAACCACCGGTGCAATCTACATAGGCGCTCGGAGTACGACCGGAACAGCCTTTCAGGGCACGTTTAACCATGATGGCGGCGCAAACCATGTCATCTCGCTGAAAATGGGCAATTACGGCGGATACGGAGAATACTACCTAGAAGACGGATTACTCGAACTTGGTTCGGTGGCCGAAATAGGCGCCGGCGACACGCAGGGCGATCAGGAATCACAGTCGTATTTCGAGCAAAGCGGCGGGCTCTTCACGGATACGCCGTCGGGGCAACCCAGCAATAACGCAGATCTGCACATAGGAAAAGAAAGCGACGGCAACGGCTATTACAACATGATGAACGGCAACCTTGTCATGTCGAGCGTCCACGTCGGCCATTACGGCACGGGCCAAATGGACATCAGCCTGTGCGACCAGGGCGACGACGCCACCGCCTACGCGAACATGAACAGCCTGACAATAGGCTATCATTCCGGCTCCAGCGGCGAGGTAAACATCTGGGGCGGCAAGGTTCAGGCGGGCACGGTGCAGGTCGGCACATACGGCTCGGCCAGTCTCAATATCTATGCCGGAACGCTCGGCTCAGGAGCGCCGAACCTGCTGCTGAAAGACAGCGACGCCGACGCCGGGACACTGGTTCTGAGCGCCAATGGAACGTACCTGGCGAGCGGAAGCGTCATCCTCCATTTTGCAGGCGCAAACTCGTACCTGGACATCCAGAGCGCCTCGTACTCAAACATGTCCGGTCTGCAGTCTACGACGGTTCAGTTTGTAACCGAAGACGACGAAGACGAGAACATCAAGTGGATTGAAGGCTGCGGAGTCGACCTGGACAGCGACGGCCTGGATGAGGATGATTTCTGTGCGGCGAACTTTCTTATCGACACGCTGATAATAGGACGGAACGCGAACGAAATCGCGTCGGATTCCAGTGCCGCATCCGGCCCCATCACCATAAAGGTGCTCGACAACACCGACAACCAGAGCGGCAGCAACGACCCCGAGGATCTGTACGTGGATACGCTGGAAATGCACGCCGGCGCCACATACGACCCGTACGGAGAATACGCCAGGGCGATTTACTATCTCAATGGCGGAGACCCCAAGCAACTGTTCCTCGGCGATGCGAATCTGGACGGCTGCGTTGACGCTGCGGATTTAGCCATCTTCAACACCAATTACGAGATGACCGGCGCTGTATGGGCGGATGCCGACTTTAACGGAGACAGGGTGGTTGACGATCTTGATGAAGACATATTGCAGGAATTCTGGGGTTCCGGCCTCGGCATGGGCATGGCGCCGGAACCGGCCACACTGCTGCTGTTAGGGGCAGGCGCCGCAGGCCTGTTGAGACGTAGACGTCGCTAAGCTGTTTTAAAAGTTTTTATTTGTGCGTCCCGTACGGGCCGCGGAGGGGCTATTTTCGAGTTATTTATCGGTGGCGGCCTGGGAAGGCCGCCACCCTAACAGGTTTTTTAAACAGAGCCTGGAATGTTTTAATCCACCCCATGGATAATCGGGCTGTCCCTAAGGGACGGCCCGTTCTTTTATGAAAATCGTGATTTGAGGTTACTTCTATAATCCCGCAGAATCATGTAGAATAATGTGAGAGAGGCAATGTGCTGCCGCTTGTGAATAGAGCAGCAGTCTGCCTCATGCATTCCGGAGAGCGATATTATGACCGACGCACTTAACAACCGCCTGCACAAAGGCTTTACGCTGGTCGAAATGCTGGTCGTAATAGCCATCATAGCCGTGCTCGTAAGCATACTTCTGCCCTCGCTGCAGAAAGCCAAGGAGTATGCGCATCTTTCGGCCTGCATATCCAACGCCGGCCAGATGGGCAAAATGCTGGAAGCCGGCATAGCCAACGAAAACCTTAAGAAGTACCCGACAGGATGCTACGACATAACATACAACGATCCTTCCGGCGCTCTGCCTTCATGGTGGAGGCTTAATTCTTTCAAGTCAACTGTACCCGTAGTTCCCGAAACATGCGGCGGTACCGCCACAAGACCTGCGAAGGATTACGGCGACACCGGGCTTGTGTGCCCTGCGACAAAACAGGCTTGGCCGAGCAACGGCTATGGAACATACATCAAATCAAACTACGCAATGAACTATTTCGTCAGTAACCATCCTACAGGATCGTTTCAGAATGTTGCTGGACACCCTCATCCCGATTCAACCATCCTTTTCGGTGAATCGCTATGGCATTATTATGCTGTCGACGGCTGGAAGGGAGGAAACGTGGCTTATTACAACGCGTATTTTCCCGACCATCACCTGGGCAAACTCAACTATATAATGTTTGATTACAGCGTCAAATCGATGCTTAAACCTGTTGATGAGTTTGACCTTGAAACATGCGACGCACCCGGCCAAGAGGGCGACAATCCTTCGGGCAGCGGCAACTGGCAATATCACTGGTGCTACTACAATCGCTATGGCGTGGCCTACACGGATGAACTTTGGTAAAGGCAGCCGGCGGCGATAAAATCCCAACCGCATCATTGAAAAAGACCCGCAGGCGAGTTCGCCCGCGGGTCTTTTTTCTCGCTTTTGCAACCTGTAATTATTTTTCCAGCTGCAGCTCGATAACGGTGCACAGTTCGCACGGGGCGTGGGTGAGCGACCACAGCCAGACGTTTTCGCCTTCGGTGCGCAGCCGCATGTCCGTGCCGTCACGCAGCAGCGTGGCGTGCTTCACCTTGCCGAACAGGCCGGGCAGCGGAATATGCTCGCCCGACCAGTTGAACACGTGCAGGTACAGCTTGTCGCCCTTCTGCGTGTAGCGGCAGTCGGGTGCGGGCGTGTATTTGCTCGGACCGGCGCCGTATATCGACTCGCCGTTGAGCCTCAGCCAGTCGCCGATTTCCAGCAGCCTGGCGACGAACTCATCCTGTATCGTGCCTCGCGGCGTCGGGCCGACGTTCAGCAGGAAGTTGCCGTCCTTGCTGACGCAGTCGACAAGCTTACGGACAAGCTGCTTAGCGGACTTGTTCTGCGGGTCCTGGCGCCAGTAGCCCCAGCTCTGGCCGATGGTCATGCAGGTTTCCCACGGCATGGGCTTGCCTTCGTGCAGCGGAGCCGTCTCGGGAATGTACTGCTCCGGCGTGGTGAAATCGCCCTTCAGACCCATGCGGTTGTTCACCAGGATGTCCGGCTGGAGCTGGCGGACCATTTTCATCAGCTTCTCGGCCTGCCAGTCGGCGGCGCCCTTGTCCTGCCAGGAGAAATCCGCCCAAAGCAGGTCTATCTTGCCGTAGTTGGTCAGTATCTCGCGCACCTGCCCGTGGAGATAATCGACGTACTTCTGCCAGACGCGGCCCTTGTTGGCCTCGGCGGCCTTGTCGCGAAGCGGATGGCAGGGATCGACCGTGTAATCCGGGTGATGCCAGTCCAGCAGCGAGTAATAGAAGCCGACTTTCAGCCCGGCCTCGCGGAACGCCTTGACCCACGGGGCTATCAGGTCGCGGCTGCATTTGAAATCAGTGAGCTTGCTGTTGTAGAGGCAGTAGCCGTCGTGATGCTTGGTGGTGATAACGGCGTACTTCATGCCGGCTTCGACGGCAAGCTCGGCCCACTCGGCCGGGTTGTAATCGACCGGGTTGAACCGATCCGCAAGTTTTTCGTATGTTTCCTTCGGCACTCTCTCGGTGGAGTAGTACCACATGTCGCGGGCGGTAATCGAGTACAGCCCCCAGTGAATGAACATGCCGAACCGGTCGTGCTTCCACCAGTCGAGCCGGCTGGCTGTATTATCTTTGCCTTTTGCAGCCTCGGCGCTTTTTGAAATCCGGGGCTTATCTGCTTTTTTCCTGGCCATAATATTTACCTTCTGATCTCGTGCAGCACAGCTGCCCTCTGCTGTGCAAAGTTTTCCATGACAACCCGGCCGAGGGTTCTCCCGACCTGTCCGACACAGGCGGGCGGCTGGGTCACACGGTTCCATTTTTCAATACTTCCTGTATCCTTCAGCCCCGGTCGGCCACATGATGTCGTTGAACTTCACACGCGGCGCGAGGGGGCGAGACTTAAGCATGACGGTGACAATCTGCTTCGGCGCGACGGCCGGCAGCTTTACGCGGTGGCGGCTGACGGGTTTCAGTCTGCGAACGGGTTTCTCCAGCATGTCGGTGATGGCTGCCGATATGACATCGAAGCCGCATGACAGCGTCGGCGAGATGTTTTTCGTGCCGACATTCCACAGACGGACAACGATGCCGCCGCCTTTTTCGGCCGCCTTGATTGCGGAAATCGCAGCCGCAGGCTCATCGACGGTAAGCAGGCTGCCTGTCGCCGGGATCGTTCCGCCCGGCGTTTCAGTGAACGGCATCTTCACGGCAGCCGGCGCGTTGAAGGCACGCGAATCGCACCACACCTTCGCCCGCTCCCAGTTGCCGCGATGGACGACCACCGCGTAGTCGGCCGTGAACTGCCCCTGCATCTCGGCGTCGGGCGTGGGCACCTGCGGGCCGGCCGCCGCTCCGCGCTCGAAATGATCGTGCCGGGCCAGGTCGCTGAACGCGCGGAACATCGTCACAAGCAGGCTCACGCCGCCGCGGTCGCGCCGGGCTTCGTATTCCGACAGGCCGCGGTTTATCACGGTAAGTCCGCGCCGCCCGTCGCTGACGCTCACGAAGCTGTCCTGGTGTTTCATGGGAATCGGCTTCTGGCCGTCGTTGACGGTTTCCTCAGCCGGCGGAAGGTCTATCGGCCGGCTCACCACGTCGAACGCGCTTTCGGCATTGACGGTCATCGCCTTCTGCACGCCTGACGCGAACAGTACGCGCAGGCGATGGTCCCTGGCGTTGTTGTCCACAATGGTGCGGAACTCGACTCGCCGCTCGCCCGGCAGCAGCCGCGCCGTCGTCGTGATGCGTAGAGGAACCAGCCTGCGGCTGCGAGCCTTGTGGTTCGGCGTGAGCGATTCCGGCACGCGCATCGTCAGCATGCAGCTGGCCTCGGCTGCAAGGCCGCCCGCCAGCGAGGCCGATACCTTGCCGTGTACGCCGCGCGAAGTAATCGCCGGCGGCGAAACCGCCATGCGGGAATAATCGTACCCGTCGCCGGCATCCTCGTTGTCCTCGAAAATATTGCCTGTAACGCTCAGGCGGGTTTTCTTGTCAGTTATCTTCACCGAACCGTCGGCGTTCATGGTCACGCGGACGAATTTGTTTTCGATAGTGTTTCCGCGGGCCTTCAGGTCGTTTTTCGGCTGGCGGCCGAACGTCGCGACGAATTGCTCGTAGCCGCACGGCGGCATCTCGCCCAGCCACTGAAGCTCCTGGAGATATTTCGGCCGCGAGCGGAACGTGCCGGTCTTTATGTCCCAGTCCAGTTCGGGCTGGGTTGTGATCTTGCCGGGTATCGTCGGCATCGCCCGTCCGGCGGAGTTTACGACGAGCGTTCTCGGGCGGTCGTCCGGCAGCTCGAACGTGTGGCTGAAGCGATACGCCTTGCGCTGCTGCAGGCCGTGCGCCGCGATAACTCGCGGCCCCTTGCGGCGCGGCATTGCGGCGTTGTGCGACAGCCAGTAAAGCGATCGCAGCGTCAGATGGTCGGCCAGCTCGAGGCAGTTGCGGAAGCGCGTTTCCATGTCGGCGTGCGTGCCGTCTACGGAGCAGCCGCAGATGTCGTCGTGCGGATGATTCTTGAGCAGCTTTTTCCAGGCGTGCGTGATTTCGGCATGCGGATACGGCAGGCCGACAAGCTCGGCCATGCAGGCAGCCGGCTCGGTCAGGTGAGTCAGGGCCGCGATGCAGTCGAAGTTCGCCTGTTTCAGGTACATCCTGCTGGACTGCGTGCCGGACAGCAGCCCCATCGCCCCGCCGTCGCGCAGTTCGCCGCGAAAGCTGCCCAGCCTCGACGCGCCTTTGCGGACAAGCTCGACGTAGCGGTCAAATCCGGCGTGCTCGAAACGATAGCCCGCAAGTTCGCGGTTGGCCCGGGCGAGCGCCTCGGGCAGGTACTGCTCAGCGTGGCAGTGGTCGTTGCCGTTGCACCACAGCAGCACGCCGCAGTGCTTGTGTGTTTCGAGTTTCGCCAGCACCTCGATAAGGTATTTTTTTATCCTGTCCCACGGCAGGCGTTTCATGCGGCCGTCGACAGGCTCGATCGTCATATACGGGTGCCCGTACGAAAGTGGCAGCCAGCAGCCGTACACCCAGCTTTTGCCGTCCGAGCCAAGCCACTTGAATACATGCCCGAGCTTTGCCGTCTCCTTCGGCAGCCCGCGCATAAAAATGAAGGAATCTATCCCGAAGCCGGCAAGTATCTGCGGCATCTGTGCGACGTGGCCGAACGAGTCCGGCGTGTAGCCGACTTTCTGCACGCCGCCGAACTCCTCGCCGATGCGATGACCGATGAGAAGATTGCGGACCAGCGCCTCGCCGCCGGCGAGAAATTCATCCGCAAGGACATACCACGGGCCTATCTTCAGCCGACCCTGCTTCACGAGGCGGGCAAGCTCGCTCCGCTTCTCCGGGCGAATCGCGAGGTAATCTTCCAGCACGACAGTCTGTCCGTCGAAGTTGAACACCTTGTAGTCGCCCCGCTCCAGCAGCTCCAGCAGCAAGTCAACCATCAGCACCAGCCTGCTTCGCATGTTTTGGAACGGCTGGTACCATGCGCGGTCCCAGTGCGTGTGACTTGCGACGATTACGGGCGTTACCGTCTTGCTCGCCATGATATTATTTTCTCCGAACAGACTGCCTGTACCTCTCGGCCCACTTGGCCGTCAGGTCCAGGAAAAGCTCTCCATATTCCTGCGTCGGCTCAATCTGCGTGCCTTCACCCCATTCATTGAAACTGCAAACCGTCATCAGCGGCGGCGACGTCCGTATGACCGCCTCCCAGAGGCTTTCGTACAGTTCGCCCCGGCCGCGGGCGACAACTCGCCCCGGATGATGCCACGCCCTGCCGTCGAACCCGGGCTCGAGCGTCGAGGACCAGAACGGCGCGCCGTTGCGCTCGGCGAAGCCCTTTATCGTCAGCGCGAGGTCGATTATATCCTTCGGCGTCAGGAAATTAACACCCTGGTTGTAAGCGCCGAACCCGTCGAACAGGCCCGGCTGGTGGAAGTCGGGCCGATGCACCCACACTTCGCCGGCGACGAGGAACAGTTTGTCGCGCAGACCGGCCCTGCGAAGCATCTCGCAGACGGCCGTCCAGTCCTCCGGCGTGTGGCTGGCGAACGTCGCGTAAAGGAACACGACCAGCCGACCGTCAAAATGCAGCATCAGCGGATTATCGAGATACGTCTTCGCCAGATAACCCAGCTCATCCGCGATGCGCCGGGCGGGATAGGCGAACCAGTCGTAGCTGTCATACATGATGCTCGCGGAAATTTTGACGCCCTCGGCCCTGACGACATCAAGGAACACCCGAAGCGACCGGTCGTAAATAGTCTGCGACAGCGGCTTGTCCTTGTCCTCGTTGTTTCCGCCTACGAGCATGTAGTCCCATATCATGCCGTCGAGCTTCGCCTGTGCGCCCCATTTTGCGTGCTGCAAGAGAGTCTTGGGGTCGAGGCTGTCGTACAGGCCGAGCGTCGGATAGAAGCAGCTGTAATTGTCTCTCCTGCCCGGCGAGAGAAAACGCTCCGGGTCGTGCGCCATAAGCGGCAGAAGTTCCGCGGGCACTTCCTTCTCGTTACTGGCGTAACCGCCGCCGAGACGCAGAGGCTCGTTCCACGTGAGCCACTTGCCGGACGGCCCGGTCGGCGTTCCGTAAAACGGGTGATAATGCACCCAGACCTGCGGGGGCAGGGCTTTCAACTTCCAGTCAGGCACGGGGATAAACTCCTTTACTCTGGTACTCGAAAAATGCCGAAATCCGCGCACCACTGTCGCGTTATCAATTAAACATCTAACACCGCCGCTGCAACTACATGTTTACAAATCGGCCCGTTTTTTCGACGAATTGCGTCGCCATTGCAAATAGCGTAACGAATGAGGCCGACGATTGCCCGGCATATTTTATGAAAAGAAAAAGTGGCATGGTTTACCCGCTGAACCGTTATATTAGTGAACGAAAACCATCATCGAGCATCCTTCATCAATGTAAGGAACCTTTATTATGAAAACGGCAGTAAAATTTTTAATCGCGACAATGCTGGTGTCTTTCGTCGGCTGCCAGGGTGCTGCGGACGTTCGGCTCCCGGCGACCGGCGGCGCAAAGCCGTGGACGAACGAACATTTCCGGAACAATCCGGCCGACTTCCAGTTCGCCATAGTCTCAGACCGGTGCGGTGGGCACAGGCCCGGAATATTTCCACTGGCGATGAAAAAGCTCAACCTGCTCCAGCCGGAGTTCGTAATCTGCGTCGGCGACCTGATTGAAGGCTACACCGAAGACCCCAAGGCCATGGACGCCATGCGGGCGGAAGTCGACGCGATGATCGCCGAACTGGAGATGCCGTTCTTCCGCGTCGCGGGCAATCACGACATGTCCAACGCGGCGATGGCGAAAAACTGGGAAGAGCATTACGGCAAGCCGTGGTACCACTTCGTATACGACAACACGCTGTTCCTCGTGGTGTGCAGCGAAGACGGCGGCCAGCATATACACCTCAGCGACGAGCAGCTGAAATACATCGACCAGACGTTGAAACAGAATTCCGACGTCCGCTGGACGTTCGTCTTCGTGCACGTTCCGCTGTGGGCGCCGCGAGAGGGAATCGCGCCCGAGCAGAGCAACTGGGCGAAAGTCGAAGAGATGCTCAAGGGCAGGGACTACACCGTTTTCGCAGGGCATCATCACATCTACAATCACATCAAGCGCAACGGCATGGACTATTTCACGCTCGCCACGACCGGCGGCGCAAGCGACCTGGTCGGACCGGAAAAAATGGACCACTTCGTCTGGGTGACGATGACCGACAAGGGCCCGCGCATTGCCAACATACTGCTGGACGGCGTTTTCAGCGCAAACATCGTCTCTGAAATAACCGAGAAGCAGATGCGGGAAAATCCGCCGATAAGCGCGGACACGCTGCTGACAGCCGAGCCGACGTTTAGCGCGGGCAAGGGCAAAATCGTCGTGCGCAACCCTGCCCCGGCGCCGATGGCCTTCTCCGCAGAAATCGCAGGCGCCAACGAGCTGACAATAAAACCCGACAAGATTGAAACGACCGTCCCGCCGAGTTCAGTAACGATAATCGAGCTTGACGTCGCCGCGGCCCAGCCGCTGGAAACGGCCAAAATCCCGGCCGTCCCGGTGGCGTGGAAGCTGCACATAGACATGCCCGACGGCGGAAAGATAGATCTCGCCGGAACCGACCGCATGCACATCGAAAAAGGCACGCTGGCGGCCGGCGGCTTCAGCGACGACTTCGCCGCTGGCGCGGACCGCTGGCGCGCGATGAACGGCAAATGGGAAGCCCAAAACGGCGAATATCACCAGACCGTTAAAAGCGGCTACGATTTCGCCGCCACAGCCGACGCGTGGATAACCGGCGACTATCGTATCAAGACTAAGCTCCGGCTTGTTGAGGGTTCGATGGAAAGCGGGCTGATGTTCAACCTGCCGACGGCGACGGCCAGAACCGCCTGCCAGATGATCCGCTTCGCCGGGCCGGGAACGATATGGTACGGCTACTTCGACCGCAGCGGCGGATACGTGCTGGAAGGCGGCGCGCCGACCGGGATAACCGGCGACGGCAAGGACTGGATTACGCTGGAGGTGGCCGTCAACAACAGCCGCGGCACGTACGACATTCTCATCAACGACAAGCCGGTCGCGCAGGGCCTGAAACTCAAGTACCCCGCCCGGCCGGACGAGCCTCGCTGCGGCCTGGCGCTCATCAGCTGCCAGGGCCACGTCGCCTTCGACGACGCCTCGCTGACGCCAACAAAATAAGCCCCTACAAACAGGGGCCCTTGAATTTTTTACTGCAAAATTATCCCGGAGACTGCAAGTCCGCCGAGTAGCTCTTGTATTAAAAACAAACATCCAAATGTAAATCCGCCCTTATTTAATGCGATACTTCTTCGTCAACCGGATGTCAGGGAGGGAAAACTTGGCGCGTCTTGGTGAGCGCTAATTCGGTGTCTCTCCCTCTTTTTTAGGCACCATGTTTCCGAGGAAATCCACCGTCCGTTCGAATACATCCCCTTGGGCAGAGACAATCCGAGCAGAACATGTGCAACAAGAACAAGTTCGATCGGTCGGGTCTGGGATGCACGTCAGCGTGGCCGTGACCACATCCTCGACGGCGAATCCTTCGCCTTCCAGCAAATCAATGAAGGTACGGCTGAGGCTACTCAACGCGTTGCTTAGGGCAATGGTCGGATGTATGTCGGCTAACAACCGCCCTGTGAGAAGGTCGACAACAACCTCATCGAACCCCCCATTCTCGCACGCCTTGCCCAAGCGTGGACACAGAAATGACAAGCCGCTCCTGGCATGGTGAGCGATATTATGGGCAATGCTTTTGAATTTCTTCCTGGATGGCATGGTCACACCTTCATTCCGGGTAATACGGTGACGCCATCTTGTGGCTCGCGCTAGACCCTATCGCAATACGATCTAGTTCTGCATAATTCCTGCGATTCTCGTCATCGTTATCTTGCCGTTCCTGAATTCTCCTTGATCCAGCTTGAACGATATATCATGTGAAGCCTTCGGCTTTACCCTGCTTGCGGCAAATGATACATGTATATTTTTGCTGTCGGTGTGGATTTGTTGCGACAGATAACTCGAACCTATCCCAAAAACCTTAAGAAGATCACGATACAACCTAACTGCACCATGGC
>CAZVYJ010000043.1:0-24570 GCA_964631565.1 uncultured Planctomycetaceae bacterium
CACTAAAGAAGTCGGCTATTTTTTTGCCTGAACTAAAACTGGGGATGAGTCAGGCCCAACATTACGGAAGTAACGTCTATTTACGGCAAAAAAAACGCGTGGCCCGTATGAGCCACGCAAGATTCAACAAAGTAACAGATATTCGCTTACCGCCAAGTTATTTTTTGCCGCGGGCCTTTGCTTTCGGCGCCGCAGCAGCCGCCGAAAACGGCATATCAGGCGACCAGCAGCCGTTCGTATTCTCCGCCGTGTAAACATTGAAGCCCAGGTAGTTGCCGAACGCCTCCCACAGCACATTGCCGACATGGCTGCGGTTCATAGCCACATGGTGCGGGAAGTGCCTCAGCAGGACGTTCTTATACAGGCGGCTGAGGCCGGGTATTCTCACCCACCCGTACGAGCCGAAGGTCTTGGCCCTGTTCGGTTCGACCACGCCTTCCGCCAGCATCACGAGGAATTCTCCGGAATTATTCTGCGTAGCGCGGCAGAGCGTCACCGGTCCGTCTTTCATGACGAATTCGACGACGCCCATGGCCTTGTCCCGCCCGGTCGTGCCAGCGATTATTTCCTGGCAGCCCATTTTGGCTTTGGTTTTCGCCCACGAAACCGGGAACACGCCGCAGTGCCAGCAGTTCGCCAGTTCCGGGTCTTCGTTGTGCAGGTTGTTCCAGTCGGCCAGACAGCTCGGGCCGCCGGAGGCGAGCTGAAGAGCGTGCATCGACAGTGTGCCCATGATGTCCGACTCGCATGCACACGGAATGCCGCGGTCGTCGAACCGGCTCATGGTCGTGCAGGAGCATATGCCGAGGTTCTCCTGGATGCTCGTCCAGCACTGGATGCCCATGCCGTCGATGGCGTTGTCGGCTGCGAACTTTTTCAGGTAAAGCTCGAACTTGGCGATTTTCGTCAGGATTTCTTCGGAGACGGCCGAGCAGTCGATAGCCGCCTTCATGTCAGCGACGACGCGTTTTACCGCGGCGTCGGTTTTCATCCTCTCCATGCCGCCCATCACTTCGGAAAGGTCCAGCGAAACGACGGTCGGGCCGAGCTGCTGCAGCGCCTTTTCGCTGTAGCGGCAGGTCCAGAACGCGTCGGGGCGGGCGCCGATCTGTGCGTAGCGGGCGTGGCGAATGCCGTTGACGACGCGGCAGACGGCTACAAAACGCTCCGCCGTCCCGGCGAAGCTCTTGTCGGTCGGGTAGCAGACAGGAACTTCAGGCACGGAGTAGCGCGAGCCGATCTGCCTCAGCGACTCGCCGATGCTCAGCAGCCCGCAGAAACTGTCGCGACGTTCGGTAGTCGGCGTGAGTACTTCCTCTTCCTGGCAGCCGAATATGAGAATCGGCACATTGAGGCCCGACTCTTTCACCGCAATGGCCGAGCCTTTTTCATCGCCGAAATTGACGGCTGATACGACAATACCGTCAACCTGCTTCTCGCGGAACATCCTGGCTACAACCATCGCCTCCTGCGGAGTCTCGACACATCCGACCTTCGTATCCTTCGGCGAAGGAACAACGACATCCGCCCCGGCGGCTTTAAGGGCGGTGATGGTCTCGCCGCGCATCTGCGAAGCGAGCTTATCCGAGAAAAAACCTCTGTTGGCGGGTATGAATCCGAGTTTGACTTTTCTGGTCAGCATGGCGATCTCCTCTGCGAATCCGGAAAACGTGCAGCGAATGGAACATCAGACTGACGAAGCAGGATAATCGCCGACTTGTCTGGAAATCAAGGGAGTTATGAAGATCGGAAGTGCTTGTTTCTCATTGAGGCAACCGGACGGCTATGAAGTGCGAATGGTCCTCTGCAGCATCTGGTCGAACGCGACAATCTGGTCCCTGCCGAGGTCTTTGGCTGAATACATCGCCCTGTCGGCCATCCCAAGAAGCGCCTCGGCGCTGGTCGGGCAATCGGTATTCAGGGAAGCGACTCCGATGGACATCGTCGTGTTGCATCTGACCCCATCGACGGCGCCGGCGCGAAGTGCAAACTCGTGGCGGATGCGTTCCGAAACGGCCAGCCCGCGTTCCAGCGACGTATGCGGAAGCAGCAGCACCACTTCATCGCCCCCATACCTGGCCGCAACGTCAGTGGCGCGAAGCGAATCGCGGATCGCCTCGGCGGCGACGATCAAAACCTTGTCGCCGAGCTGATGCCCGAACGTGTCGTTCAACTGCTTGAAACCGTCGAGGTCGCACATGCAGCAGGTCAGGTCGAACTGATATCGCACCGCCTCGGTGAAGTACCGCTGAAGAATTTCGTCGAATCGTCTCCTGTTGGCTAATCCGGTCAGGTTATCCGTCGCAGCCATCTTGCGCATCCGCTCCAGTGCGTCTTCGAGCTGACGATTCTTGATGCTCAGCTCGTTGAGCATCGATTCGAGTTCTTTCTGAAGACGATCATTCTCGCGCTGAATCTCGTATTGCCGTATGGTGTTGTCAACCGTGACGGGAATGGCGAAAAGGAAATCGCCGAGTTTGATTACATATCCGCTGGCGCCTTTGTTTATGGCCTCTAAAGCCAGTGTCGAGTTATTCTCCCCTGTAACGAACACCACCGGCACATCGGCCGCCGCGCGTATTTTTTCAAGCAGCGTCAGGCCGTTCATGTCGGGAAGATGATAGTCCTGAAGAACAATATCGTAGCTGCCCAGGTCCTGCTGAAGCGCCTCTCCGCCCGTTGCGACACCGACGATACTGCCGCTGTCGCTGTCGTTGTAGTGCATTCGCAGAGCCTCGCAGATAAGCTCGCGATGGTCGGCGTTATCTTCTATCACCAGGATTCTCGGACACTTCCTCAGCACTTTCATGACACTTCCCCGCTGTTACGGGCGACAGTTTCGCTATCAGTTCCCGGCGTTCCGCTTTCGCCGCATTCAGCCGGCGGCTGGGTGCATCTGGAATCAAGCTCCACGAAAAACGTGGCGCCATGGCCCGGCTCGGACTGCACCCATGTTCGCCCGTCGTAGTTCGATACTATGCTCCTGACCACAGCCAGCCCGACGCCCTTGCCTTCCACCTCTGCTACGTCCGGGCTGTCGCCGCGGCGGAAAACGTAGAAGATTTTCTGATGCTGGTCCTGCGGGATGCCCGGCCCGTTGTCAGCGACGTAAAAACGATGGTATCCGTCCGGATTTTCATAGCCGATTTCCACCCGCCCGTCCTTCCTGCGCTTCATGTACTTGATGGCGTTTTCGACGAGATTCTGGAACACCTGCCGAATGCGGTTTTTCTCGACATAGAGTTTCGGCATTCCATCTTTAAGAAACAACTCGATGCCGCGGGACCCCGCTTCGCATTCGAAGGTTCCGACGACTTCCGCAAGCAACTCGCCCATATCAACCACTTCGCGCTTCTCCGGACGCGTCCTGATGTGGGAAAGCTGCAGCAATTCGCTTATCAGCCCGCTGCAGACATCGACGTTCGCCTGCACCCGCTGCAGGCGCGAAACGACTTCCTCGGGAAGCTGATCACGCCATTTCATGAGTATTATCGTCGCCATTCCGGCGATATTCCGCAGAGGCGCGTTCAGATCATGGCTGACGGCCCGGAGGAAGTCTTCCTTTTCGCCCATTTCGTCACGAAGACGCCTGTTGCTCATCTGCAGCTCGGCAGTGCGGTCGTGGACCTTTTTCTCCAGCAGTTCATTGGCCACCATCAAATTGTCGCGAGAGGCGGCCAGTTCATCGGTCATCGAATCGAACGACCTGGCAAGCTCGCCTATTTCATCGTTGCGGGTGATATGAGTGCGAGCCGACCAGTCCCCCCCGGCGAGTCTGCGGGTGGTCGCAAGAAGCTTGCGGAACGGCTGAATGAGTATTCGCCATATCAGCACGTACGCCAGAGGCGTCGCGCAAAGAATAATCGCCGCCGCGATAATCCCCATCCGCCGCTGAACGTTGGCCAGAGATGCGCGGGTGGTGCAGCTGCGCAGAACCAGCCTGACGCCGCCAAGAACGCAATTATTGCCGCCGTCATGCGTCCGCCCTATCACTGGGCTTGCAAGAAGAACCATATCGTCGCGCTGCTCGACACTCGATACGCTGACAGGCAGATTAACCAGGCCGGGCCAGCGGGAATTGTCGTCGCGCGATGCCGAGGCGAGTACGTTTCCGTCCTTATCGAGCACGGCGACGTAATAAACGTCATCGTTGCGCACAAAATCGCTCGCCAGGCGCTGGAGCGGAATCGACTTGTTTGTGCGAAGGTCTTCTTCAGCGGCAAGACTGAGTGCCTGGCTCATGCGGGCAGCCTGACGAAGATCGCTGTGCCTCAACCAGCTGCGGGTGGCGTCAAAATAGAACCAGCCCCCTGCCGCCGTGACGCATACGATAACAAACGTCAACACCAGCACGGACTTCAACTGCAGCCCGACTTTTGTGCACTTCTTATAACTACCCATTGTCACTTCTTCCCGACCTCTCGCGGAAAGTGCGCAAGGTCCTCGTACATAAGGCAGTATCGACCTGAATCAAGGCCGGCTTTCGTAACGATCCGGCATGTTTTCGCCCCCAATCAAGGCCTTTTGTAGCGATCCCCCAAAACCACGTCTATAACACTTTTATCTACAGGATGTTATGGACTGCAACACCTGAATTCGGTTCACTTACAGCATGTATTTCGGCCATCAAATCGGTCACAAAACCCCATTTTGAGCTTGGCAAATCCGCAATTCCATGATATAAGAATTACATAGGAGAATTGCTCAAAGCTCAAACTGCACATTTGCTCTCTCCTTATAAGCTTGGGTACTGTTGCCTGGCTATAAATTGAAGCGAGGCTCGAGAAAAGAGGCCCCCTTGCTCAAAGGGGTGCTCGAGAAGATGAGACAGGATGGAGGAGACATCACTGTTAGCACTGCGGATTGTTTACCGCATTGCCCGGAAGTTACAGAATACGCCATTATCGGCGTAAGCCCGCTTTTCCAGCAGATACTTCACGTCATAGATTCCGTAGCCGCAAATGACTGCGTTGTGCTGCTCGAGGGCGAATCCGGCACCGGCAAGGAACTTCTGGCGCGCAGAATCCACGCCAACTCGGCCAGGGCGCAGATGCCTTTTATTCCCGTAAACTGCCCCGGAATCAGCGAAACCCTGTTCGAAAGCCAATTTTACGGCCACGTAAAAGGCGCGTTTACCGGCGCAAATACGGACACGCTGGGTGTCGTCCGGGCTGCGGAGCACGGCACGCTGCTGCTGGACGAAGTGGGCGAGCTGGCGCTGCACCTCCAGCCGAAACTGCTGCGTCTGCTCCAGGAGCGCGAAGTAACCCCGGTAGGCGCATCCAGGCCCATTCCGGTAAACACACGCTTCATCGCTTCGACCAACCGGAACCTCGCTAAAAGCGTCGCTGAGGGCCGTTTCCGCAGCGACCTGTACCATAGATTGAACATAGTCCGCATAGTGGTTCCGCCGCTTAGAAACCGGCCTGAAGACATCGAGCCGCTGCTGGACTATTATCTCGATTACTACTCCGCCCATTACAACATGCCTCGCCGGCAGCTCGGCGACAGGCTCAGAATGCGGCTGAGAGAATACCCGTGGCCGGGCAACGTCCGCGAACTGTGCGGCTATGTCGAAAGGCTCTATGCGGCCAACCTGCCGCCGATGCCGCCTTCGACATTCAATCTGTGGGACGACGGGTATAAGTCGCGTCCGAAACCTATCGAGCCTGATCCCGGCCGTATGCCGCTGACCACATCGACGCCACTGACCGCCATGAGCCTCGCCGAGGCCGAGGCAAATGCAATCCGCAATGCCCTGGAGCAGACCGGCTATAATCGCACCGCAGCGGCAAAGCTGCTGGATATCCACCGCAGCACACTGCTGCGAAAGATGCGTCTGCTCGGCATGGACTAGCGGTTCTAACCCTGCGCAGCCACACCGCAAAACCCTCACATGAAATTTTTGAACTTTATTTTCCGCCATGCGCACTTTTGGGCTCATGTTTTCCCGCCGGCGGGTCGATAATTTGTCGGTCGAATGTCGCATAAGTGTCGCATACTGCTGCACTTTGCGACAGTTGATGATGCAATCAGCAGCGCATTGCGCCGCATATTGCTGCGCCATGCCGCGGATAAAAAAGCGAAAAAACCTTCCGGATTTTTTCAAAAAATCCTAACCCCTTGTCACTAAAGTGATTCAGGCAAAAATTCCGCGACCGCCGCAAGTTTGGCACCGTGGTTGTATATAGATAAGCGGAGCGGAGAGGGAGCCTCAAGATTTGAGTACGAGGGAAAGACAAGTGCCGGTGTATAGACCGGCGACTGGTCGTCTGTGCATAGTGATGGTGTGCACAGACATAAGCGAGGCCGATCAGGTCGGCCGGCAGCTTTCAGAAGTGAATACTGGCTGCCTGGTCACCTATCGTCGGATGGAGGATCTGATGTACAGCTCCCCCACCGGGAAGGTGGCCTTGGTAATCCTCGCCACTGACGATAAACCGGCTGTGCTCAGTCGGATGCTCAAGTGGCTCGGACGTCGATGGCCGTCGTGCCCTGTCACCGTCGTTGGTGACGAAGGCTGCGGCGACTATGAGATGGCCGCCAGGATTGGTGGTGCAAACTACCTGACTCGGCCCGTCGCACCGCAACAGTGGTCGGCGGTTTTGTCTCACGTGCTCCGTGAGCAGGCTCAGGCCGAGGCGCTCACTGCTCATCCTGAGAACCGACCAGGCAGCACGAAATAAAAATTACATAAGCTTAAGAGCGATTCGCTGGCCGAGGAGCCTTTTTAAATAAAACCGAAGCATCAGCGATGAGCCTCACAACGGAGAACCCCTTCGTATGGACAAGGCTGACAGAGATGAGCGCCTGTCTGCTATTTCGTCCCCTCCTCCTGGGACGAGCGTCTGTTGAGGGTTCTTCGAGGTAGAGTAGAGGTCGTAAGTGACGCCGACGCGAAAGCTGGTGGAGATGAGCGCCCACTAGTATTACTCCGGTCCCTCCTCCTATCGGAGTTTCGCATCATCGGAGCCTCACTGTTAGCAGAGGGGACCTCTACAAAGGCGAAGGGCGATGACGGAGCCTTGAGCAAGCTTTGTCTCGCCCTCCTTTTTGCGCTTAAAGAAAACCCCGTATCCGTAACAGGCGCGGGGTTTTCTCATGCGCTGACGGAAATGACGCCCGCGGGCTGGTTGCACTGGACATGCGGGCCTGCCGGCAATATCATTCCTTTCGTTTTCCGGTACATCTCCATGCGAATTCGAAAGGATGCAGCGATGGCTAAGTACACTATCGGATTGGACTATGGCACGAACTCGGTTCGATGCCTGCTCGTAAACACCGCCAACGGACAGGAGGTCGCGCAGGCCGTCTGGACATATTCCCACGGCACGCAGGGCGTCATACTCTCCAGCGACCCCAACCTCGCCCGCCAGCACCCGGCCGACTACGCCAGGGGCGCGGAAATCACCATAAAGCAGACCCTCGCCGCGGCGAAGCGGAACGTAAAAGGCTTCTCGCCGGACCAGATAATCGGCATAGGCGTTGACACCACGGGCAGCACGCCAATTCCGGTCGACCGCAACGGCAAGCCGCTGGCGTTCGACAAGAAGTTCGCCAAAGAGCCGGCCGCCATGGCCTGGCTGTGGAAAGACCACACATCCGTCGCCGAGGCTGAAGAGATAACCGCCCTTGCCCGCAAGATGAGGCCGCAGTATCTGGCGAAGTGCGGCGGCACGTACAGCAGCGAGTGGTTCTTCAGCAAGATATTCCACTGCCTGCGGACCAGTCCGAAGGTATTCGACGCCGCCTACATGTGGGTCGAGTGCGCCGACTGGGTCCCGGCGATGCTCACCGGCACCGAAGCGCCGGACAAGCTCAGCATCGGCATCTGCGCAGCCGGCCACAAGGCCATGTTCAACGATTCCTGGGGCGGCTATCCCGACGCCCAGTTCCTCGGCAAGCTGCATCCGAAACTCGGCCAACTCCGCAAGAGGCTGTGCAAGAAGGCGAGCACGGTGGACCATGCCGCCGGCAGGCTCACTGAAAAATGGGCGAAGAAAACCGGTCTGCCCGCCGGCATACCCGTCGCGGTCGGCGCGTTCGACGCGCATCTCGGCGCGGTAGGCACAGGCATTTCGCCCGGTGCGCTGGTGAAAATCATCGGCACCAGCACGTGCGACATGATGGTCGTCCCGCTGAAACAGAAGCTCGCGGACATACCTGGCCTGTGCGGCATCGTGCCGGGCAGCATACTTCCGGGCTATTTCGGGCTGGAGGCCGGCCAGAGCGCCGTCGGCGACATTTTCAACTGGTTCGTCAACTACATTCAGCCGGGCGGGCCGAAGGCCGGCTCGCACGAAACGCTTACCAAGCAGGCCGAAAAGATCGCCCCCGGCGCGTCGGGCCTGCTCGCTCTGGACTGGAATAACGGCAACCGCACCATTCTCGTCGATCAGCGTCTGACAGGCCTGCTCCTCGGCCAGACACTTTACACCACGCCGGCGGAAATCTATCGCACGCTGGTGGAGGCAACCGCGTTCGGCGCGCTGACGATCATCAACCGTTTTGAGGAATACGGCGTGAAGGTCCGCCAGGTTCTCAACTGCGGCGGAATCGCCGAGAAGAACCCGATGGTCATGCAGATTTACGCCGACGTAACCGGCCGGCCGATGAAAGTGTCCCGCTCAGGCCAGACATGTGCGCTCGGTGCGGCAATCGCCGGCGCCGTCGTCGCGGGCAAGAAGGCGGGCGGCTACAGCTCCTTCGCCGCTGCCCAGAAGGCCATGACAGGCCTGAAGAGCAAGGTCTTCAAGCCGAACCTGAAAGCCCACGCCGTCTACAGGCAGCTTTACGTGCTGTACAGGCAGCTGCATGACGCACTCGGAACGAAAACCTACAAGGGCAGCCTGTATAATGTAATGAAGCAGCTTCTTGAAATACGCGCGAAAGCGAGAAAGTAAGAAACCGTGCTCGAACAGATCAAATATCACGTCTGCGAGGCCAACCTGAAACTCGTGTCCGAGGGTCTTGTGATCCAGACCTTCGGCAACGTCAGCGGCGTAGACCGCAACAGCGGCAACATGATTATAAAGCCGTCCGGCGTGTCCTACGACGAGATGAAGCCCAGCCACATGGTCGTCGTCTCGCTGGAGACCGGCAAGGTAATCGAGGGCGACCTGCGGCCGAGCAGCGACACGGCCACGCACCTTGAGCTTTACCGCTCGTTCAGGCAGATAGGCGGCGTGGTGCATACGCACAGCCCCTACGCAACGGCATGGGCGCAGGCGCGAAAGGAAATTCCCCCGTTCGGCACGACGCACGCGGATTATTTCTACGGGCCGATTCCCTGCACTCGCGAGATGACCGCCGAGGAAATCGAGACCGACTACGAGGCCAACACCGGCAAGGTGATCGTCGAGCGGTTCGCCGGACACGACCCGGCCCACCTGCCGGGCTGCCTGGTGGCCAGTCACGGCCCGTTCGCCTGGGGCGACTCGCCTGATGAGGCGGTGGACAACGCCGTCATCATGGAATACCTGGCGAAGCTGGCCAGCAGAACGCTGCACGTGGACAGCACCGCCCCGCCGATTTCGCAGAAACTGCTGGACAAGCATTTTCTCCGCAAACACGGGCCAGGCGCATACTACGGCCAGAAAAAATAGCCGCCGCCACGCTGCAGTTATCGACGCGGACCGACGATTCTGCTGGCAATGCCGAATCTCCACCCTAAAATAAATACGCAGACAACTGGGAGAATCATCATGCCGGGACTTGGTGTAAATATCGATCACGTTGCGACCGTCCGCCAGGCGAGAAAAACCGTCGAGCCGGACCCCGTATGGGCCGCGGTGGAAGCGGAGCTTGGCGGCGCCGACTGCATTACGTTCCACCTCCGCAAGGACCGCAG
This sequence comes from uncultured Planctomycetaceae bacterium, assembly GCA_964631565.1. Lineage (GTDB taxonomy): Bacteria > Planctomycetota > Phycisphaerae > SM23-33 > SM23-33 > CAZVYJ01. Next base: position 9,851 of record CAZVYJ010000043.1, read on the forward strand.
GCACATATGCGACCGCGACGCCGCACTGCTCCGCCAGACCGTGCGGTGCAAACTGAACATGGAAATGTCCATGGACGAGGAAATCGTGCGGATAGCACTCGAAATCCGTCCCGACCAGGTTTCGCTCGTGCCTGAAAAACGCGAGGAGCTTACCACCGAAGGCGGACTGGACATACTCGCCAACGCCAGACGAGTCGCCGAAGTGACCCACGCACTGCAGGCGGTCGGAACAACGGTCAGCGCGTTCATCGACCCGGTCGAACGGCAGATTCGCGCTGCACGCGACGCCGGCTGCGACGCCATAGAGCTGCACACCGGCCACTACGCCAACGCATTCCTTGCGAAGGCCGGCGACCAGCCTCGCGAAGAACAGATACATGCCGCCCTCGAAGCGATAAGGGCCGGCCTGCGGACCGGGCTTGAAATCGGCCTGGTGGTCCATGGCGGGCACGGGCTGACGTATAACAACATCGAGCCGATAGCCGCGATGCCCGGCTTCAGCGAGTTCAACATCGGCCATTCGATTGTCTCCAGGGCAATCTTCGTCGGACTGCGGGAAGCTACCGCGGAAATGAAAAGGCTTATCGACCGGGCCTCGGGAACGTAGTAGTCCACAAATTACACGAATTACACAAATTACAGAGACTAATTCAGAAAGAGTTGGTAATGGGGAGGTTCCTTGCAGGATAAAGTACTCTTTCGTCAGTTGAGCTTTGATGTGGTCGGATGATGTGCACAGAAAGTACACGCGGCACCTGGACCCGGTTTCCGGGAATCCATATATCACCGCGCCTTGTATCATGAACTTGTAAAGGCAAAAATTCCCTTTGAGAGCGAAAAAGTCGTACAAGTACATTATGACAGAGTGCTGTGTGGAGAGTTTCGGCTGGATATAGTCGTGGACAATAAGATAATTCTCGAACTCAAAGCTCTCGACAATATCACCGACGCACATTTGTCTCAGGCGATTTCCTGCCTGAAGGCAACAGGACTCAGCCTTGCGATACTGATGAACTTCGGAACAAAAAGTCTGGAAACAAAACGGGTTATTCTTTAGTCTTCTATTTTCGAATGATTCGTGTAATTCGTGGACAAAGAATAAGCCAGAAAGGCTGCAGATATGGCCGACAAAATCAAATATGAAGGATCGATGGTGGCAATCGTAACCCCGTTTTCCGGCGGCAAGGTGGACTGGGATGCACTTGGGCGCATCATCGACTTCCAGATTGAAAACGGAACGCAAGGCATCGTTCCCTGCGGAACGACAGGTGAGTCGCCGACGCTGGATTACGACGAGCACGACAAGGTCATCGAGTACACCGTCGAGCGGACGGCCGGCCGGGTCCCCGTCATCGCCGGGACAGGCAGCAACTCCACCGACGAGGCCGTCAGGCTCACGCAGCACGCAAAGAGCGCCGGCGCCGATGCGTGCCTTATAGTGAACCCGTATTACAACAAGCCGACTCAGCACGGCATGTTCGCGCACGTCGCCGAGCTGGACAAAATCGGCCTGCCGATAGTGCTTTACAACATACCCGGCAGAACCGGTGTCGAGCTTGCGCCGGAAACCATCGTCAGGATGTATAACGAGCTTGAGACCGTCGTCGGCGTGAAGGAAGCCACCGGCAAGCTCGACACGGCAAGCGCCATTGCGGCCGCCTGCGACATAACCATTCTTTCCGGCGACGATTCGCTGACGCTGCCTATAGGCTCGGTCGGCGGCAGAGGCGTAATCAGCGTGCTGGCGAACATAATGCCCGCACAGGTGCGGAAGCTCTGCGACGCAATGCTCGCCGGAAACATGAAGGCTGCTGCCGAGCAACATCTGAAACTCTTCCCCTTGTTCAAAGGCATGTTCGTCGAAACGAACCCCATTCCCGTCAAGGCTGCGATGGCCATGGCGGGCCTGATTAAAGATGAACTTCGCCTGCCGCTCAGTCCGTTGAGTGAAAAGTATCGCGGCCCGCTGGCGGAACTGCTGAAGGCCGCCGGCGTGAAACTCAAGGCTTCGTAGACGCTGACGCTGCAACGCTGCGGTAAATCTCCGTAGTCTTCACCACGGCCTTGGCCGGACTGTGATATTCGTGCACATACGCCAGGGCGGCGGCTGCAAGCGCCTTCGCCGCGGCGTGATCGTCGATAAGCGAACGCAGTTTCTCGGCAAGGTCCTGCGAGTCGCCTTCCCTGAAGAGCAGGCCCATCTGCCGGTCAGGCAGCAGGTCCATCTCATCCCCTACCGCTGAAACCACCGGCACGCCGGCGGCCATCGCAAGCAGCGACGGAATGTCGAATTTCTTGCCGGCCGTCGCGGAAACGTAAATATCCGCTCCGACGAAAACGGACGTCAGCTTCCATGCCGGCAGCTCGCCGACGAACGTCAGGTCATGGCGAAGGTCGAGACGCTCGGCGACGCGGCGGAGATTTTTCTCCTGCGAGCCGGCGCCGACTATGAAAAAGATGCATTCCTCTTCGCTGAGGTGCAGCTTGGCGAAACTCTGAAGAACGGCCTCAAAGGCGCGATAATTGTTCAGATTCCCGCCGACAATTATCGAAACACGCTGCTCGACGCTGTCGAAGCATGACGGGCCTGAAACCGTGTACACGCCCGGGCGGACGAGATGAATCTTATGCCCCGCACCGGCCGTCTGCTCGAGCAGGTCCTTCTGTATCCTTTCGGATGCGGCAAAAATGCCGGCGATGTCGTGCCCCCTGCCAACCCGTCCGCCGTCGCCGAGGCGGTAGGAGCTGCAGACATACGGAACACCGGCCTGCCCTGCGGCAAGGCGGGTCAGTTCGGCGGCGGAACTGTCGAGGGAGTGCAGCAGGTTTATCCGGGCGGCCTTCGCGTGGCCGGCAATCGCCGCGGCGACCTGCTTTGTGCTCCGCCACCAGCACGGACGGGCATAACTTATTACATTGACCGGCGGACTTGGAAGCGTGCTGGTATCGGAGTCCTCGTCGCAGAACGCAGTGATTTCGATGAGTTCGTCCATCAGCCCGACGACCAGCGGCTGAAACGTGCACCCGAACTTGGCCAGCGTTTTCTCGCCGGCAACCCAGCCGACCCGCAGACGCTCCTGCGGCGGCTGGGAAACAAATTCGGCCTCGGAATCAGATGCTATCTCGGACATGATATCAAACCGTGGTCGGCTCGCCGTTGCGCGATGATTCTCCTGAACGGTCGGCCGCTATCGTCGCCTGAAGCGCCTGCCAGTCTTCCAGCGTCATGAGGCATTCGCGGGCCTGCGAACCTTTGTATTCGCCGAGAATTCCGGCGTCGGCCATCTGGTCGATAATCCGGCTCGACCGGCTGTAGCCTATCTGCAGCCGGCGCTGAAGCAGCGACACGCTGCCCCGCTGCGACGCCAGTATGATTTCGACCGCCTTGTCGAACAGTTCGTCCCGCTCGCCGCTGCCTCCGCCCTCGGTCTTGGACTGGAGCTTGACAAGCTCGACGTTGTACTGCGGCTCGCCGGCGCGGGTCAGTTCGCTGACGACGCTGCGGATTTCCGTATCGTCAACGTAAGTGCCCTGGGCGCGTATCAGGTTGCTCGTGCCGGGTTGCAGGAACAGCATGTCGCCCTGTCCGAGCAGGACGTCGGCGCCGTTCTGGTCGAGCACGATGCGGCTTTCCTGACGCGACGCGACGCGGAAGCTTATGCGGCACGGCATGTTCGACTTGATCAGGCCGGTCACGACATTGACGCTCGGCCTCTGGGTCGCCAGCACCAGGTGAATGCCGACGGCACGCGCCTTCTGGGCGATGCGAATGATGTGATTCTCGACTTCCTTGCTCGAGGTCATCATCAGGTCGGCAAGTTCGTCCACCATGATAACGTAGTACGGCATATGAAGCGGAATCCTCGCCTGCTCTTCCGGGCTTTCGACGTGGAACCGCTCGTAAATTTCCTGTTTGCTCAGACGGTTGTAGCCGGCGATGTTCTTGACGCCGGCTTCCTTGAGCAGTTCGTACCGCTCGTCCATCTTGACGGTAGCCCATTCGAGAATCTCCTCGGCCCGACGCATGTCGTTGACTATCGGGCAGAGCAGGTGAGGAATCTTCTCGAACGCCGCCATCTCGACCATCTTCGGGTCGATGAGTATGAACCTCACGTCTTCCGGCCGACGGGTCATGAGCAGCGACATGATAATCGTGTTCATGCACACGCTCTTGCCTGAACCGGTCGTGCCCGCCAGGAGTATGTGAGGCATGCCGGCCAGGTCGGCCACTATCGCATCGCCGCCGGCGTCCTTGCCGAGATACAGGGGCAGGTACATCTTCTTGTCGGCGTCGTTGGCCAGCTGCATCAGCTCCTTGATGCGGACGATTTCCTTGTCCATGTTCGGCACTTCGATGCCGACGGTGTCTTTGCCCGGAATCGGCGAAACGATTCGCACGCCGGGCACCGCGAGCGCCCGAGCGATATCCGTCGCGAGGTTCGATATCTGGGAAACCTTCACGCCGGGCGCCAGCGTCAGCTCGAACAGCGTGATGACCGGGCCGGTCTGGTGTCCCACGACCTCGGCGGCCACGTTGAAGTCGTTCAGCGTCTGCTGGAGAATCGAACGCTTGTGAGCCGCCTGCGATTCCTGCGACTCGATGTAACCCGTAGTCGGTTCGGCCAGCAGCTCGGACGAAGGCAGTGCAAACGCCCCTTCCGAGACGCTGGTTTTCGGCAGCGGCTTGGGATCTGGCTTGAGCTTCGGCTTGGCCTGCTGGCGGGTAAACGGCAGAAGCGCCGCCAGGCCCTTTTTGACTTTGGACTTCTCGTCGCCCTTCGGTTCGGGCTTGGGCTTCGGCTCGGACTTCGGCTGAACAGTGGCGGCCGGGGTTGGCGCCGGAACCGGAGCCGGAATCGGAACCGGTTTTGCAACCGGCGCCGGTCGCGGTATCGGCTTGGCCGTCGGCTTCGCAGTGGCAGGCACAACTGCGGCTGCACGCGGCCTGACGGGCAGGCCCTGCGATTCGCTGCTGACCGGGCGGATTCGCAGCGTGCTCATCACACGCGGCAGTTCGCCGCGGTTTTGCCACATCTTTTTGCCAAGGCGAGGAATCTGGAGCACGAGATGGTCCGCCGCAAGCATCAGCCCGGTACAGAAAGCAACTATCAATATCAGCCACGATCCTGTCGGGCCGAATTTCGCAAATAACAGCTCGCCGACGCCGGCACCCAGTATGCCGGCCTTGCCATTGGTGACATCGCTTGCGGAAACCGGGTCCATCAGGTAGGCGGCCACGCTGGTCGTAGTAATCAGAAACGCCAGGCCGAGCGTACGCCACAGGAGGTAATTTATGGCGCCGCCGAAAAGCAGCAGGCCGGCCGCCACAGTCGCAAACACCAGCCCCATGTACACGCCGCGGCCCAGCCAGTATCTCAGGTAATGCGAAGTATACGCCCCGACGATGCCGGCCGAGTTATCAACCGGATGCTTCGGCGGGTATACCGTCGGCGACGGCGGGTCGTCCGGCGAGAATGTGAGCATGCTCAGCCATGCCAGCACAACCGTGCCGGTAAGCAGAAGCACAAAACAGTATCGCCAGAACCTGCCTCGCGATTTGCGATTGCCCGGCGCTTCGGTTTTCTTCACGTTGTCAGCTCGTTTTCGTCCCATCCCTGTTCTCTACGAGCCGCCCTTTAGGGGCGATCTTTCATACTCCGGTATGCCCAAAACCTCCCTCACCGCGGGCCGTATCGTCGAGCTTATCCGTCTCGGCGACCGCCGCCCGGGTTACGGGCGCTATTACCATTTGCGCGATACGCATGCCGCGGCTGACGACGAAATCGTCGCCGCCGATGTTGCCGAGTATCACGCACACTTCGCCGCGATAGTCCGCGTCGATCGTGCCGGGCGAGTTCGGCAGCGTTATCCCGTGCTTGATGGCCAGCCCGCTTCGCGGGCGCATCTGCGCCTCGAAGCCGACCGGGACGGCCATGTAAAAGCCGCACGGAACAAGCTTAACCTCGCCGGGCGATATCGTCACGTCGGAGTCGCAGGCTGCGCAAACATCCATGCCGGCTGCATGGTCAGACATGTAACGCGGCAGCGGGATATCCTCGCAACCTGACTTTCGGCGTATCTGTATTGTTATCGGACTGTTCATCAAAATCTCTCCAGCGTAAATAAGGCCCAAAACCATCCATGAAGCCGTCCCGCAAAAGATAACCTCTTGTGCGGAAAATTCGAAATCCGAATATCGAAATTCGAAACAAATCAGAAATCCCCAACGGTTTGGCCTATCCGCTGCGCATGGTGTCAATTCGTCCCAACTGGCGACCATTCAGTCCCTTTCGTTGCCCGCGATTGCTCGCTAATCCCGCCCCTGCCCGGCTGTGCCCGATTTTTAAGTCGCAAGTTTATGTCCTGTAAGTATTTAAGGTTTTGAGATGTGGAAAAACGTGGGTTGGGGATGAAAGGCAACAGGGAACGGGTAGCAGGCAACAGTAAATTCGCGATTCGCGACTCGCAATTCGCGATTGGCTTCTCTATTCACTTTTCAAAAACCAGTGCCCAGTGCCTGCCTGGCGCCCGGCTCGCATAGCGCTTTATGGTGAGCGGAGCCGAACCGCCCTCCATATATACAGGCCCTGACGCCGATTTCTCACGCAAACAACGCCGAAAAACAGGGAGCAGGCAACAGGCAGCAGGGAGCAGGAAAAACCAAGAGAACACAGATTACTCGGATTAAAAGGATTATATGATTTTCTTATCTGTGTTTATCCGCGTTAATCCCTGCAAAATTTTTTAGGAATTCCACGGACAGGTCCAGAAACAGGGATGACGTTTTGCGCGAAAAGACGGTCGTAACGCGGAACCAGTAACCCGGAACCCGGCAAGAAATCCTTGATCCGAGAACCGAGATACTTCATCCGAGATACGAGGGAACTCGGCGGACCGGCCTTACTCCCTGCTGCCTAAGCCCTGCTGCCTGTTGTTAGGCATTTGGGCATTCGTCATTGATTGACATTAGGCGTTAGGCATTAGACATTGATGCTCTGTGCCCCCTGTGACCTTCCCAAAGGGACCCGTCTGGGCTGCGGCTAATACAGCTTACGCCAGCAGTTTCACGATTTCGTCGGCGAGTTGTTTTTTGGGCCGCTGGTCCCAGGGAAGGATAACCCCATCGCGGGATATGATGCACGCACGGGAATTGCTGTTGGCCAGCGACGCCGGGCCGTTCACCACCGTGTAGTCGGCGCCCTTGGCGAGCATTTCCTTGCGGGCCTTGGCTTCCTGCTGCTCGTCAGTGCCGTCCTCGACGGCGAATGCGATGATCTTCTGGCCGTTGTGCTTTGCGGCCGCCACGCCGGCAAGCAGGTCCTCGGTCGGAAACAGCTGCATCATGACCGGGCCTCCGCTGCGGTGGAGTTTGGCGGGAAGCGGCTTTTCCATGCGGAAGTCGCCGACGGCTGCCGCCATCACCAATGCGTCGCAGGCAGGGAAACGTTCGTAGAGCAGAGTCTTGAGATCTTCAAAGCTGATGAACGGCAGAACGCTGCACTTGTCGGGAATGTCCAGAAGCATGCGGGCCGCGGAGCTTATCTGCCCTACGGCGCCGGCGACCGGCCCGAGCAGAAGTGTGACATCGTGTCCCGCCTTGCACGCGGCTGCGGCGATGGCGCAGCCCATACGACCGCTCGATGCGTTCGTGATGAAACGCACCGTGTCGATATATTCGCGTGTCGGCCCGGCTGTTACTAGTACCTTCATTTCATCTAAATAATCAAAAAAAGTAGGCGATGTAAATAATAATTAGCCCCGCCACAGCAGAGTTTTTTTATTTGTCCTCCGGCTGGCCGGCCGACTCGGTTTCAGGCTGACTTTCCGACCTGGTTTCGGGCATCGACGCCGGCTGAGTTTCCGGAGTTGTCTCCGGTTTGGACTCCGGCTGGGTCGCCGCCGATTTGCCTGTTTTCTGCTCGTACCACTTCAGCAGGTCGTCGTTCAGCCGGCCGCTCATTTTGAAGCATTTTTCGGCGTCCTTGAGGGCCTCGTCCTCGCGGCCGAGCTTCCAGAGAATCGACGCCCGGGTATCGAGTGAGGCTGCGCTGTCCGGAGCCAGCTTCAGGGCCTTATCCGCGTACGGCAGGGCCTGTTCATATTGGCCGGCCTCGTACAGCGTCCACGCGTAATTGTTGTACACCATAGGGTTTTCCGGCTCGAGTTCGACGGCCTTGTTGAAGTCGGCCAGGGCATTGTCCGACTGACCCATCTGCTGGTAAACGTCAGATCTCTGGCTATAAGCCCAGACGTTTTTCGGATCTGCCTCGATTGCCTTGTTGAGGTCGGCCAGGGCCTTGTCGAACTCATTTTTCATTGAATAAACCCGCCCCCTGCTGACATAACTGCGCACATCTTTCGGGTTGTTGTCGATGACTATCGTGAAGTGCTCGATGGACCTGTCCAGGTCGCCTTTTTTCATGTAGTCGACTCCAAGCTCGTAATAAGCCGGCATGCAGTCGGGGTCGATCTCGACGACCTTGTCGTGGTCGGCAATCGCTTTGTCGAAATCTCCCTTGTCGCGATAAACGCCGCCCCTGGTCAGAAGGGCCGTAATGGGACTGATGCCGGAGCCGCCGTCTGTATTTCTTGTGATAATTCGCCAGTCGCCAGGACGTCTAACGAATCTCCGGTAATCCCTGTCTGCCGTCTCACAGACTTTTGTAAGGTCAGCGATGGCGTCGTCGTATTGCCCCAGATGCCAGTAACAGAAGCCCCGGTAGTAGTAAGCATCCGTGCTGTATTCGCCAAGTTCTGCAGCTTTCGTAAAATCGGTGAGGGCTTTTTTGTAATCAGCAGCGGCCATGCGGGCCCTGCCTCGCACGAGGTAGGACTGCCGGTTTTCCGGTTCGAGCTTTACCATCTGCTCGGCGTCGGCCATCGCTTCGTCATATTTTTTCTGCTCCATGTAACATGTGGCCCGTTCGCTGTACGCCTCATAAGTCGGGTTCAGCTCAATGGCCTTGTTGAAATCGGCCAGCGCCTTGTCCGGTTCGTTCTTCATCTCGAACAGTGTTCCGCGCTGGAGGTAGGCGTCGCCGTATTTTTCATCGAGCTTGACGGCTTCGTTGTAGTCGTTAAGCGCTTCGTCAAATTTTCGGTCTCGCCAATCCCTGTAAAAATTGCCGCGGGCGACGTAATACTCCGGTTTGGGCTTGAGTTCGATGGCCCTGGAAAAATCGGGCAGCACCTCATCGTCATCGCCCCATGCCAATTCGGTTCTGCCCTTCAGGTAGTAGGCCTCGGCGTTTTCCGAGTCGAGTTTGACTGCCTCGTCAAAATCGCTTCTGGCGTACCAGTATTCGCCGTTTTCAAGCCGGGCCTTGCCGCGGTTAAGCAGATATTCGATGTTTTCATTGTCGAGTTTGCGGGCCTGGGAGAAATTGCGCACGGCCCTTTCGTAATCCTTCAGCCCCATATACGCCAGGCCGCGATTGTTGTAATAGGCCGCCGTTTTGGAATCGAGCCTGATGGCCTCGGTGAATTCCTTGCGGGCATCGTCCCACTTTTTCTCGGCCAGCAGCTTCAGGCCTGCTGCGTTGTGCGCCTCGGCCTCTGGAACGACGGGCTTTTCAGCCGGCTTGGCGGCAGCTTCGCCCGCCGGCTTGGTGGCGGGCGCGGCGCCTTCCTGCGCAAAAACAGACGGAGAAAACACACAGAAAATGAACATCATGATAATGCAGCGTTTCATAATAAAACCCCTTCACGATGAACGGCGACCATGGTTCTGCACTTTTGCGGCCTTAGTATTTTGTAACAGTCAAATTGGTGGGTGCCACTGCTTGCTTGCAAGCAGTGCTACTCAACGCTAACACGGGATGCGAGCATCCCGTGACACACCGAATAATACTGGTTACAAAATACTGGAGCGGCCGGTGTGTTCAGGATAATTCATCGCCCCGCGTTTTTACAGTTTTTTGCTGTTTTTCTGCCGGCCATTTTAGTAACGGCAAATCAACGCTGATTATTTTCCCGGCCCGGTGGTGCTTTCGGCAGGAGCGTTTTCATCGGGGGCCGTGGCGGCGATGCTTTTACTGAGCTTTTCTTTCGTGGCCTTCAGCCAGGCTTCGTACAGTTCCTCGTGCGTGCAGCCGTACGCCTCCTTGAGCGCCTCGTCCTCGGTTTTGCCTTTTTTCATCAGCGTAATGAACCTTGTGAACTTTTTGCTGCTCTTGGCGACCATAAACCGCACGATACTCTGCGAAACGCCGTAATCGAACGAGTTCAGTTCGACGCCTTTGAAAACTTTCGAGCCGTCGGCGCCGTTGTCGACGACTTCTTTCTCGGCTTTTTCGCATTTTATCGCCGCCATGCTATTGGGCGCCAGCGTGGAGGCCATGAAGTCCGCGACGCCTTCGCTGACCCAGCCCGGAATCGGCCGGGGCGAGAGATACCGGTTGACGAAACCATGCGTCGTTTCATGTGTGAATATCTCGTGAAACTGTTCATCCGAGCTGCACGGCCCCATGACAATGTAGCAGAACCCGCTGAAATCATAGAAGCAGTAGCCTGCGGCGGCAAGGTTGTTGAGTTTATCCACCTGCGTCGTGAAACCGATGTAGTCTTCCTTCCCGGCGAAGATATAGACCGGGCATTTGCCGACCCAGATGTTCGTATCCTCAGGCACGGCGAACTGCTTGCACAGGGCCTTGTACACGTCTTCAGCAACCCTTTTGAGCGGCCTGTTTTTCTCTTCCGGCCAGGTGCTGAATATGACGAAGTGGTCCGTTTCAATGACCTGAAATTCGACCTTGAGCAGCTCTCTGGCGGCCTTGGCGAACTCCGCCGCCTTCTTGCGGGCCGCATCGATCTGCGCGGCTGTCGGCTTCTTGTAGGTAATGGTCCGAGGAGTTCTCTGCCTGGCGGGTTTGGTGGAGTTATTCTGCGATGCTGCGGGTGCGCAAAATGCGCACACAACCAGGATCGGGATAACAAAACGCTTCATGTAAGCCCCTTTTACTTCCTGCAGCCAAAAACGGATGCATCTTTACGTTTCGTCAATGCGGCGGAGAGAACATATATATAAAGTACGTATAGTATAACTGCAGTCAGGGTAGCTTATTGCCCCGCGTTTTTACAGTTTTTTAGGCGTCTTGCCGCGAAGAATCTTCGCAGCGGCGGCTTGCCAGGGAGCGAACGGCGTTTCCCGGCGGCTATTTTTGGTTGTACGCCTGCTTTACCGCCTCTACCCACGCGTTGTACAGTTCCTCCTGCGTCCAGCCGTACGCATCCTTGATGGCTTCCTTGTCCGATTTGCCGTTTTTCAGAAGCTCAAGGAACATGACGAACTTGTCGTGGTCCGTACCCATCATGTACCTGACAATGCCCTGCGCAATCCCCTGGTCTACATTATCGTTCTTGAAATCACTGAAAAACTGGGGACGATCGAGTTTGCCGTAAACGATTTGATGCTGCACGTATGCGAGTTGAGCCGACGATATGCCATCATCCATCACGCTGTTCGCCACACAAGCACTGATACCTATATTTACCCATTTCGGAAGGTTCTCTTCCGGGATATACCGCTTGAGAAAACCCTGCGTCACTCCATACATTATTGCTTCTTTGAAATGCACATCCTTATTTCCGGGCCAGACAACAAAATAATAGAAATCGCCTTTCATCTGGTTGTAAGAGAGAATCTTGTTGTCGTTATTGGTTCCGTCAACCTTCGCCGAAAAGTTTACAAAGTCCTTATCGTTGTCAAAAATATAGACTGGGCATTTGCCTGCCCAAACCGGTGTGTTGAGCGCAACCCCCAGTTGTTCGCACGCAGCCTTGTATGCCTCCTCGACATATTCTTTTGAGCGATCCGCCTCGGCCGGACGGGCACTGAATATCAGGAAGTGGTCGGTCTCAACTCCACGAAAAGTTATCTGAAGTTTTGTCTTAGCTGCGTCGGCCATTTCAATCGCTTTTTTACGATTTGCTTTTACTTCTTTCGTGCTGGCCTTTTTGTATTCGACAAGTTTTGCAAGCTTCTTCCTTTTTTCGGTTCTTTGCCCCACGCCGCTTTTCTCGTATTTTTTCTTAATATCCTTCAGCCAGGCCACGTAGAGTTCTTTGTACGTCCAGCCATATATTCTCTTGAGAGCTTCCCGATCTGTCTCGCCCTTAAGCAGACTGAGGAATCTGGTGAATTTTTTACGGTCTTTGGTAATCATGAACTGCACGACGCTGTGAGCAACACCATAATCGAGGATGCTTGATCGAATATTTTTAAAAATCGACGAGCCGTCAGCCCCCGTGGTGACAATTTCTTTCTCCGCGTCTTTGCGTCGGTCTTCCGCCATGCTCTGAGGCATTACGCTGGCAGTCAGGTAGTCGACAAAACCTGCGTTAACCCACTGCGGGAAGTCTTCGAATGGAATGTACCGTACTATAAAGCCCCGCGCCAATTCGCGAACAATCGCCTCGGAAAATTCTTCCTTTGTTTCGCACGGTCCTATGACAATGTAGCAAAAATTTTCACCGAATAACTCACAGTAACTCGGGGTGGTCTGGCTGTAAGTGGTCTTGTCGACTTTCGTCATAAAACCATGGTAGTCTTCCTTCTTGTCGAAGACATAAATCGGACATTTGCCCGCCCAGATATTCTCACTGCCGGGTATGCCCAGTGGTTTGCATAGCTTCTTGTACACATCCTCGACGAATTTGCCAGAATCATCGCCCTCAGCCGGCAGAGTGCTGAATATCAGGAAGTGGTCGGTTTCAACATGCCGGAAATTCACCTTGAGCTCCGCCTTGGCAGCGGCGGCAAATTCCATAGTTTTTTTGCTGTTCGCTTTTATCTCCTCGGCCGTGGCCGGCCTGTATCTGATAAGCCTTTTATCTCTGTTATACTCCGCCTTGTTATGCCTCTTTTTTATATCTTTCAGCCAGGCTGCATAGAGTTCCTTTTGCGTACAGTTGTATGCATCTTTGAGCGCGCGATCATCGGACGCGCCGTCCGCGATTAACCTGACTAACTTGCTAAGTCCTTTTTTATTACCGGTGACCATAAATTGCACCAGGCTGTGCGCAACTCCAAGATCAAATGCATTCAGTTCGACGCTATTGAAAATCCCCGAGCCGTCAGCGCCGTCAATGGCCACTTCTTCTTCCGCACATAAACGCACCTTATCACTATGACTGTTCGGCACCAGCCTGGCCGTCATGTACTCGGCAATACCTGCATTAACCCATGCAGGAAGTTCTCTTTTTGCCTTTATGAGATTCTGTTTGAGAAAACCACGTGTTGTTTCGTGAACAAGTACTTCGTTAAATCGTTTTTCTGTGTTGCAATCTGCAATCGTGATGTGACAGAATCCGCTGTGGTCAGTGATGTAATAACTACCGACCGAGGCATCCAGAACCCCCTCTACTCTTCTCATAAAGTCGATAAAATCTTTCTTCTTTTCGAAAGCATAGATCGGACACTCACCCGCCCAGATGCTTTCCTTGTCGGACATGCCGAATTGGCCGCAAATATCCTCATACATCTTTTCCAGGAATTTCTCGAGCGATTTATTTCTCTCGGCCGACATGGTGCTGAATATGACGAAGTGGGCAGTTTTAATGACTTGAAAATCAATTTTAAGCATCTTTTTGGCAGCTTGGGCCAACTCTTCAGCTTTTTCCTGATTTGCTTTTATTTCCTCGGGGGAGTAATCGACAACAGCTTTTTGCGCAAAAGCAACCTGTGAAAACACGCAGAAAACGAGAAGAAAAACGGCAATGCGTTTCATAACCCAACCCCTTATTGTCAATAACCATTCTACCCTGACGTGAAATACGAAATTATCACTCTAGAGTATAAACTTATTGCCCCGTGCTTCTACAGCTTTTCAGGATTTTTTGCCGCGGAGAATCTTCGCGGCGGCGGCGATTATCTGCTCGACCTCAGCCATTCTCCCGCAGCCGTTTGTCCCGCAGGCCAGCCGCCCCGCCTCCGGCCCGACGGTATGTATGCCCCAGCCGGCGAGCTTTTTGATGTTCGCCTGCGTTGGCGGCGCGTTCCACATGCGTTCGTTCATTGCCGGCGCGACAAGAATATCGCACGCGCCGTGCGCCGCCAGCGCCAGCGACGAAACCAGGTCGTCTGCGATTCCGGCGGCCATCTTCGCCAGTATGTTGGCGGTGGCCGGCGCGATTATCATCAGGTCGGCGGCCTCGGTCAGCGAAATATGATTGGACCTGTAGCTGTCGTTGCGCTGCCAGAGGCTCGTGTAAACCTGCCTGCCCGAAAGCGTCTGAAACGTGAGCGGCGCGATGAATTTTTCGGCGGCCTCCGTCATTGCGACCGTGACGCCGGCGCCGAGCTGCACGAGTTTGCTGACCAGGTCGGCGGACTTATAGCACGCTATGCCGCCCGTCACGGCGAGCAGCACCTCGCACCCGGCCAGCTTTTCGAAAGTGTCTTTCTTTTTCGCCATTTCGCCGCCGCTGTCGGCCGGAGCTAGCGAAGCTCTTCCGGCCTGGGAATATCCGACTTGTCGTAGTCGATGCTGATTTTGTCCTCCAGGATTTCCTGGATGACAAGCTCCATGTCGGTCATACCCTTTTTGCGCTCCACCAGAGGCCTTGCGCCCTGGATAAGCTCGACCATGCGCTTCTGAATCAGCGCAGTCAGTTTGAACTTTCCGCCGACCTTGTTGACGATTTCTTCACTCTTAAGGGCTTCTATCATTACCTGCCGCACTCCTGATTGATAACGGCCGCTACTTCTTCGACGGCCTTGT
>CAZVYJ010000044.1:0-23892 GCA_964631565.1 uncultured Planctomycetaceae bacterium
CTCATGCGGGAACTCCGAAAGGAACTCAGCCATGAAAACTGGGGATGAGTCAGTCTTCTATGGTCTTGACCGACGCGGCAGAGATTGATAACGTCGATATTTCAGTACGCGGCTGAACTCGTTTCAGCCGATGTTATTATTGGAGCGAGGCGTTGCAGTGCTCCGTATCTGCTGAATAAATGAACGTCGCTGGCCACAGACGACCGCCGGAGACAGGTATCGGCTGCCCTGGATACGGCGGGAAACGTGGCGATGGGCAAAATTGCACAGCCGGGCCGGCCGTGCTGCAAAAAAAGTCGCCAGCGTAGCTCAACGGTAGAGCACCGCTTTTGTAAAGCGGTGGTTGTGGGTTCAAATCCCTCCGCTGGCTTTTGCTTACCATGGCTTCCCACGAGTCATAAGTACTGATGGTTGAGGTATATAATGTGAGAAACGCCGCTGCCGGCGAGGCGACGGTTCGTTATCCTGTTTTACGGCAGGGTCTGATTGAGTAATTACATGGCTGAGGAGAGTTCGACAAATCGACTGAAGGGACGCAAGCTGTGGATTCCTCGCATGACCTATGCCGGTGCGCGGACCATGGCGGCCGTCTTCAGGTCCATCGGCATCGACGCGGCTCCGACGCCGCCTTCGGACGGCAGGACGCTTGAACTCGGCGGGCTTTACAGTTCCGGCGAGGAGTGCTACCCCGAAAAAGTCACTCTCGGCGATTTTCTGAAGATCATTCATTCGAAGGATTTCGATCCTGCACGCACCGCGTTTTTCATGCCCACTGCCGAGGGGCCTTGCCGGTTCGGCCAGTATGCGCCGTATCTCAGGCACGTCCTTGAGGAGATCGGCTACGGGGACATCCCGGTCATTTCACCGACAAGCAAGAACAGTTACGACGGGCTTGGCGACCACGCCACCGACATGATGAGGCAGGCATGGCGCGGGCTTGTGGCGGCCGACATACTCAACAAAATGCTGCTGAAAACGCGGCCTTACGAAACAGTTCCAGGCGCCGCCGATGAGGCGTTTGAAAACGGCCTGGACCTCATAGACAAGGTGCTGGAAACACCCGGCCTTTCGTCCGGAAAGCGACTGGCCATGCTCACCGAGGCCATTACGAAGGCCAGAGACATTTTCCGCAAGGTTCCAGCCCGCTATGTCAAGGGCAGACCTCTCATCGGCGTCGTCGGAGAGATATACTGCCGCCTGAACACGTTCAGCAATTCCGAGGCCGTCCGCAGGATCGAGGCTCACGGCGGCGAGGTTTGGCTGAGCGGCGTGTGCGAGTGGGTGTGGTACACCAATTGGTCGCAGAGGGCCTTGCTGCGGCGCGACGGGAAAAAAATCTCGCTCTCAATGCTGGCTGCTCTCGTCAAAAACGAAGTTCAGCGCCGCGACGAGGCAAAACTTATCGAGCCGTTCAAGGATGATTTTGTCGGCTATGAAGAGCCGCACAATGTCTATAAGGACATACTCGCCCCGGGCTGGCCTTACCTGCCTGCCGACGTCGCACTCGGCGAAATGGCGTTGTCTGTCGGCAGGAGCATTTATCTGTACAATAAAGGTGCCGACGGCATCATAGACATCAGCCCGTTCGCCTGCATGAACGGCATAGTCTCGGAGGCGGTTTATCACGCCGTTATGGAAGATTTTGACGAAATTCCCATCCGAAACTTCTATTTCGACGCCACAAGCTCGAATATGGACCGCGATCTGGATATATTTATGGAGCTTGCGACGGGTTATCAGGCCCGAAAGAACAAACCTCGGAGGTATCCGGCGTGTTTTAAATGATTGCGTCCGCCTTCGCTTCTGCCGGGCGTTTTCGAGAGGTTTTATGCCATGCGGAGGCTTTTCAGGCGCGGCTTAACAGAAGCTGATGTTACGATTACGGGCATTTTTTGAGACAAAATATGATTGAAGCGGCAGGAGAGAATTTTCAGATCAAAGCCGGGTCGTGCGGCCCAGCCGGCGGCGCCGACCAGCTTGCCCGTCAAAAGGTGAACATGCGGCGATATGCCGGCACCTATGCATCCCTGCCCGTCAAAACGCAGGCGACCTGTCCGGGCTGCGGCAAAGTTGTTCCGGCCGTCTTCAGCCGCGAGGCGGGGCGGGTCGTTCTGATTTACGAATGCGGCGCCTGCAGCCGCCACAAGGAAGTCCACAGCGACGCAATCTGGACCGACGCGGCCAGCGATTTTCCCGGCAGCGCGTCGAAAACCTACAGAGGTTCGCGAATCCGTCCCGTGCTGCGGCGGCTGCCGCGTACCGTCGAGTCGCTCTGCCCCCAGTGCAAGGCGATTATCCTGGGCAGAATATTCGTCGAAAACGGCGCGGTCTGGATGGAGAAAACCTGCCCCGAGCACGGCTATTTCCGCGACTGCATAAACTCCGACGCGCTTCTTTACAGCAAGGCCGAGTGGTGGACTTACGAGGAGTATCCCGGCCTGCAGTCGCCGCAGATCGACGGCGGGGCGAACTGTCCATCCGACTGCGGCCTGTGCAATCAGCACCTCTCCAGCCCGGTCCTTGCGCAGATAGACCTCACCAATCGCTGCAACATGCGCTGCCCGATATGCTTCGCCAACGCCAATACCGACGGCTACGTCTACGAGCCGGACTACGATGAAATCGTCCGCCAGCTCAAGGTGCTGCGGGACCTTCGCCCGACGCCGTGCACGGCGATACAGTTCACCGGAGGCGAGCCGACGATTCATCCCGATTTCCTGCGGATAGTGTCAGCCGCACGAAACATGGGCTTTTCGCACATCCAGATAGCGACCAACGGCATCAAGCTCGCGGACCCGGCGTTCGCCCGCAAGGCCGCCGAGGCCGGCCTGCACACGCTTTACCTGCAGTTCGACGGCATCGGCGAGGAGCCGTATTCCGAGACCCGCAATTATCCCGGCATCTGGAAAAAGAAGCTCGCCTGTATCGAGAACTGCCGCAAAGCCGACATGAAAATATGCCTTGTGCCGACAATTCTCAAGGGCGTCAACGACGACCATGTCGGGCAGATTTTCAAATTCGCCGTCGAAAACATCGACGTCATCAGCGCCATCAGCTATCAGCCGGTTTCGTTCACAGGGCGAATCGACAAGGAAGAAGTCGCCGCCCACCGCTACACGCTGGGCGACCTGGCCCACGACATCGGCAGGGCTTCTGGCGCCAGCCCGCTGCGCGACATGTTCCCGCTGAGCGTCGTCGTGCCGCTGTCGCAGCTGCTCGAGGCCCTCACGGGCAAGCCGAAGATATGCCCCAGCTGCCATCCGGACTGCGCGTTCGGGACATATTTCCTGATCTCGCCGGACGGGCGGGCCTATCCGTTCCCCTCCGTCGTCAACATCGAGGGCATGTTCGTCGAGATGAACCGCATCGCCGCCCGCGTGCGCCGTCGGGGCAGGGCGACCTGGCTGGACAAGTGGCGTACGTTCCGCATGTTCAAGCGGCACTTCAACGCCGACAGCGCGCCGCCCGGCCTTACGGTGAAAAAATTCATCCGCTCGCTGCAGGGCATGGTTGATAAATCGGTCGGCCGCGGCGAGGGCGAAAAACAGACGTACAAGACGCTGCTGTGCGCCGGGATGCATTTTCAGGACCGGTACAACTTCGACAGCGAGCGGGTCAAGCGCTGCGTCATTCTTTATTCGACGCCGGCCGGCGTGTTCCCGTTCTGCACGTACAACTGCGGACCCGAATACAGGCCCATCGTCGAACAGACCTATGCGAAGGCTGCTGGAAAACAAACCGAACCCAAAAAGACGGCCGACCCGAAAGGCGAGCCGGTCACGGAGCAAAACTGATGAAATGCTGCCTGCTTGTAACGGTATTGGGCGCGTTCGCCGCCGCCGGCTGCTCCCAGCCTCAAACCGCAATAACCGCCAATGCCGCCACGGTCGTTTCCAACGGGCTGGCTGTCGGCGTCGAGCTGGACAGGAGCTGCTATGTCATGGGCGAGAAGGTCGCAGTCAAGCTGACAGTCCGCAACACGACCGACCGGCCCATCCGCATAAAAGCGCCCACCAGCGCACCGTACCTCATCTGCCTGTGGCGGAACAACGGCCTGGCGTGGGAGAGAATCCGTACCTATCCGGAAATAGCGATGATGGTCGTAAGCCAGTGGACGCTCGACGCGAATTCGGATCGGACGTTTTTTGTCAGCATACCTGTTGAGCCGGACTGGCCCACCAACGAGCTGCTGCGCCTGAGCTGCGAGCTGAACGGGCGGCCCGACGCGGCTCCGTTTGTGGTGATAACCGTATCCCGGCCGGGTGAAACCAGGGAATGATATCAGCAAACCAAAACAAGCCTCAGGCCGACAGGTCGTACACCGCTGCACCGCAGCACACGACGGCCGCAACCATCGGCAAGAAGTACGAGCACGAGTTTCCGCCCTCTTCCAACCCGGACAAAAGTTCAGCCCGCTGCGACGACGGCGCAGTTACAAGCGCCGAGCATGTAGCCGCCTCGGCGACTCTGAAGGACAACGTCACCGCCAGAACGCTGCAGATAGACTTTCATCACCCGCTTGAAAACTGGCTCGGCAGAAGGCCGTTCCGCTGGCTGCTGGGCAGGCTTTCCAGGGACGGGCGCGACGGGCTTACGCCGCTGGAGCGGATTATCGCCGGCTATCGCAACCCAGACTCACCGGCCTCGCAGAAAATAAAATACTGGCTGTTCCACAAGTTCATAGACCGCATGCGCGGCGGCGTGGATGCGGCTACGTTCCGCAAAAAACTGGCCGAGCACACGCCGACGCTGCGCGGACTGGTCGTCGTGGCGAGGTCCATCGCCGAGTTCGGCCTGACCGTGCCGCAGAAATTCGTCGCACCATTATTCGCCGTGTGGAATTTCACCAACCGCTGCAACCTCAAGTGCAGGCACTGCTACCAGGACAGCGAACATTCCACCCTCAGCGACGAGCTTTCGCTGGAAGAAAAACTCGACGTCATCGACCAGATGGGCGCCGCCCACATGCCGATGCTGGCGTTTTCCGGCGGCGAGCCGACCATAAGCAAGGACCTGCTGCCGGCTGTCAGACGGGCGAGCACTTACGGCATGCATCTGACTGTAGCCACCAACGGCACGACGATGACGCCGCAGCTTGCGGCCGAGCTTGCCGAGGCGGGCCTGCGATACGTCGAAATCTCGCTGGACTCTGTTGACCCGGCCCGGCACGATGCGTTCCGCGGCTCCCCCGGAATGTGGGAAAAGGCCGTCCGCGGCGCGAAGACCGTCGTTGCCACCGAGGGCCTGCGGCTGGGCATAGCTATGTGCGTCCACCAGGGCAATGTGGACGAGGTCGAGCGGATGATAGATTTCGCCGAAGGCATCGGCGCCAGCTGCTTCGCGCACTTCAATTTCATACCTGTCGGCCGCGGACTGAAGATGGTCTCCGGCGACATCACGCCGGCGCAGCGCGAAAAGCTGCTGGGCGTGCTGAACCGCAAGATGCAGGCCGGCGGCATCGGCGTTATTTCCACCGCGCCGCAGCTCGGCAGGGTGTGCCTCAGCGGGTCGGCCGTCGATGACGGCAGGACCGCCTGCTCGCACGCCGGTTCCGGCAGCGGGGTGAAGGCCCGCGTCGTCGCCAAGTACCTGGGCGGCTGCGGGGCGGGGCGGACTTACATCTGCATCGAGCCGAACGGCAACGTCACGCCGTGCGTCTACCTGCCGCACCGCGTGATGGGCAACGTTCGCAGCCAGCCGCTTATGGATATCTTCCGCAACAGCGTGTTCTGGCGGATTCTCAATGACCGCGACCATCGCCTTCACCACTGCGAGGTCTGCGCGTTCAAAAATTACTGCGGCGGCTGCCGGGCGCGGGCCGACGCCTACTTCGGGCATCTGCACGCCGGCGACCCCGGCTGCGTGTTCAACAGCCGGCACTGGGACAGACTCGTTGCCGACGGCGTTGCCGTCGCATCCTCGCCGGACGGGGAGCTTGAAATTACGCCCACGCGCCACGGACTGGGATAGACGCGGTTTTCCGCAGCCGGCGATGGTATCCGCCGGCCATGATATGTAAAATGGGGACAGGTGGAGCTGTTCATGGGCGGACAGGGCAATAAATCCGAGAGCGAACTTTTCATCGAGTACGCCATCCGTGTAACCAAAAACCGCATCCGCCTTGTCGCACTCGCCGCCGCCCTGGTGGCCATGATTGCATACACCGTCGGCTTTTTGCTGGTGATGGTGCTGGCCGACCACGTCGTCTCCGGCGGGCTTGAAAATCCGGCCCGGGCGATCATGCGGTGGCTGCTGATACTTTCCACGTCCGCGATTATCGTCGCCGTGGTGCTGGTTCCGCTGGCGAGGCGGATAAACGACCTTTACGCAGCCCGCCTGATAGAGCGGGCGCATCCGGAGTTCCGCAACGACCTGACGGCCGCCATTCAGCTTGCAGCCGGCGGCAACGTTGCGCCCGGCCCGCTGGAGGCCATCAAGCGCCGCGCCGCCGCCGAAATATCACGGGCGGACATCGACGGTTCCGTGGCGACGCGTCGGCTGCGCAGCGGCGCGATAGTGCTGGGTGTGGTGATTCTGGCGTTTGTGATGTACGCCGCGATTTCTCCCAAGCCGGTTTTTCCGTCGCTGAAACGCGCGCTTGGCGACGATTCCGTGCCGGCGCCGACGCGGACGCTGATAGTTTCCGTCGAGCCTGAATCCGGCACGATGGTGGTGGCCGCCAGACCGGTGGAATTCCACGTCGAAATAAAGGAGCCCGTCGGCGATGCGAAGCTGCGAATCTCGCGTGACGGCGGGGCGACATTCCTGCCCGAAGACGAATTCACTATGCGCGAGGTTGCCGACGAAGGCCTGAACAGGCATTTCACCGCGACCTGGCCGGCCGCCATGGCGAGCGGAACGGCGGCGTTTGAAATACGCTGCGGCGACGCCGTAAGCGGCCCGCATCAGCTTATCGTCCTGCCCGTGCCGACAATCCGGCGGATCGAGCTTGAATACGACTGGCCGGACTACACCGGCAGGGCCAACACCAGGCAGTCCGGCGGGCGCATCGAAGCCGTCGCCTCGACGCAGGTGACCGTCGCCGCCGAGGCGAATCTGCCGGTGACGTGGGCGTCGGTGGAGTTCGAGAAGGGCCGGTCCATCATAATGCAGACCGACGGGCGGATCATGACCGCCTCGATAACGGTCACGGATAACGATCGCTACAGGATTACGTATCGCTGCAGCCAGGGCGGCGCCGGAGGCGAATCGATATGGTACGACATAACGGCCTCGCCCGACGCCGCGCCAGCGGTTCACCTCACCGAGCCGCTGCGGCGGATCGAGCTGCCGGCCGACCGGTCGCTTCATCTTGTCGGCGAGGCTGCGGACGATTTCGGGCTTGGCGAAGTTGTGTTCGTCTGCAGCCGGGGCAGCGTGAAAAAAGTTCTTCCGCTTCACCATTTCGACGCGCCCGGCAGACAGGCCTGCACGATAAAGCAGTCGCTGCCGGTAAGCAGGCTCGGCCGGCCGGGCGACCTGCTCACCTGCCGCGTCGAGGCAAAAGACTATCTGCCGCCGGACGGCCAGGTCGGCAGGAGCGACGAATTCGAACTTCTCATCACCGCGCCCCCGGAGGAGCCGGCTGTTAACGCCGGCAGCGATAACGCAAAAGCCGACGAGCAGAACCCGCAGAATTCCGTCTCCGAGGGATCGGAATTCGTTTCCGATGGCTCCGAAGGCGAAAGTGACGACAACGGCAGTCCGGGGACGGCTGACGGCAACAGGCAGGACGATGCCGGGCAGAACGGCGACGAGGTCAGCCAGGAGGATGTCGAGGAACTCGTCAAAATGATGGAGCAGGACGAAAAGCTGCTGGAGACGATTCGCAGGCACGTTGAAACCGACCAGCCGCGGGACGACTCCGAAAAAACCGAAGAAGGCGCGAACGACGGCGGCGATTCCGGCGATTCGGAAAATTCCGACAGCAGCACCAGCAGCGAGGGCGACAAGGGCAGCGAAAGCAATAGTCAGGGCAATCAGGGCGGTGAAGGCGACAAAAGCGGCAGCCGCGGCAGCGACGGCGGAGAGGGCGGCGAAGGCGACACACAGGGCGGGCATGGCGACAAAGGTTCAGGCCAAGGCGGCGGCAGCAGCGGCGGCGAAAACGGGCAGGATAGCCAACCGGGCAGTGAAGGCGCCGCAGGTCAAGGTGGTGAAAGCGATGAAGGCGCCGGCCAGGGCGGAGAAGGTAAAGGCGGCGAGAGCGGCGGTCAAAGCGACAGCGGTAAAGGTGGCGAAGGCGGGAAGGGCGCCCCGGGCACAAGCGGCGCGACAGGCCCGCACGATGACGTTTCCGGCGGCGACCCCGACAGCGGTTCGCGCGACAAGCCCGGCGAGGTTGACGACCCCGGCAGAACACCGCACCTGACGCCTGAGCAGGTCGAGAAAATCCGTTCCACCGGCAGGACCATTAACGAAGCCGACCGGCAGCTTCGCGACGACGAGGTGGACGAGGAGATGCTCAAAGACCTCGGCATGACGCGCGAGCAGTACCGCAATTTTGTCGAGCGATACCGTCAGCGCCTGGATAAGGTCAGGCCGGCGGTTGACAAGACCGAACGGCCGAATAAAACGGCGCCAGGCTCCCGGAAGGTTCCCGGCGAGAGCGGCGTCCAGACGGGGCAGCCCGGCGACGGCGAAATCAGTGTTACAGGCAGCGAAGAGCTGACCGAAGAGGAGAAGAACAAGCTGAACGAGTCGCGGCGTTCAAAGGTTTCGCCGGAATACCGCAGGCACGTCGACGAATACTACCGCTCGATAAGCGACGACGAGCAGGATGAAGAAAAGCCGGCCTCCCAGCCTGATGAAAACGCTGAATAATTCACGCGTTTTTCGCGTTCCGCTTTTCCCATTCGCGTTCCGAGGCGTCGAACAGCCTGACCCGCCGCTTTTTGTATTCCTTCAGCGTCGCCAGTTCCGCACGGTTTCTGATGCCCGTGGCGGCGGCGATTTTTTCGATGGCCGCCGTGCATTCCCGCTCATTCCGGCCGTGAATCATGGTGTAGAGCGTGTAAGGCCAGTCTTTCCCGGCCGGGCGGAGGTAGCAGTGGCTGACGGCCTGCAATTCTGAACACGCGGCGCCGGCGGCGTCGGCTTTTTCGGCAGCCACTTCCCACGCGACCATAACGTTCGCCTCCAGGCCGGCCTTGCGGTGCGCCACCGACGCCGCGTATCGCCTCAACCAGCCCGCCGACATAAAATCGGCTGCGTGAACCAGCAGCATGTCCGGGTCTTCAGCCAGCGATGCGAACGGGTCGCTGCGGCTGGGCAGGTCGGTCTGCAGCGCCCTTACGGCGGCAACCTGCTCCGCGGACGGCTGCGGCGCCCGGGCGACTCTGCCGCCGCCGGCAGGCAGGGGTGTTTCATTCTCGCCGCCGGGCAGATGGACATGCAGCTTATATTGTTTGGTAGACGGCAGCAGCAGGTGCGCTTCGCAGCGGCATTTTTCGGCCAGCAGTGCGGCGGTGGCTGCAAGGCCGAGCGAGCTGCCCGGCGAGACGGCCAGCGTGAACCACAGGTTGTATCGGCCGGTCCGCCCGTAGCAGTGCGAGACGCCGGGATGGCCGGAGACGATATCGCCGGCGGCGTCGAGCGAGTCGGCAGGCAGCCGGAAAGCGACAAGCGATTTTGAGTATCCCATAGCCGCGGCGTCGAACACACCGGATATCTCGCGTATCGCGCCTTCGCTTCGCAGCGACGCGACGGCGGCCAGCACGTCCTTTTCGCCGCAGCCCAGTTCGCGGGCGATTTGTGCGAAAGGCTCGCGCACCAGCGGTACGCGAGCCTGTAAAACACTCAGCAGTTTCATGTCGAACTGGTCCATGTGACCGTCCGTTTACATGTCCCACATTTCCGCTTCGCCGCGGAGGGCCTTGGGCGGAGAAAATATCTCGTGGAACACGATGGCAGCCTTCGCCTGGTGCGGGTCCATCAGGTGCAGGCCTGTCGCCGGGCCGGCAGCCTGTGCGGTTTCCATCTGCGCCGCCGGAACGTGCAGCACGCGAGTTTCGATAGCCTGTGTGGTTTCGTTGTAAGGCTCGCCCCTAAGGGACAGCCGCTTCGCACGCTGGGCTTCCAGCTTCTGCTGCCTGATTCTGAGCCGCTGGAGTTCCTGTTCCACGCGGGTCTGTTCGGCGGCGGCGCTGCCCGCGACGAGGTTTTTATGCGCCGCCGGAGCGAGTGGCTGGGCCGGCTGGCCTCCGCCCTGCTGCATTACGGAATGCCCGAACGTTTTCTGCTGCTCGTACTCCTGCCTGCGATGCCGGGCCTGCTCGTACAGCCGGTCCGCGTTCGTTTTCCGAGTGACGGGCGGCAGGGGTTCGTTGCCGTCCTCCTCCTGCGAGGCGTCAGCCGGCGGTCGGTAGCCCTGGCGTCTTGCGGCGTCGGCCTGCTGCTTCTTGGCGCTTTCCATGCCTTTTTTAATCAGGTTGCCGATTATGATGATTACCACCGTCACCAGAATAACGATGAATTCCACGGCGTCGGAACCATGACCTGCAGCCAGCATGTCTGATAGCATATTCATTGTCATGCCTTACTTGATTGGCGGCTGATTGTCCTTCGGGTGCATGCCGGTGCCGCCGATGCTGTCCCGCATCGCCGTGTCGGCCTGGATATTCTTCATCTTGTAGTAGTCCATGATGCCCAGGTTGCCTTTGCGGAATGCGTCGGCCATCGCCAGTGGAATCTCCGCCTCGGCGAGGACGACCTTGGCGCGGTTTTCCTGCACGAGGGCCTTCATTTCCTGTTCCTTGGCGAGAGCCATCGCGCGGCGTTTTTCGGCTTCGGCCTGGAAGCGGCGCTTGTCGGCCTCGGCCTGGTCGGCCTGCAGCTTCGCGCCGATGTTGTCGCCTACGTCAACGTCCGCGATGTCGATGGAGAGAATCTGGAACGCCGTGCCGGCGTCCAGGCCTTTTTCGAGCACCTTCTGGCTGATGGTGTCCGGGTTTTCGAGGACGGCCTTGTAGGTCTCCGACGAGCCGATGGTGGTCACGATGCCTTCACCGACGCGGGCGATGATGGTTTCCTCGGTCGCGCCGCCGATGAGGCGGTCGATGTTCGCACGCACCGTCACGCGGGCCTTCGCCTTCACCTGGATGCCGTCCTTCGCCACGGCGTCGATTGTGGTCCTGCCGGTCGCAGGGTTCGGGCAGTCGATGACCTTCGGGTTGACCGACGTCTGGACCGCGTCGAGGATGTCTCGCCCGGCAAGGTCGATAGCCGTCGCGAGCTTCCAGTCCAGCCTTATGTCTGCGCGGTTGGCGGCGATGAGCGCCCTTACGACGTTCATCGGCCGGCCGCCGGCAAGGTAGTGCGTTTCAAGCTCGCCGGTGGACAGCTTCAGACCCGCCCGGACCGCCTGGATGCGCGAAAGCACTATCAGACGCGGGTTCACGCGGCGCAGCCTCATGCCGATAAGCTCGCGTATGCCCACGTTCGCCCTGGCCGACAGGGCCTGTATCCATAGCCCGAACATCGGCAGGAACATGACAAGGAACACGAAAATAACCAGGCCCGCCAGCAGAAATACCACCAGCCAGCCGCTCGAAACCGCAAGTATTGATGGGATAGACATCGCTTCTTCCTTTCCTGTGGTTATGCGACTATTTCGTTATAATCCCCGGCCGTCCCTTGGGGACGGCCCCATGTTTAATTTTTCACCGGGCGGACAATAACGTTCATGCCCGTGCTGTCTATGACTTCGACCTGCGTGCCTTTTTGTATCAGTTCGCTTTCCGCCGAGGCCATCACTCTTTTGCCGTCGATGCGGACGGCCCCGCTTGGCCGGAGCGTAGTTTCGGCCACGCCCGTCTTGCCCACCAGCGACCTGTATTCCGCCGCTTCCGGCGTGCCGTCGGCGTCACCCCCGGCGGCGTCGCGGAGGAACAGGTGCCTGCCTATTGGCGAGTCGGGCAGAAATTTCACCACGACGTACAGGTACAGCGGTATCAATATCAGCAGGCCGGCAATCATCAGCATGCCCAGCAGCGAATCAATGAAGAATCCCAGTACGATAGCCCCGATGAAGGCGGCAGCCGCCATTGAGGAAAGAATGCCGAACGACGGCGTAAGTATCTCCAGAAGCAGGCAGACCAGGCCCGCCGCCACCAGCGCAATAATGTAGCCGACTGTTGCGTCCATTTATGCATTTCCTGTTGTTTCGATTTTTTCGACGAAGATGCTGTTGCCGTCGCACCGAAGCACGCGGACCCTGCAGCCCGGCTGTATGTATTCGCCCTCGGTTGTGACGTCCAGCAGGTCTTTGTTGAACCGCGCCTTTCCGATGGGGCGGCACATGCTCTCGACCACGCCGATATCGCCGGGTCGGATTTTCAGCACGGGAGACGTTTCGCTGACCGGCGGGGCGTCGGCGGCCTGCGCGGCCGCGAGCACCAGCTTGCCGGCGATGGGCAGCTTCGGCAGATACTTCGCCAGCAGCGCAGCGGCTATTATGGCCCCGATTGCGCCGCTCAGCAGATAGAACAGGCCGCTCTTGAACATATCCCATGCGAAATCCGTCTGGGGCAGCGGTATTTCGTCCGGCGGGTTCGCCACGAGCACCGCCAGCATCGCTACGATGCAGCATATGATGCCCGATATGCCCATCGCGCCGAAGCCGGGCGTTATGAAAATTTCCACGAACAGCAGCACCACGCCGACGATGAACAGGGCGATTTCCCACCAGTTGGCCATGCCGGTCAGGTAGCGGCTGCCGAACAGGATCGCGAAGCAGACGATGCCGAGTATTCCCGGCAGGCCGAAACCCGGCGTGTGGAACTCGATGTAAATGCCCATTATTCCGAGGAAGAACAGTATCCCGGTGACAATCGGCGAGCTGAGAAACTCCACGAGTTTTTCCGACCACGTGTCGCTGAGTATCGTCACTTCGCCTTTGATGTTCAGATGCTTCTGAAGCTCGGAATACGGCGCGTCGGTCGGCGATTTGACGATGGCTGAGGCGAAGCCGTATTCGACGGCCTCGTTCGAGTAGGCAGTCAGAAGTTCTCCGGATTTGACGATGACCCTCACCGGCTCCCAGTTTTTCTTGTCGGGCAGCGTCTCGGTTATTTCGGGCAATTCCTGCTTGTCGTCTTTTGCCGGCTCGACGAGGACATACTTCAGCTCGCCGGTTTTCTTGTTGCGAGCGAGCCAGACTTCCAGAGTGATTGTCACCATGCTCTGTGCGAGGGCGGCGGGGTAGCCGTTTCGGTCAGCCGATTCCCTGAACTCGCGGCGCGTTTCGCTTTCCAGTTTTTCACGTTCGACCTCGCCGATTTCCTGTCCGGTAAGACTTATCGGGGCGCAGTCGCCGAGCGAGCCGGTTTCCGGAGTCATTATTATTTCGTCGCAGCTTATCGCTATGAGCGCCCCGGCCGATACCGCACGGGTGCGGACATAGCAGATCGTATATATGTCATGAAGGTCAGTCTTGATTATTCTCGCGATGTCCAGGGCCTCAATCAGCAGGCCGCCCCACGTATCCATGTCGAAGATAATCAGGTCGGCCTGCCTGGCGCGGCACTGGTCTATCTTGCGGCGGAGCGTGTCGAGGGTCTTTGCGGAGATTCCTTCGCGGATGGGGATGATGAACACGTTTTTCGGCTCAGCCGGCCGGACGGGTCGGTCGGCGGCAAGTTTGGGCGGAGCGAACCAGCCGTCGTCGGTAATCCTCGCGCCGGGGGGGGGCGAATCGGCCGAGACAATTCCCGCGATTGCAGCCACCGCCGACAGCAGCAGCAAACATCTGCCAAGTTTTCCTGCGAAGCGTGCAGTCATGTCATCCCCTCTGCAGGTTATTTGCAATATATGATTTTACATGCAGGCGGCCGGACGCCGCAACGCCACAAAACCGCCCCCAAAGATATAACATAAA
Source organism: uncultured Planctomycetaceae bacterium (assembly GCA_964631565.1). GTDB lineage: Bacteria > Planctomycetota > Phycisphaerae > SM23-33 > SM23-33 > CAZVYJ01. Next base: position 13,877 of record CAZVYJ010000044.1, read on the forward strand.
AAGACGCGGTGGCCTAGCAAAACCACCGCGCCTGACGTGTCGCCAACCGGTATTTATTCGACATCTATTCAAAAAATGCCGGCACAGCTTGCCCGCCCATACGGGCCGTGGCCCACGGCCGCTTACCAGCGCTCGAACCGCTTGACGGCGTCTTCTTCCATTTCGCCGAAGCTTGGCGCCGCCTCTCTGCCAACGTGCATGTCCTTTGCGAACTTCATCTCGAAGTCGTACGTCACGTCCACCGCCTTCGCCCCGGCGGCCTTGGCCGGCAGCGTAATGTCCCACCGCAGCAGGCCCTTGTCTTTCTCGTCGCGGACGTAAACCTCGTCGGTCGAGAGCTTGTGCGAGAGTTTGCCGAGAGTTATCTGTATCTGGTCGGTCTTTGTGGCCGGTATGCGGTCGAGCAGCATGACGCTGACCGGCGTATCCTTGTAGTTCTCCAGGCGGAGGCGGTAGTTGAACTTCTGGATTCTGCTGCCCCAGGAGATTGCGTCCGACTTGTCCGTCAGCTCCCTGCTGCACCGCAGTTGCGTGTCGACGCCGAATCCGACGTGCGCCTCTTCGCCGCGCGCGACCAGTCTAAGCTCGCCCTGGCCGACGAATTCGCCGCCGATGTACGAGTTGTAAGGTCCGGCCAGCAGCGGGACGCTGCTGTCGTTGCTTATCCTGGCCGTGCGATAGACGTAGGGCGTCAGCAGCGGCGTAGCGCTGTGATATACCTTGCCGGGCATTTCCATGACCGCTATCTGGACGAGCTGCTGGTCGTTCCTGCTGGCCAGGCTCATCGGCCCGGGCAGGTCATACGTGACGGCCAGCACTTCCTGAACGCCCATGCTGACGGCCTGGCGGAATCTGCTGAACTCCTCGCCCTTTACATTCAACTCCGCGTACTGGTTGTTGGCCGCGTCTCGATTCATAATTATGTTGCCGCTGCTGGTCAGACTGCTTGTCGCGGCCCAGCCTTTCTTTCCGACTGAGGCTTGATCTGTTTGGCTTACGGGAGGGGCTGCAAAAAAACCGCCATCCGTCTGCTTGCCGCCCGCCGCCGCTGTCAGGTCTATCCACATCGGCGAAAGCAGCGGCGTGCGTGCGTTCATCTGAGGCGATGCCGTCGAAAGCGACAGCTTCACGCCGTTCCAGTCCTCGCCGGTCATCTGGTAGACGCGGGCGAGATATTCGACCGCGACCTTGTCGCCGTCGCCGTTGAGGCGGAAGTTGTACGTCGGGCTCCACCCGGCTGAGTCTACAAGGTAATTCAAACGTATATCTGCTGCATCCCCGGCCGGTTTTCTTACAAACAGAACAGCTTCGCGAACAGTCTTCGTCCCGCCCTTGGTAAGCTCGCCCAGCTGTCTCTGGAGCAGGGCGAGTTTTTCGCGAAGGTCATTGCCTTCCTGCGTGAGGGCGATTTTCTCCTTCGTGAGTTTTTCCCGCATCGCAAAAACCTGGTCAGTTATCTTGGCGAGCGATTCTGCGTTGAGCGCGCCTTTTTCAAGGTCGGCGTGCGACGTGGTCGTCGAGAAGTTTTCGAGCTTGTCGATGTAGCTGCTCTTGCTCGCCAGCAGATTGAGCATTTCGGAATTGGTGTACAACAGGCTGTTGACGTCCTTTATCTGCGCTTCGAGTTCCGCGACCTCCTTTTGGGGCGCCTGCTCGACTGCCCGCGTGCGATACCGAACCGAGCGGATCGCCACGCCGTCGCCCGAGCCTGCATGCAGGCTGGCGCCTATGATGTGCTCCGGCAGGTCCGGCACGATGATCATCAGCTCGCCGGTCTTGTCGCCGAGGGACACGATTCTGCTGACGAGCGCCTGGCCGCGATAAACGGTTACGCTTTCGATCCTGCCCGGCGTGGTTATGTCTTCCGCGAAGACGGCCGGACACAGAAAGGCAATCGAGAGCGCAATAATGAGAGAAATGTTTCTCGAAGTCATATTGCTGCCCTTTCCAGAAAAGTGAAGAGTCAAAGGGAGCCGCCACAAGCTTCCCGTTATTTGAGACGCCAAAGATGCACAAATGTTCAGCAGCATGGGGCGAATAATTGCCCGCTGCCGCAAGTCGGTGGCATAGACGGCTTTGTGTCGGCTATTTTACTTGTGAAAGTTTTACCGGCCGCTTTTCGGCGGCGGAAATCAGCACTGCCTCCAGTACGCGCTGCGTCTGGTAGGCGTCGGCGAAGTCAGGCATGGGCACGACGGGCTTTTTGCCGGCCAGCATGTTGAGTATGTCATAGGCCATGTTGGTGAAGCCGTGCTCGTAGCCGATTACGTGCGCGTCCGGCCACCACGCCTCGGCGTACGGGTGCGAGCCGGCGTGCGTGCACATTATGGTCGTCCAGCCCTGGACGGCCCGCGGCGCGGTGGCGTCGTAATATTCAAGCTCGTTCATCCGCTCGAAGTTGAATTTCAGCGCGCCCTTCGTGCCGTTGATCTCGAAGCCGTTGCGGTTCTGGTTGCCGGTGGCCTGCCGGGCCGACTCGAAGCTAGCGACCGCTCCGCCGCCGAACCGGGCGAGGAACAGCGCGCAGTCATCGACGGTCACCTTGCCCTTTGCAGCCGATTTCTTCAGGCCCGAAGCTATTCCGCCGGCGGCCGAGCCGGACATTATGCTGCGATGCTTCACGAACGTTTCGGTTATCGCGCCGGCGACCTCGACTATCTCGTCGCCGGTGACGAACCGCGTCATGTCGATAATGTGCGCGTTCAGATCGCCCAGCGAGCCTGAGCCGGCCAGCTTCCTGTCGAACCGCCACGCAAGCGGGACCGACTCGTCCGCCCAGTCCTGCAGATAAACCGCGCGGACGTGGCGGATTTCGCCGATGCGGCCTTCCTTCACCAGCATGTGAGCCAGCGCGACGGCGGGGCAGCGGCGATAGTTGTACCAGACGAACGTCTTGACCTTCGGCCCGGCCTTCTTGGCGGCCAGGTGCATCTCGCGGGCATCAGAGAGCGTGCCGGCCAGCGGCTTCTCGCACGCGACGTGCTTGCCGGCTGCCAGGGCGGCCTTCGCCATCGGAAGGTGCATGTTATTCGGCGCGCCGATGTCCACCAGGTCGATTTCCGGCGAGGCGATGAGCTTTTTCCAGTCAGTCTCGGCGTTTTTCCAGCCCCACGTTTCGGCGAATTTTTTAAGCGTGGCCTTGTTGCGCGCGCAGATGGTGTGCAGAACCGGCTGAAGCGGCGGCGAGAAGAATTTTTTAACCTGCGACCATGCGTTTGAGTGCGCCCGCCCCATGAACGCCTGACCGATTAACGCCACGTTGATGTTTTTGCCGGATGACATGGTGTTGCTCCTTTTTGTGCGTGCCTTACGCGGCCGCCAAACTAGACCGCCCGGCCGCGATTGTCAACGGGCAAACATTTCGTGTATCGGAACGCGTATGCTGGAACCTGTATATCGGAATCCAGAACTTGTATTTCGGGGGGTGCCGTGGTTTGCGAATCGCAGCGCAGCAACCACGGCACCCGGCGGAACGCGTATTCCGGCCATAACCATACGGGGGCTGACGCTCCGGCCCCGTATGGGCGAAACCCGGAACCAGTATTTCGGAATTCGGATTTTGGATTTCGGATTTTTCCCCGGCGGGACGTGCAATCGGCTGCGATGCGGAGTATAAGATGGATGCCGAATTGCCCGATAGGTGAAAACAGAAACAGGGGAGATGACTATGTGCAAATCTCGAATTGTCATGCCATTTTTATGCGTCGTCTTTCTCGCAGCCGCCATTACCTTTTTCATTTTGTGGAGATCGTCCGCTGCGAAGGTGGCGGATTTCGACCAGGCCCAGAAAAGGGGGATAGAAGGAGTCCGCAGGATAATCGATTCCAAGCCGATGACGTTGCGAACTTTTCCGGGAGTCAGTCACTACAGCGGTTACAGAAGTGAACCAAACGGACTGTCCATGGGTTTCCCGGATAGTTTGAGTGAAAGAGTAAGACGTGATTACACGTCGTCATTGTCCGCATCAGGTGTTGACTATATAGGAGTCATTCACATTAATCGCGATGAACTGCCGGAAGAATCCGCCAAAACATTAAAAGATATTGCTGAATATGTTCTGGTTAACCTTGCAAAACAGGTTCTTAAGACCGATCCCATGTGGAGTGTAAGGCACCCTTGGCCATTGGAAACCGGCGGCGGGAATGTGCACTTTGTATGCAGTACAGGGGCCATGACGCTTACCATTCTTCCGGTCGAGGGCAAGCCGGACCAGTTTGTGTTGATGGAATCCTACGGCATCTTCTCTCGCCCGTTATGGGATGATTGCGAACGTAGTCCGTTTTGTTACACGGATTTCAATTTGAAATTGCATGAAGACATAAAATGAATACAGATAGCTGTTCCTGATAATTGGATGCAGAAATATGAATATACTCCTTTTGAGAAAGATAGTTAAAAACAAGAGCGGCGAGGAGCCGTTGAATCTGCGAGAGACGGATTTCTGTGAAATCATGCCGGAAGAGCCGGACCCAACCGTACGGGCTTATCTGACCAGCCTTCTCGTGGCGTCTACGTATGACGCTTCCGGCATCGCCATAAGCGGCTTCAAGGATCTTGTGGAAAATGCGCGATATTCGCCGGGCTCCGTCATAACCCCCTTCGGATTTATTGTTATCGGAACTTCCAATATCGGAGGGAACAGCGTTGTTTTAGACGGGAAGACTGGCGAAGTTTTTTGGTGTGACCACGAAAGTTTTTCTGAGGTGACAGATGAGATTTCATGCCCTCCGCCTCTGGAAACGTACAAGACCGGGCATTGGACTTCTGTTTTTGGATATTCGCGCGAAAATATCCGAAAAGCGCTTAGGCTCCTGGAACCCGGCATCGAAGCATTTCTGATCAAATGCCTGAGCGAGGAAATGCGGGACAGAATCGATGCGATCGATTGACGAGCGGCGCCGTGCCACGTTTATCGGAAGCATCTACGCGCAAAACATCATCCCTGTTTCTGAACCTGTCCGCAAAATTCAAAAAAATTTAGCAGGGATACAGGGGATACACACAGATAAGAGAATTCAAAGCAGTTAGAAAAAGAAAATCCCTTGTATCCCGTGAATCCCTGCTATCTATCGGAAGCATTTGCGTAAGAAATCCGCGTCGGGGCCTGTATATATGGAGGGCGACATGTGCGCCCTGACGCTTTTTGACAAGTGAAGATCATTTCGGAATTCGGATTTCAGATTGTGCTCTGCAGCGCCTTCGGCGTCGGATTTTCAAATTCGCGACTCGCGATTCGCAATTCCTAGTGCCCGCTGCCTGTTGCCTAGTCCCTTCTTCCCGGAAATGCGTTACAACATGCCGCCGAAAGACGTAACTTCTTGAGCGGCATATATTTAAGTCCCGAAGAATCGGGCACAATCGGGCAGGGGAGGTAACAGCAGGCAATCAAGGGCAACAGGCAGCAGGCAACAGGTCCCAGTTGGTATGGCTTGGCGGCAGGTGCAACAGGCGGATAGAAATTTCGGATTTCAGATTTCGGAATTCGGATTTTCAATTCGCGATTCGCGATTTGCAGTTCGCGATTTTCCGCCGCAGGCGGGCAAACTCTGAACTCAGACCTCGGAACTCTGAACTTGTTTTTTATAATTCGCGACTCCCGGACGGGCCCGTATGGGCGCAGTTCGCGATTCCATGGTATCCCGACCATACGGTCGCCCGGAGCGTCAGCCCCCGTATGGGTCTGGGCGGTTCTCGGATGAAGGATCAAGGATGTCGGTTCGCCGTTATACCGATGCCGCGCGGACTTCCTCGTGCCGCCACGGGCGGAGGATGCCCTTGGAGTCGAGATAGGCCTCGCACCGCGTCATCATGCCGGCGTCGTTGCTGTGTCCGTCGAACTGCAGCGTGAGGAACGGCTTGCCGCTGGCCTTCCGGATGAAGTGCTTCACGAACGAGTCCGGCCCGCACTTGAAGTTGGTAATGTAGATTATGTGCAGGTTGTCGTAGAGGCCGGCCACCTTCGCCGCGGCGATGCACCGCCGGCCGAGGTTCCAGTACATGTTCTCGTTTATGTCGCGCGTGTCGATATCTTCCAGTTCGAGGAAGTCGATGGGGATGCAGTTGACGCCGTAGTTGTCGCGGAGCTTGCGGCCGACCGAGAGGTTCATTCCCGCGTCGTGCGTGTTGTATGGCCTGCCCATCAGCAGAATGCCCGGCTCGCCGGTTTTGGCGAGTTTGCTCAGCGCTCGCCTGCCTGCACTGAAGACGAGCGACTTGAAGTTGTCCTGGGCCTCGAAGGCGGCGGCTGTCGCCCGCGCGACGGTGCGGCGGGATATGCCCATTCCGTCGAAGAATTCCACAAGCTCGCGTGTGGCCCGCTGTCGGCCTTCGCGGAAGTGCACTATGGGCATGAGGAATTTCGCCCTGTGCTCTCGAAGGGCCGGCGCCTGGCAGGCGACAAGCGGCAGCGTCTGGTGCCACGGGCAGAGGTGCGATTCGTTGTCCAGCCAGCGCGTCTCAAGCGAGATGATTTTCGGCAGCCAGACGTAGTCGACGTTCTTCTCGATGAGGTTGGCCACGTGTCCGTGGGCGACGATTATCGGGAAGCACGGCTCGGCGACGACGGCGTCGAGGCCGGCCTGGATGATTTTCTTGTTGGTCTGGTCCGACAGAACGGTCCTGAATCCGCACCCGGCCAGCAGCGTCCGCCAGAAGGGCAGCGATTCCCACGCGAACATCGTCAGCGGGATGCCGACTGTCGGCGCGCCATCCGGGACGGGCGGCAGGTGCGATTCGTCGAGCATCAGCTTCAGGCGGTAGTCGAACAGGTCGTCGATGACGGGCTTGCGTGCGGCCTTGACGCGCTTGCGGAAGCGGTCGGAGCACTTGTCGCCCCAGTATGTCTTTTCGCCCTCGACGTCGAATTCCTGCACCTGGCAGGCGTTGGAGCAGCCCTTGCAGGTGAACTCGCGCAGCTTGTAGTGCACCTTGCCGAGATCGTAGCCGCGGAATTTCGACTTGCGGATTTTTTTCGCGGTGTCAGAGACGTACACGCCGGTCTGGTGGTTGTCGGCCTGCGGCTCGTCCGGCTCGGAGGTCATCTTGTCGCGGGCCAGCAGGGCGGCGCCTATCGCGCCGATGACGCCGTTGTGCGGCGGGACGATGATTTCCTTGTTGCAGACCGCGGCGAAGGCGGCCGCCACCGCGTCGTTATAGGCCGTGCCGCCCTGGAAGAATATGCAGTCGCCTATCTTCCGCCCGCGGACGACGCGGTTGATGTAGTTGTGCACCACGGAATAGGCCAGCCCGGCTACCAGGTCGCGTTTCTCGGCGCCGCGCTGCATGTAGCTGTTGACGTCGCGCTCCATGAACACGGTGCACCGCTCGCCGAGCCGGATCGGCGCCTTGCTGGAAAGCGCGAGTTCCGCGAATTCGTCCTTGATGGCGATGTCGAGTTCCTCGGCGCGTTCTTCGAGGAAGCTGCCGGTTCCGGCGGCGCAGGCTTCGTTCATGGTGAAGTCGACCACCACGCCGTGGTCAAGAGAGATGAACTTGGAGTCCTGCCCGCCGATTTCGAATATGGTGTCCGGCAGGCGCCCGCCGAGCATCGTCTGTCCGACGTAAGTTGCGCCGGTTTTGTGGGCGGTGATTTCGTCGTTTATCGTGTCAGCGCCGACGAGTTCACCGATGAGCTCGCGGCCCGACCCGGTTGTGCCTACGCCGCGTATGTTCAGCCGGTCGCCCCATTGTTTTTCGATATCGGCCAGGCCGGCGGTAACGACTTCGATGGGCCGGCCCTGTGTGCGGACGTATATTTCCGTGACGAGCTGGCCGGTTTCGTCGATCAGCACGAGGTTCGTCGAGACGCTGCCGATATCGATGCCGAGGTACGCGTCGATTTTCTCATCGCCGAACGGCGGCTGGTATGGAATCACCCGGTTGCGCAGCAGGTTTACGCGATCCATGCTCAGCGGGGCGGTCGTCGGGAACGTCCCGTGCGTCGTGTCGCTTGCGGCCCGCAGGTCGCCCAGGTGCGACAGGTCGGCCGAGCCGGACGTGTGCGCCGCAACGGCGGCTGCCCCGATTGCCGGGATGTGCGCGAACGCCTCGTGGATGACAAGCTGCGAGTCGTCCAGGTCGAACGCTTCTTTCATTGCTCGGACGATGGCCGCGTTTGCGACCACTCCGCCGATGAAGGCCACCGGCGTTTCTACCGGGTGCGAGCGGACGACGGCTGTCCGGAAATTTCGGGCGACGGCGTTGCACAGGCCGCGAAGCACTTCGGCCGGCGCGTAGCCTTTCTGCTGGGCGTGTATCATGTCGCTCTTGGCGAACACGCTGCATCGGCCGGCCACTTGGGCGGCCCGGTCGGCGGAGAGTACGATTTCGCCGACGTCCTCGACGGCGTATTTCAGCCTGCCTGCCTGCTGGTCTATGAAACTGCCTGTGCCGGCGGCGCAGTCGCCGTTGGTGGCGTAGTCGATGATGCTGTAGGTGTTGTTGTCGTTGCGGCTGAGGCGAAGATACTTCGACGTTTCGCCGCCCATCTCGAAAACCGTCCTGACATTGATGTCCAGCGTCGTCAGGCCGGCTGCGATTGCCTTGAACTCGTTGACCACCTGTGCGCCAAGTTTGCGTGCGGCGAGCTTGCTGCCGCTGCCGGTCAGGCATATGCCCCTGACGTTTTCGGCTCCGATTGCCGCTGTGATTTCGTTGAGCAGTTCGGTGGCGGCTTCCAGCGGGCGGCCGCGAGTGCGGCGGTAGCTGCTTATGTAAACCTGTCCGTCGCCGTTATGCCCGGCGCCGAGCGATTTGAAACTGTTTTTTGGGAGAATGATTCCTTTGTCGCCGACCAGTATGGCGGCTGTCGCACTGACTGCTCCTATGTCTATGCCAACGTAGCAGGCCATTCGTTTGACTCCATCCTCTTCGACCCGAGACTGCAAGCCCGGGCTTACAGCCAATACCGGTTTGAAACACCCTCCATGGCGATTGCTTCGGACCCCCGTTCCGGCATCTCCGACGCCGGAACCTACCTGAGGGCGATTGTCCATGTTGAACTGTGGCAAGCCGGGTTGATTACAGAAATTATACGCTTAAAAATCCACAACCCCAGCCATTAAAGCATTATGTGAGCTTTACCAGTCGCCGTGCAAGCAAAAACCGTGCTGTTTCATACAGGTTGGGTGGGGAGGAAATTTTGGAAAGGAATTTGAAAAAAGCTGAAAAAATTCGGAAAAATTGCGGGAAGCTCAAAAAACAGTAGAAAACAGGGAAAATGGTATGCGCAAAAGAAAAGCCTCCACATTTGTGCCGGTGGTGTCCAACGAAGAAGAACCCATTATTCGATGTGGGCAGCTGCCAGCCGCCGGAGCGGCTCGGACGAGGCTTCCCTATAATGGTCTATCGGTTCTCTTCATATAGACACCCTGCCGAACACAGCAGAGGCTCTTTATGCAATTATATCACCATTTATATCGGCGCGAACGGGATAAAACTTGAAACCGGTTTTGGGCTTTTGAAAAACTTGGCGCAAGTTCTTGCAGGCGTGCATCCGGCGTTGAATCTGGGCGTTATTCCCTAATTTCCGCGGCGTGTTTTTCGCCCAGTGTTTTAAGTATTTGTGCGACGGCTTCGTCCACCTGTTCGCCGCGGAGCGTACCCTCGCCGGAGCGATAGACCAGGTTCAGCGTCACGCTTTTTCTGCCGGCGGCTATGGGTTTACCGCGGTAAGTGGTCACGTACTGCACGCTTTCCCGCAGCGGCTGATCAACAAGCGAGATTGTCTCGACGATCTGCTGCCACGTTACTGTCTCGTCGACTATTACCGACAGGTCGCGCTGGATGGCGGGGAATTTCGATATCGCGCTATAGGTTTTCACTTTGCCCGCGCGGGCGAGTATGGCGTCGAACCGGATCGCAGCCGCGGCGACGGCTTTTTCCAGGCCGTAGTAGTCTTGGACCTTCGGCGAAATTACGCCCATGGCGCCGATGACCTCGTCGCCGAGCTTCACATCGCACGCGGCTCCTTCGGCGAAGCCGGCCGAGTCGCGCTGAACGGTGCTCAACTGCTCGTC
>CAZVYJ010000045.1:0-23295 GCA_964631565.1 uncultured Planctomycetaceae bacterium
CGAACTCTTTTTGGCGCAATGGGTAAGATGGGCAAAGCGCATAAAGTCCTTACGGTCGCGGCTCGTTGTTAGAAGCCTGTTTGCATCATGCAGGATTTCATCGCGTCAACGGCGTTTACTAGTCGGCGGACGACTCTCTGCTGAACTCGTCGCGGATAATCTCGATGTCGGGCAGTGCGCTTATGAACTGCCGGCCGTAAGGTTTCGTCGCGATGCGGTGGTCCAGCACGACGACGAAGCCGGTGTCGGTTTTCGAACGTATCAGCCGCCCGAACCCCTGCTTGAAAAGTATCACAGCCTCGGGCAGCTGGTAGTCGTTGAAGGGGTTTCCGCCGGCCTGGCGTATGGCGTCGATGCGGGCCTCGATTATCGGCGCATCCGGCACGGCGAAGGGCAGCTTGGCGATTATCACGTTCGACAGCGCCTCGCCGGCCACATCCACTCCCTGCCAGAAACTCATTGTGCCCAACAGCACCGCGCGTTTGTGACAGCGGAACTCTCTGAGCATTGTGCTTCGCGGGAGCGGCCCGCCCTGGGTCAGCAGCATGTAGTCGTTGTCTATGCAGAAATTTTCCAGCAGCTCCGCCGACCGCTGCAGCATCGCGTAGCTGGTGAACAGCACGAAGCACCGTCCCTGCGATTTGGCGATGTAATATTCCATCGCGCGGCAGGCGACGGGGAGAAAACCTTCCAGGTCGTTCGGGTCGCCCAGGCGAGTTTCCACGTAAAGTTTGGCCTGCCGGCGGAAATCGAACGGGCTTGCCAGCAGCAGTTCGTTGCCTTCGTCCATGCCCAGCCTGCCGCGAAGGTAGTCAAATCCGTGTTTCCCGCCGCGGGCGGTCGCCAGCGTGGCGCTTGTGAGGACGGCCGAGCTTACAGTTTCGAAGATAAGGTTGCGGATAATCGGCGAGACGTCTATCGGGGCGGCCGACAGCGAAACGGACTTCCGCGAGCCCGCTCCGCGCGTCTCGACCCAGTAGACGCTGTCTTCGTCCGCCTGTGAAATCAGCCGCTTCGCACGCTCGGCCATGTCAGCCGCACGCTGCTCATAGGCGAGAAGCTCGAACGCCTGGTCGTCGTTGCTGATTGTTTTGCGAAGGCCCTGCAGGGCCTGTGCGACTTCCATCATCGCCGGCGAAAGAGTGTTGGGAACGACGTCGCCCCGCCTGATTCGCCCGTTTTTTTCGACAATCGGCGAACCGGCAGCCGACAGGTCGTTGAAGAAACCTTCCGCAGCCGTCGCCGCCCGGTTGACCGCCTTTATCGCTGCGTCTGAGCCAATCAGCGCCAGCAGTCCGCGGTCGGTGCGGTCGTTGTAGAGTTCGCGCAGCAGGTATCGGACAGCCGTCGACGAAACGCTCGCGCCGAAATGGTCGCTCGCCACCCGCTCGATGGTGTGGGCCTCGTCGAGCACGACCATGTCGTATTTGCCCAGCAGCCGCGCCTGTACGTGCTGCAGGGCCAGGTCCGAGAAGAACAGCGCGTGGTTGGCGACGATGATGTCCGCGCCCTGCAGCTTTCTGCGGGCGGCCTGGAAGCGGCAGTTCGGCCAGTTCGCGCACTTGCTGCCTCGGCACAGGCCGGATTCGCTGCGGATTTTCTCCCACACGTCGGCGGAGATGCTGAAATCGATGTCCTGGAGCGATCCAGCCTCGCTGTCTGCCGCCCAGTCTGCGATGCGCTCGAGCTGGGCCAGATGCGATTTCGCGCTGAACATCCTGCTTCGGCCCTTAAGGGCCAGCTCGAGCCGGCGGGCGCAGATGTAATTGTTTCGCCCCTTGCCCAGCTCGGCGCGGAATTTCAGTGGCAGCACTTTCGCCAGGAAGGGCAGGTCCTTGCTTATAAGCTGTTCCTGCAGTGCGATTGTGTAGGTGGAGATTACGACCCGCTTCTTGTGCTCTGCCGCCTGGATAATCGCCGGCACGAGATACGCGAAACTTTTTCCGACGCCCGTTCCCGCCTCGACGAGAAGATGTTCATTTTTTTCGAAGGCTTCGGCGACGGCTGCCGCCATTTCGAGCTGTTCGTCGCGCTGTTCGTAGCCCGGCAGGCTGCCGGCTATTATGCCGCCGGGGGCGAGAATGTCGGCGACTGATACTGTCATCTTACAAGCGTGCTGTGCGAAGGCGGTTCGCCGTCGGGTTTCGGATTGGCCAGATGGTCGAAGAATTGTATGGCAAACCAGATGGTCCAGATGACCACTATCATGGTGATAATCGTGGCGAGTATCGTGATGAGCGTTCTGCCCCGGACGATCGCCGACCGCATCGACGAAACCACGCGCTCTTTGGCCAGCGTCAGCATCGCCAGCATTATCGCGCCGACCGTCGGCGCGATGCTTATCGAGTGGATGCCGCTGTATATGAACACGCCGCGGCACACTTCCTTGCCGGACTGAAGGAAATAATGTTTTTCCCCGTTTGCGATGGTCACCCAGCCGTTGACCGCCTCGCCCCAGAAGAACCAGTAGAGAATCACGTAGGCCAGGAAATTCGCCAGGCCAGCCATGATTATCCAGATGCAGATTTTGGTTCTTTTATCCATAGTTGGCGCCTTGGCTGCCGGTTAACCGGTCAACCAGTTTAACCAGTTAACGGGTCGCCGCGTCAATAAATTACCGGCGTTCCGCCCCGATTACGCCTTCCAGCGGGCTTGAGGCGGTGGCGTAAAGCTTTCGCGGGATCCGGCCGGAATGGTACGCGAGCCGGCCGGCCTCTAGCGCCAGCTTCATCGCGCGGGCCATCGCGACCGGGTCCTTCGCGCCGGCGATGCCGGTGTTCAGCAGCACGCCGTCTGCGCCAAGCTCCATGGCGATTGTCACGTCGCTGGCTGTGCCCACGCCGGCATCGACGATAACCGGAAAACTTTCGTCGCCGCCCTTGAGCTGCTCGAGAATGATGCGGATATTCCACGGGTTCAGCACGCCCTGGCCGGAGCCGATTGGGCTGCCTGCCGGCATGACGGAGTCGGCGCCGGCTTCCTTCAGACGCATCGCCATTATCGGATCGTCCGACGTGTAGCACAGCACGCAGAAACCCTCAGCCTTGAGCACCTTGAGGGCCTCCAGCGTTCCCATCGGGTCGGGCAGCAGCGTTTTCTTGTCGCCGAGCACTTCCAGCTTGACCCACGCGGCGCCCTTGTTGCCCAGACCTTCCAGCAGTTCGCGGCCGAGACGGGCGGTGCGGATGGCGTCTTCGGCGTTGAAGCAGCCGGCCGTGTTCGGCAGCAGCGTGTACCTGGCCGGGTCGAGGAAGTCCATGATGTTGCGGCCCTTCCCGTCGAGCATTCTCTCGCGGCGGACAGCCACAGTAACGACCTCGCAGCCGCTCTCAGCCAGCGCCTGCTGCATAAGCTCGAATGTCGCATACTTTCCCGTGCCGACGAACAGCCGGCTGGTTATCTCAAAGCTGCCGATTTTCAGCGGTTTTGTGGAAGCAGTCATTACTCCTCGCTTGCCTTTTCTGATTTGGTTTTCTCTTGTTCTTCGGTTTTTTCGAACGATCTGGCGAGAATCGCCATCGCGACGAAACAGAGGCCTATACCAGTGGCGATTCCGCCGGCAGCAGGGCCGTAGCCCGGATTGCGGTCAGAACCTGCAATCAAAACTACCGTTGCCAGGATACCTAAAGCGGCTGCGATTTCGATAATGACGAATAAAGCTGTGTTCATTTTTACCCTCCCCCGACCAGCGTCACTATTTCGAGCCGGTCGCCGTCTGTAAGTATCGTTTCGTTGAAAGTCGCGCGGCGGACGATTTCCCTGTTGCGTTCGACGGCCACCCGCTGCGGCTGGAGCGAAAGCGCATCCAGAAGGGCGGCAACCGTGGTAGCCTCGGGCATGTCGCGCAATTCGCCGTTTATGGTTATCTGCACCGGTGCAATCTCCGAAAACATGGCGTCAGAGCATTGATTATAGGCCCGCCCGGCGAAGCGGGTCAAGGCCGGCTGCGTCACAGTTCCAGTACGTTCAGCCACTCCAGCAGGCCAACCGTTACGTTATACGCCGCATGGAAACCGGCTGCGACGAAATAGAATGCGTAGCTGCCTTTCAGGCTGAAGCGCTTGCCGGTTTGCATGGCCCGCCGCCAGCATCTGGCCAGGCCGATCGAGAATATGCATGTCGCGATGATGTGCAGGTCGGTGCAGATGACGAGCCGCCAGAAAAGAAACTTCCGGTATTTGTCGCCGTCGTACAGGCTCAGGTACATGGCGTTTTCTATCGTTGCGAAGACCAGCGCGGCGATGCACGACGCGAATATGACCTGGCCGAGACTGCGGAACCAGTGCGGGCGCTTGTCGAGAATCAGGATGACGGCTATCGGCTTGCAGATTTCCTCCACGAACCCGGCGACGACAATAACCGAAATATCGGCATGTCGAAGCTCGGTTATTATGGCGGCCGGTATCGCAAGAACTCCACCCAGAAGGCTGAGAATGTAGACAATCGCGACAGGCGGCCGTCGCGGCTTCCAGGAATACTCTCCAATATCTTCAATCATGCGCCCGTCCCGTAAATAAGAGGCCGATAGGCTACGCTATTTGGCCGCCTTATGCCACTGCCTTTGTCGGCGGCATTGCAGAGGCTATTGCACAAGCCGCCTGCAGCGCATAAGCTGTCCGCCTGTAAAAGAGCTTCAAAACAGACTTGATGAAAGGCAGGAGGCATGATTCAGCTTTACTGGAAAAACGCCACAAGCAAAGTGGTCGGCGCGAGGAACGGCGTTTCCGAGACCGACCTGGAAAATATCGCACCGGAAATCGAAAAAGCACACCAGACCGTCGTCCAGCAGTGCCGCTCCGGCAAGCTGGGCTACTCGGCGCTGCCCGGCCGGAAGCAGTACCGCGACTCCGTGATGGAGCTGGTCGGCCGCTACCGCGGGCATACGACCGACCTGGTCGTACTCGGCATAGGCGGCAGCGCCCTGGGCAATATCGCGCTTCAGGCGGCGCTTAACCCATCGAACTACAACCTGCTGAGCGACACCAGGCGGCCGGGCCCGCGGCTGTTCGTGCTGGACAACGTCGACCCGGCGCTGGTCGAAGACACGCTTAAATTCATCGGCCGGCGGATGGCCACCACGCTCATCAACGTGATATCGAAAAGCGGCGAGACGGCCGAGACCGCCAGCCAGTTCATGATCTTCCGCGAGGCGATGCGGAAGAAACTCGGCGACGGGTTCGGCAAGCGGATTATCGCCACGACCGACATGGAAAAAGGCACGCTGCACGATATCGCCAAGGCCGACGGCTACCCGATGCTCGAGGTTCCCGGCGACGTAGGCGGACGGTTCAGCGTGCTGTCGCCGGTGGGGCTTTTCAGCGCGGCGATGTGCGGGGTAGACATCGACGAGCTGCTGGCCGGCGCGGCGGCCATGAAGGCCCGCGTCGAAAGCGGCGACTGGAAGACCAACCCCGCCTGCATGCTGGCGGCCATCAAGTTCATCGCGTTCACGGCCAAGAAAAAAACCATGCACGTGATGATGCCGTATTCGAACCGCCTGTACATGCTGGCCGACTGGTACCGCCAGCTCTGGGCCGAGTCGCTCGGCAAGGCGACCGACAGGACCGGCAGCGAAGTTTTCACCGGCCCGACGCCCATAAAGGCCCTTGGCACGACCGACCAGCACAGCCAGGTCCAGCTCTACCGCGAAGGGCCCAACGACAAGCTCACGGTCTTCCTGGAAGTCGAAGAGCACCCCGAAGAAATCCGCGTGCCGGACGTTTTCGAGGAGGTAGCAGGCCTGACGTATCTCCGCCGCAAGAAGCTCAGCAAGCTGCTGAACGCCGAGAAGCTGGCCACCGAGTACGCCCTGGCCGTCTCGAAGCGCCCGACCGTGACCATAAAATTCGACAAAATCACGCCGCACACCGTCGGCGAGTTCATTTATCTCTACGAGTTCACCACCAGCCTGATGGGCGAGCTGCTGAACATAAACGCCTACGACCAGCCGGCCGTCGAACTAGGCAAGCAGGCCACCTTCGCACTTATGCGCCGTGAGGGCTACACGCACATGTCGCGTAAAATCAACCGTTTCGCCCGGACCGACGAGAATTTCCTGGCGTAAACGGACTGAATAACGGGTATTAACAGGCGGACGCCGGAGCGATTTACTGACAAATCCTTTCGGCGTCCGCTCGTTTACAGCGGCCGGTTCGGCTGTTACAATCCCGTTTTCATTGCTTTTCGTTTTTCGTAACTCGGAATGGAAACGGATTGCCGCCCCTATGATTCATCGCGTAGAGATCAGAGCTAAAAGTCAGTTTGGCGACCCCCATGCAGCAGGCGTTTGTTCGCAGATTCGCGAACTCGGCATCGAGTCGGTCCGGTCCGTAAGCTCGGCGAGACTGTTTTTCCTCGCGGGCGAACTGTCGGCCGACGATGCCCGGCGAGTCGCACGCGAACTGCTCGCCGACCCGGTGGTGGAAAATTTCACCGTCGGCGGCGCCGGCGCCTGCGGCGGAAAACTTATCGAAGTTCACCTCAAGCCCGGCGTGATGGACCCGGTGGCTGCCTCCACCGAGCAGGCCATCCGCGATATGGGCTTCAGCATATCTTCCGTGCAGACCGGCCGGCGCTACGAACTTTCCGGCGACGTGACCGACGAACAGCGAGAATCCATCGCGAGGAAGCTGCTGGCAAACGCCGTCATCGAGGACGTGCATTTCGAACCTTATACGCCGCCGGAGGTTCGCGGCGGCAGCTACGAACTCAAGGTCATCGAGGTTCCCATCCGCGAGCTTGACGACGCGGGGCTGGAAAAGCTCAGCAAGAGCGGCGACCTGTTCCTGAACCTGACCGAGATGAAGGCGATCCAGGACTATTACCGCAGGCTCGGCCGCGAGCCGCGCGACGTCGAACTGGAAATGATAGCCCAGACGTGGTCGGAGCACTGCGGCCACAAGACATTCCGCAGCGACGTCTGCCTGCGCGACACGAAGGGCAACGAAATCGAGCGGATTTCCAATCTCATAAAGAGCACGATTTTCGGAGTCACCCGCAAACTGGCCAAGCCGTGGTGCATAAGCGTGTTCGAGGACAACGCCGGCGTAATCGAGTTCGACGAGAACAACGCCGTCTGCTTCAAGGTGGAGACGCACAATCACCCGTCGGCCATCGAGCCGTACGGCGGGGCGTCGACGGGCATCGGCGGCGTGGTTCGCGACCCGATGGGCACCGGGCTGGGCGCAAGCCCGGTGGCCAACACCGATATATTCTGCTTCGGCATGCCCGACATGCCGCTGGACGACGTGCCCAAGGGCGTGCTGCATCCGCGGCGCGTGATGCGCGGCGTTGTGAGCGGCGTGCGCGACTACGGCAACCGCATGGGCATTCCGACGGTCAACGGAGCGGTCTACTTCGATGACCGCTACCTCGGCAACCCGCTGGTGTTCTGCGGGACGGTCGGCATACTGCCTCGCGACAAATGCTTCAAGAACGCAGAAGCGGGCGACGCGATTATCTGCGTCGGCGGCAGGACGGGGCGCGACGGGATCCACGGCGCGACGTTCAGCAGCGGCGAGCTGACCCACGAGCACGAAACCGAGTTCTCGCACGCCGTGCAGATAGGCAACGCGATTACTGAGAAGAAGATGCTCGACACGATAATACAGGCCCGCGACGCCGGCCTGTACTCGGCAATCACCGACTGCGGCGCGGGCGGGCTTTCCAGCGCCGTCGGCGAAATGGGCGAAAAGCTCGGCGCCGAGGTTCACCTGGATCGTGTGCCGCTGAAATACGCCGGCCTGAGCTATTCCGAAATATGGATTTCCGAGGCGCAGGAGCGCATGGTGCTGGCCGTCCCGCAGCAGAACGTCGAACGCATACTGAAGCTGTTCGAAAGCGAAGGCGTCGAGGCGACGGTAATAGGCCACTACGGCGTCAGGGGTACGACGGCGGCCGGCGCCGAAGGCCCGCGGCTGAAGCTGCTTTACAACGGCACGGTTGTCGGCGAGTTCGACATGGAATTTCTCCACGAGGGCCTGCCCCGGCCGACCAAGGACGCCGTCTACGAGAAAATCGAAACGCCCTCGCCGTCGCTGCCCGCGAAGAAGGATTACAGCGAAACGCTGCTCAAAATACTCGCCGCACCGAACGTTGCCTCCAAGGAATGGATCATCCGCCAGTATGACCACGAAGTGCAGGGCGGCAGCGTCATCAAGCCGCTCGTCGGCGCGACGGAAGACGGCCCGGGCGACGCAGCGGTTTTCCGCCCGGTGCTCGCCAGCCGCAAGGGCGTCGTGCTTTCATGCGGAATGAACCCGCGCCTTGGCGACCTCGACCCCTATCAAAGCGCACTGCATGCCGTTGACGAAGCGATGCGCAACTGCGTCGCCGTCGGCGGCAACATCGAGCGGACGGCCATCCTGGACAACTTCTGCTGGGGCAACTGCAACAAACCCGACCGCATGGGCGCGCTGGTCCGCTCGGCCAAGGGCGCGTCCGACGCGGCGATGGCGTTCGAGGTGCCGTTCATCTCCGGCAAGGACTCGCTGAATAACGAATTCCAGACCGACTCCGGCGAGACAATCGCCATTCCGCCGACGCTGCTGATTTCGGCGATGAGCGTCATCGACGACGTCAGCCGCTGCGTAACCTCCGACGCAAAGGAAGCGGGCAACTACCTGTTCCTGCTCGGGCGGACCTGCGGGCGGATGGGCGGCAGCCACTACCTGATGGTCGAGGGCGTCAAAAGCGGCAACGATGTTCCGCCGGTTGACCTGGCGATGTCGAAACACGTGATGCACGCTGTGCAGGCGGCGATCCAGGCCGGCTGCGTCCGCGCCTGCCATGATTTGTCCGAAGGCGGACTTGCGGTGGCGGCTGCGGAGATGGCCTTCGCCGGGTCGCTGGGCGTCGAGCTTGACATCGCGGCTGTGCCCGCAGCTGATGGCGCAACCGAAGCTGCGAAACTGTTCGGCGAATCGGCGGGGCGGTTCCTCGTCGAGGTTCGACCGGACAACTACGACGCGTTCCTGCGTCTGGTTAAGGACTGTCCGTTCGGCGAAGTCGGCCGGGTAACGGACAGAGGCAGAATTGTCATAAAGTCCGGGCCGAAGAAACTCATAGACGTTTCGACCGCCCAGGCAAAGGATGCCTGGAAGGCCACGCTGGACTGGTAGTAAAGATAAACCACAGAGGGCACAGGGAACACAGAGATTAATAAAACAGTAAGACAAGAAAAACAAGTTTCCGGGAAATATGCCCCGATTCCCGAGAAACTCAATGAAATCAGCGGCCAGATAGTTGGTGCTGCAATAGAGGTTCATCGAATTCTGGGGCCAGGGCTGCTTGAAAGTGTATACGAAACAGCACTTGTGTATGAACTGGGCCTAAGATGCCTAAAAGTTTCTCAGCAGGTGCCGGCAAAAGTTATTTACAAGGATATAGAAATAAGCGGACAGCGGCTTGATATCGTTGTTAAGCCTGGTGTCATAGTGGAACTGAAAGCGGTTGAGAAACTGCTGCCGATACATGAAGCACAGCTTCTTAGCTACCTGCGGACAACAGGATATCGTGTAGGACTTTTAATCAACTTCAATGTGGAAGTTCTCAAAAGAGGCGTCAAACGTCTGGTGAATTAAATTACTTTGTGACCTCTGTGTCCTCTGTGGTTCAAGGAAGTACAAGGCAATGGCGACACCCAAGGCATTGGTATTGAGAGCAGCTGGGACCAACTGCGACCGGGAGACGGAATACGCCCTCATGCAGGCGGGTTTCGAGGCGCAGCGCGTTCACGTGTTCCGACTGATGGAGAATCCAGCTGCGCTGAAGCAGTATCAGTTCATGATTATTCCCGGCGGGTTCAGCTACGGCGACGACGTGGCGGCCGGCAAAATCCTCGCCAACCAGATGCTCCATAAGCTGTCGGACGCACTGAATGAGTTCATCGCCGACGGCAAGCTGATGCTTGGCATATGCAACGGGTTCCAGGTGATGATAAAAGCCGGCCTGCTGCCCTGGGCCAATGTTACGCCCGCCGAGGCCAACCGGGACGCAACGCTGGCCTGGAACGACTGCGGGCAGTTCGTTGACCGCTGGATTCACCTGCGGGCCGACTCGCAGAAATGCGTGTTTCTGCCGCACGGTGAGGTGATTTCGCTGCCGATAGCCCACGGGGAGGGCAAGTTCGTGCCGGCCGACGACGGCATTCTCAACCGCCTGCGCGAACAGGACCAGATAGCCCTGCGGTATGTCGACGCCTCGGGAGCAGTCGGGGAATACCCGATTAACCCCAACGGAAGCATTGACGGGATAGCCGGAATCTGCGACCCTAGCGGGCGAGTAATGGGACTTATGCCGCACCCGGAGCGGTTTGTCGACGTGACTCACCATCCGCAGTGGACGCGGGGCGGCGTAAAACGGGCCGACGGAAGTATTTTCTTCCGTCGGGCTTTCGAATATCTTATGTAGCGCGAAAATTGCAGCTTTTGGCGGTTGTCGGCCGATAATAGCCGTACGAACCGCAGATTATGAGGAAGGGCAGACACATGCGCAAAGCGACATGGTTGGCATTGACGGCGGCGATGTTGGCGGGCTGTACCTTGCAGGACGAAAATCCCGACTGGGCTCCCAAGCAGGACCTGCCCGGCTGGACCTACGATGCCCCGTTCTACTACCGTCCGACCGAAGAACTCAAGGTCTCCGAAATCGTCGGCGACGGCATTCCTGTTTACTACAGCCGGCTCAAGGGCGTGTTCATCCGCCATCCGGGCGGCTACCAGGTTGGCGCATCGCCGCGCATCTGCGTGATGTCCTCGGTTGACGAGGGCGAGAACTGGTGCAAGGAAGGCTACTACGGCGTCGAGCAGTCGCATTTCCTGATGCAGGCCGAGAATGACGGCCGGTACTGGATCCGCTTCGTCGGGCCGGGCCAGGGCGTCACGAAAGTTCCGCCGGGCATGCCGCACCGCATCTACGTGGTGGACACCACGCCGCCCAACGTGATGATCGATATTTCTCCCGAGCCATGGAAAGACAAGGAAAAGACCGAACCCTACGTCTATAAGCCGGGCGAGGAAGTGACGATTTACTGGTCGGTCCGCGACGCGAACCTGGCGGCCGACACGATAAAACTGCAGACCTGCTTCGCGAGATTCCCGAACAACCTCGTCTGGAGCGAGTTCCCGACGGCTATGCCCGCACAGGGCGAACGCAAAATCACCATACCCGACGAAGCCGTCCAGGACGGCGGGCTGAGGTTCCGCGTCGAGGCGACGGACAAGGCCGGCAATGTCGGCTTCGGCATAACGCCGATTCTGCAGATAGAGGGCGCAGCCTCCGTCGAAGAGCAGCAGGCCGTTCGCCAGGCTGCGGACTTCGAGCTTATCCAGCAGACGGGCGGCACGCCGGGCAAGAAACTCGGCTGGCCTATGCGAAGCGAGCTGATTCGCGGCGGCGCCAAGCGGACGCTCGGCTGGATGCCGGACGCTGCCGCGGAGTACGACCTTGTGAAGGTGCAGTTCTCGCCGAACAACGGTCAGACGTGGCGCACGGTAGCCGAAAGCAGACTTGCCGACCGGAAAGACAAGGGCACGATTGTTGAGTGGATGGTTCCGACCGTCACCAGCAAGGACTGCCGCCTGAGGATTGTCGGCGTGGTCGCGGGCGAACGGGGAGAAGAGCATATAATGCTCGCTACGACGCAGCGGTTTACCGTCGATACCGTCGATCCCGACACCATCATAGGCCCCGAGAAGATAAAGGAAAAAGAAAGCATTCTCGATAGCGGGGAGAATGCCGACGAAACTCCGGTGAAGGCCGAGGAAGCCGCCGAAGAGACGGAAGTGGAAGAAAAAGCCGCTGAAGAAGAAACGGAAGAATCCGCCGGCGAGGAGGCAGAACCGGAAATAAAAGAACCGGATGCTCCGTCGGAAACAGAAGAGCCGGCGGCGACTCAGCCGGAAACGGACGAAGTCACTGAACCTGCCGACGATACGACCCAGCCGGCCGAGGATAAAAGCGGCGACGACAACAAAAAGAAGGACCTGAAAGAACTCGAAGACGTGCTCTGAAGCCGGCTTCGTGGATAAACAATAAAAGCCCATCACCAACCCAAGGGATGGGCTTTTTTATGCGCCGAGTTCGTCAGGATTTTTGGGCGAGGAATTTTTTGAGCTTCGCCAGCGGCCAGGCGTTGATGACATCCGCCGCCGTAGCCCATCCGCGGCGGGCGGTTGTCACGCCGTAGTGCATCATGTCCAGCCCGGCGATTTCATGAGCGTCGCTGTTGATTACGATTTTCGCGCCGGCTTCTATCGCCGCCCGCACGTGGACGTCGCGCAGGTCCAGCCGCCAGTAGTGTGCGTTTATCTCCAGCGCCACGCCGTTGGCGGCGGCGGCCCGGGCGATTTTCTCGATGTCTATTTCCATGCCGGCCCGGCGGTTTATCAGCCTGCCCGACGGATGCCCGATGCAGTGCACGTGCGGCTGCTCGATGGCCCTGATTATCCGCTGCGTGGCGGCCTCGCCCTCCATCGCAAGGGCCGAGTGCGGCGACGCGGTGACAAGGTCCAGCGTCGCCAGCACGTCCGGCGGAAAATCCAGCGACCCGTCCTTGAAAATGTCCACCTCGATGCTCGCCAGCACGGCGATGTCCTTTCGCTTCGCCGCTGCGGCGCGGATGGCCTTCACGTGCCCGGCCAGCCGCTCGGCGTCAAGCCCGTGGGCCTGAATCTGGCTCTGAGAGTGGTCGGCGATGGCCATGTACTTATATCCGCGGTCGCGGCAGGCGTCGATCATCTCGTCGATGGTGTTCACGCCGTCCGACGCAACCGTGTGCATGTGCAGGTCGCCGCGGATGTCGCCGGCCTCCAGCAGCTTCGGCAGCCTGTGGTCGATGGCGGCCTGGATTTCGCCGCGGTCCTCGCGCAGCTCCGGCGGCACGTAGTCCATGCCGAGCGCAGCGTAAAGCTCCTCCTCGCTTTTGCCGGCGACGAGTTTCTCGCCCTCAAACAGGCCGTACTCGTTGAGCTTCATCCCCTTCGAGATGGCTATCTCGCGCAGGCGGACGTTGTGCTCCCTGGAGCCGGTGAAGTAGTTCATCGCCGCCCCGAAACTTTTCGTCTCGACGACGCGCAGGTCGGACTGCACGCCGCCCGAGGTGATGATGCTGCCCTTGGTTTCGCCCTCGGCGAGCACTCGGGCAGCCTTCGGCGATGTGGTGAAGGTTTTTATGATTTCGCCGGCTGCCGCTTTGGAAGCCTCGGCGAGCACGTCTATGTCGCCGATGGTCTCCTTGCCGCGGCGCAGGCTGCCTGCAACTACCACGCGCCTGGCGCCTTTGCATTTTTTAACGATGTCGATCAGCTCTGCCGCCAGCGCGTCGGCCTCGCCCAGTCTTATCCGCCCGCCGGCGGAGTCCATGAACTGCAGCGCAGCGAGCATCTGCTCGGCCTTTTTCGGCCCGAGACCCTCTATGCCCGTTATCCGCTCAGGATGTTCAGTCAGCGCAGCCTTCAGCTCTTCGACGGATTTTATGTCCGCTTTTTTCCACAGCTTGGCGACGGTCTTCGGCCCCAGCCCGCCGACCGCCAGCAGCTCCGGCAGGTGCGGGGGAACCTTGGCCTTCAGCTCTTCGTAAAGCTCGACCTTGCCGGTTTCGAGGTATTTGGCGATTTTCTCGGCCGTCGATTTGCCCACGCCGGGAATTTCCGTCAGCCGGCCGGCGGAGGCGAAGGTTTCTATCGGTTCGGCCAGCTCCTCGATTACCCGCGCCGACTTGCGGTAGCTGTTGATGCGGAAGTGGTCTTCGCCGAGAATTTCCATCAGGTCGGCGATGGAATTGAAGATGTCCGCTATTTCCTGGTTCTTCATCGCTGTAAGTATATGCTCGCGTGCCGCCGGCGACAAATTGACTTGCAGCTGTCATCGTTTTAGTCAGGGAAATTGATGGCGGCCCACCGTTTGAAATAGTTATATATACTCAAACAGGGATTTTTACGGGAGAGCAGAAAATGATCGATTCTCAGGCCGATACTCGCAAATTTCGTGCAGCATCTATTCGGAAACCTTTTTTATGGTTCTGTGCAGGTGCAGTATGCGCAACGATCATTTTTACAATCTGGCCGTTGCTCAGACCAAAGCCAATGAAGCCGGTTATGGATGTTCTTGAAGCTCAATGGCCGGCTCCTCCGGATACCCGCGTTGTTAAACAGTCTGGTCATCTATCCTGTGCTGACTATCCTACAGGTCTTTTTTCGGAACGATTTTCGCTAACTGCTTACAAAACTCTCGTTATTGACGTATCGGAGGGGTGGGAAAAAGGAAATCCAAATATCATTCCTACTAATATCGTGAGGTTCTACGCTAAACATCTGGGAGAAACCGGTATGGGGGTGGAGGAAGGGAGGGGATGGGGTTGGACTTTCGGCCCGGCAGGCGGTATGGATGCAAAAGGAATGCCGACTGCCGGTACTTATGAAGAAAGAGTCGGTCGCGAAAGAAACTGCATCTGGGTGATACGAGCCCGATTGCTCCCTGATAATTTGATTAGCGCGAGTCTTGATGAAATCAAAAAAGATAACCCTCAGGCTAAAAAATTAGTAGAAGTACAAGTGTTGTTTTTTGCCTGTGATTTCACACATCATCCTCAGAGCGACACGGGGGGTGGAGCGTTTACCGTTAATGGTTCTGATGGTCCGCTGCGATGGCCATATGGCAATTAAATCCGTTTTCTTGTAATGGATTTGAGGTATGCCACTGGATACGTTCGCCCGGGGACAAATTGACTTACAGAGGCTATCGCGTTAGCCTGTCTGATTACCGATTGAGGAAAATCATGGGATTCAGGCTTACGAAATACGGGATGAAAGAGCTTCTGCTCTGCACCGCAGGGTTTATTGTGTTGTTTGTGCTTATAGTCATACTGGCTGCAAAGGTCGCCTGGCCGCTTGTGCTGATAGCGATTCTGCCGCTGGTCGTCTACGGCTGGGTGCTGTGGTTCTTCCGCGACCCGCAGCGCAATATCCCCGCCGGAATGGGCCTGCTCGTCGCGCCGGCCGACGGAACAGTCACCGACATAACCCCGCTCGGCCCGGACGGCGTTCTGGGCTGCGAAGGCGTGCAGATAGGCATATTCATGAGCATTTTCAGCGTTCACGTGAACCGCAGCCCGGCCTCCGGCAGGGTGGACAAGGTCGTCCACGCCAAGGGGCTTTTCCTCGACGCCCGCGACCCGCACGCCGGCGAAAAGAACGAATCTGCAACGATTTACATGACCTGCACCGAGGGCGGCCGCAGGTTCCCCATAGTCGTCCGCCAGATTGCCGGCCTGATTGCCCGCCGCATTATTACGGATATTTCCGCCGGCCTGCCCGTGCAGCGGGGCGTGCGGATTGGTATGATAAAGTTCGGCTCGAGGGCGGAACTGCTCGTCCCGGCCGAACATGTCGGAAAAGTTTGCGTGGAAATCGGCCGGCACGTCAAAGCGGGCGAAACCGTACTGGTTGAACTGGCGGCGAAAGAATAACAATGATCGAAACCGAGCAGCAGACCAAACCTGAACAGGAAGTCCGCAGGCACAGGCGTTTTCCAGGCCCGGTCGCGCGGAGGCGCATGCTTCGCAGCATCGCGCTGCTGCCTTCGCTGTGCACAATCGGCAACGCACTGGCCGGGTTCGGGGCCATACACTTCGCCACAAAGAATGCGCTCGGCGAGGCGTCGCTGCATAATCTGTCCGTTGCGGCGTGGATGATTCTCGCGGCGATGGTGTTCGACATGCTCGACGGGCGCCTGGCGAGGATGGCCCGCAAGACAAGCGACTTTGGCGCCCAGCTCGACAGCCTGTGCGACGTCGTCAGTTTCGGCGTTGCGCCGGCCGTCATCATGCTGCGGATGGTCATCATGGTGATGCGCGGGCATGAGTTCATCTGGTACACGATAAACGTCGAGAGGGCGGTATGGGCCGTTGCAGCGGTTTATCTGGCCTGCGCGGCGCTTAGGCTGGCGAGGTTCAACGTCGAGAACGAACCGGATGAATCCGCCCACATGAAATTCGAGGGCCTGCCGTCCCCCGGCGCCGCAGCCACAGTGATGGCTTCGGTGCTGCTGCTTACGCACGCCGACTGGAACTGGCTGGAAAACGAATGGATGTCGCTGGCGGTCGGCGTCTCGCTGCCGGTAATCACGCTGATAGCTGCACTGCTGATGGTCTCAAAAATCGAGTACCCCCACATAGTCAACCAGTACATACGCGGCAGGCGGTCGTTCACATACCTTGTAGCAACGGTGATTGTCCTGACGCTCGGCGTTTTGAAGCCGTTTTTATTCGCCTCAGTGATCGCCGTGGGGTACATGCTGCTGGGACCGGTCGCCGCCCTGTTCCGCAGACGCCCGAAAGAAGAACAGATCGAAGATTGAATTTATCACTACCTGTCACACAGGTTTCCTGAAGGCGGGAATTTTACTCAATGAGCCGCCCATACGGGGGCGTATGCCCGACTGTAAGGGAGCGGTCATTAACGTGTCGACATTTGGCGGACCGCTCCCTGACGGTTGCGGCTCGTCAAAACATGGATTTCATTAGTTCCATGCGACATCAACGAGCTTCAGCTCGACGGATGAATTGCCGTTGAATCGGTTTATTTCCGGCTGGGCGGCGATATCCACGAATTTCACGCCCGCCAGCGCATCGGCCAGGTCGCCCATGCCGAAGCCCACCGCCCGCATTCTCGTGCCGGACTGCCCCAGCATCATGGTTATGGTGCCGCCGTTCTTGCCGACGCGGCGGGGCGGAACGAGAATTTCGCAGTTGCGTATGGCGACGACGGGCTGCGGATTGCCCTGTCCGAACGGGGCCATCCGCTCCAGCGAGGCGACGGCTCCCATGGTCAGCTCGAAGAGTTTTATCTCGGCGTCGATGTTCATCGCCGGCGAAAGCTGCTCGTCGGTTATGTTTTGGTTGGCGTATTCCAGCATCGACGTGCTGAACGCCTCGATTTCGGCTGGGTCAATGCGCAGTCCGCCGGCCATCGCGTGCCCGCCGAAGCTCGCCAGGCGCTGGCCGCACGCCGACAGCGCATCCCGCATGTTGAAACCGGGAATGCTCCTGCCGGAACCCTGCCCGCCGTCGCCGTTGATGGCGATGAGAATCGTCGGGCGGTGATACTGGCTGACGATTCGCGACGCGACGATGCCGATTACCCCGCTGTGCCACTGGTCGCTCGCCAGCACGATGGCGCGGCTGTCGGGGCCGGCAAGCCCGCGGGACTCTATCATCTCCATTGCCTGGGCGGTTATGCTCCGCTCCACTTTCTGCCGTTCGGCGTTCTGCTTGGCGAGATAGTCGGCAATTTCGGCCGCCCGCTCCGGCGGGGCGGTGGTGAGCAGCTGGACGGCCAGCGCTGCGTGGCCCATTCTTCCGCACGCGTTCAGCCGCGGCGCAAGGACGAAGCCCACGTGATATGCATCGAGCTTTTCGCCGGCGAGGTTGGCGGATTCTATAAGCGCCCGCAGCCCGGCGTGCGATGTTCTGGTCAGCCCCTGCAGGCCGTACATCGCGATTATGCGGTTCTCCCCGACGAGCGGCACGACGTCGGCTATGGTGCCCAGCGCCGCCAGCGTCGTCGCGTCCAGCAGGAAGGTTCGCATCTGGTCGTCGACGCGCAGCTCGCCGCAGATTTCCCTCGCGACCTGCCAGGCCAGCTTGAACGCCACGCCCGCCCCGGAGAGGTCCGCGTTGGGGTAGCTGCCCGGCGGAACCTGCGGGTGGACTATTGCGACGGCCTGCGGCAACGTTTCGTTGGGCGTGTGATGATCGGTGACTATCACGTCTACTCCCGCTGCCGCCGCAGCAGCCAGCGGTTCGACGGCGCCTATGCCGCAATCGACGGTTATGAGGAGTTTTGCACCCTCGGCTGCAAGCCTGGCGACGGCCTCGGCGTTGACGCCGTAGCCTTCCTCCAGGCGGTGGGGGATGTAATAGTGAACGTCCGCGCCCAGCATGGAAAGCAGTGCGTGGAGAATCGCCACGCCGGTCATGCCGTCCACGTCGTAGTCGCCGTAGAGGCAGATGCGCTGTTTTTCGGCCACCGCGCGGGCGATGCGCTTTGCAGCCGCCTCAGCGCCGGCGAGAAGCTGCGGCTCGTACAGGTCGGTGAGTTTGGGGTTGAGGAATGCTTTTGCGGCATGGGGGTCGTCGATTCCGCGGTTATGCAGAATCTGCGCCACCAGCGGCGAGACGCCGGCGGCTTTCGCCAGTTCGTCTGCGTGCGGGCAGGGCGGGGCGATCCGCCACCTGCGGCTGTCGGGCCTCCATGCTTGTGATGCCATACGGCGGATTATACTTGCCGCCCGGACTGATTGCCATGGAATGAAAAATGGACGTTTGTAATGAGCCGCGAACGTGAGCCTGCCCGTCTGGGTGAGCGGTCGCATAAGGTCAGGCGGAAAATGACCGCTTCCTTACGGTCGGGCATACGCCCCCGTATGGGCGGATCGTAAGGATTTGTGACGCTTACTCGCCGCCCTTGGGTTTTTTGGCTTTCTTGGCCGAACCGGCGTACTGGAAAGTGAAGCCGATGATCGTCGGCACGGAGACCATCAGCGGCAGGATGTGGTGATTTTCGCGGATAAGTTTTGTCAGTTCTTCGTTGGCCGACTCGTTCATCATCGCGATTGCAAGCGCGCCGGCTACGCCCATCGCCGCGCCCTGCAGCGACGTGAACGCCTTGACCACGAATTTCTGTGCGACCAGGCCCAGAAGCCCCAGCGCGATGACGCCCAGCGCCGCGCCGGCCCATGCGTATTTGACCAGTTCGCCTTCGCCCGTGGTGCTGGCCACGTAGTGCCACGCCGCCCAGCCGAGCAGTCCGCCCGCCAGCGCGCCCATCAGGCTGACGGCGCATTTCATCAGCGGCCAGCTCAGGACAGCCAGCAGCAGCCCGCCCGCGCCGCCAGCGAACATGGGCATGTTGCCGCCCTGTTTTGCGCCCAGGCTGTAACCTATCGCGGCGCCCAGCACGGCGCAGTTCGTGATGACGAGAACCTTGAACGCCTTCCAGCCCAGCAGCAGGTAAATCACGCCGACCACAAGCAGGAGAAACGCCAGCCATGCCTGCATGTTCTGCAGCGTGGAGATGATGTTGTCCACGGTCGGCATCTCGATGGACCGGAACTTCTCCACGATGCCCGGCGCTTCGTTGGCGATTTTCTCTGAAGCTTTTGTTATGGTCGCATCAGCCAGCATATGCAGACCCCGTTATCATTCGCCGCCTTTTTGAGGGGCGGGAGCCGGTTGCCCGCTCTTTTGTTCTTCCTGTTCTTCGGATTTGCGGCGGGAAAAGATGTATTGAAGGATTATCCCGAGCAGAACCACTCCGCCTGTCACCGCACCGATTGTGCCCCATGTCCGCCAGTCCGCCGGCCAGAGCGATTCGCCGCGTGCCGTCACGCCGACCAGGACAAGCCCGGCCATCAGCGTCACGCCGCCGGCTATCGACGTCGCCAGGATTTTACCGAATCGCGGCAGCAGCAGGAACAGTATCATCGGCACGATGAAAGACCCGGATATTACCAGCAGCACGACGGCGTAATTGCTGTTCCATACGGCTTCTCCGCTGGTCTGTGAATAGCGGACTGATTCCTCGGCCCACTTCTGGGCATTTTGTGTTGCGGCGGGGTCGTAGGCGGACTGGATTTTTTTCTCGATTTCAGGCAGGTATTGCCACAGCACGGCAAGCGACGCCGCAGCCGATGCGAGGCTCGCCAGCACGCCCGCCCAGATGAGCCTGGCCAGCAGGAAGCCGAATATCGCACACCCGCATGACACGCCGATGCGTATGGTGAGCGGGTCCATGTCTGAGCGAATGATGATTTCCTGGGCCAGGACCAGCCCGAAGCCGGCGCCTATTATCGCGGTAAGCAGTCGCGAGAGCTTGCCGCCCCAGAGCAGCAGCACCGCGCCGACAAACACTCCGCCTGCGCCTATGAGCCAGCCGTACGCCGATTCTATTTCCGGTAATGGCGGTGTGGGTATCTGCATGTTGCACCCAGCCAGTAGTGAGCGGCGCTACTTTCCCAGCTTTTCGCGGGCTTCGGCGAGTATTGTTTGCGCCAGCTCAAGTTTTTTCGTGTCGCCAAGCTGTTCTGTCGCCGTCTGCAGGTTCTGCATAGCCCGCTCGTACTGATTTAAATATCGGCCATACAGCAGCCCGAGCATCAGGCGTATGTCGCCCCTGTGCTCGTGTGCGGGGTAGTGGCTGAGCAGTTTTTCGTAAGCGTCGGCGGCTTCGCTGTAGCGATTGTCGGCCATCAGCTGGTTGCTCACGTCGAGCTGCTGATCGCGTGCAAGCACGGCGTCGGGTTCTATCGCCAGAAGGTGGAGGTATTTATCCGCAGCGGTCGGCGTATCGTGCCGGGCGATGGCGGCTGAGATGCCTCGCCGCAGTTCCAGCGATTTCGCCTCCGGCGTGCCGGGAATCACCGGGTCGAGGACTTTCGCCTTTATCCGCCGCGCGCCGCCGTGACGGATTTCACCTGCGTAGTTGAACGGGTCGTATCCCTGGGCGACCATGCGGTGATAACTGCGCCGCCGGTGCCAGTTCTGTATCAGGTTCAGCAGGTCGTACGGGTCGCGCGGCAGGACCTTGACCGCCAGCAGCAACGCCGCGACGCCGATGCCGAATACGTATCCGGCGCTGTGCGCCACGTAGGCCACTCCGCCGCCGCCGGCTGCCCCCGTCATGCCGCCCAGCGACATGTAGAGGTTGAATATGAACTGGAACAGCAGGAAATACAGGCTCGAAAGCTCGAACGGCACGATGACGTAGATGAGCAGCCCCATCAGCGATACCCGCACCCTGGGCAGCAGCACGAGGTAAGCGCCGGTGACAGCCGAAATGGCGCCCGAAGCGCCGAGCACCGGCGCCCGGCCGCCGAGAATCACGTATCCCACTCCGGCGAGAACGCCGCCGGCGAGATAAAACGCCAGGTAGCCAAGATGCCCGAACCGGTCGTTCAGGGCGTTGCCGAACACCCACAGGAATATCATGTTGCCTATCAGATGGCTCCAGCCGCCGTGAAGGAACACGGAAGTGAAGAACTGGTGCAGTTCCGGCATGATCGGATGCAGCAGCCAGTTGTTGATTTTTTCCAGACCGGCCTGGCTGTCGCCGCGATATCCCAGAAGGAAGATCAGAACGTTCGCCAGGATGATGGCGTAGTTCACCCACGGGCGTATTCGCATTCTGTAATCGGTGCCGATGGGGATAAGCATGTCTTATGGTTACTTCCGAAGTTTTATCCAGTTGCTGCCGTCCGGCGGTCTTCGCCGCTCAGGACACCTTGCCGACCAGCCTGGCCGTCCATTTTTCGACAAGAGTCGGGTCGAAGGTTTCAAAATCTACCCGGAATTGGGCCTTTTTTCCAGCCGGGATATTGTCAATATTGGGTTTATCCAGTTTTCCCGTCGCCGAACCGAGATGTCGCCCGTCCCTGTCGAAAAAATCCACGTAGACCTTCGCCTCGGCGACATCGAAATCGTTGCGGTTGGCGACCGACCCGCTCAGCACAAATGTGCCTCCGGTGGTCTTGTCGAAATCCTTCTTGCAGTCGTTTGTTCCAAGTTCCCAGCAGACGCCGCCGGCGGGAATTCGGGCGCCGGTCGCGTAGCCGTTCACGCCGGCCACCCTGGATTCCGAACGCATCTTGAAGTTCACCGAGAACGGAACCATGCCTTTGGCCGGAATGTAATTTACGATGACGGTGCCGGCAGCGAGCGGGACGCCTTCGGCATCGCGGACGCTCACGTGCACCGTAGCCGACGCCAGCGGATAGTCGTGATTGTTGCGAACCTCGCCGACAAAATCGACCCGTCCCGGCACGACGGTCAGCGGCGTGGGGTTGATGAAGACAGGTATGTCCAAATCTTCCTTGGGCGTGTTTTTGTCCGTCGGATTTTCGGGCAGCTTGATCGTTTCGGTGACGACAACGCTGCCGTCCGTGGTCGTCTTGTCACCGTTATCGGTCGTGGTGTTTGCGGGCCTGGCTGTCTTGTCGGCCTCGGCGAGCTTCTTTTTCTTTTCCTCTATGGCTGCGGTACGGCTGTTGTATTCGTCTATATGCATCCGCCCGGCGTAGACCAGCTTGCCGTTTTCATCCTTGATTTCCACGTAAGGATGCGTGTGTATCCAATAGCCTGCGACCGCTGCGATGATTATGCCGAGAACCGCGACTATGACGACAATCAGCATCCACGGCGCGCCCTTGGGCCTGACTGCAGGCGTGGGGCGATAGCCGCGGGGTATGTCGTGAACCGGTTTTCCGCCCGGGCCTGTGCGCGCGTGGCTGGCGATGTCGGCAACGGCCGCCGCCGTCTTCGCTTCCGGCTGCTCGGGGACGGACTCGCTCGTGCCGATGAACACCGTGCCGCACTTTTTGCAGCGCACCTTCACTTTCGTTACCGGTTTTTCCAGACGCAGCCTCGTCCTGCATTTCGGGCATGTGATTATGTGCATGGCAAGCCCCTTTCACGGACTGCATTGTAACCGCCCGCGACGCCGCTGAAAATCACAAATCGCGCCGGCCGGAAACTCACAAAAATAATACGTTTCGCCGCCGCGGGCGGTTTTCCGGTATATTGCAGCCGGCCTTTCGTGGTATTTTGGCGGCGGAAAGGCGGCTGGTATGCATCTGAATCGTGAAGAATTCGGCGAGCTGGTGGACGAGGCGCTGCGAGAGCTGCCGGAGCAGTTCAACCGGTTCATGGAAAACGTAATCGTCGAGGTCCAGGACGTCCCTGACGCGAAGCTCGCCCGCGAGCTTAAGCTTTCGCCCGGCACCATGCTGCTGGGCCTGTACCGCGGCGTGCCGATGACGCGCAAAAGCGTCTGGCGCTCAGCCGAACTGCCGGAGCAGATACTCATCTTCCAGCGCAACATCGAGGCCGTCTGCTCGACCCGCCGGGAGATAGTAATCCAGGTGCGCAAAACCGTCCTGCACGAAATCGGCCACCACTTCGGCTTCGGGGAAAAAGAATTACGGGAATTGGGGTATTAGGCACATTGTGCGAGCAAGCCTGAAAAACCGGCTTGCTCGCCCTACTTAATTGAGGGCGCAAAGTAATGATACTTGACCATATTGATGGAACTGCCGGATGAAATGACAAAAAGATACAGTAACGAACTGTATACGCTTCAAAATCTGAAAATCGGATTGAGTTATCTTTATGAGCAAGTAAAAAAGGTGGAAGATAGTTTAATCAGACAAAATCAGAGCGACATTAAGTTCGATATAAGCGGGAATATAGTAGTGCAACATATTTTCTGTAATTATCGTTTGTCTCGATCATGCTCACACCGC
>CAZVYJ010000046.1:0-23260 GCA_964631565.1 uncultured Planctomycetaceae bacterium
TGGCGCAATGGGTAAGATGGGCAAAGCGCATAAAGTCCTTACGTTCGCGGCTCGTGTGTTGTGAATGTATAAGGGCAGTTCCGTTCATGTTCTTCAGAATCAATGCCCTTGAAAAGTTTCATTAAAAAACCCCGTCTCTGAGGGATGGGGTTTTTTTAATCACTTTTGCCGCAGCGCATAATCGCCTGCGGGATTGTTTTGCCGTAGTCACCGTCAGGCGACGATCTTGGCGATCTTCACCCGGACGTATTTCTGGCGATGGCCGGTCTTGCTGCGGGACGACTTGCGGCGGCGCCAGTAATAGATATACACCTTCTCGCCCTTGGCGAGCGGCTCGAGGACGTCGGCGACCACCTTGGCCTTGCTGACCAGGGGGGTGCCCACTTTTACGCCCTTGTCGCTGCTGACGAGCAGAACACGGTCGAATTCCACTGATTTTACGTTGTCCGGCATATCGCGAAGGTCGATATCGAGAACATCGCCTTCTGAAACGCGAAACTGCTGGCCGCTGTCTTCAATAACTGCGTACACTGCGTTACTCCTTGTCTTCGCATAAAGGGAACGCGACATTATGCAGCGTTTTACGGATATGTCAAGGCATCATTTTGCGCCGGCGCCTGTTTGTCGGCCATCGCCTGCAGGAAGGCTGCGGCTGCATGCGAGCCTTTCCAGAGCTGCTGGAGGCTGAATTTCTCGTTCGGGGCGTGCAGATTGTCGTCAGGCAGGCCGAAACCCATGAGGACGGCATCCAGCCCCATGAGCCTCTGAATGACCTCCGTAATGGGTATGGAGGCCCCGCAGCGGATCATGGCAACTTCGCTGCCGAAGGCTTCCCTGACGGCTTTCCGGGCGGCCTGCATTTCGGGCGTGTCGGTCTTCAGCAGGACGGCACTGGCGCTCTGGCCGATGGTTACACCAACCGATACGCCGGCAGGGGTGTGTTCCGCGATGAATTGCTTGAGGCCGGCTGCTATTTTTTCGGGCTTCTGATGCGGAACCAGCCTCATCGTGATTTTTGTGTAAGCTTCGGACGGGATGACGGTTTTAACTCCCTTGCCGGTATATCCGCCGTTGATGCCGTTGCAGTCCAGCGTGGGTCGCGACCACAGCCGCTCAAAGATACTGCGGTCCCGCTCACCGCCGGCCAGCGCCGCCACGCCGTGTCGTGCGGCGTATGCTTTTTCGTCGAAGGGCAGGGCGGCCCAGGCTTTCAACTCAGCGTCGGTGGCGGGCAGGACGTCGTCGTAGAAGCCCGGAATGGTCACCCGTCCGTTTTCGTCATGCATCGCCGCGATTATCTTCGCCAGTGCATTTATTGGGTTCGCGACCGCGCCGCCGTGCAGCCCGCTGTGGCAGTCGGCCTTTGCGCCTGTAACCTTAAGCTCGAAATAGGCGATACCGCGAAGGGCATAGGTGATGCTCGGAACGCCGGGGGCGAAAAACTCGCTGTCGCTTATGACGACGGCGTCGGCGGAGAGCAGGTCTTTGTGCTTTTTGATGAATTGCTCAATTGTCGGCGAGCCGATTTCCTCTTCGCCTTCCAGCAGCAGCGTGACGTTTACCGGCAGGCGGCCGTGAGTCTTCATCCAGGCCTCTATCGCCATTATGTGAGTGAAAAGCTGGCCCTTGTCGTCGTTTGCACCGCGGGCATAAAGATTTTCACCGCGGACAGTCGCTTCGAACGGCTTTGTATGCCACAGGTCGAGCGGGTCGGGCGGCTGAACGTCGTAATGTCCGTAAATCAGGACGGTCGGCAGGCTGTCGCAGGCGTTATATTTTGCGACCACGCAGGGCTTCCCGGAGCGCAAGCCCCCGTATGGGCCTGTAGGCAGGACTTGTGCCTTCATGCCGGCCTTGCCGAGATATTTCACCAGCCAGTCGGCGCATTTTTCGCAGTTGCCGTCGTCGATGTTCGCAAGGCTGGGTATGGCGAGCAGTTCTTTCAGTGCCGAAAGATGCTCGTTTCTGTGTGACTGCAGATAATTCAGTACGTCCTTGTCAAGCATTCGTGTTGCTCTCAATCGTTCTTTTTTCTTTTCCCGAACGGCCACCACTTTTTGCGTGCGGGTTTTGGCTTCTTTGTTATACGCTCCGCCATCGTCGACAGCGAAGGTAATTTGCTCTGCATGTCGCGGAGTTTCTGGCGGGTGAACTTTTCCGGATGCTCGCGGAAAATCGTCAGAGTCTGCTCGCTGAAGAATGCGGATTCCGGAGGAAGCTCATTTTCCGTGTAGAATTTCAACGCCTCCTCTAGGCAGAGCGCGGCGCGGTATCCCTGAAGGCGGGCGACAGGGGGAGATTTCTCGGATGAGGCCGACTCTATCAGCATGTAGAACAGGCTCAGCCACTGGCTGAGGTCGATAATGCCGCTGGGATTGGCTGTGGGATTGATGAGTTCGGCCCGGCTTTCATCGCTTTCGTCGCCGATATTCCGCTCGCAGATAAACCGGAACGTTTTGGTGTGCCCGCAGTGGTTGCAGCGGGCGAGAACGGTTTCCCGTCCGCCCTGTTCGGGATGTTCTTCCTCAATGGTCCACGGCCCCTTGCTGCACGAAGGGCAGCGGGTGACCATGAGGTAGTATCTCAGTTCATTAGGACTATGCGCCGGCAGCGGTTCATCCATGACAGGCTCGGCTAAAATTTTTGCCCACTAGTCTGGTGCAATCAGGGTCATCGTGATGTTGTATTTCTTTTTCAACTCGTCGTAGACCTTGATGCGGGTTTCTTTTGTCAGACTGCCGTCTTCGATCGCCATCTGAACGTCGTTGAGCAGATTGGTGTATTTTTCGATCCGGTCTTTACCCGATTTCAGACTGCCTGCCCATGCGGCTTCCATTTCCGCTTTCCACACAGTAT
This sequence comes from uncultured Planctomycetaceae bacterium, assembly GCA_964631565.1. Taxonomy (GTDB): domain Bacteria; phylum Planctomycetota; class Phycisphaerae; order SM23-33; family SM23-33; genus CAZVYJ01. The sequence continues at coordinate 2,857 of CAZVYJ010000046.1, forward strand.
CGATTTTGGAAAACGTCAGGAACAGCTGCTTGGTTTTCAGCCCTACTTCGACGGTGACCTTGCCGTTTGATTCCGTAATGGTAAGTTCTTCGACTTTCATGGCCTTGAGAGTCTCTATGAATGAGTTTTTTTCCGTTTTGGCCGCATCTTGAGCGCCAGCGGCAATGTCTGGAGGAAGGTCTTCCCCCAGTTTGTCACTTAGAAGCTTTTTGGTTTCTTCGAGCGTCTGCTTGAGTGTCTTGCCGGCTTCGATGAGTTGATTGAACTGCTCGGCCTGGTCGTCGATGAGGTACTCCATCAGCTTGGCGGTATCGTAGCCCTTGGCGGCGACGATCATGGTTTCCATGATTTTCTTGACGTCGGTTACCGGGTCGCCTGTTGCAGCCGGGGCGGTTTCCGGCGTTTTTTCCGGCGATGTTTCAGGTGCAGTTTCCGGCGGTGTCGAGGTTGTCGACGGCGTCGGACTGGTTTCCGGTGTTGTTGAAGCTTCCGGTGGCGTTGGGCCTGTAACCGGAGTCATCGTGCCTGTGGCCGGCGGTGTCAAGGTTGTCGGCTTGGCCGAGGCGCCTGACGCAAGTTCCCTTGTGCGGGATATCTTTTCCTGGTCTTCCAGTATGGACTGGTCGCATGTCACTGTCGTGACGCTTGGTACGGAACTGATTGATTTTTCTGTCGGCAGAGGCTCTTCGTCTGGAGAGTTGTTGCATGAAATGCCTGCAAATGCGACTGCCCAGATACCGATAATTGCAAAAGCTCTCATCATTCACTCCTCGTTTTCCGGCGTTGAACTGGCGTCAGATATCTTCCTCTTCATCCTGCAGCGGAGGCGGCTCTTCGCCCGGCCGGGCTATCCCCAGAACCGCCAGCGTGTTTCGTTCAACCATTGATCTAAGCGCCTCGCGCGGCACGGAGGGGAGATTGGTTCCCTGCGTGACTTCGTGGAGGCGGTATACGGTTTTTATGGCCTCGGCCGCAGTGAGATACGGAAAATCGCTGCCGAAGAGCACCTTGTCCATTACATTGAACTGATGTGCCAGAACCAGCGCGTTGTACGCCTGCCACGGCCGCCGGATAAGCCCGGCGATATCCGTGAACACGCGCGGATGCTTGCCTATCAGGGCTATACATTCCTCTATCCACGGGTGCCCGAAGGCTGAGACGATAATGGTGAGTTCCGGATGTTCGCGGGCGATTTCGTCCAGCAGTGCCGGGCGGGCGTATTCCATGGTTCCGTTCCGGTGGAAATGCGTTCCCTGCTGCATCAGCAGCGGCACGCGTTTCTGCTCGGCTAGTTCGTAGATTTTCATGGCCCGGCTGTCGGCGGGATGGAAATTCTGCGACGACGGACTAATGGTCAATCCGCGGAACTCGCGCTGCGAGAGGGCCTCTTCGGCGTCCCTTACGGCGCTGCCGCGGGTGGGGTCCACGCAGGCGATGCCTATCATTGTGTTGCTGTTCTGGGCGACGTATTCGGCGATGAGTTCATTGGGGACGTTCGCCCCCAGATGATCGCTGCAGAATGCCATTACGAGTGTCTTGTCGACGCATGCCGCCGATATCAAATGGTCTGCCGGGCCGGCCGCAATGTTCTCCATACCGCTCTGACGGCGGAGCATCGCCGCGGCGTCGTTGCCGAGCTGAGAAGTATCAACCCAAATATGCGTGTGGCAGTCAACTATCATTACAGACTCGCTTTTAATAAGCACGAAGGCCCGCCGGTATTCCAGTATTCTAAAACTGCTCGCCCCGGCACGCAAGCCTCTGGGGGCGACGCATTACCGGCAGCCGTCGCGTCTGCGGCTAATCCTGCGGCTCTTCAATTTCGCCGGCCGGTTCGAGCGAATCGCCCTGGCCCCTGGAAAGCATCTGGATTTTCTTCTCCGCGGCGTCGAGGGTCATGCGGCACTGCTTTATGAGTGCGACGCCCTCGGCGTATTTCTCGATGGATTCTTCGAGCGTTATTTTGCCTTCCTCGATGCCGGAGACGATTTCCTCCAGCTTTTCCAGCGACTGTTCAAATGTCAGTTTCTGTTTCGCCATGCCGAATTCCTGTATCAGTCGAATAGCGGAGCGTCGTGCTCCTTGTTCCCGTTGTTTATCTGTTTTTTCGCCGCCGGTTTGCCGCCGGCAGCCTCGCTTGTGAATTTCCCGTCGGCCAGCTCCGTTTCAACCGTCATGCCGGCCTGCACCTGCTGCACCGACCGCAGTATAGCGCCGCCTGCGATGCGTGTCACGCTGAAGCCGCGCTTGAGCACGTTTTTGTGGCTCATCGCTTCCAGCTGGCGTTCGATGGCGGCCACCTGCTGGCGGGCCAGCAGCAGGCGATGGCGAGGGTGGGCAGCCGTCAGCCTGCCCGTGATATCGGCCAGTTTCTCGGTCTGACGTTTTATCAGCCCGCCGAAGCCCCAGTTGAGCTTGTGCCGCATCTCCGCCAGCACAGCCCGGGCCTTTTCATTCAGCCTGACCGGGTGCAGCAGCGCCAGCCGGTTGGCAAGCGGCTCGAGATGCTTTCTGGCGGCCGAGAGCATTTCATGCAGGCCGGCGCGAAGCTTGTGCGAAAGCTCGTCCAGCCGCTGCATCTGCGTGCGTATTCTTGCTGTCGGGTCGCGAAAGACAGAGCTGCGGCAGACCGCGTTCAACTCCGCCCGCGCAGTGGTTATTTTGCCGGAGACGTTTCTGGCGAGCCTGCCGGCCAGATGCGATATGTGCGCAGCAATCTCGTCGGTGGCGGGAACGGCAAGCTCAGCCGCCGCGGTGGGGGTGGCTGCCCGCATGTCGGCCACCATGTCCGCGATGGTCACGTCCACTTCATGTCCGACGCCGGAGATTATCGGCGTTCTGGCCGCGTAGATGGCGCGAGCGACGATTTCCTCGTTGAACGCCCAGAGGTCTTCCAGGCTGCCGCCGCCTCGCGCGACGATTATCGTGTCGATTTCGTATTTTGCGGCGTTCGCGTCGAGCAGGCGGACAGCTTCGGCCACCGATTGTGCAGCCCCTTCGCCCTGCACCAGCGCCGGAGCGAGGTAAACCCTGGCAGCCGGCCAGCGACGCCGCAGCGTGCGGGCGATGTCGCGGACGGCCGCCCCCGTCGGGCTTGTCACAATGCCTATGGCGCGCGGGAAGCGGGGGATGGGCTTGCGATGGGCCGGGTCGAACAGGCCCTCGGCCTTGAGCTTCTCGCAGAGCTGGCGGAACGCCAGTTCGAGTGCGCCTGCGCCTTTTGGCGTCATTCGCTCCACGTACATTTGGAGCTGGCCGCGGACTTCGTAGACATCGACTCGGCCCTCGGCGACAACCTCCATGCCGTCGGCCGGCGTAAACTTGAGATACATGTTGTCCTGGCGGAACATCACCGCGTCGATGGCAGAGTTGGCGTCTTTAAGGCGGAAGTACATGTGCCCGCTGCTGTGACGCTTGAGGTTGCTTATCTCGCCCACGACGGCGAGCTGGGCCGGCAGCGTGGCAAGGGCGTCTTTCACTCGCATCAGCAGTGCGGAAACGCTCAGCGGAGTCTTTTGTGCTGTCTGTGTTTTTTGAGTTGCACTCGGGGTTGGCGGCGCGGAACCGGCGGCCGGGGCGTCCTTGCCCTTCGCTGTGCCGTTCGGCTCATACGGTTTGCCGAAAAACGATGACAGACGTTTCGCGCTCATCGCGGGCATTGTAACCCAGCCGGCCCGCCAATGCACCACAAGTTGCAGACTGTCCGGCAGCTTGACAGGGCATGAGAAATCTTGCCCGCGTTCGGAACTGTTGCTACAATCTTGCCTCTGTATAAGTCGCGTTGAAAACTTGCGGGCGTAATTCAAGTGGTAGTCCCGCAGATGAGGTTTTTGCGGAGCGGAGCGACGCAAATGCCGTCATCTGCGAGGATCCCGTCGTAGTCCCTAAGGGACGGAGACGGAAATGCCGGAATCGCCATTGTCATATTGAAAACTTGCGGGCGTAATTCAGTGGTAGAATGCCAGCTTCCCAAGCTGGACGTCGAGGGTTCGAGTCCCTTCGCCCGCTGTGTAAAAAGGTCAGACTTTGTGTCTGGCCTTTTGTGCATTTGGGTAGTATTTCGAACCCTCGACGCAGGCACGAGCATAGCGAGTGCATGCCTGCCGCGGTGTTCGACGCCGCAGGCGCCCGCAAAGTGGAATCTGGTCGCCCGCTTTTCGAAGGTCAGTCCCATGCGGATTGGCCTTTTTATATGCCGGTCTGGCGTTTTGTCGCCAAAACTATTTTTCCGCCCGCCCGTAGCAATTTCGCCCGTCGAGAGTGTATCATATCTGCAGCTATGTATTTGGTTTAGACAGGCGGCGAAGCTATGCGAGCGGCTGTTATAGTTGCTCATCCCGACGACGAAGTCATCTGGTGCGGGGGGCTTATTCTCCGGCATCAGGAGTGGAACTGGACTGTCCTCAGCCTCTGTCGCGGCGACGACCCTGACCGCGGGCCGAAATTCGCCCGCGTCTGCGACCTGCTCGACGTGGACGGCTGCATCTCCAATATCGACGACAGCCCGCAGCTTAAACCCCTGGACGTGAACCACGAATTGTGCTCCAGGATTCTGGAGTTCCTCCCGGACGGCGGCTGGGACGTATGCATCACGCACGGGCCGGGCGGGGAATACGGCCATCAGCGGCACAAGGATATCCACGAGGCGGTCAAACTGCTGGTCAAGACCGGCCGGCTGAACTGCACGGAACTGTGGACGTTCGCCTACCGGTGCGACGCGGCGACGGCTGAATGCAAGCCTGCCGCCGACGCCGACATGCTGCTGGAATTAACCGCCGCCGAGCTTGACAGGAAGCGTAAAATAGTAGCGAACGAGTACGGCTACGCATCCGATTCGTTTGAGGTTCGCGCGTGCATTTCTCCGGAAGCTTTCCGGATACATAAAAAAACGTGAAATAGTTTGAAAAAGTCTGATGCAGGAGCAAGGGCTATGAAAGTTCTTGTGATGTTCGACTATCCGCCGTCGCCCGGCGGGCTGGCGACTCAGGGCGATCTGCTTTACAGGGGGCTGCAGGAAATCGGCGTGGAAGTTTTCGCCGTGAACTTCGAGGCGGCCCAGGAAAAGGAATGGTACTACCGCTGGTTCCAGCCTGACATCGTGGTGGGCGTCGGCTACTGGGGGCACACGCCGCACCTGGTCCTGCATCCGCAGCGGTACGGCGTTCAGCCGGTGCCGTGGCTGGTCGTTGACGGGTACCTGGCGAACTATCTGGAGGTGCTCAATTCGCTGCCGCTTATGCTCGTCACGTCCAACTGGGTCAAGAAGGTCTACGTGCGCGACGGCCTGGACGGCGACAAAATCGAGGTGCTTCCTGTCGGCTGCGACACCGAAGCATTCAAGCCCCGGGACCGAAACGACCCGAAGATACAAGCCGTGCGCGAAACGCTGGGAATATCAGACGACCAGATAATGATTCTCACAGTCGGCGGCGACGCTGCGTCCAAGGGCGCGCAGGAGGTCATGCAGGCCCTGTCGCTTATCGATACGAAGGCCCCGGACTGGAAGTATGTCTGCAAGGTCTGGCCGCAGCCGCGCACCGACAAGCAAACCCTCGCCGATATGCAGCTGGCCGAGCATTTGGGAATCGACAAAAACGTGGTGTACACGACCGGGCGGAACTCGCGCAATTACATGCCGTACCTGATAGGGGCGTGCGACATATATGCGGCACCGTCGCGGCTGGAGGGGTTCGGCATGATACAGGTGGAGGCCAACGCATCCGGCAAGCCGGTCGTCGGCATAAGAGCGATGGGCATGCTCGACACGCTCGTGCACGGCAAGACGGCGCTTCTGGCGAGCGTCGCGCAGGAAGTCCGCCTGCGAGAGACGATTCTCGGCGAGGACGAAGGCTACAAGCCGGGCCATCGCGTGATTTTCAACAAGCCGAGAACGGCGGATTACCGCGCGAGCATACACGATATCGCCGATTACCTGCTGGAGCTTATGACCAAACCCGAACTGCGCCAGAAACTCGGCGAAGCCGGCAGGAAACGCGTGGTCGAGCTGTTCGACTACCGCATAGTGGCCAGGAGATTCGTGCAGCTGATTTCCGACCGCCTTGGAATATCCTGAGGAGTCCGTCATGCGAAAGGATGCGATTGCCGCGGCAAAGGACGCTGCACTCGAAGTGCTGCTTCACAACATGCACGGGCCATATCACGGCCTGCCGCGGACGGCAGGGTGGGGCTACCCTGAGCCGTACACGCGCGACCTGATGATATCCTCGCTCGGCATACTTGTGACGGGCGAGGAGAAGCTTATGGCCTCGCTCCGCCGTGTGCTCGAAACGCTGGCCAAGACGCAGAGCGAAGGCGGGCACATCGTTTCGCTGGTTCATGATCCCGAAGACCGCGGCGCGAGCGACACGACGCCGCTTTTCCTGCTGGGCGTCGCGTGGTACAGACTGGCCACCGGCGAGAAGGATTTTCTGGAAGGCGCCGTCCAAAAGGCCATAACATGGATGAGCTACCAAAGCCCCACCAATCGCGTTCTGATAGCCCAGCAACCCACGACCGACTGGCGCGACGAGCAGTGGGTGCTCGGCTATGGCCTGTTCGTGAATACACTGGCCTACGGCTACCTGAGGCTGTACGGCCTGCACGATAAGGCCGATATCCTGCGGGACTTCATGCGCTATTTCACGATTACCGAGGACGCTCCCCGCCGTGCTTATGAAGGCCTGGCGGTGAAGCATAAGCCTTACTACGCGATGTGGTCGTACAAGGTCTACAGCAGCGAGCGGTTCGACCTGCTGGGCAACAGTCTGGCGATACTGACCGGCATTTCGCCGCGGACGCGGGCCGGCGCGATTGTTTCGTGGGTCGAGGCGGAGTGCAGGGCCATGAAGGCCCGCGGCGAGCTGGCCCTGGACCTGCCGCCGTGCCTGTTTCCGTTCTTCAGGCCGGGCGACCCGGACTGGAAGCCGCGATACGAAAAATACAACAAGCCCGGCGAGTATCACAACGGCGGCGTCTGGCCGTTCGTGTGCGGGTTCTACATCGCAGCCCTCATCGCAGCGGGAAAGCTCCGGCTCGCCAAGGCCAAGCTCAAGGTGCTGGCGGAACTGGTGAAGCAGACAAGGCTCGCGAAGGTCGATTACGGCTTCAACGAGTGGTTCGACGCCGCCGGCCGGCCTCGCGGGCAGGACTGGCAGACATGGTCGGCCGCCATGTTCCTCTACGCCGCCGCATGCGTCGAACGAGGCTGCACGCCTTTCTTCGACGAAATCCGCCGCGACGCACGTTCCGACTGATTCGGCATGAGCTACTTTGGATTCAGATACGTTCCGACTTCGATGAATTTCTGTACTGCTCTTTCGACTGCCGTTTCATCTTGTTCATGAGAGGGCAAAAACCCATAACGGTTTGGGATGATGAGCAGCCGCTTACCGTCCTGAGCAAGTGTCAGGTAATATACGAGAGTCTGCTTTGGGCTGTTCTTTCCATACTCCACAATGAGCATCATTTTCAGCGGGCCGGAATCCGGGTGCTCGATATCTTCAAAGTGGCACGATGCATCGATATTTTGTGAAGCGAGTTCCTTCGCCAGGTTCTTTTCCGTCTGCCTGCACCAGGAATCAAGGATAGCCGTGATTTCCGAATCAGCCAGCCGCTTCGAAGGCTGGTAATCGCCCCCGGAATGCTCCGCAAGAAGATGCCTGATAAGCTCTGTACGCTTCTGCCATTGGATTTCACGATCTTCATCTGACCATGGTACGAATTCCGTAAGAGGCTGGCTCGAGTCGATCAGTATCGCATCTGTAAAATGCCCGCCGCGTTCAATCACCAGCAATTGTTCATCTTTGCTCAGGATAATGCGGGGATTGCTGGTCAGTGAGCCGTCTTCGGAATAATCGAGTATTGTGCCTGCAAATTTCACATTCCAGACGGGGTTCAGGCGGCTTCCATCAGCGGTGAATACGCGATAAATGGCGTCGGTTAGAGCAGGCTCAAAAGCGAGTATGTAATATTTGTCTCTGGCAGGAGAGTAAACGCTGTCAATCGGCCAGCCTGAAATGACGGATGGCATTAAAAACGTTGGAATCCCCCATATCACAGCGACTGCGATAAGAACAAAGGGAATTATCAAGATACGTTTTATGCTCCGGCTGAATTGTTTTTTCGCAAAGAGTATGATAGTTGAAACCAGCCAGACTGCACCCAGCAGAAGCACCAGGCCGTAAAATAGCCCATCAAGATAATAGCCGCTTATTTGCCATGAGGCAGGAAACATAAACGTCATCACTGTTCTCGACAGTGGTGTGAAAAAAAGAACAGCAAAGAATAAGGACGACAACAGGATTTCAACTTTTGGTGAAAGCAGGAAAGCTACGCCGCGTTGTATGACGCCTCTTTTGACATTCCCCGTGTCGTCAGAATTATCCATGGCGCCAGTCTACAGGAAAGGTGCTTCGTCTGGAAGATGCAAACAGCAAAAGCATAATGCAGGAGCCATTATTGCCTAGGCAATTACTGCTGCTGTTCTGCGGCATTTTTCGGGCGAGGCGCAGATGAAGCCGTGCTTCGCGGCGAGCTTCTCGATGTAGTCGGCCTCCTCCAGCGTGAGATTCTGGCCGATGCTGTGGTCGGTGAAGTCGCCCTCGATCGCCAGCAGCGCCGTCTCGGCGAGGCAGCCCAGCGCGATGCCCGGCGGCAGGATTCTCAGGTCCGAGCCGAACTCGATCGCCTCAGGCAGTTCCACCAGCCCGCCCTCGAAGAAGAACACATCCGGCCTCTGGCCCGGCAGGGCGGGGTCCACGTTCGACGGGCGGGCCACGTCGCAGACGATTGCGTCCTTCTTTAACTGGTGCGCATAAATCAATGCCTGGTCTGAGTTTGTGGCCACCAGTACCACGTCGGCATCCTTGATTCCGCAGTCGATGTCGCAGTTGTACAGCACCGGCCTGTCGATGCCCGACGCAGCCAGCGCCTGCTCGATGATGTCGGTCAGTGCGTCCATCTTGTTGATGCTCTTTGTTTCCAGCAGCGGCTGAATCTTCGCGAGCAGCCCGTTGCCGCCGTTGGCGTCGAGCAGTTTGCGGATGGTGCGTGCGGCGCCGACGAGGTTGCCGGCCGGCGCGCCGTTTGCGTTCTGCAGCAGATGCTTGTACATGCAGCCGGCCGTAATGCGGCACTTCCGCGGGCCGTCCGGGTTCAGCGCGTTGCCGACGAGCGTAACCTTTCCCGCGCGGTCGGCGAGCATCAGCGCGCACAGCCTGCCTATCGCGCCGGTAGCGCCGACGACCGCGACGTGAAGGTCGCCGAGTTTTTTCCCGCAGCACTCGGCCGCCTGCTCGAGGCCCTGTACGGCCATTATGCTGGTCAGCGAATTGCCGGTGGTGACGGCCATGCCGAGACCCTGCGCCCGCTCCCCGCCGCGTGTGATAACCGACGTGAACCCCCCAAGCCCGAGTATGCCGACGCCCTTGCTTTTGGCGATGTCGATTGTCCGCTGGATCATGTCCTGCATTTCGGCAGGACGGAACTCCAGCAAATGCTGCGGCAGCATCGGTGCGACGAGCAGCCAGCCTTCCGCGCCGCTTCCGTTTGCAGAGGCGACGTTCTCGACGTGGTCCATCACGCCCGGGCCGATTTCCATCGCCCATCGCTCCCAATGCCGCATTTCTTCCGGAGTGAAGTTCACGAACGACGGGTCGGTGCGGACGTAATCTTCCTCGGTTCCGTAGTGAACGAGGAACGCGAACGACGGTTTTTGATTTTGACTGCCGCTGCCGTTGTGCTGCTGATGCCTGTCGGCGGCTGCCGACGGCCAGCAGCCGGGCGGGCGTGGCGTGTCGCCCACATGCGTCAGGTAGCGGAAAAGTTTGTAGTAATCTTTCTTCCTCACGACGTCGCAGAGTTCGTCGCATGCGGCGATTACTTCATCGACCTCGGCCGGGCCAACGGTGAACGGCGGCTCCAGCCGCAGGAAATGAGCGTCGTTAAATACCGGGGCAGTGATTATGTGGTTGTTGTTCAGCAGGAATCCGCTGAACAGGGCGGTCATCAGTCCGTGTCTGCTTGCGAAGCCCATGGTTCGCGAGTCGTCGCCGTCGAAGCGATGGAACTCAATGCCGGTCATCAGCCCGCTGCCGCGAACCTCGACGATGACATCGGGATATTTTGCGCCCAGTGCGGCGAGTTTCTTCAGCAGATAGTCGCCGGTCTTTGCGACGGTTTTCACTATCGCCTGGTCGTTTTGCATCAGCAGGTCGATGACTGCGAGGCCCACGGCGCACGCCAGGTGGTTGCCCGCGAACGTCGAGCTGTGCAGCAGGCCGAACTTGTGGTCCCATACGTCGTCGCAGCAGACGCACGCTGCTACCGGCATAAGCCCGCCGCCGAGCGCCTTGCCCAGAGCAGCATGACGTCAGGCTCGATTCCGGCGGCGTTCGCGCCGAACAGTCGCCCGGTCCGCCCCAGGCCGGTCTGGATTTCGTCGAGAACCAGCAGCACGCCGGCCCGTCGGCAGAGTTCGGCCGCCGCTGACAGGTAGCCTTCCGGGGCGGGCTTCATGCCGCCTTCGCCCTGGACCGGCTCGACGAAGAACGCCGCAATCCTGCCGCCGTCGGTCTTCAGCTTTTCGGCAAGCGAGTCGATGTCGCCGAAGGGCACGTACTCGAAGTTCGCCACCGGGGCCCCGAACGGCGATTGATATACCTCGTTGCCGGTGGCTGACAGGGCGCCGAGCGTTTTGCCGTGGAATCCGTTGAGCGTAGAGAGGATTACCGGTTTGCCTGTTCTGATGCGGGTGAGCTTGATGGCCGCTTCGGCAGCCTCGGCGCCGCTGTTGGTGAACACGGTGCAGCTCAGACGGCCGGGCGTTACGTCACGGAGTTTTTCAGCAAGCTTCTGTGTGGCCGGCGCGGTGAAAGGCTGGATCATCGAAGGCTGGCCGTCGGTCAGTGCCTGCTGCATCGCCGCGACAAGCTGCGGATTGTTGTGCCCGAACGAATTCACGCCATACTGCGACAGGAAGTCGAGGTATTTGACGCCCGACGCGTCGAACAGGTAATGCCCGCTGCCGCCGACGATATTTTTCAGCGAGTCGAACCTTGACAGCAGGTGCGTGCGTGTTGGATTGTACGGATTCACTGCAAACTCCTGTTCCATAAGACCGGCGACGTTCACAGGTCCCGGCGGTAAATGCGGAACCTTCGATTCGGCCTGAAGTCGTACCGCAGCAGCGGCGCCACGATGTGTTTATTATCTTCCTGCACCAGATGTGCGTCAACGTAGCGTATGCCTCGCTCAAACAGCGTTCGCGCGAGCTTGCCTACCATCGCGGGCGCGACCAGCGACTTTTCGTAACCCGGCGCGACGCCGAGAACAAGCGTTCTCATGCACGCCGGTTTATGGAACCGCGAGCGGATGTAAAGCGCGACGGCCTCCAGCCAGCTCCCGGCACGCCGGGACAGCCGCATTTTGCGGATTATCTCGTTGAGGTCAGGCACGTTCAGCACAACGCCGACAGGCTCGCCTTTTCGCTCGGCCACCAGGATCGTGTCCGGGATAATGAAGTGCCTCAGCGGCATGACGGAGTAGCTCAGTTCGCGGCTGCCTATCGGCGTGTGGCCCCAAAGCCCGCCGAGCACCTGGCTGAAAAGTTTGCTGACAAGCTTGACCTCCTCGTCGAAGCGCCTCATGTTCACCGGGCGTATGTTGATCTCGCCGTTGCGGGTCGACTCGGCGGAGTCGAGGAACTTGAAGAACCGCTTCAGCGTCCCCTGAGTATCCGAACTTTGCATATCGAGGCTCAGGCCGAGCAGGTCCCTGGCCTTTGTCAGCCCGCAGGCGTCCATCAGCTCGGCGTAGTAGGACGGGTGATATGGCAGCAGGAAGCGGTGCGGCTGGTCGTAGCCCTCGACGAGTATGCCGTAATCGTAATTTTCCGACGGGCTGGCCGGGCCGAACATCCGGGCGGCGCCTTTTTGCTTCAGCCAGTCTGCGGCGGCGTCCAGCAGGGCGGCCGCAGCGGGGCGGGAGTTGATGCAGTCGAAGAAACCGAAGAAGCCGCTGGGTTTTTCTTCGCCATGTTTCGTCGCGTGGGCGTTGAACCTGTGATTGATGATGGCCGCCACGCGCCCGACGCATTCGCCGCGGCCGTCGCGGGCGAGGAAAAATTCCGCCTCGGCGCCCTCGTCTTCGCTGTAGAACGGGTGCCGCCTGCGGTCAAGCAGCGAGTTCTGCATGAGCTTTAGAGGTTCGATCCAGCCTGCGGCGCCGCGGAGAATTCTGCGAGGCAGCTTCTTGAACTGCCTCATGTCGGCCCTGCTGCGCACGGGTCGCACTGCAATGTCCGAATGCGAGGTGGAATCGGATGTTGTCATATCGGGATTATAGCCGTCCGGCCCGTCGCGGGGCGGGCCTTGTAAATTTCGCCTATTTTTCGAACACTGCAAGAATGACCGGTTGAACGTGACGGGACATGTTGACGTAGGTCAGGCAATATCTTGCGGTAGTCTGGGGTTTGAACTCCACCTCGACACTTACCGCACTGCTTTTCTTGGCGCCGGCGAAAAATTTTATGCTGTTGGGATCATTGCCCTGCATGCCGACCTGGAGTTGTCCGTCATTGGTTTCCGCACCGATTGCGACGGCGATATATTCCTTGCCGCTCGTGGCTCCGAAGAAAGCCAGAGCCGGCATCGGGCCCTGCTGCAGGACTGCGAAGTGGCTGGCCTGACCGCCCTCGAAGTTGACGGGCTTGTAGCCCTTCGCGGCGAGTTGCTCGGTGACTTTCTTAAGCTCCTCAGGAAGCGTCTTTTTCGGAGCGGCGATTCGCTCTATTTCCTCGCGGGACAGGTTGTACTTTTCATCTTCGAACATGTGATGCAGCCAGGCGACGTGGACGCCGAAATTCTGGTTTTCCGTGACGCCGTTCATCGATACCAGCTTGAAGGACACCACGCCGATGACGCGGCCTCGATCGTTGAGTATCGGGCCGCCGCTGTTGCCGGGGTTGACCGTCGCGTCAATGCCGATAAGACAGGAATTTTCTCCCAGGTAATTTTCGATGACAGATGCAACCGAGCCTTTGCTGAAGTTTCTTTTCAGGATGCCCAGGCTGCTGCCGGGATGCCCGACTATCCAGAGGGATTCGCCGACCCCGGGCGGATTGTTCCTGGAGGCGAGAATCAGCGGGCGAATGCCGTTGGCCTCCAGTTCGTCCTTGTGGGCGGTTACGTCTATGAGGGCCAGGTCGGCGCTGCGGTGAATGAAAACGATGTCAGCCAGATGCGCCTCGATAACGAACGGCTCCTTGCTTGTGTCTTCGCTCAGATAGAATTCGAGCTTGAGCTTGTCTTCGCTGTTTTCGACGACATGCCTGTTGGTCACTATGTAGTACTTGTCTATGTGTTTGATGAGGAATCCGGAACCCGAGCTGCCGTCAAGGGCGATGAGCGGAACGGAAGGCCCGACTCGCAGGTACATGTCGCGGTAGTCGCCCGGTCCCGGCCAAATTGATGCGTCAAGCGCATCCAACTGACTCTTGGCCGACTGGTATTTGTATCTGGCGCCCTCGGCGATTTTGCCGGCCTCAGGGTCGGAGATATTTTTTGCGGCGGCGAAGAACTCGTCATACTTGGCGATCGCCTTCTTCAGTTCGTCCTCGGCCTTGGTGAGATCGGCCGGTTTCAGCTCGTCGATGTCTTTTGACCGGTCATAGGCGTTGTCGTTGAGCTTGTTGGCCTCGGCGAGCAGGGCCTTGAGTTCCGCAAGCTCTTTTTCGCCTTTGCCGGAATTGTTGAACAGGAAGAAATACGCCCCGATGCCTGCGCCGGCCAGCAGCACGACTGCGCCGGCCGCTATCGCCAGCCACAACTTCTTGTTGCCGCCGGCGGGGCGGGCGACGGGTATGTTATTGATCGCGGCCGGGGCAGGTGCGACAGCCTGCGAGGATTGCTGAGCCTGGGCGGCGGGTTGTGGGGCGGAGGCGGGCTTTGTTTTGCTGCCGGACAAGGCCGCCGCCAGCGCATCCATCGGGTCGGCTGGGGGTGCGGGAGGCTCGACAGGCTGCGGCGCAGGGGCCGCCACAGGCTGTGGAGCAGGCGCAGGAGCTTTCTGCTGAACGGGTTGCGGCAGAGACGGAATCTGAAGCATTTCGCCGCACTTGGCGCATTTGCCTCGTTTGCCTGCCTTGTCATCGCTGACTTTGTATACGGCCCCGCAGCTGCGGCACGAAAACTCTATCATGTTCACTACCCTTCACTAGACGCCCAAACACTACAATAATTAAAATTAAAACCAATTGCACCGCCTTTTTCCATGCTCATTTATTTCGGAGGATGTGAATGATTTTGTGTTACAGCCGGACAATCCGCTGCCTGATCTGCTCCATCTGCTCATAAAGATCCCTGTATAGCCTTTGTTCTTCGGACTCGGCCATTTCCATACCCCTTTTATAAGAGTCCCTAACAAAATAAAGCGTCGCCCAAAGGCGCTGCGGCGGCACGGCTGGCAAAGAAGGCGAAGCAGGCGTCCCTCAGGGACGTCGATGCAGCCTGACGTCCATACGGACCCGTATGGGCAGCCAGGCGGGTCGCAAGCAAGCCGACGGCAGCGGCATTTTGTTAGGGGCTCTAAGTGAATGCCCCCGATATATTTACTGATTAAAAAAGGCCGGTCCAGCAAAAAACCTTTTATAATCAGCCGTCATGCCGCTGCTGCGCCGACCTAGAATGATATGGGAAGGAATGAAATAATGGCACGAAAAACGTCAAAATACTGGCTTGTCACCACATGGACAATCGGCCTGGCGATGGTGCTGCTGGTTGTTATAGCGGGCTGCCATAAGGACAGCCCTAAGGCGTCATCGTCGTCGCCGTCGCCTTATGTCAATACGCGATGTCCCATAATGGGGACGGATATTGACCCGGCCAATGTCCCGGCGAATCTCGTCAGGGAGTACAAGGGCCAGAAGGTGGCCTTCTGCTGCGGCGGATGCCCGGCGGCGTGGGACAAGCTTTCCGACTCCGAAAAGGACGAAAAACTGGCTAAGGCCAAATAGCAGGGGCATGGGAAAGTCTGTTTGAAACCATACTCCCGGGCGGCAAGGTCGCTTTCCCCGACTACGGCGGCCTTGCTTTTATGGATTTCCTGAATCAGTCTTTGTTCTTTCTGGCCAGAGGGAACGAGATCAGAAAAGTGGCTCCCTTTCCCGGTTCTGACTCGACGGATATCTTTCCGCCCATTTCCATGATTATGCCATGCACCACTGACAGGCCCAGGCCGGGGTTTGCGTGATCGCCGCCTGCGAGCAGGCCCTTGGTGGTGAAGAACGGCTCGAACACGAACGGCAGATGCTTGCTGTCGATACCGCAGCCGGTGTCGCTGAAGGCGAGCGTCACTTTCGTTTTGGTGCGGTCCAGTCGGATGGTGATTTTGCCGCCCTTCTCACCCATGGCTTCTTCGGCGTTTGTGAGCATGTTGCCGAGCACCTGGTGCATCCGGTTTGCCTCGACTGCGATGATGGGTACGGGCTTGAGGTTAAGCTCGAGCTGGATGTTTTTCTCGGCGAGCGGCCTTTCCACCAGATGCGCGAAGGTCAGCACAACCTCAGTCAGGTCGGCCAGGTCCGTGCGGTGGGAGTCCTGCTCGGCGAAGCTGAGCAGCGATTGTGTTATCTTCGACGCCCTCGCTGCGGCTTCTGTGGTCATCTGCAGCGCCCGTTTCATCGCGACGATGTCGCCGCTGGTAAGGGCGTAATCCACGAACGTCGCGACGCCGCCGAAGATGTTGTTGAAGTGGTGGGCGACCCCGCCGGCCAGCGTTCCAAGCGACGCGGTTTTCTCCGCCTGCGCCAGCTGCTCCGTCAGCCGCTTGCGGTGCGTTTCGTCTACCAGCCAGGCCGAAATGCCCAGTATGTTGTCCTCATCGTCAAGAATCGGCGAGAGGATGATCATCAGGTACTTGTCCGGTTCGTCGTCTGCGCCGGCCATTCGCATGTCAAACTGGCTGTTCAGCCTTTTCTGCGCTGTGCGTTGCAGCAGCCGGTCGAGGAGCTTCCGGCGTTCGGGCGGCACGGCGTCGGCGAGGGGTTTGCCGAGCATTTCCGCGGCGGCGATGTGGGTCAGCTTTTCGGCGGCTTCGTTCCAGCAGACTATGTTGAACTGTGCGTCCGTGGCGACTATCGCCATCGCGGCGTTCCGGCACAGATGCCGGAAGTAGTCGCTTTCATTGCAGCGCGGGCTGGCTGTTTCGTTCGGAGTCATATCTGAATCGGCTTATTTTTCGCCGCCGGTTTCTTCGGAAGATTTTTCGGTTTCTCCGGGCAGCACCAGCGGCTTGGGCTTCTCGATTTCCGCGGCGAATACTTCGGGCATGATGACGACGACTGTTTCCAGCTCTATGCCTTCCCTCTGTTTGACCAGGAAATGATGCCCGACGCTGCTGTTTCTCCGCGATTCGATGCCCGGTCCCAGCAGGAGGAAGTCGCGGCTGGCTATCGGGAACTGAACCGTCAATGATGGGAAGGAATATATAATCGGCTGCTGTACGACCATCGGCTTGCCGAAAGTTTTTATGATATTCGTTTCGCGATATTTTGAACGTATGACAGGCGAACCTGTGACCATGAGCTGCGACGGATCGTCCCCGTTGAGCGTGAAGTTGAACGTGAATATATAGTCTCCCTCGGGATAATCCGCGCCGCTTATCGTGCCGTCCTCGTTGGCGGCGAAAATGATTCGTTCCGGCTCGTCCTGCCTGATGATGACTGATACGGGGTTGCCCGGCAGGCACATCATGGACGTTTCCTTGACCTGCTGGCCGGTCATGCGGTTCAGAAGCGAGGCGATATCCTTCCAGCTTTCGTATTTGCCGATGCCCATACGGATGCCGTTCCTGGTGAGGCCGGCGGTGAACCTCGGCTTGATAACCTCTTCGTTAAGGTAGCTCCAGAGTTCCTCCGAGTCGCTGACCGTGCCTATCGGCAGTTCGATGGCGACCATGCGCAGGCGTACGATGAAACGGTACTTTTTGCCGGCCAGGTTGGTGTCGGAATTCACTGCCGTCATCGGTACGCCGTTTTTGGACGGCGGGCTTATGTCCTCGAACTGCCGGACCGATTGCCGGGTTGCAGGACATCCCGTGACTGACAGTGCAGCCAGCATCAGGATTGCCAGCGGGGATAAAATAATACGTTTGTTCATTTCGTAACCGGAATACCGCAAGCCCGAAATCTGCCGTAAGAGTCTAATCTATCGGTCATCCGGCTTTGTGTCAATTAGTCCGGGTTTTTATCAATACAGGCTTTGAGATGCGCTGTTTGGGGGTTATAATGCCCCCTGATTGGATTGGGCAGGGGCCGCCAGGGAAGGTGTATGCATATCCTTGGTTCTGCGGACCCCATGAGGAAGCTCGAAGGTGATGTTTTTGCGCTTCCGTTATGCCGGGCGACGGGCAGAGCCCGGTTGGATGCGAGCAGGAGGACTCGCGCATTTTAGATGAGGGAGCATTTTGTATGAGATCAGGGAGTCTATTTGCGAGGGCGACGGTTGTTCTAACCACGATGTTTATTGCCGGCGGCTTTGCATCCGGCGATATCGTCAATGGCAGCTTTGATACCGGAACGACCTACGGGTGGATGGTGCTGGCGGGGGCGAACAGTTCCTATTCGGTGGTGGATATCACCGAAAGCGACAACGTGCTGAAAATGGATACAATCGCGGACTACAGCGGCGGCACGCCGCCGCTGTCATATGTTACGGCGGCCCAGCCGGATATCTTTTCGACGCCGTTCCTGTACGCGCCTTCCGGCACAACCGCGATTGAATTCAATGCCAAGGCGGTTGTCGCCGGCGTTACCTGGCCGACCATCGATGTCCAGGTGAGCTACACCGACCTGTTAAACACGTTTCGTACGGCAAGCTGTGTCATCACCGAATCGGACGCTGACTGGCGGCTAAGGACGATAACCCTGTCGGATATCGACACCACCAAGTCGTTATCGTTCCAGGTGCGTGTCATCGCCAATCACCAGCCGGACGGCGACCTGGCGACGGCGACCGGTTATTTTGACGATTTCGCGTTCGTTCCCGAGCCGGCGACAGTGACGCTGCTTTCGCTGGGCGGCATTGCGATACTTCGACGCAGGCGTCGTCAAAGTTAGAAACATTTTGTGGAGTGTTAAAATCAAAAGCCCCGGCGAGCCTGAGCCAGCCGGGGCTTTTTGTTTGTGATATGGTTCTGCTTTACCGAACTACCGGTTCCTGCTCGTGTATCTGGCTCGCAGCCGACGCGGGACGGGTCATCGCTCTCCACGCCGACATGAAACGGAACTGAATCAGCAGGCAGATAAGAATCGCCACTGCCGGCATGGCTATCATGCGGATGTAATAGACCGTGTTGTCGAACCACGTGACGTCCTTGGCGCCCCATGCCTCCAGCACGTTTTTCGTCTCTTTGACAAGCGTGCCCATGTTGTACAGCGTGCCCCGGACGATTTCGCCGCCGACAATCTGCCACGGTATTATCAGCATCAGCAGAATCAGCGACCACAGGAACGCACTGACCAGCCCGGGAATTCCCGCCAGTCTTCCCAGCAGGGCTATTTTCATGCTTTGCGACAGCACCATTACCAGCAGCGTTGCCGCCACCAGGCCCAGAAACTTGCTTGTAGGCAGGATCCAGTTCATGGCGTTGTACCAGTTGGTGGCTGTTTTTATCTGGTCTTCGTCCGGCGCCTTGTCGCTGACGACGCCGATTCCGGGCATGTCGTCGATTACTCCGACAAAATTCACCAGCGAGAAGCATGCCGCCTGCGTCAGAATCGCCAGGATGACCAGCAGCCACAATATGTTCTTGGCGAATCTCAGCGAGCACATTGCCTTTCCATACTGCAGAGCATCGGTTTCGTATTGCATTTCTTTCATAGTGAAGCTCCTTGCCCATCCGGGATTTCAGTAATGCTGATATACCGGGGTTCGAAAGTTTCAATTTTTAAGGTTTTCAGATTTCCAGAAGAGCTTATCGGCCCTGCGATGCATTTTACATGAGATTACCTGCAGCCTTAAAGGCTTCCTCGGCGGCGGCCGCCGTTCGTGCGATATCATCGTCGCTGTGCGCCGCCGAGACGAACATGGCTTCAAACTGGCTCGGTGCGAGATAAACGCCGGCTGAAAGCATGGAATTGAAGTATGCCGCGAACGCCTTGGTGTTGCTTGTCTGGGCCGTTTCGAAGTCGCGGACCGGTCCGGCCGTAAAGAAGCAGCATAGCATGCTGCCGACACGGTTGAAGCAGACCTTCCCGTCCAGCCCGGCCTTCGCCGCCGCGCGGACTAGCTCCTCGGCCAGCACGCCGGAGATGCGTTCGAGCTGCTCGTAGAAACCTTCGGCCATCAGGGACTGCAAGGTCGCCAGGCCGGCCGACATCGCCAGCGGATTGCCGGACAGCGTGCCCGCCTGGTAAACCGCCCCTTCCGGCGCGAGATGCCTCATTATATCCGCCCGTCCCCCGACGGCCCCGACAGGCAGCCCGCCGCCAATTATTTTGCCGAGCGTCGTAAGGTCCGACTCCACGCCGTAAAGTCCCTGAGCGCCGCCGTAGGCGACACGGAAACCGGTTATCACTTCGTCGAATATCAGCAGGGCCTTGTGCCTGTCGCAGAGCTGGCGGATGCCGGCAAGATAGCC
Source organism: uncultured Planctomycetaceae bacterium (assembly GCA_964631565.1). Classification (GTDB taxonomy): domain Bacteria; phylum Planctomycetota; class Phycisphaerae; order SM23-33; family SM23-33; genus CAZVYJ01. Next base: position 22,492 of record CAZVYJ010000046.1, read on the forward strand.
GTCAGCCGGGGGCACCACGCCCATGTTGCCCGCGACGGGTTCGACAAGCACCGCTGCGACGTCCCGCCCGTGCACGGACATGGCGTCCGACATGGAGGCGAGGTCGTTATAGGGGACCAGGATCGTATCAGCTGTCGAGCCTGCGGTGACGCCGGGCGAACTCGGCACGCCGAGAGTGGCCGCTCCGCTGCCGGCCGACACGAGCATTCCGTCGGCGTGGCCGTGGTAGCCGCCGATGCACTTTATTATTTTGCCGCGTCCGGTAGCTCCGCGTGCTATGCGGACGGCCGTCATTACGGCTTCGGTCCCGCTGGAGGTGAAGCGGATTTTCTCCACAGACGGAATTGCCGCCGCGATGGCCTCGGCGAGAAGAATCTCGGCCTCGGTGGGGGCGCCGTAACTTGTGCCGTAGCGGGCCGCCTTGCTTATGGCTGTGACGACCTGCTCCGGGGCGTGGCCGAGGATGGCCGGCCCGTAGCTGCACACGTAGTCGATGTAGATGTTCTCGTCGATGTCGGTAATCTGCGAGCCGCGGGCCCGGGCGATTATCGGGGGCGTGCCGCCGACCGCGGCGAACGACCGTACAGGCGAATTTACCCCGCCGACCAGCACCTTGCCGCCGCGAGCGAACGCGGCCTCTGATTTTTCGGTTCGTCTGGCCATCTGATGAATTATATCGCTAACAGAAAAACGGGCGAAAGGCAAGTGATGCCTTCCCTGACTCATCCCCAGTTTTCATGGCTGAGTTCCTTTCGGAGTTCCCGCATGA
>CAZVYJ010000047.1:0-22707 GCA_964631565.1 uncultured Planctomycetaceae bacterium
ACTAAAGAAGTCGGCTATTTTTTTGCCTGAACTAAAACTGGGGATGAGTCAGCATAGAAGACTCTGCCGGCCGGAGAAGGAAATAAAAAAGGCGTCCCCAGGAGACGCCTTTTCATATCAGGCTGATATTAAGAAATTAGACCTTTCGAACAGAGGTAGCCTTCGGACCCTTGGGACCCTCAATAATCTCGAACTCGACATTTTCGCCTTCAGCAAGACTTCTGAAGCCTTCTGCATCAATGTCTGAATGATGAACAAATACGTCCGTTCCGTCATCAGAAGTGATGAACCCAAAACCCTTTGAATCGTTAAACCATTTCACTTTACCAGTAGCCATACTACGGCTCCTTTTTCACAAGCGACTCATGCGGATTTGCAGAAGATGCGCACACATACCCAAGGCAGCCTTGAGTTACCCTTGCCCCGATTACAACAGAAATGCGTAAAATCTGTCATCAAATGCGCCTGCAAAACAAAATCCGGCACACCAGCCGGACTTTTCCCGCGGGCAGTGAAACCGCTTCACTCGTTGCCCGACGGACGCTTATTCGACGGGATACATTTTATATGAAATAGCTTATTAGTCAAGCGTATTACTGTAGTTACTGACGTTTTACATTCCTGATTTCAACCGGCTCGACGGGAACATCGTCGTGGTAGCCGCGAGAGGCGGTTTCCACCTTGGCGATGGCGTCCACAACATCCATGCCGCCGGTCACCTTGCCGAATACGCAGTAGCCGAAGCCCTCGGCCGTCCCGTTGGTATGGTTCAGAAATGCGTTATCGACCAGATTAATGAAAAACTGCGATGTCGCGCTGTGAACCTCGCTGGTCCTGGCCATCGCCAGCGTGCCGCGCTTGTTGCGAAGTTCCGCGGCGGCTTCGTTTATTATTTCATCATGCGTGGGCTTCTGCTTCATATCGACGGTAAAGCCGCCGCCCTGGATCATGAAACCGTCTATCACCCGATGAAAAATAGTCCCGTTGAAAAATCCCTCATCCACATATTGAAGAAAATTCCCGACGGTCTCCGGGGCCTTGTCAGCCCAAAGCTCCGCCGTAATCGTGCCCATGGATGTTTCCATAACTATAACCGGGTTGCCGCTGCGCTCTGCCAATGTGTTTCTCCTTAGAGCGTCTAACAAAACGCTGCTGCCGTCGGCTTGCTTGCGAGGCGTTTGGCTGCGTCAGGCTGCATCGACGATGCTCTGGCATCGTCTGCTTCGCCTTCCTTGCCGGCCGCCTCGCCGCAGCGCCTTTGGGCGACGCTTCGTTTTGTTAGACGCTCTTCTACTAAAATATTCGGCATGCTCCGCCGCAAAACATTAGGCCTATTATTGACTGGAGTTACGAAAGATTTACCTGCGGCGTTGCGCGGATACCGGAATCTTCTATCTCGAAAAACTGCTCTTTCGAAAAACGGAACATCCCTGCAATAATGTTGGAGGGAAAAACTTCCACGCGAGTGTTAATGTCGCGGACGTTTGCATTGTAAAAACGCCGGGCCGCCTGAATCCGGTCTTCCGTGTTCGCCAGCTCCTTCTGAAGCTGGAGGAAATTCGCGCTGGCCTTCAGGTCCGGATACTTCTCGGCGACGGCGAAAAGCTGCTTCATCGAGCCGATAAGCACGTTTTCATCCCTGGCCTGCGATTCCGGCGAACCGGTGGACGCTATCGCACGCGAGCGGGCATCGATGACGGCCTGCAGCACGCCACGCTCGTGGGCGGCGTAGCCCTTGACCGTCTCGACGAGGTTGGGAATCAGGTCGTACCGCCTGCGAAGCTCCGTATCGATGCTCGACCACGACTCGCGGCAGTGCTGACGCAGCCTCACAAGAACGTTATAGGTGCCGACGACCCAGATTATTACAAGTAAAACGATGACAAGTATAACATAAATCGGCGCCATGTTTGCTCCCAGAGCTGTTATATTCATATCCTATCCCTTGCATGTTTGTTCCTTAACCACATATTCCGGAATTCGCTGCAGTATACCGACGGCGAGATTGACCGCGTCGTCGAAGCCGGCCGGCTTCAGCCGCCCGGTCCGCCAGACAATCATATTCATGCCACTAAATTCGATTGTAAATTCCGGCGATTCCAGCAGGAACTCCATCATCCGCTGGTGAATCACGTCGTAGGCCCACTTTTTGTCAGGCGACTTGACGAAAAACTTCCTGCTGAACTCGGCCGACTCGAAGTCGATGTCGTCCATGCCGAAAAATTCCGTAATCTTGTCGAACAGTCCCTCTCGCCGGATAAACAGCGGCTTGAGCGGAAACCGGCTTCGCACAATGACGGCCGACAGCGTATGAGTCTGCTGGTTTTTGCCGCTGCCGGTAGTGTACTGGTAATCGAAGGCAGTGACATGAAGCCCGTCTATCTCGCCTTCGCTGATGTTGTGCGCGAAGCGGCTGTGGCCGCACTGAAGACATTTGAACGGAAACCGCTCGTCCATGCCGCGGTCTTTGCGGGAATCGAACCGCAGCCCCCTGCCGGCCGCCCAGGCTGCCAGTTCCTTGCGGCGCCGGGCAGCCGCCATCGCACCGAAGATAAACAATGCTATCGCCACCACGATAAATATGAATATCACCCCTGTCGGCATGGCCTATCCCTTTTCATATTTCAAAATGTTGAAATCCCCGCTGCAACAGACGGGGTTTGCGCCATTTCAGGAGTAAGCAGAGCCGAAACCGCCTGATATGTCAAGTTTCAGCAGACTACTCGCCGGGTTTGTCCTGCTTCTTTTCGGCAGAATTATGTGGCACAGGCGTCTCGCCTGTGTCTGCGTTACTTTTCAGCCTTGTCCTGCTTTTTCGGCAGAGGCGAGCCGGTCCACGCCTTGAGCGGCTGGTCGAGAGTAATCGTGAACTGGTTCTGCTCGTCGGTTTTGTACTTGTTCAGGTCCGGCGAGTAGGCCGTCACCTGCACGGTTTTGCCGTCGGGGTGGAACTCCATCAGCCGCAAAAATCCGTCGCCGCCGCGAGGGAGCATCTGGTAGTTCACGAGCATTTGATAGACGGTGTTGCCGTTATCGCCCTTGCTTTCCAGCCGGCCAAGACCGTCGCCGAGGACGTGCCCGCTGATGACGAACGTGAGGTTGGCGTGTTTTTTGAAAACCTTGTTCCACATTTCCTCGGCGTCGTTCACGCCGCCGGGCTCGTTCTGGCAGGGATAGCTGTGCGGGTTCCACGCCTGATTCGCGCCCTTAGTCGCCCAGTCGTAGCGGGTGTCGTCCATGTAGGTATACGCGTGCATGATGATTATCGCCCGGCGGTTCTTGTATTCGTCGAGCAGCTTGCCGGCCCACTCAATGACGGCGTCGCGCGGGCCGAACTCCAGGGCGATTACAATCCAGCCCGTCCCGCCGGCAGTGAAGAGGTGATAGCTGTTATCGAGCTTGTCCTTTTCGAAAGTGCCGCCGAACGTCGGCCAATCCTTGAAATGCGAGACCGGGAAATATTCGCTAAGCCGCGATACGGACCGCCAGCCTTCCTCGCCCGGCACGCCGCAGTCGTGATTGCCCTGCACGAGTGCATAAGGAACCTGGCCGTCGAGTATGCTGATGGCCTTTTTGGCGTTTTCCCACTGCGGCGGGTTGTTGTCGTTCGTGATGTCGCCAAGCTGCAGCACGTATGCGATGTTGTACTTGTCGCGATTGGCGACGATCCATTTCGTCTGCGACTCGAAAAGCTGTGGAATGTCGGCGGAATAATTCTGCGTATCCGGCAGGATCGCGAGCGTCCAGCTGCCTTCCTTGAACTCAGCCGGCTGCGGCTCTTTGTAAGCGGGCGTCGGAACGACCTTCGGCGCCTTGCCGGCCTTGACCAGCTCAACGTAGCCGGCCAGATTCGAGAAGAATTTTTCCGAGATGGCATTGTACTGCTCCGACGCGACGTTCTTGCCGGCGCCGTCGTAAAGTTTGTCCAGGTACAGCGACGTCAGCAGCACGCGCCCCTTGCCGTATTCGCCCTCAAGCATGGCGACGAACCGGTTCTGCCCGTCGCACGAAATGAGCACGTTGAAACCGTCCTGCTGGCAGAGCGATTCCCAGCTGCCGACGCGGCCGGCGTGGGCGGGAATTTTAAGACGCGGCGATTTTTCGTCGCCCTCGAATTTCATCCCGGCCAGCAGCGGATGCTGCGGAGCCAGAACGCGCAGTTCGTCGATATCAGCGTCGCATCGCCGGGCGACCAGGCCCTTCGGCAGGAACGCCGGAGCGGCCTCGGTCTGGTCAGCCTGGGTGAACTGCAGCAGCACGCCGCCGTTTTCGACGAAGGCTGCCAGCGCCGCGGCGTTTTTAGAAACAAGCTCCCCGTATTTCACGTCGTCGGACGCGAAACTGCCTATGACTATGAGATCGTATTTGAGTTCCTTCGACAGGCCGTCGTAACTTAGCGACTCGACCCGGAAGCCGGCCTTTTCAAGCGTCTTGGCGGCCCCGGTGAGCTTAGTCCACTGATCGGCCTTTTCAAGCACAGCAGCAGTCGGTCCGGCCGCCGAAGCCAGGCCCGCAGTAAGGACCGGAACCAGCACAAACAAAAGTCCGCCAATATGCGATTTCATGTCAGACCGCCTTTCCGAAGCGTTCTTTAATTCGCTTCTGCCGGTTAAACCATTGCGGGCGGAAGCGGTTTCGCGCCGTTTTACATGCGGGATTTCAGGGCGGTCTTCAGGGCCTTGTCGTCGATGGAATCGACGTCAAGCAGTTCCTGGAAACCCGGATAGCTCAGCACCGGATCGATAACCGCATCGTCGAGCGACGAGACGATCTCGGCCATCGACTTGTGGGTCGCGGCCGACACGCCGGCGAGTATCCTGCGGCTCTGCTGCTGCGACTGCTGGCGGTGCGGCGGATAGCCCAGCCCGAACTTCTCCAGGCTGAACAGGCGGTCGAAGATGAACTTCAGGTTTATGTCGCCCGCCCAGCCGTAGCCGAAGTTCAGCGCCAACGAAATGCAGTTGCCGCCGTTAATCTGCCCGAACAGCCACGCATCCAGCGGGTTCTGGATAAGCCCGCAGCAGATGTGCGGATACTGCATGACGGAATTGAGGTATCCCTGCCCTGTTCCGCAGCCGCCCACGACGAGGTCAACTCGGCCCGCGTTCAGCAGCAGCGCCGAGAGCAGGCCGGTGTGGATGTATGTAAGCTCTGGCATCGCGCCGGTCTTCGTCATGCCGGCGTTCACCACGTAATGCCCGCGGTCCTGGAGGGCGGCAAGGATGTCCTTGTTCTTGTCGGCGGCGCTTGTTTCGTTGACTACGGCGATTCTCATTCTGACGCCTCCCCTAGCCTTCTTCCGGCCAGTATCGTTCGGTGACGATCTTGTCTTCGGTGTAGAAGTTGATGATGGCCTTGCCCTGCGCCTTGATGTCGGCGAACTGCGACGCCTTCATGCCGCCGAACGGCAGATATGCGACCGGGGCGGGAATGCCGACGTTGATGCCTATCATGCCGCACTCGGCCTCAAGCTTGAACTTGCGCGCCCAGTAGCCGTTCTGCGTGTATATCGACGCGCCGTTGGCGTACTGATGGTTGTTGATAATCTTTATCGCCTCGTCCAGCGTGCCGGCCTTCAGGATAACAACCACCGGGCCGAATATCTCGGTTTCATGAATCTTCATGCCGGGCCTGACGTCTGTGAAGACCGTCGGGCCGATGAAATGGCCCTTCTCGCAGCCCTTGACTTTCAGCCCGCGCCCGTCGAGGGCGAGCGTCGCGCCTTCGTCGATGCCGGTCTGGATCATCTCCAGAATGAATTTTTTGGCCTTGGCGGAAATGACAGGCCCCATGACCATCTGCTCGTCGGCCACCTTCGGATCGAGCGGATTGGCGACGATGACCTTTTTCGACTCGGCAATGAACTTCTCGCAGATTGTCTTGTACATCCTGTCGCCGACCGCGACGATCGCCGACGAGGCCATGCACCGCTGGCCCGCGCAGCCGTAGCAGGAACTTATCATGTTGCGGACGACGTCGTCCACCTTGGCGTCAGGCATGGCGACGAGGTGGTTCTTCGCGCCGCCCATGGCCTGGAACCTTTTGTTGGTCTTCGCGCACCGCTCGGCGATTATCCTGCAGACCGGCGTTGAGCCGACGACGGACACGCCCTTGACCAGCGGAGAGTCCATGAAGGCGTCGGCCACCGTCTTGTCGCCGAGAACGAGGTTGTACACGCCCTTCGGCAGGCCTATCTGGTCGATAAGCCCGGTGATGTATGTCATCGTCAGCGGAACCTGCTTGGACGCCTTGAGCACGAACGTGTTGCCGGTGGCTATCGCGTAGGGCAGGAACCAGAACGGAACCATCGCCGGGAAGTTGAACGGGGCTATCATGGTGAACACGCCGATAGGCAGGCGGATGACCTCGCCGTCGATGTCGAACGAGCTGCCTATGAGCTTGTCACCCTGCTGGAGAACCGGCATGCCGCACGCGACTTCGCAGTTCTCGAACACGCGCTTCATCTCGGCACGGGCGTCGGGAAGCGATTTGCCCATTTCCTCGGAGAGAATGCGTGCGATTTTTTCCTCATCGTTGCGGAGCATTTCGGAAAGCTTGTAAAGCGGCTGAACCCGGCGGGCGACCGGCGTTCTGCTCCAGCCGGGAAACGCCGCAGCTGCAGCTTCTATGGCCCTGTTCGTTTCGGCGGTCGTCGAAAGCGGCACCTTCGCCAGAATCTCACCGGTGCTGGGGTTTTCGACATCGACAAAACCGGTGTTTTCGGGGGCTATCCACTGTCCGTTAACGTAGTTTTTCAGAATTCTTTCAGCCATGATTCTCTCTGCCTCTTTTCCTTTCGCATTTGCGATTGCTATCTGCCGCCGGCCAGTTCAACAGCCTTGGCAATAATGTTTTCCGTGTTGACGCCCATCTTGCTGAATATTTTTTCGTCGTCGCCCGACTCTCCGAAAACGTCCGGGAAGCCCAGGCGGCACAGTTTGCACGGTGCGTGCTCGGTGAGCGTTTCGGCCACCGCGCCGCCCAGGCCGCCGAGGCGGCTGTGGTTTTCCGCGGTAATTATAAGCCCGGTCTCCCTGCTTGCCGCGACGACCGCTTCGACGTCGAGCGGTTTTATCGTCGGCATGTGTATCAGCCTGGCCCTGATGCCCTGCTTGTCCAGCTCGATCGCAGCCTGCAGCGCCTTGGGGGTAATCATGCCGGTCGAAATTATTGTAAGGTCGCTGCCGGGATGAAGCTCGTACGAGCGGCCTATCTCGAATTTGTGTTTGCCGTCGAAAATCACCGGCACGTTGCAGCGGACGGTCCGCAGATACACCGGGCCGGCCATTGCGGTCGCGGCGTGGACGGCGGCCTTCGTTTCTACGGCGTCGGCCGGCACGAGAACCGTCATGTTCGGCATGCAGCGCATGACCGCGATGTCCTCGACCGCCTGGTGCGTGGCGCCGGCCTTGCCTGTTGGTATGCCGCCGTACGCGCCGTTGAGCTTCACGTTCAGCTTAGGATAAGCGATTGATACGCGAACCTGATCGACCGCACGCTTGGCAAGGAACACCGCGAACGTCGAAACCCACGGAATGTAGCCCAGCGTGCTCATGCCGGCGGCGGCCGTCACCATGTTGGCCTCGGCGATGCCCATCTGGAAAAAGCGGTCCGGATATGCCTCGCGAAACAGCACCGACTGCGTACTGCTGCAAACGTCCGAATCGAACGCCACGACTTTTTCGTTTTTGCCGCCTGCCTCGACGATAGCTTCGCCGAACGCCTGGCGAGGAGATATCATTTCACCTATTTTCATCATTATCACCGTCAGTTTTTACAACTGTCTATTTCCGCCAGCGCCTTGACCCGCTCCTGCTCGTTCGGAGCCTTGCCGTGCCACTGGTACTTGCCTTCCATGAATGAAACGCCCTTGCCCTTGACCGTGTGCGCTATGACGACGGCCGGACCTTCGGCGCTCGACAAATCGCGGGCCTTTTCAATGGCCGCCACGACATCTGCAATTTTGTGCCCGTCGCACTCGACGACATGCCAGCCGAACGCCTTCCATTTATCCGCCAGCGGCTCGAGGCTGAGCGTTTCTTCAACTGTGCCGGAGAGCTGGACCTTGTTGTAGTCCACTATACCGACAAGCCCTTTCAGCCTGTGCGTGCCGGCGTACATGGCGGCCTCCCACACCTGGCCTTCCTGAAGCTCGCCGTCGCCCATGAGGACGTAGACGTTGAATTTCAGTCCGCTCCTGTCCCTGCCGAGAATCATGCCTATGCCGGCTGACAGCCCCTGCCCAAGCGAGCCGGTGGACATGTCCACACCCGGCGTCTTCAGCATGCAGGGATGCCCCTGGAGCATCGAATCAACGGCGTCGAACTCGGCCAGCTTCTCCTCGCCGAAATAGCCGCGGTTGGCCAGCGTGCAGTAATAGCCCGGGCTTGAATGGCCCTTGGAGAGTATGAAGCGGTCGCGGTCCGGCATCTGGGGCTTGTGCGGGTCGATGTTCATGACGTGGAAATAAAGCGCCACGAGTATCTCCACCTCCGACAGCGAGCCGCCGGTGTGACCGGCCCCGGCGTCGGCGACAGTATTGATTATCGACTTGCGGATATACCGGCATATTTGTTCGAGCAACTGGACATCGTTCTGCGGCAATTTTTTGCTTCCCGCACTGGCCATCTGATCATTCTCCAACAATAACTACCGAAAACTCCTTGGCGTCGCCCTGCGGGGCGAAATCCATGAAAATTATCTGCTGCCACGGATACACATAAAGCTCGCCGCCGACCAGGTTGAAACTCCGGCTGGTGCCGAAAAGCGACGACCTCACGTGCGAAAAACCGTTGCCGTCATGCCACGTTTCCTCATGATGATAATAGGCCTTTCGAGGCGCGATTCTCTCGAAAAGTTCCTGCAGGTCCTGCTGCAGACCCGGCTCGTACTCGACGGTGCCTATCGCGCACGTGGAACGGTAGGCGTGCACCGAAACTACGCCGTTCGTCATGCCCGATTCGGCGATGCAGCCGTTGACCGCCTCGCTGATGTCGATAATCTGCGTCTCCGGGCGTGAGCTTACCTTGAGCTTCTTCGTGTAAGTCGCCATCAGCTACAGTCCGATATCATGTCGCATGGTCTGAACGTTGTCGCACCAGTTGCCGACGTTCCAGCGGCCGAACACCCCCATCCCGCCAAGCTCGTCGTCGCCGAAATAGACCGGCACGTGGATGAACGACAGCCCTTTGTGTGCGCGGGCCTTGTCGAGAGCGGCCTTGAGTTCCTTGACGCTGTAGCCGCCGTGGAACGCCGCCACGCCTTCAACCGCGGCAGCCATCGCAACGTAGTCCACCTTTACGCCGTCGTTAGTCGCGTAATCCCGCCCGTACTGCGCCTTCTGCAGGCCGGATATCGCAGCCATCCGACGGTTGTCGAAAACAATCACGCAGCCGGTGGTGCCGTGCTGCACGCCGTCCAGCAGTATCTGCGGATTCATAATGAAGGAGCCGTCGCCCGACATCGCGACGCCGTAGAACGGCCTGGGCGACATCGCGGTCGAAACCAGCGCCGATACGGCGAAGCCCATGTAGCTCGCCCCGGTTTCCGTGAAAGTCCTGCCGAGCCGGTCGTCCTCGACAATCTGGAAGCCGTTGGCCTGCACGTCGCCGGCGTCAAAAAACGTCACGGCGTCGTTGGCCTTCGCCCAGTCGACGACGGTTTTAACCGCGACCGGCTGGGTGAGAACGTCCCGCCCCCAGACCTTGTCGCGCATGTGCGGCACGGCGTAGCGCTTGGCCTTGAAGGCCTCCCACTCGGCCTTCTTGCCGCTGCACGCCTTGAACCACTCAGATTTCGACTTCGACTTATTGATGCCGCGACAGCGAAGCTCCTCTACGAGCCGACGCAGCGTCGCCTTTATGTCGCCGATAAGGGCGATGGTCTTGTTGTAGTGCGTCGCCGAGTCGACGTCGGCGTTGATGTTTATCACCTGCCTGACCTTCGGATAGCCGGTCCTGCTGCAGTCGCTCTGGCAGACAAAACGGGTGCCGATGGCGATCAGCAGATCAGCTTCATCCATCGCGTAGTTGCCGGACAGACTGCCCTTCGAGCCGCCGACGGTCATGTTGCGGGGATTGTCGTACGGAATCACGCCGGAAACCAGCGGGCTGGTGACGGCTACGCCGTCGGCAAGTTCCAGCAGGTCGGCCAGTTCGTCGCCGGCGCTGCGTGCGCCGCCGCCGACCTTGACGACAACTCGCGACGCCGACTTGATGGCGTCGACCGCCTCGAGATAGCCGCTTCCGGCTGCGCCCAACGGCTGCGGCGCGCCGACCGGCAGCTCGTTCAGGTTGAACCGGGGAATCATACTGCACTGCGTGTTCATCGGCAGCAGCAGGTAGAACGGGCCGGCCCGATGCGGATGGTCAACCCTGTTAAGTCCTCGCCGCAGCGCCGTCGAAACGGCGGCGGGGGTGTGCATGCAGTACGCCTCGCCCATCGTCTGACAGATGCGGAGGAAAAGCCCCTGCTCGGGCTTGGGAATCTGCTGCATGTTCGGGCCTTCGTCCTCGGTGGTTTCCTCGCCCAGCAGAAACCATACGCCCAGTCCGTCGGAGGCCGACACAAGCGATCCGGCAATCGCCTGCAGCGCGCCGGGACCGATTGACGTAAAGACGGCCGCCTTCTCGCCGGTCACCCAGCGAAGGGCGGCGGCGGCATGGGCGGCCTCAACTTCGTTGCGGACGTTGTATGATTTTACAAGGCCGGCGTCTTCGTATACGCGAAGAACCTCGCCTATTTCCGTGGAGCCGTGGCCGAATATGCCAACATACCTGGAAACTCCCTGACGCAGCAGGCCCAGCACTATCGCCTCGGAAAGCGTCATGTCGGCGCGGGCAGGCAGCAAACCGCTGCCGAGGGCCTTTTCAAAACCGCCCGCTTCGGCGATGACTTTGGCCCGCCTGATGCGATCGTTTACAATCCGTTTGTAGTCGTCCGAATTCATCAATTACTCCGGGTTTTACTGTTGCCGATATCCAAGCTCGCCGGACAGTTCATCCGCATTCTGCTTCACCATGGCGGCGGCCTTCTTAAGAACCTGGCCTTCCATCCGCTCAACAGGTCCGGAAATTCCTATTGCGGCGATTATCTTGCCGCGGAAATCACGAATCGGCGAAGCGATGCAGTTCATGTTTTCGTGGTACTCGCACAAGTCATAAGCGACGCCGTCCCGCGCGGCCTGGGCGCACTGATCGGCGAGCTGCGACAGTGTCGTAATCGTGTTTCTCGTGTATCTTTTCAAAGGCGTATCGCCCAGGGCGACCTTGAGTTCTTCTTTGGTCATGCCTGCAAGCAGCGCCTTGCCCAGGGCAGTGCAGTGGAACGGCTCGCTGCTGCCCCACCGCGTCGTGACGCCGACGGCATGGCTGCCGAACTCGTGGTCGATGAACACCACTGCGCCGGCGCCGCGAACCGCCAGATGGGCCGTCTCGCCTGACTCGCCCGCAAGACGCTGCAGGTATTTGTGGGCGCACTGGTGAATCTGCATGTGCGACGCGAGCTTGCTGGCCAGGCTGAATATCCTGTCATGCAGCAGATAACCCATGGTCTGCGGGTCCTGCCTGACGTAGCCGCGATCCTGAAGCGTTTTGACGAGCCTGTGGGCGCTGCTCTTCTCGACACCCAGAAGCTCCGCCAATTCCGCCAGCCGGGCCGGTCGGGTTTTGTCCGCAACATACTCCAATATCTGAAGTCCACGATCCAGGGACTGGATTCGCTGTCTTGCTACAACGGGCATTTTTCGGGCTCCTCTAAGCATCTGTGGCACGTCTGCCAGAGGATCAAGTATAACACCACAGGCGCCGTTACTCAATACGCTTTGGCATTACTGTTCGTGCAACGGGCCTGAGGCTCACGATTCGCGGATGCGAAACGGGTTCACGGCTCAAATATAAGGTATTGCCTTGAAAGCGGTTGCAAAAAGGCCCGCCCCTGGGGGACGGGCCTTGATTATATGGATTTGTCTGAATCGGAAGGTTTATTCTTTTTCGTCTTTCGGGCCGAATTCAGGGGGACCGGCCTTGCCATCAGACCTGTCCGCCGCGATGAGGGCTTCTTCCACCTCATCCGATACCGACGGGAGCTTGCTCTGCTCGTGATACTCATAGAATGTATCGTAATTCTTGCGGAGGTATCCGCCGGCCGTCACACGCATGCCGTTGAGCACCACGCCTATGATATGGGCGCCGACGCGGTCGAGAACATCTCGCACGCGCTGGACGACGCCGTGGGTGCTGGCGCCTGCACGGACAACGAGCACCACGCCGTCGACGAGCGTGCTGAGCACCGGAGCGTCGCTCACAACAAGGCTCGGCGTGCCGTCGAAAATGACCTGGTCGTACTGCTCCGTCATTTCCGAAATCATCTGTCGCATCTGGTCAGAGCCGAGCAGTTCGGCCGGGTTGGGCGGCAGCAGTCCGGCGGACATCACATCCAGGTTGGGTTCGATGTTATGAACAACATCGCGCCAGTTAACCCGTCCGACAAGAGCGCTGCTCAGACCTTCACCGGGGACGGCCGGGAACAGCTTATTGATGACGGGCTGGCGGAAGTTCGTATCAACGACAAGCACTCTTCGCCCGCTGTGGGCAAATGAAGCCGCCATATTCAGCGACACGGTGCTGCGGCCGTCTTCCGGAAGCGGACTTGTCACGAGAACGCTTCTTCTCTGACTGGCAGGCCCGCTGAAGAGCATGCAGGTTCTTATCTGGCGGAACGCTTCGCCGACAAGCGACATCGGGTTAGTTAAAAACGCCAGGCGCATATCCGGTATGTCTTCGGTCAGGTCGTCGACATGAGGCACCATGCCCAGCATGGGCAGGTCGATGCGGCGGGCGATGTCCGACGGACTGCGAATTGATGTATCGATGAACTCGAGCAGGAAAGCCATGCCGAGACCGATTATCAGCCCTAGCAGAATACCAAGCGGAATCATGATGCTCCACTTCGGCATCGATATGGTCTTGGGTTCGTATGCCCGCATACGTAATTTAACCGGCTCTTCCGAATTGCTGAGCAGCTGCAGTTCGAGCAGGCGTTTCTCGATTCGTTCGATTTTATCCTCAAGCAGCAGCTGCTTCGTTTTCATAGCCTCCACCTGCTCAAGTTTTTTCTGGAGGTCTATGGTAAGCGTCATGACATCCTTGTATGTTTCCTGAACCGACACAAGACGGGCCTTGACGGCTTCTGCGTTCTGTTCGGCGCTTCTTATTACGCGAGTTTCATTTTCTTTCACCAGTTCCTGTTCGAGAGCATCGGCCTTGGCTATAACTTCCTCCAATTGGGCTTTCAGGTCCTTGACCATCTGATGGTCAGGGCCGAATTTTTTCAGAAGCGCCTGCAGTCTGGTCTCGATATTTATCTGCTGCGTTCTCAACCCCCTCAGCGTCGGATCGTTATCGACGTAATATTTTACTTCCGGGTTCCGGGCAAGTTCGCCGGAGTCTCTCTGGGCCATGATTCCGGCAAGAGCCGCCTGTGCTTCGGCAGACAACTGGTTAAGTTGGGCAATCGTGGTGGTAAGAGTCCGCTGCTGCGCGTTGAGCACCGATAACTGGTCTTCCAGGCCTGGAGCATCGTCACTTTGTTTGTTGCCTTTGCGTATTTTGGCTTTTTCCGTCATCAAATCCGTCAAATCCCGGTTCAGGCGAGCCTGTTCCTTTTGCAGATTGGCTATCAGGTCGTTTGTCTGCCGGTTCGCCGCTTCCTTCATTTGCTTAACAAACGCGTCGCAGACGGCATTAACTATGACGGGCAATTCGTCCTTGCGTGTGCCGCGCATGGCAACCTTGATGAACATGGTCCCCTGAACGGAGGTGACATCCAAATCCTTCTTCAGGCGCTCGACAACTTCGTCAGACGGGCTGGCCTGATACCAGCTCGTCTTTCTGAGGTCGTTGTTGATCGACGCGGCATTAAGCACCTGTTCGTCCAGTACGAGCTGAAGTTTGGACATTTTCTCGCTTTCGAGAATGTCCTTGTTTGTGAACGGGCTGGAAGTAAAAACAGTCGGAACCGGAGGGGTTACTTCAAGCAGCGCCTCGGCCGAATAAAACGGCGCAGTCTGCTGCCATATAAAAGTTGCGATACTTACAACGGCGGCACTAATGACTGTTGACAAGATAATCATCAGCTTTCGCCTGCGGATGACCTTCATCAGATCGCGGGCGGTAAAGCCTCCGCCGGCCGACTGCTGCGGAGGCCGGGGAGACCGCAGCTGCGCACGAACTATCTGTGATTCTGAATCGCGCGGTTGTTTAACAATCATCTGCCGTTCCTCTATTCCAGCTCTTTTTTGACACGCTGGATGGACTCTTTAAGTTTATCGTAAAACGGGTCGTCTTGCTTGTTTTTTACAAGCTCAAAACCCTGTTCATATTGCGTCAGCGCATCGCCGAGGTTCTGTGTCTGCTCGAGTGACCACCCGTAGTGGTAGTGCAGGGCGGCTGACGGCTTCCGCTTAAGTCCCCTTACGAAAACTTCCTGCGCTTCGCGATGCTTTCCCTGCTTTGCCAGAACCCAGCCGTATGTATCAAGAATATTCGGCTCATTCGGAAGTATTTGTATAGCCTTTTGGGCGTATTCAAAAGCGCTGTCCGGATCATCAAGATTATCCACATAAAGATAAGCGAGATTGTTCAGCGCTTCGACATTCTGGCTGCCGTATTCAAGGCACTTAAGATACGCGTCTTTCGCCTCCTGGATCATTCCTTTCATATGATAAGCCCCGCCCATTTGTATAAGCACAGCGGCCTTGCTTTCCGGCGTCAGTGAAAGTTCGAGGGCCTTCTTCAGCGCCTCTACAGATTTATCAAATTCGTCGGCATCGCGGTAAAGGCCGGCAAGGTAAATCCGCAGCATGGCGTCGCTTGGCCGGATATTCTGCCATTCGTCCAGCCTGGCGGCGGCGTCTTTGACGCCATAAGCGGAACGGATCTGCGAGACAACCAAAGGAAGACCGGACGGCGATACCTTTTTGATGGCCTCCTTGAAAAGCGTCTCGCCTTCGGCGGAATTACCAAGGCCGACATTCGCCCTTGCCTGCATGGCTTCAATCCAGCCGACAAAACCATCCTGGCCTGCGTACTCCTTAGAAAAATCGAGCGTCTGCTGGAAGTTTTTGGTATCCAGCAGCACGTTCAGGTATTCACTGACGACTGTCGGCATTTTCGGCGCCAATTTATAGGCTCGCGCATAGGCATCCGTGGCACGTGACATTTCATTCCGTGACCGCCACATCTGCGCCTCATACAGCGGGAAAATCCAGTTTTCAGGATATTTCGCGGAAGCTGCACGAATCTGCTCTTCGGCCTTGTCCCACTTTTTCTGCGCGAAGTAAAGGCGGATCAGCACAACTTCAGCCTGCAGATAATCCGGGTAGTTCGCCAGGACGCTTTTGCATGTTTCAGTGGCTGAATCCAGATTATCCAGCTTCTCGTCGAGAGCGACTAGTTCCATGCCGACGGCCGGCCCGTTGCCGGCCCACACGGAATCGGGCGTTTTGCACAAATCGAATGCCGTCTGAAGGTCCGCCTTGGCGCTGGCCCAGTTACCCATCGCCGCATATATTCTGGCCCGCTGATTATAGGCCAGGACATAGTCGCGGTTTATCTGAATGGCCTTGGTGGCGGCGTCTTCAGCCCTTTCAAGATTGAGGTCGCGATTTTTCTGATCGCCAAACATAGCCTGCTTGTAAAGGAAGCCGGCCTTGAGAGCCAACGAGCTTATGTCGTCGGGAGCATCAGACAAAAGACTGTTGACATAAGTTTCAATCGAGCTGTTATACTTCTTCCAGTCGCCCAGCAGCATCAGATTGATAAGGTCTTTTTTTATGTTCCTCCTGCCGTTTTCGTCCTGGCGATTTTTCAATGCTTTCTGCAGTGCGTCGATCGCGTCATCCAGCCTGCCTGTGGCATGGTAAAATCCGGCCAGTGAAATATAAGGCCGGTAGTCATCCGGCGCGGCAAGGACAGCCTGCTCAAAAACTTTCTCGGCCCTTTCCGGGTCATAACCTTGCAGCAGGGTACCATACAGACGGTAAGCCTCGGATTTTTCGTCAGTCTTGCTCAGAAGGTCAGCAAAGAGCTTGTCTATATCGTTTTTGCGGCCAAGGTCCAGGTAAACGGCAGCCAGAAGTTTGGCAAAGAAAAGTTTGTTTTTACCGTCGGTATTATCATAGAGGAATGCGTATATCTCGCCCGCTTTCTCCGGCTGGCCGTTACGAAGATACAAACCTGCAAGACGCACGCGATTGTCAATATTTTCCGGCGACTGTTTCATCACCTGTTCGCGCCGTGCGATAAGGGCGGGCAGGTCTTCTTTTTTCGCTTCGATTTCCTGCAAAACGGCGACCTGCTCGCGAACATAAGGATTGTCCGGCGCCATCTTCTGGGCCATCCTGACCCATTTCCAATGCTCTTCCGCATCCTGCATGCGTTCAGTCACCTGGGCCATGCCTATCACGGCGATTGCGCCTCCGAAGTTGGGGTCGTTATCCACAACGGTCTGGAAGGCTTCCTTCGCCTCTTCAAGCTTGTTGGTGTCAAGGTAACACTGGCCGAGCATGACTCTCACACGCTTCATCTGGGGATGCTCGGCAAGCAGAGCATCGAGGATACTGATTGCCTTATCGTATGACCCTTTGGCTATCTCAAGGCTGGCCTTGCTCTGTTCGCCATTGGTGCTGTCGAAATTTTTCTGCTTGATGATTTCAAGGTACTCTTCAGCCATCTCCCAGTTTTTCTTGCTCAGGGCGTAACTGAACAAAAGCACTACCGGCCTGGGGTCATCCGGCCCAGCCGTTTGAGCTTCTTTGAGGTACTTGACATAGTCCTCCTCTTTTCTAAACACTTCGCAGGCGACCGCTTTATGCAGCGCCCTGTCTACAGGATTTTCCACTTCGTCGGCGCGGGCCATCATCATCTGGAACTTCTTTTCGGGATCCTTTTCCCTGAGCATATCTCTCATATACTCAAATTCGCTTACCACCTTGGGATCCTTGGACGTATCCAGAACCGTCTGGACGAGCTTTTCGGCCTGGTCAGTCATGCCGCGTGTTACATAGACACCCGCCAGTTCACGAGTGACGTTCAAGTCGTCAGGAATACGCTCGTGCAATTTCTCCAGCATCAACGTCGCCTGTTCGACACGTCCTGACGCCATGGCCTGTTTTGCACGATTTATTATGCTGCTTATGGTGCCCGGAGTAAGCTCTACCTTGCCTGGATCCAGCGTGCCTCTCAGAATATTAATTTCAGTCAGAAGCTCCATAGCCTCAGCGTTGTCTTTCTGGCCCTCAAGCGCACGCCTGAGATACCGCTCCGCCTCGTCGTAGTTCCTCTGGTTAACAACCAGCAGCTTGGCCTTCGCAATAAGTACGCCGGGTGTTGGATATTTCTCCAGAATCTGGTCAAGCAGCGTTTCCGCCTGCCTGGGCCGGCCCTGCCGGATATAAAGAGTGAACAGTTCGAGGGAATTATCAACATATTCCAGCGGATTGCCCCGCTTCTCCAGCAGTTCGCAGCCCTTTTCAAGCATTTCGACGGCTTCAGGCAGCTTGCCCTCGCGAGCCATTATCCGCCCTTCGAGCACCATCTTCTGGGGGGTGTCGCCGTAGGCGGCAAGTTTATCCAGATACCGGCGGGCTTCTTCCATCACTTCGGGTTTCGTCTCTCCGCTTTCCCGCATTGAATCCAGCAGCGAATCCGTCAGGTTATACAAGAGCAAAAATTTGCCGTTTCTTATACTCCGAACCGTAGCCGCATTGGCCTCGTCGGAACCGAGATCGTCGAGCCGTTTTTCCGTCGCAGCCAGACCTTCACGAAGCTCTTTTACGGCTTCTTCAGTTTTCCTTTCGTTCAGGAGAATCTGATATATCATGAGATAGACCCCGGGATTGCCGGGCTCAGCCTTCTTGGCGAACTGCAGAGCTTCCATCGCCTTTTCGCGGTTTTCTTCATTAGGCTCGCTGAGCAGAATGTTGGCCTTTGTAATATAGCTTATGGCGCTGTCAGGCTGGCGATTGCGGGCTTCTTCAAGCTGCTTGATTGCCTCATCTTTCCTGTCTTTTCCCCACAGGAACGAAGCATACTGCGACCGCAGTTCCGCACTGTCAGGCATAGCCTCCAAAGCTTCGATGAAAGCATTTTCGACATCTTCATCTTTCTTGAACTCGCTCAGCACCATTATCAGCTGCCTGCGATAAAGAAGTTCATCAGGCTTCAGCTCTATGGCTTTTTTAATGTCGGCTATCGCCTCATCCTCGAGACCGCCTCTTACATTCTTGGCCTGATAAGCCCGGGCGAAACCGCGGCGATAATAATAGAGATGATTTTTGGGGTTGTCTTCGGGACTTATTTCTATGAGTCTGTCGACGTTCTTCAGGAAATCCGCCCAGTTATTGATAGACCAATCCATCTCGCAGAGAAGTTCCTGGGCTTCGACATATTTGGGGTTTTCTCTCAGCGCATTCTGAATCGCCGTATAGGCATCGCGGCGTTTTTCCATCCTTTTCGTATCGCTCAGGCTGGCGTCTTCAAACAGCTTGAGGTTTTCCTGGGCGCATAAATACCAGTACTCGGGTTTGCCGCTCATTTTGGCGGCCCTGGCGTATCGCATCGCAGCTTCTTCGTGGTTGCCTTTGTCGGAAAACTCTTTCGCATTTCCGACAAGCGTATTTACATCCGGCTCCATGCGCGAGATGAAAAATGCGGCGCCTCCCGCAACGACCAATACGCCCAGAACTATTAACAGGATCAATACACGCCGGTTGATTTTTTTTCGCTTGGCCATAGTCTTTTACCGTCTTTTCCTGGAAAGAGCCTTAATCTTTATAGGACTCTCTTAATTTCTCGACATCCTCTACCGTGGGTAAACGCTTTATAATTCCCGGCAGCACCGCTTCGAGGAACTTCGCGGCACGAGCGTGAATTTCCTCGTTATCGTATCCGGTGACATCTCCGGTCGGAGAAAACTGTATCTTCGCAAAATACGAATACGGCTCCATAGTCAGCGCCAAATGCAGCCGTATCTTTTCCCATGAGGTTTCAGGCCAGCCGTTCAGGCTGAAAACATAGAACGCTACCGTATTATCGGCAGCGTTTCGCTTCTGGTTAAACCTCTGGGCAGTGACGCGATTGAATTTAATCTCGCCTTTATCCCACGGCCAACCAGCCGCGATAACCTTGAAATTCTCGGCCTGGACTTTCTGCACCACGAATCCGCTCGCAGCCATACATCGCTCCGGAACATGTGGAACCTTGTCCCGGATGCCCGTGTAATAACAGACCTGAAGGCTCCAGCGGGCAAACGGAGAATTTTCATTCTCAATGCTGGTGTCGCGATACTCTCTGGACACATACCAGTTGCTGCATCGTTTGCTGAGATTATTCTTGTCCTGGCTGGTGCCTATGGCGAGGGCTTTCAGGACGTCTTCGCTGAGTATCATGTCCACGCCGCCGTCATATTTATTGCCGTAGCGGTCCGTGCCGACCGCCTCAAAGTCGCCTACGCGGACCGGCAGGCTAGTCATCCTGAGATCGCCAGTAACGTTAACGTCGTCCGGCGGCCACGGCACGGGAAGCCTTTTGCCCCATTCCAGGAAGTTTATCGCCATGGCGGAGGCCGACAGCAGCACCACTGCAACAACAAAATGGCGGTTTCGGCCGCACCACTCTGCCGCCGACGCCAATGCTCCAGGAACAAAATGTCCGCCGCGAGTTTCGCTCAAGATGATCCCCCTTCCGATAACGCTTTCGCGGCATCCGGCCCGTCTTCGTCGTCATCGTCTTCCACAAAAATATGGATGTGATTGAGAATCCATCCCGTCAGCCACAGGAAAAAGAATGCCGGAATCAGCATCAGTATTCCGGTGAAGTCATGCATGAATTTCTGGCCGAGTTCTTCACGGTCGATGATGTACATGATGGCGGTTATGGTCACCCTTAGCACATTGCAGAAGACGGCTATCGGGATGCCCATGGCCACAATCACGATCCGCTGCCAGGCGGGGCGATCTTCCAGATATGCAATCGCAACGCTCAGCGCCACAAATGCCCACAGCATTTTCATGCCGCTGCACGCCTCTTCGACGGTCAGGTTGCGCCACTCATGATTAACGGTGAACACCTGCAGGTTGCTTTCCGACACTTCGATCTGGACCTGGAAGACGCGAAGAATGGCATATGATGAGTATGCCGCAATCCGCTGAAGCGGATACGCCAGCTTCAGATAATAAATATCAGGCAGCGGTATGGCGAAGAAGAGAAACAGAATCGGCAGCCAGGTAGCCCTGAACAGCTTCCAGCCGCCAAGATACAAAACAATGCTGACCGCCAGGAACAGCATTGTCAGAAAGCATATCCACGGATTCTGAATCTTGTAAGCGGCCACCTGAAAGAGGCAGCCAATTATCACCAGCGGTATCGCGAATACGTTCGGCTTGCGAATCGCCGCAAGAAGCTCCTCCCTCCGCATGTACAGCAGATACAGGCTGAACAGCGGTATTATGAAGCCGTGCGTCCAGTTGGGGTCGTCTATCCAGGTGCTGATCATGTCCGGGATGTAGCGATGGTTCATCAACACCAGCAGTGCGGTCAGCAGAAGAACTCTCACGATTGTCGCGGGCGGAAAGCTTTCGCTGAACGAGGGCGCCTCTGACACGGCGACCATGTCAGCCAATGACGCCCGCTTGCCCGGACCGGGGTTTTCGACTTGACGAGAATTATCTGTCATACAACTCAATAAGTGACCGGCTGGGTTACCATCGCGTAAACCGCTTGCTGTCGAGTGTCTCGTACATATCTCCGAAGTTGCGGTCATATATGAACCCGAAACCGTAGGTCATCCGGAAGGCGTTTCTTATGACCGCCATAAACGGGGCTGCGGCACTCGTGCCTATCGCCAGAACATCGTTCGGCTTAAGCATCAGGTCCGGCTCTTCGCCCCGCATGACAGCCTCAAGATCCACTGGAATAGTCTGTTCCTGATTCTCTCCGATGCGACGAACCAGAACGGTGTTAGGAAGCCACGCCAGTGGTCCCGGGCCGCCCGCAGCTGCAAGAGCCTGCTTCATGGTTATGCTGCGACCGGTAAGCTGGTAAACGCCCGGACGGGGCACTTCGCCCATAACATAGAATTCGCCGACTTCAAGGGTCGGCACACGGATAACGTCCTTGTCACGGATAACGATATTCATCCGGGGGTCGCCCTTGTCGAGCTTGTCCAGATCAATGGCGATGATCCGTCCCAGAGTTGATTTGTCGGCTTTCTTCCACCCGAACGGGTCAGAGTTTTCTTCGGGCTGAATTTCTTCAGGCTTCTCTCCGGCTGGACGCACAGGGGCTGCGCCTTCACCGGATGGCTTTTCGGCAACACCTGCCTCCTGGGTTACACGAACCCATCGGCCGTTAGAGTAGACCCACTTATCGGCTTTCTTTTTCGGCGATTCCGATTCGGAAGCCGAGTCGCCGCCGCCCGCAACACTCGACGTTTCCGACAGCATATATGTGCCGGGCGGCGAATTCCTGTCTTCGGACTCGGCCTCAGGCTGTTCATCGGACTTCTGCAGCATGGTCTTGTTAAGCTCGTCGAGGTCTTCGAGCTTGTCGAGTTCGTCTTTCTTTTCTATGTCCTGTTTGGAAAGAACTTCCGGAGGCAGCTCAGGCAACTCATCGGATTCCTGCCCTTTCTCGCCCTTCGCCGCGGGAGGCGCCGTTCCTTCTTCGCCTTCACCTTCAAGCCGTGTCGCAGGCAACTGGCGGAATACATAGATATATCTGATGTTTACCTGGGTTATTCCGCCGGCAAGCGCCAACGCCTCAAGCAGACGCATGTCCTTGCCGGTGACGTTGTAGACGGCCGGGCGAGCTACCGCTCCAAGCACGGAGTAAGTGCTCTGCCTCTGAGACAAAAGACTGATCGACACTTCCGGCGACTGCAGAATATTGGGACTGTACGCGTTAACGATGGCGTCTTTAAGCTGCTGCTGAGTCAGGCCGTCAGCCTTGATTTTCTTGTCCAGCAGCGGCATGTCGATAAAACCGCTCTCGCTGACCTGGCGTCTGAGAACCGTTTCGACGCCGTCGGAAAACAGGTCCATGACGCCGATATCCATCACGTCGCCTGGCCCTATGACATAGTCGACCGCGCTATACGACATATCTTCATCTGTCGGGCGCGTTGCATTCGGGAAAACAATCTGGGAACTGTCAACCACACTGGCGCTGCTGAGGATCGGCATCAGAGATGCGTACTCGGGGGCTTTTATCGGTTTTGACGGGTCGAGAAACCGCGTCTTGTCGGTCTTGAAGAATTTTTCCACTGCGTATTTCTGTTCGGGAGTGCAGCCGGCGAACACGGCGAAACCCGCCGCGGCCACGATCAGCAAAAGATAAACCGCTCTATGCCTATAGCCCTTCATTGCAAGCCTTTCCTGGCGGGAAGATTCCGGATAGAAACATTTCCAAACCTCGCTTTACGCTTATACCTTGACCCTCGCAAACACCTACCCTGGACAGGCTGAGAAAAAGAGCCGGCCGCCGCGAGTATCCAGTACAACATACAGCGTGGCTTATGTTTCTACTGACAAACATCCATGCTTCCCATAGGGGGTTATTCTTGCCAATCCATTGGCCTGTGTCAAGCGCACATAATGCTGACTCATCCCCAGTTTTCATGGCTGAGTTCCTTTCGGAGTTCCCGCATGAG
>CAZVYJ010000048.1:0-22463 GCA_964631565.1 uncultured Planctomycetaceae bacterium
ATTATAAGACTCGCAAGAGATACGTACTTGGGGAGGCTTAGTGCATAATGTCCTATAGTTCGTCTGGAAATGATTTTGCTCTCCATCCGGCGCAATTTGAGTACATCGTCGGCAGCGGCGCTTTTCGTTTTTTTTGCAGAAGTCATAAGAGGTTAGTTTCAGAGATTAGTTTCGCATCCGGCGTTACGCATTGTGGCACGACAACAGAAAAGTAAGGCAGGTTATTTGTGATGGAAAATTCACAAAAGCAAACAGGAAGGACGAGAAGGCCGATAACGATCACCGACATCGCGAAGATGGCCAACGTCGGCATTGGAACGGTTTCCCGGGTCATCAACAATTCCGGTGAAGTCAGTGCGGCGACGGCAGCCCGCGTAAGGAAGGTTCTGGAGAAAACCAGGTACCGCCCCGCCTATGCCGCAAGGACGCTGGCCCGGGGAAAAGCCAACTGCATCGAACTGTGGTACAACACCAGTGCTGCGAATCTCTCTGAAGACCAGATTTTTCTGCGCGTGCTTGACCGTGCGAAGGCCGAGTTGAAAAACAGCCCGTATCGACTTCTTTTCTCCACGATAGCTTCGGACTTCCAGGATTTCCCCAGGGACCTTCTTCACGGTTTGAATTTCCTCGTCGCTGATGCAGCGCTGCTCGTCTCCTGTCAGATGTCGGATGAAGGTCTTGAGGTGCTTCGCGGCAGGCCGTTGGTTCTGATGGACTCGCCCGGCAAGGGCATGGTAACAAGCGTATATAACGATCACTACAACGTAGTCCGCCAGGCCACAGGCAGACTCATTGAAAACGGGCACAAAAGGATATTGTTTATACATCAGGCTGACGTGGCGGCCGGCGACCGCGAAAGGCTCAGAGGCTACAAGGACGAGATGGCCGACCGGGGCCTGCGCGAAACAAATCTGATAGTGCCAGACACAACCGTCAGCCCGCAGACAAGTATGCACGTCGACCTCGGCGACACGTTCAAGAGAGACGACCGCCCTACAGCGATACTCGTAACAATGACGCATATGCTGGTTGACGTTATGAAGCAGCTTGCCGAAGCCGGGCTGTCCGTGCCTGAAGACGTCTCGATATGCGAGGTTCATTCATCCACGCCGGACGCGGACCCGCTGCTGCCGGAACTGGGGCGGTTATTCAGCGGCTATTACCTCTCATGGCAGCAGTATGTGCATACCGCAATGCGCGAGGTAATGAAGGTAGCCGACGGCAGCTACGAGATTCATGACGTTATAGTGCCGTTCAGCTACCACGAGCACGGCACAATCGTTCCGCCGCGGAACGGCTGATTCTGCCGCAGAATATAACAGCAAAAATCAAGGCCCCGCCCATGTGAGCGAGGCCTTGTCTGTTGCGTCCTGAAATCTCTTTAAACACCACTTCATTTGACCGTCAGCAGGTCCATCGTACGGGCTGGCAGTTCGCCGAGGTCGGCCTCCGCAGCCACCGCCAGCCTGCCGTCCTGCAGCACCCAGCCCAGCAGCCTCATCGAAGGATGCTTCGAACCTTCCGCAGTCTTAAGCAGGCCGGTCTGGAATATAAGTTCCAGCGCATCCGGCTTTACGAACAGCAGGTCACCCGTTTTGCCGCCGCGTGCATAGCGGACGACGGCCATCGGCTCATAATCCCACGTCAGTGCGTTATTGGTCAGATGCTCGCCGCCGCTGTACTTCGTAATCGGCGAATAGCCCGCCGCCTTCGCGTCTCCCAGGCCGATAAACAGGAAGTTGTTGCCGCCGGCAAGCGTCAGCCCTTTTATGCCGGTAAACGCAGCCAAGTCGGCGGCAGTAAGCTGCGGCATGAGCGTATACGGGTCTTCGGCGACATCGGCCCAGTTGTATCGCTTCGGATTCGTCGCGACGAATTTCGGCAGCGTCTGCTGGTCGGCCACGATGTCCGAAGCCGGCTTGACGCTTGAATACTTCAGCCCGTCGATGGCCGAGCCGTCGAGGTTGTAAATCTTCACGTAGAAGCTTCCGCTTTTCCTCACATCCTCAAGCTTCATCAGCAGGCGGTTCCAGCCCTTTTTCAGCTCTATCGGGAACACCTGCGGCAGCGTCGTGCCGCCGTTGCCGAAATGCCTGCGGATAAGCTCGCCGTTGAGCGTGATGAAGTTTCTCCAGCTGGCGGCCATCGTCATGTTCGCCCGCATGTCCTTCGGGCAGTAGACGTAGGTGAAGGCATACGTCAGCGTCTGGTAGGCGTCATCTTTCGAAGGGGCTATTTCAGACAGCTTGCCGAACTTCGTTTCGAGCCGGACCTGCTTCCAGCCGGCCGACGCCGACGGAGCCTTGTCGCCGCCGCTGACGAAATCGGTCTCCATGAGGAGGTTGGGCATTTCCATGTTTATCTTGCCCCACGGCGGGCAGGGGTATTTGCCGATAATTTCGGCCCTGACCCACTTGCTGTCGTTGCAGGTGGCCTTCGTCCAGTCGGGCGCGGACAGCTTGGCGTCCTTGTCGGCACGAAGTTTGTTGAACTCATCCGGCGTGGATTCCTGCATGACCCACGACTCATCGGTGGCCAGAACGATTTTCTTGCCGCCCGGCAGCGTGATATCCGCATGCGCGAGGATGCCGCCGTCGTAATCGCCGTTGAGGGCCGCGATGGCGATGACGTTTTTGCCCTTCTTCAGGTATCTGGTGATATCGAACTTCGGTGCCGCCATCCACGAGCCGTGGTCGCCGACGCGATGTCCGTTGACGTAAAGCACAATTATGTCGTCGCCGGTGGCTGCGATTGTCGCCTCGGTCGGCTTGTCAGCCAGCGTGAATGTCTTGCGGTTATTCCATGCGAAATTGGCGGCGTTGCGTTTCTTCGGATAGCAGATCCATTCCGGCGAAACTTCGGGTGAGTTGAACGGGCCTTTTACCAGCCACTTGTCGGCAAAGGGGACGTCCTGATGGTCCACGATGCATGCACGCTCGTACTGACCCGGCCGGACGTAGTAGCGCATCGCCGCACGGTACCAGTTCCACCACGGCGGGCGGTAGCCGAACTGCGTCGAGCTGTGGTCTCCGCCCCAGCCCCAGCCGTTGCCGCTTGCGCCCAGCCCGCACTCGAACTGGTGTATCCACTCGTGCCACGCCACGTCCCATGGCGTCACAAAGCCGAAGCCGCTCAGCCCGGCATTGCCGTAAACGTCGCCCGGGCCGAACGTCACTCCGCCGCCCGCGCCGCCCTGGACATTTATAAAACAGTCCAGCGTAGCCGGCTTGTAAAGCGTATCCTGCGGGCCGGGATTGACGAGTATTTGAGAATCCAGCGCCATGCGGCCGCGGGATGACAGGTAAATCATTTCGTGCATGATGTCCAGCTGCTCGCGCTGGGCGGGCAGGTCCTTCTCCTGCTCCTTTGTCGGACGCAGTGTTATTATGCAGCGCCAGCGATTGGTGTCTTTCGGCGGGGCAAGTTCCAGACCCTTCTTCCAGACCGCGATGCATTCTTTGATATTTGCGCCGCCGAAGAGCATCGCCTCGCCGAGCTGGTCATATGCGTCAGCCGTCGGCTTGACTTTTATCGACTGCCGGAACAACTCGCCCGCTTCAGCGTAAAAGGCGTTGGCCTTGAGATACATCGCGAGGTCAAAGAGTTTGGCGGCGTCATTTTTGACTTTTCCGACTTCTATCATGGCTTCGGCCAGCCGGGCGCTGCGGACAGCGGATTCGGCCAGGCTGCCTTCGCCGACCAGGGCTGCACAGCGATTGTACGCTTCCGCCGCCTTGGCCCACTGGCCATCGCCCTCGAGCGCCAAGCCGTAGCAGAAAGCAACTACCGCATCCTTGGTATCGGCGGCGTACTTTTTCGCCAGCATATCGCGATCAAGCGAGCCGGCCGCCTCGTCGCCGAACATGTACCACTCGAATGTGGTCCAGACATTGGATATGCCGGACCGCTCCTTGCCGCTTACCGGCGAAAGCGTAATCGTGATATCGCTCTGGCCGTTGGTCAGATCGTACGGCACGACAAAATAAGCGGCTCCCACTGACCCTGAGGGCGACGCACTATGCCATACGCCGGCATCATTGCCGTTGATGGAAACTTTCACGTCATGCGCATCACCTTTGGAAACCATTCGCGTCAGCACAAGGTAGCCGATCGCGGTTTTGTTGACCTTTATGGTTTCAACGCCGGTCGCCTTGTCGCAGCTGTAGCCGGCAGGATTTTCCTTGTCGCCGGCGGAAATCGTCATAAGTATGTTTCTGCTGGGCGGCATGGTGGGCGTGCCCCATGGGCCGGCCGGCGGCGTGCCGATTACCTCGGTGGCGACCCACCTGGAATCGTCGAAATCGACATTCTGCCAGCCTTCGGCCTCCTTGTTTGCGCAGCGCCAGTCGTCATTGGAATCCAGGACGATGGTTTTGCCGTTGGCCAGCATAATCATGCCGCGAAGAATGAACCCGCCCTCGTAATCGTCGTTCTGGACGCGGGCAGCCAGCACGTTCTTGCCCTTCTGCAGAACCGGGCCGAGCGTCTTTATGGTCACGGGCTTGAGCGTGTACCAGTCGCCGCTGCCGGCTATTTCCTTGCCGTTGAGGTACAGCCTGACGAAGTTATCGCCGCTGAAGAACAGATAGGCCGCCTTGACCTCGCTGTCTATATTGAACGACAATCTGCCCAGGTATAATCCCGGCGGCTTCTGATACTCGCCGGGATACCATACCCACGCCCAGGGCTTGGCTGAGGCGGTGGTCGGGGCTAGAATGACAGCGACAAGCAAAATCGTAATAAATAGCCTTTGCAGCATTTTTAATCCTTTCCCGCGGCAATAAACGTTCCGCTGCTGATGTTTAGTAAAACACGACCGTTGTACGGCAAGTACCGCAAATATCCGGAACGGCAAGTCGGTCGGTTATCTTTTAATATATACGCAGCCAACTGACCGATTATTTCGGGCAGGGAATCTTTGAAAAGAATTTGAAGAAAACCAGTTACACTGAAACGGGTTAAATATCTTATGCCTCACGGAACTAATACAAGCTTGCTAACCTCAGAGTCTGAAAGGAAATGAGCATGAAATTCTGCAGGCATCTTACTTTACTTCTTGCAGCAGCGATATTTGCTTCGTCGGCTGTGGCGTTCGGCCAGGCGGCGCCGGTCCAGCCGCAGCGAATCACGCTGCTGCCGAGAGAAAAAGACTCGGTGGACCTCTATTTCTTCAAGGAAATAGATATTCCCAAGGGCAAGATACTTCGTGCATGGGCGGCTGTAGACGGCCAGCACGAGTTCGTCCTCTACATTAACGGCAAAGAGGCGTGCAAAAGCGGCATGGGCCGCGTCGCCAGCGCATTCAGAAGGGCCGAAGAAATCGTGAACCTGGCGGAATTCCTCAAGCCCGGCAGAAACACGCTGGCTGCAAAGGTCCACCGCTGGAACATCACGGAAGACAACGACCCCAGCTTCATTCTCCAGATGGAGGTTCAGGTCGAAACCACCGGCGGCCTCGTGACGGTTCCCGTCATAACAGACGACACATGGGTCGCCTCGCATAAAGCGCCGGAAAACTGGACAGCCGCGGCTTTCAACGCCAAGGGGTGGCAGGCCGTCAAGTCAATCGGCGGCGTAATGTCCGGGCCGCGAATTCCCAAGGACAAGATGCAGATTATCGCCCCGAATATTCCCGCGCCGGTGGCCGATGCGTTGAAGAACGCCTTCCCCAACGTCACCGAGATGAGCGACTGGGGCCAGCAGACCGCTACACGCGATTACCAGGCGGACTTCGATCGCCTGATGAAAATGTACCAGACGAAATTCATCGCCGAGAAGCTCGCCCGCGCGATAGAGCACCCCAACAGGCATATGGGCGACTCGTACAGCGTCACCGGCTGGATCGTCGGCAACGGCTCGGCCCTGACAATCCTCGGCCCGACGCCGTGGCACAACTGCGGCGGCATCCTCGGACCGGAATATCAGTATCCGGCCCAGTGGAACCCGGGCAGCACGTTCGCGGGCGACGGGCTTAATGTAAGCGTGAACGGCCAGGGCGTCAGCCTGAACGACGAGTGGATGTGGAAGATACGCAAGACGGACGTGCTTGTTGTCGCCTCGATGAACAGGGAAACGGGGCTGATTCTTTACACGATTACCTTCGCCCCGCCGAACACGGACGCCATCTGCCGTATCTACATGCCGGTCAACACCGGTAAAGAGACGCTGAAAAACGTCGTAATCCGCAATTCGTGCTACCGCACAAAGGTCGAGGGCAAGACGCTTACCGACACGGTGACCCGCATACCGCAGACCGACGCCGCCGGCGACACCAACGAGCGGACGATCATCACCGGCGTGCTCGACGATTCGCAGGTCGAAACCGACCAGCAGCAGGTCAACGAGCAGATAACCACCGGAACGCTGATTATCCCCTTCGGCGACCTGGCCCCGGGCGAAGGCAAAAGGAACATGGTCTACCATGTCATGTACCTCAAGAGCCGCAACGGCCAGCCGGTCGAATCGACCGCCGAAGCCACCCTCGCCAGGGTAAAGACGGGCTACAAGCTCCTTGACGAGACAATCGCCTACTGGCGTCAGTACAACAACGAAACCACCACCATGGAAGCCCCCGGCCAGTGGGGAACCAGAGTCGCCGATTTCATCGACGACGTGAAGGTTCTCGTTCAGGTTCAGCAGTTCGCACGCAACGGGGCCGTCGGCCCGATGTGGTTCTTCTCGGACCAGTGGATCCGCGACGCATGCGGCCCGGTCAAGAGCTTCCTGAGAACCGGCAAGCTCCAGAACGCCAAGAAGTCCATGGAATACCATTACAACTCGGCCCTGGCATGCAGGAAAATCCTCAACTGGGTGCCGATGGACGTGAACTTCGATGACCTGCAGCCGGTCGAAGACTGGTCGCAGATTACCGTCAATTACGCCGACCGCCACGCCAACTGCGAGGTGCCCAGCTGGATCATCAAGAAGCATCACTGGTACTTCCAGTTCTCAGGCGACACGGAGTTCATCAAGCAGCACTGGGAGTATCTCAAGCGATGCTATTACGGCCAGTTCGACAACGATCTGGACAACATACACAGGCCTGATTTCAAGATACCGTTCCACGGAGACGAGACGTACATCTACTCCGGCGGCGAAGGCCTGTGGGAAAACCGCTACGATATGAAGCAGAACAGCTATCCCGGCGGCAATATTTATTCCGCCGATTCGTCGTTCGAGCTTGTTGCTGCCGGCGACGCCCTGGTTGAAATGGGCAAGGCAATCGGCAAAACCGAAGACGCCGAAGCAATCGCCGCGGTTAACGCAAAAATCCGTGAAGCCACGGAGAAGTATTACTGGATGAGCGACATGGGCTTCTACGCCCAGGGCATGAGCACGCTGTTCGACGGCCAGCTCAACCGCTACCCGATGGCCAACATTCTGGCCAACGTAATCTGGAGCGGCTACGGCAAGGCTACCGACCGCAAGGCCATCTCCAATGCGGAGCGTATGGCCGAATACCTTATGGAAGAATCCGGCGTGGTGAACCCGATCGTCGATTACGACGTGACGGTCGGCATGCTCCAGGGCCAGGGTCTGTACACGATGGCGGCCATCAATCATCCGTGGGCGGAGAAGGCTTTCTTCGCACTGATGCAGATTGCCGGCGATACGACCGAGTTCGCCGAGTGGATGGCCCCGGGCGCCGATTACCGCACGATGTACCGCGCCAACCGCATACGTCCGTGGGAAGCAGGCATCAACCTCGACGCCGTGCTGTTCTATCTGACGGGCTTCGAGCCTGACGCGTTCAACAAGAAGTTCACCCTCACGCCGAGGGTTCCGACCGGCGTGTACAGCCCGATCAAATGGGACAGCATGAAGTTCAAATACCTGCCCATGGGCCAGGGCAACTTCGACCTGGACGTCAGCGACTCCGGCAAGAGCCGCACATACACCGTCACCAGCAACAGCAAGGACAGCGTCACGGTCACGCTGAACGCCCTGATTCCGTTCGCGAAAATCGGGAAGGTCACGGTCAACGGCAGTGAAGTTAAGGCGACAATGAGCGAACCTTTCGGCCAGGCTATGGCGACCACAACCGCCGCTCTTCCGGCCGGCGGAAAGCTGGTTGTCGAAGTGGCCTACCAGCCGACGGAAATAAAGCCGTACCAGCTTAACATGAAGCCGTTCGTCCCGACCCAGCCGAAGTTCGAGCAGAGCGACGTGGTCGTGTTCACCGCGCTGCCTCCTGTCAAGGACCGCAAGCGACTGAGAGAAGTGCTGGCCGAGAAATACAAGGTTCTCGCGCTGGACGCCACGCTGCCGACGGATGCGGCGACCTTCGAGGCCGCACTGCTGACCAAGACCGGGCTGAACACAAAGATGCTCATCTTCAACGAAGGCACGATGAGCAATCAGCGCAAGGCCTCGTTCTGGTTCGATCCGAAGTTCGACCAGGTTATCGGCGAGTTCATCAAGCGAGGCGGCGTTGTGCTCGAAATCAATTCGGGCAACC
The DNA here is from genome assembly GCA_964631565.1 of uncultured Planctomycetaceae bacterium. GTDB lineage: Bacteria > Planctomycetota > Phycisphaerae > SM23-33 > SM23-33 > CAZVYJ01. The sequence continues at coordinate 8,459 of CAZVYJ010000048.1, forward strand.
CCTCCAGCAAGTGGCTGGAAAAGACGCTCGGCGGCTCGACCTACAGCGTCAACTACCGCCGCGGCGGCAACGCTGTCGCGATGGACAGGCCGGACCCCAGGATGGACAAGGATTTCTTCTGGCTCGACGAAAAGAACGCCCTGGAATGCGGCAAATGGTCGGGCTACTGGGCAGGCAATTACACGATGACGTACTACGGCAGCGACACCCCGATTACGGACTACGCCCTTATCTGGGGCGAGCAGGAACAGCCTCACGGCTGCATGGAATACACCATGAAGACCGAGCCGGGCAAGGACCACCTCATCCGCATCAGATCGTGGCCTCTGCCGAAGAAGGGCTTCACGCTCCAGGTTCAGGAAAACGGCCAGTGGAAGGTCATTCAGACCGTATGGGTCGAGGTCCCCCAAGGCGCCCCGAAGGACAAGAATTTCTTCGTGGATGTCTACCTCGAACTGCCGAAGAAGTATGTTTCCGCAGGCGACCAGACCACGTTCCGCATCGGCGCTCCGAAGGGCAGCTTCGGCGGCATCGGCGCCGAGCCTGAACGGCTCAGTTCCACCGGCGCGACCCGCATCTGGATACGTCCGGGCCTCAAGAGGCCGCCGTCAATGGCGGACATCAAGACGACCAGCCCGCTGGCCGGCAGACTCGGCCTGCCTGACAAGGGCATAACGGGCTACGCAGGCGGCAGAATCGCGTTTACGGGCTTCACCGCCCCGTACCGCATGCTGGGCGACAGCGAGACAGCCGCCATCATTCTCAAGCCGGTCGGCAAGGGAATGTACGTGAAGAGCGAAATGACCTCGCTGTTCCCGGTCGAACATTACCAGAAGCTGATTGATACGCTTATCAACAGCGAAACACGCAACAAGGCGGTACGGCCGAACTGATACCGCCTGAAATAATGACGTAAAACCAACGAGGCGCTCCGATGCGATATTGCAATCGGGGCGCCTCGGCGTCTATTCTGTCAGCGGCTTTTTCAAAGGATTCGTATCAATGGCGATCAAGCGTCCGGGAATCTATGCACTGCGAAGAACGCTGCCGTCATGGTGCTTCGACGAGCGGCTGGATGAACTGCTGACATTCTGCAAAGACTGCACCATAGACGAAGTCATCGTAAAGGTAGACGTCGAGGAGTTCAGCCACGGCATACCGACGCTCCCGTGGCTGATGAAGTACATGCCCATGCTCACACGCGCACGGGACGCCCTGCGGGCAATCGGCACGGAGTTTTCCATCAATCCGTGGGTGACCGTGGGACACCTCGACCGAGGAAGAGACCTGAGAAAAATATTCCCGGACTTCACATGGATGGTCGGCCACGACGGCGTGAAATGCAACGCCTGCGCCTGCCCGCTTTCGCAGGGCTGGCGCGACCACACGGTGAAGCTCTGGCAGCTTTACGCCTCGCTCGAACCGAACGTAATCTGGATCGAGGACGACATCCGAACGTTCAACCACCTGCCGGCCCGATACGGCTGCTTCTGCGAGCTGCACATGAAGGCCTTCAGCGAGCGCGTCGGCGAAAAAGTGACGCGCGAAAAACTCGTCGCCGCCCTGCTTCAGGACGGCGAGCCGCACCCGTGGCGGGCGGCATGGCTGGATTTTCTGCGGGACTGCATCGAAGACACCTGCGGCGTGCTGGCCGACGCAGTCTATGAAATTTCACCGAAAACTTATCTCGGCCTGATGTCCAGCGGCCCGGACTGTCATAATATCGAAGGACGCAGCTGGAAGCGGCTGGCCGAGGTGCTGGGCCGCGGCAAGCCCATATACAGCCGCCCAACGCTCGGCGGATACACCGAAAGCTCGCTTGACGTGCTTTACTACGGTGCAGCCGAAATCAAGCGCACGCGATTCCTCTGCCCGCCGGGCACCATCGAACAGACAGAGGTGGAGAATATCCCCTCGACCGGCTATTCCAAGTCGGCTGCGTTCACGTTCCTGCAGATAGCCATATCCGTGTCGCACGGCTGCAACGGCGCAACGCTGAACCTGTTCGATCACGTCGGCTCTCCGATAGCGGTCGAACCAAACCAGGGAAAGATGCTCGCCGGCGAGCGCAGCTTCATCGAAGCGATTGCCGAAACGCATTCGTCCGACGGCGTGTTCGCGGGCGTTCGCGTCCTGCATCACGAGCGAGGCAGCTATGTCCGCCGGCTGACGGCAGGCTGCGATTATCGCGAACTGGCGCCTTACGAATACGGCTGGGAGCGGGCGCTCAACGCACTGGGCTTCACAACAACCTACACAGCCTCGCCGGTCGTCGCGGTCGACGGCCAAATGATAGACGCCTACAGCGACGATGAAATTCGCGACATGCTCTCGGGCGGCGTGCTTGTGGACCTTGTAGCGGCCGAGGTGCTCACGCGGCGGGGATTCGGCGAAATGCTCGGGTTCGACATCGACTCGACGGAACTCATCCACGCTCGCCTGCCGATAAGCGCGGAAGAACTCACCGACCCTGCCTTCGCGGGCCGGCCGCACCGCTATATGACGGCCACGCTGCCCACGCTGATCAACGACGCCCGCTGCGGGCGGATAACGCTGCATAAAGGCGCCAGGGCGATAAGCAGGCTGGTGAACCCGGACAACAAACCGATATGCGACTTCGTAGCCGTGTTCGAAAACTCTCTCGGAGGCCGTGTTGCCGTGCTGCCTCTGGACATAAACGTCGCGATGGCTCCGGCACTGCTGAACCACTATCGCCGGGCGCAGGTTCGGGCGATTCTGGACTGGCTGAGTCGCGGCAGGCTGCCGGCAGCCGTCGAGGGCGGAGTGTACCCGCTGGCCTATCGCATGGACTTCGCCGACCGCGTGATGCTCGGCGTGTTCAATCTCAGCCACGACGACTGGCCAAATGTAACATGGGACATCTGCCTGGAAGGTAAAAAAGCAAAGTCGGTCCAAATCCTCGGTGCCGACGGCACATGGCGGGCGAGCGGCGCGAAGTCAGAAAAGTGCGAACAGGTCGGCAGCCGACTGCGCATAACAACGGCCGGCGAATTATCTTTCCGCCGGCCGCTGATTATGAAGCTCGGTTTATAACCTGTCGCTATTCGTCCGATTCGGCGGCTGTGCCGATTACTTCGCCGCCCTGGTCGATATTTTCCTTCGTGTACAGCTTCGTGGGAAGCGTCATGCGTTTGGGAACCTTCTCGCCCCTGAGAATTTTCAGCGCCGTCGCAATGGCTTCGGGGCCGAGCGTCGGGTAATAGAACGTCGCCGTCAGGACGCCTTCCCTGACATACTTCATGCCTTCATGGGGCAGGGCGTCGATGCCGACGAACTTGATTGTCTTTTCGCGGCCCTTGCCCTCTTCCTTGGCGGCCAGCCATGCGCCGTGCGCCATCGGGTCGTTGTGGGCGTAAACCAGGTCTATGGTTTCGTTCTTGGTCAGCGCTGAAGCCATCGGCTCGGCTACCTTTTCTTCAAGCCACTCGCAGTTATAGGCGTAAACAACGTCGATGCCGCCGTTGCCCTTCTTCTCGTCCTTGTACATGCCGAGGTTGTCGCCCAGGCCGGCGATGAAGCCTTCATGCCTGTCCTTGCCCGGCTCGGAGGAGAGCAGGCCCATCAGTTCGACGACCTTGCCCTTGCCGTTGAGGACTTTCGCGACATATTCGCCGGCAGCCTTGCCGATGAGGAAATTGTTTCCGCCGATGAAGCAGGTGTAATTCCTGCCCTCAACGTCGCGGTCAAGAACGATGACCGGAATGCCGGCCTCCATGGCCTTGGTAATAGGGCCTATGAGCGGCTTGGACTCTTTCGGCGAAACGATAATCAGGTCTACTTCCTGGGAGATGAATTCCAGAACCTGGTCCTGCTGGGTGGTCACGACATTGGAAGCATCCTTGAAGACCACCTTCAGATTTTTGTGCTCGCTTGCAGCCTGCTCGATGTCCTTGTTCATCTGCACTCGCCATGGTTCGTTCAGGTTGCACTGGCTCATGCCGATAATCCAGGGGTTCTTTTCGGTGCCCTTGGGGCCTTTGTCTTCGCTCTGACAGCCTGCCGCTGCAAAAGACACTGCCGCCAGAACCAGAACAACCACGCCTCGCATCCACCAGCTGTTTGACATGTCGCTTCTCCTTAATCTCAAAAACCAGAGATGATTTCCTATTTAACCTGTTTCTGCATGGCGACTGCAACGACGATAATGACACCCTTCGCCATAAGGCGAGCGTAATCATCCCAGCCGTGCAGACTGAGATACTTTTCAAGGAAGCCTATTATCAGGACACCGAGCAGAGTAAGCAAGACTCCGCCCCGGCCGCCCATCAGGCTTGTGCCGCCGATGACAACGGCGGCGATCGCGTCAAGCTCGTAACCGGCGGCCACTTCCGGGTTGCCCTGGAGCGTCCTGGCGGCCTGGCCGATGCCGGCCATCGCAGCCGTCGCGCCGCACGCCACGTAAGCAACCGCTCCGACGAGCTTCACCCGAACACCTGAAAGTCGCGCCGCCTCGGAGTTGCCGCCGACGGCGTACATGTGCCGCCCGGTCTGCGTGAACCGCAGCAGCAGAAACGCCAGAAGCACCACGGCGAGGAACACGAAAACCAGCGGCGGAACGTTGCCGCTGCTCAGCCACGAGAAAAATCCCGGCGCGGTCTGGTTCTCGAGGCTCTGCACCTTCGAGTTGCCTGAAACCCATTTGGCGGCGCCGCGGGCCAGAACCATCATGGCGAGCGTCGCGGCGAAAGGCTGCATGGTTATGCTCAATCGCATTTTCTTATGCGCGAAATACACCGGCGCCGCGACGGCCAGCCCGACCGCAACAGCCATCCACAGATTCCATTCCAGCTTGACATACAGGCCCATCGCCACTATGCCGAAGGCCGTAAGCGGCAGGCCCAGTCGCAGGTTCACCACCCACAGGCCGCTCATCAACCCCGCCGCCGCACCAATGCCGACAGACGCTATAACCGCCTGCCATATCGGCCAGCTCCAGTGCAGGGTGAAAATCGAGAACGAAACCGCGCACAGCGCCAACAGCGAGCCGACCGACAGGTCGATGCCGCCGGAAATAATCACCAGCGTCATTCCGACAGCCAGCAGGCCGTAAATGCTCCGCTCAAAAAATATCTTGGACAGCAGTTCCGGTTCAAACGGCCACATTATTTCGCCGCTGCCCATTTTGCGCGGCGGATAAATAAGCCAGACCACCAGAACCGCAACCAGCGCGAGCAGGCCGCGATACTTGTCAAGCGACCGCCACGAGAAGCCTGGCTTGTCCGGCGTGTTAAGTTTTTCCGTCATCAAGTTACCCTCTATATGGCTGCGGCGGCGACGTTTTCCTGCGTCGCGTTTTCGTGTGAAAACTCAGCGGTAACCTTGCCGCCTCGCATTACAAGTATCCGGTCGCTCATCGCGAGCAGTTCAGGCAGTTCGCTCATCGTAAGAATAATCGCCATGCCTTCCCGGGCAAGGCGGTCCAGCAGCACGTAAATTTCATGCTTGGCTACAACGTCGATGCCGCGCGTCGGCTCGTCCAGCAGCAGCACCTTCGGATGCGTAAGCAGCCACTTTGCCAGTACGACCTTCTGCTGGTTGCCGCCGGAAAGCGTGCCGACCTCCTGCGAGTTGCGGGCCTTGGTCTTGAGATCCTTCAGCACCGGCACTGCATGCCTCTTCTGCAAGCCTCGGGTCAGCACGACCTTCGCAAAAAGCATATCGCTCAGGGCAGCCAGCGTCGCGTTATCAATAACGTCCATCGGCAACACCAGTCCGCTGGTTTTCCGGTCGTTGGTGACCAGGGCGATTCCGCCGGCCATGCCGGCCCGTACGCTGACGGGTCGGTACGGGCTGCCGGAGATTTTTATTTCGCCGGCCGCCTGAGGCCCGAAGGCCCCGAACAGCGACCAAAGCAGTTCGCTGTTGCCCGCGCCGCGAAGGCCGGCCAGGCCGAGTATTTCACCGGCTCGGACTGAAAAACTCACATTGTCGACGAACTTTTTACCCGGCAGCGCAGGGTCTGTAACTGTCAGGTTTTTCACGCTCAGCACCTCGTCGCCGAACTTCGCGTTGCGCTGCGGGAATGTCTGGGTGATCTCTCGGCCGACCATCCACTGAACGAGTTTTTCCGGCGGAAGCTTATCCGGCGTCGCCGAGCCGATGAAGCTGCCGTCGCGAAGAACAGCTATCTCGTCGGCAAGGCGGTAGATTTCTTCCATGCGGTGCGAGATGTAGACGATGGCCACGCCCTGCGATTTGAGCTGGTTGATAACCTTGAACAGCTGTTCCGCCTCGTGCTCGGACAGGGCGCTGGTCGGCTCGTCCATAATAAGCACACGGGCCTCTTCCGACAGGGCCTTGGCGATTTCGACCATCTGCTGAACCGCGATGCTGTAATACTCTACCGGCCTGGTGACGTCGATTTTCATGTCCAGCCTGGCCAGAAGCTGACGTGCCATGGCGTTCATGCGGGATTTGCTGACAAAGCCCAGCGGACCGCGAATTTCTCGGCCGAGGAAAATATTCTCCGCCGAGCTGAGGGCGGGGATCAGGCTGAGTTCCTGGTGGATAATTCGTATTCCCAGTTCGCTGGCAGCCGACGGGCTGTGCAGACCCACCGCCCTGCCGTCAACCCGCACCTCGCCGTCATATTCGGTGAACGCCCCGCCGAGAATGTTCATCAGCGTGCTCTTGCCGGCTCCGTTCTCCCCGACGAGCGCAAGAACCTTACCGGCGTGCAGGTCGATGTTTACGCCGCGCAGGACCGACACGCCGTCGAAGCTCTTGCCCATGCCGGCCATACTGACCAGCGGCGCCTTGTTGGTCTGTTCTTTCTCCATAAACGGCTCTTTGGGGCCTGAAAGAGTTGCTTTATAAGTCAAACCGCTACCGTAAACAAGTCCTCATCGGCGCTTGCAGACGGTAGCGGTCATGTTATCCGTCACAACATCGAACGGCGATTAGTCTTTCATCAGCCAGGACCAGCCGCGCGGAGCCTTCACAACCGGGCAGCTTTCGAACGGCACTTCCGCGATACCCTCGGAAGTGAACATCAGCGACAGGATGTAAATATTCGGTCCCATGCTGCCGAGATTTCTGCCGTTGGCGGCGACGGCGATGCCGTCGGGAACCTCGATAAAGCAGGCGCCTATCGCATTGGCGACGCCGGTCGCCCTGGCGATGCCCTTATTGCCGTCTATCTTGATGTCGACAGTGCGGCAGATGTTGTCGTGCCAGTTGTAGCCCATCGCCTTCGGGAACGGCTTGACGATAATCGGCTGCGGACCTTCGGTGCAGTCGATGCCGGACATCGCGATTCGGCCCTTCTTCACGTCAACCGGACGCCAGCGCATGCGGGCGGCGTTCAGGACGAGGCACTTTTTCCAGCCCTTTGGGACGGCCACTGAGAAGGACGTCGATTTCGCCTTCGGCCCGTCGTTGACGAGATGAACCAGCCGGCTGTCGTCCTTGATGTAAATAGTGGCGCGGGTGTGCTTGTCGCCGCCGGTGAATATCTTCGCGTATTCCTTGCTGAAGCGGTGCACCGGTCGGCTGCCTCGCAGGTTCCACTGCGTAAGCGGCTGCATGTGACGCATGTGCAGCATTCTGCCCATCGGCGGGTACTCGGCCAGCCCTTCGATATACGGGCTCATCCAGATAAGCCCGCCGCAGTCGGCAGCGTCATTGTAAATCTGCGGGCTGCTGTAGTCGTAGGTCTCGGAGGAATACCAGATGGAATTCACACCGGTCGAAATGACCGAGTAGCTGAAGGTCTTCTGGGCCGGATTGAGGGCAGCCATGTGCTTGCCGGCGTCCTGCTCGCCCGGCAGCACGTAGTCGCCCAGGCTGGAGACCGGGGCTGAGTGCTGCTCCCAGTAGTGGTTGATAATCTGGTACTCTCGGCCGTTGCGCTCGATGTAGTCGTCGATGAGCAGCCTAAGGTCCTGCTGGAACGTCATCGCGCCGCGGACGGCTGTGCTTTCGTCCGGGCTTTCGCCGTGACGGGTGTTAGTGCACGAGCAGATGAAGTTCGTGTCCAGATATACGCCGTCGAAGCCGAGCGTGCCGACGTAGTAGTCGATCATCGTCAGCAGGTGCGTTCGCCACAGTTCGTAGTTCGGGCACATGGTGATGCCGCCGCCCCACCTCGCGGCTCCGTTGTCGTTTGGGCCGAAGTGGCTGGCAAGCTCCTGCCTGCCTTCCAGAAGCTCTTCTTTGGTGAGCATGCCGTTCTCGGGATGGCCGGCCTCGTTGGCCCAGCTCCGCTCGATGTACAGCAGCGTCTTGACGCCGTTTTTGCGGCCCATTTCGGCTTGCCAGCGGGTGAACTCCGGGTCAACCGGGATGAACGTCGGATGCGGCGCGCCGTGACAGACCATCGTCACGCCGTTGCGGCCGAAGTGGTTGTACGCCATCTCCAGCGATTTTTCTTTCGTGTATATTCCGGTATCAGACATCGGCATGAGGTAGGTCGAGCCGAACACTTCGCTCTTGGGCCGCCACTTTCTCAGCGGCATGAGGCTGAACGCGCAGGTCACGCGGTAGCCGTCGGGCAGGTCGATGGTCTGCTTCGTGCCGGTCGAGAAGAACGTAAGGTCGATCCAGCTTTCGCCGTTGCGGATTTCGCCCGTGCCGTAGATGTATTTCTTCTCCGCCGGCAAGACTTTGCTCTTGTCCCACGTTATGGAGTAGACCTGCAGGCCCATTGTGTCGTTGGTCCAGTACATCATCGTGTCTTTTTCGAAGATGACGTCGATTTCGTACTCGTTGATGACGACAGGCTTGTAGGGCTTGAACTTTTTGAGATAGTGATGCGGCGCGTAGAACGTGTCGAGCGGCTGGGGCGTCTTGCCCAGGCTGTGCTGCAGCGTCATGCGGCGGACGCTCAGCGGACCGGGCACGTCCATCGTGCAGAACGTCGTGCCGGTCATGCGGTCCATTTCGTAGACGATCGGAACCTTCCTGCCGGCCAGCGTGAAAAAGCCCTCAAGGAAGATGCTGAACTTTTCCTCGCGGACCTTCAGGTCGCCGGCTGTCGAGTCTTCCTGCTTCAGCTCGGCGCCGTCGGCGTCGATTATCAGCAGGTGCGGCAGGTGAACGTCGGCGAGCTTCTCGCCGCCGATATTCGCCTTCGTCACCATGGCCGGTTTCTTGTCAAACGTTATGCTGTAGGTTTCGCGCGTCAGCGTGATATTGCGCGCAGTCTCCTTTATCTCGACGCTATACTGCGGGTTTTTGCTCAAATCAGCCTTGGCGCGAAGGTCCGCGATTTTCTTTCGCGTGACGTCATACTTCGCCCGCCAATTCGTGACTCTCTCCAGCTTCTCAGACATCGGGGTCGCTCCTGAAAAATGCTACCTGATTGCCAGTTCGTAGCGTTCGTGGTTATTGATTTCAGCCTCCAGCACACCCGTGCCGGCGGCAAGTGCCTTGCCATCGCTGCATGACAGCGTCATGCGCTTCCTGCCGTCGAGGCAGCGGACCGTGACCTTCATCTTCCCGCCGCGTCCTACCGTGTAAGACAAATCGAACCTGGACGAGAGGGCCGGCAGATAGTTGAGGTTGTACATCCTGCCGGGCTTCATGAGTTTTTTCGGCATCGCCGGAGCGAGCGTGAATGCGCTGCCGTCAAGCGGGCCGTCTTCGCGCCAGCCGGCCATGTAGCGGATGATGAGCGCGATGCTCAGTGCTCCCCAGCCGTAACCTTCGGCGCCCCAGACCTTTCCGGTCGGCCAGTATTCATGCTGCACGCCGGGCAGCGGCATGTTTTTGCGGACGCGATTGGCGTCCAGCGCCGAATAAATGTGCTGGACTCTCTCAGCCGCAGCTTCGGCCAGTTCGCGCGAGCAGCCGACCTGGTATGCGCTCTCGGCGAGCATGAGCATAAAGGTCGGCCAGACGTGCGGCGTGCCCTTGCACATTTCCGCGACGGCCTGCCGGACAGCGGCTGCCTGCCGCGGCGTGGACTGGTTGTAATAGAACGGGGCCAACTGCATGACGTCGATGATTTTCGTGAAGCCGCCCCTGGCGGTGCTGTAATCGTTGTACCACTTGCCCGTCCACAGCGTGTCGAGCTTCGCGCGGTAGTGCGCCGACTGCCTGCGCGCATATTTCGCGGCGGCCTTGTCGCCGAGCAGTTCGTTTGCGTCGCCGACGAATCGCCATGCGTCGGCCATCGCAGCGTGCAGGTCAACAGGCCGGCAGTGCGTCGTGTCGTCGCCGCCGCCGGACTGCGGATCGAAACGCGGCGACATGTCCTGGCCGGAACAATAGCTGCAGAGATAATGCGTGTAGCCCTTGCTGTCGGTGCGGTTGGCGTCCCACCATTTCAGGTAGGCCGTCAGCGGTTTAAGCACGTCGGCAAGCCATTTCTTATCGCAGTTGCGGCGGTAGAGGCGCTCGATGACCCACGCCGGTGCGCCCCACTCCGGGGCCGTCCCGCACGGATGGCCGTTCCACGCGATCATGTTCGCGCTGCCGTCCTCGCGGATGCAGGGCAGCCACGGGGCCGGGGCATCCTGCATCGGACCGAGCACCACCTGCTGAGCGTGCCTCGTCGGGCCATAACCGTAAAGGAACATGTCGAACGTCGTCTCGGCCAGCACGTAGCGCGGACCCTGTATCTGCATGCCGTCCCACTCGTGTTTGAAAACGCCCATCGGCGGGAAGATGCACATGCGGAGCGTCTGATTGTCGTAAACCATCCCTCGCCGCCAGTGGTCCGGCCAGTCGCCGGATATTGAAGCCGACTCGGCGAAGAATTTTTCGTCCGCAGCCTTCTTGGCGGCGAGAACATTGTCGGCCTCGGCTGCCGGCGTGGCGAGCAAGTCGGCCAGCTCGGTATCGACCAGCGATATCGCCAGCAAGAACGTCAGCGATTTGCTCTTGCCGGCTGGCAAATCAACTGGAACCTCCAGCGCACCGCCGAGCTTGTCGCCCTTGCGGTTGTACCGGACGACTGTTTTGGAATAATCCGCGATGGCCTTGCCTTTGGCGATTGCGTTTCTGGCGGCAGAAATGCTGCCGAAGCAGCCGACCGCGTCGCATTTGCCTGCGGCCTTCAGCACGACCGACTCGCCCTCGGCATGGGCCTTAATTTCGACCTCGTTCGCGCTGCGCCTGCGGACGAGCATGCCCTCTTCCCAGAAGCCGGTGAACATGTAATCGCGCAGATGCCCGCACAGGCCGAACAGCCTGACCTTCCGACGAGCCTTGGCTTTATTCGTGAGCTTCACGTTCGCCTGGAGCAGGCCTTTCTTGACGAGGAAGTACGTAATTTTGACTTCCACATCGCCGGCCTGTGCGACGTAGGTGAACCGCTCGCAGGTGTGCGTCTCGGCGTAGAGATCGTCAAAGTCGCCGGGCCTGACATAAGTTTTGCCGCCGACTGCGAGGGCGAAATTCATCTCGGCGCAGTAGCCGAACTTCCTGCCGTACGGACCGGGATGGTTAGGCCCCCATACCGCAAAGCCGAGCGGCTCGGATGAACGAACGACACCGAACCGGTTCTTTTTCACCGTATGCCGCGTGGCGAGGTAGCCGTGCGGCGTAAACCTGTCCGCGGGTATTTTTTTCGAGGACGAAGACATCAGGCTCTCCTGAGTTTTTCTTGTATGTTTTTACTTTGTCGGCGGCGTTTCGTGTGCAGCTTCGACAATAGCGACCACGTTTTGCGGAGGCGTATCGACCTGAATGGCATGCGCCGGTGCGAGAATGTATCCGCCGCCCTTGCCGAGTGTCCTGATAAGGCGCTTGCACTCGGCCTTGACTTCCTCGACCGTGCCCCGCGGCAGCAGTTCCTGTATGTCCAGCCCGCCGCAGAAGCTTATCTTGTCGCCCCACAGCCTGGCGAGCGTGTCCGCGTCCATGCCGGCGGCCTTCGGCTGAATCGGATTGAGAATATCCACACCGACTTCCGCCAGGTCGCCGATGACATCGGGAATCGAGCCGCACGAATGGTAATGGAACACGACATTCGGGAACTCGGCCAGGATGGCGTCGTTGAATTTTTTCTGCAGCGGCTTGACGGTCTGCCGCCAGAGCTTCGGACTTATCAGCATGTTGAGCTGCGTGCCGAGGTCGTCGGCGATGTAGACCATGTCGGCCCGCCCCTTGAACACTCGAAGCTGGTTCAGCGTCTGCTCGATGTAGAAGTCGTTCACGTGCTCCATAATCGCCATGGCGATTTCCGGCTCGACCAGGAGCATTTCGAGGAACTTTTCGAAGCCCACCATCGCCCATGACCGCTCGAAAATGGAGCTTTCGCCCACGCCCAGCCACTGCTCGCCGCCGATATCGGCGAAGGGGGCGAACTTGGCCGGCATTTCGTCGTAATTGAAGTCGGCCGGGTCAGGCCAGGCATAATCATGCACCTGCTGAACGCTCGTGACATTGGCGAGAGGATAGTAGCAGTATTCTTCGTAGACGCCGCCGGTATATTCCACCTGCTTCAGCACATAGCCCCAGTAAACGGTCCTGGTTCCGGGGCCCAGGTCTATGCTGGGCCTGCCTGTGTAATCGGCCCAGACCCATGTCATGTCCAGGCCGAGCGCTGCATGAAGTTCGGCGTCCGTCTTGACGCCGAGATACGCCTTCGCTTTGCTGCTCGCCTCCGAAGTCCACCAAAACTGCAGAGGCACGCGGTCTGTGACCTCGTGCCTGACTGCAGCGGCTACTCGTTGACGAGACGTCATAGTCTCGATCATTTTGCCTTCCTGTTTAGCTTACGTTTACTTCTTGATTTTAAATTCGTCCGGCTGGACGTTACTTATCTTCAGTTCGCCCTTGGGGTCGGTGAGCCTCATGCTCCATGCCCAGCAGCCGTGCCAGTTGCCGTTCTTGACAAGAACCTCGTTCCAGCCCTCTTTAAGCGGCAAGGCCGCTATAAGATGGTCACCGAGATATATGCTCCAGGTGTTGTCGTCAAGAACCTTTTGGCCGTTGCACCAGACCGCCAGTGCGTCGTCCTTGCCCATGAAGGCGCCTATCGTCTGCTCCCTTGGGGACCAGATATACGTCAGGCCGTAGCATACCTGCCATGAATCCCAGCCGAAATATGCGTAAGACGCCACGCCGCCGCCCGGAGGAAGTTCGATGGGCATCCACTTGGCCACATGGTCAACTTCCTTGCCGTTGCGGATAATCTTGAACTTGTATTCCGCGGCGGGGTCCTGCTCTTTTTCCGGCGGATTGACTGTTTCCCAGCCGCCCTTCTCCGGGCACGGCCAAGGGCCGATTACCAGCCACTTATCGACGTTGCGGGCGGTTATTGGCCTGCACTGGGCAGCGACGATTCCTAGGCCCATGGCCGTAGCCATCTCGCCCTTGCCGATACACTTGAACGTAAGCTCATGCGAACCGCCTGTGAGCTGGAATCTGCCCAACTGGAAATCCTTCGACGGATTAAACGATTCGCTATAGGTGTTGATATTGCCCAGGAATTTCTTGTCCAGGAACACGCCGAACTGGCCGTAACTCGGGCCTGTCGTCAGGAACAGGGTTACGTCGTACCAGTCGTCGCCCGGAACATACAATTTTCCGACGATATCCTGGCCGATTTCATTCGCCTCGCAGAATATCTGCATTCTCTTGGGGGCCAGGCCTTCAGGCAGAACGTCGGTCCAGTATTCCGGATCGACAGTCCGAAGGTGGCGAACCACGAGCGGCTGGCCGTCGGTGGTGAAATCGCCGTCCCAGCGGCAGCCCATCATGATCGGCGCGGGCAGTTCGGTCCGCTGGATGCGGTCGGCCATCGAAGGCAGCTTCGGCGCCGCTATCGGCTTCTGCATGTACCAGTAGCCGACCGATGCGTAGTCAGCCGGGAAGTCGCTGACCGGGCCGTGCTGCATATCGACCCTGATGCGATTCTTGAAGTTCACGGCGTCGGTAATCTGCCAGCGATACGCGCATATCCGCCGCATGCCGTCGTGGCGGAGAGTGATGCCGCCGTACGGAAGCACCATATCCTCCGGCTTGACGCCGTTCCAGTAGTACGAGCCGTTGAAGTAGTCTTCCGTGCCCGTGCCGACCCATCGCGGCGGCCAGG